>CAVRGZ010000003.1:0-223096 GCA_963720895.1 uncultured Verrucomicrobiae bacterium
TCCGAAATCCATCGAGCAAGACATGCTCGGCGATCTGCCGGAGGACGGGTGATTTCGGTTCGGATTCGGGTTTCTGGCTCGCACTGATGCGCCCGCTGGAAGGAGTGCGGGTCGCCTCGGTGAGCATGGATGGCATACTCATCCGTCGAGAGTAGCTGTGAGGCAGTGCAGGGTCAACCGCTGCAGTAATTTGTCATCCCGAATGAATCCCGCGGGCACCAGAGCAGTCGAGGGATTCCCGAAGAGTCATGTTCCAGGATCCGACCGGACTACGCTCGGGTGACTAGACAATCCCGTTGCGCAGATCCGAGTGTTGTCCGGCCAACAGCTCCTGCGTCAGATCGTAACCGGCCCGGTCGGCATTCTGCGAAGTGCCGGCGAAATGGGAGTCGATCCGCATTTTCGCGGAGCGGCAGAAGTAGGTTGCGACCGAAAGAATTTCCTCGGCCGGCTCGCCGCTGTCGATCTTATGCTGCGCCAAAGCGCAGGTCGCACTCATGGCAAAGAATTCCGTCGCGATCCCGACAAATCGCGCGAGCAACAATTGTTCGCGATCGAGCTTCGGACCGAAACGCGTCATGGCATGGAACAGCCCGCGCGCGAGTCGCTTGCTCGCTCCGGCAGCATAACGCACCTGCGGACGCAGGTCGGCATGCAACTTCTCGAGATCGCCGGTGCTTCCACCCATCCACTGTTTCGGATACCAGCTCGCGTAAAATTTTCCCGACTTGAAAACTGCTTTCGCGCGCTCGGAAGTCGGCAGCTGCGTGTTAAAAATCGCGCCGCCCACTTTGAGATGCGGATCGAGCGCTTCGCGTGCAATGAAGAGGCGCATGATTTCGCTCGAGCCTTCAAAGATCAGGTTGATCCGGCAGTCACGCAGGAAACGCTCGACCGGAATGCCTTCCTCGCCCCGGCCGGCGAGCGATTGGGCCGTCTCGTAACCACGACCGCCACGCACCTGCATCGCTTCATCGGCGATCCGCCAGGTCGCCTCCGTCGCCCACATTTTGCACATCGCAGTTTCGATCCGCAGATCGCCTGCTTTCCGATCGACCAGCGCGCTGGTTAGAAAAGTAATCGCTTCCATCGCGAAAACATTGCCGGCCATCTCCGCGATCTTGCCCGCGATCGCATAGTGCTGACCGATCGGGACACCCCATTGCACCCGTTCGCCGGCCCATTTGCGACAAATCTCGAGGAGCCGTTTCGACAAGCCGACGCAGGCCGCGGGAATGGTCAGGCGACCGGTGTTCAGTGTCGTTAGGGCAACTTTCAATCCCTGCCCTTCGTTCGCGATCAGGTTCTCGCGCGGGACGCGGACGTTCGTAAATTTGACGATGCCGTTATAGAGCGCGCGCAACCCCATGAAGTGGCAGCGATAGGTGATCTCCAGGCCGGGCGAATCGACATCGACGATGAAGGCCGTGATCTGTTTGCGCTCTTTGCCTTTGATAATCTTCGGCGCGGTCTTTGCCATGACCACGAGGACGCCGGCTTTGATCAAATTAGTGCACCAGAGTTTTTCGCCGTTGAGGATAAAGGCCGAGCCGTCCTCGGTCGCTTCCGCGCGCAGGCTCATGTTGGCGGGATCGGAACCGGCGTCCGTTTCAGTGAGCGCGAAGGCGGAGATCTCCTTGCGTGCGACGCGTGGCAAATACTTTTTCTTTTGTTCTTCAGTGCCAAAAATAAGGAGCGGCTGCGGCACACCGATCGATTGATGCGCCGAGACAAGCGCGGTCAGGTTCGCATCCCAACTGCCGAGCAGCATGGCGGCACGCCCATAGTTCATTTGCGACAAGCCGAGCCCCCCGTACTCGGTCGGGATCTTGATCCCGAACGCGCCCATCGCAAAAAGGTCGTCGATGTTCTTCTGCGGAATTTCGCCGGTGCGATCGATCTCGTCGGCGTCGACATTGGCCTCGAGATACTCGCGCAATTCTTTGAGGAAAGGATCGCCTTTTGCGCGATCTTCCGCGCTCTGCGCCGGGTAGGGAAAAATGCGATCGAAATCGTAGCGGCCAATAAACAGGTTACTCGCGAAGCTGCCTCGCTCGTCGAGCGGATCGCGCGAGCTTTCGGCAAGGTCGAGGGCAGCGGCTTTGCCCGCCGACATTTTCGAGGTGTCGATGACGGATTGCGCTTCGGGCCTGGCCGACTCGCCACTGGACGAGTCCGCCCGGCCGGCGGATTGGGCGCCGGTTTCTGCGGCGATTTGCTTTTCAGGGGCGTCGAGCGGTGTCTTCATAAAATTTCGTTCCCTTCTCCGCGTGTTGCCGGAGCAAATCGCAGGGCTGGAATTTGCCTCCGTGCCGGGCGCCGGCGCGGACCATTTCCGCGATACCGAAATGGTCTGCAAATCGCAACGGTCCGCCGCGCAAAGGTGCGAACCCCGTCCCGAGAATCATTCCGTAATCGGCATCCTCGGGCGCCGCGACGACCTTTTCCTCGAGGCAGCGCGCGGCTTCGTTGACCATCAGGTAGACGAGTCTGAGCGCGAGGTCCTCGCCCGTCTCTGTAGCTGGGGTCGCCGACCCCGGCCCACCTGGCGCGTCGTCTGGTTGCCGGCCGGGGACGGCGTCCCCAGCTACAGTGGGCGCGGCGAGGCCGCGCCACTGCCCGATCTTCTCGTTAGCCGATTGCTGTTTTCCTTCGTACTTGTAAAACCCGCTTCCCGTTTTGCGGCCGAGCATTTTTGCCGCCTGCATTTTTTGTAGAATCGCAGGTGTGCCAGCGCGCGCGCCTAACGATTTCTCAAGCGTGGCCGCGATATCGACCGTGATGTCGACGCCGATTTCATCGATCAGACGCAAGGGACCCATCGGCATCCCCCACTCCAGGAGCGCGGCGTCAATTTTCTTCGCTTCGACCCCCTGTTCCCAAAGCTCCGCCGCGTCCAGCAGATAGGGAAAAAGAACCCGGTTGACGAGAAACCCGGGACTGTCCCTGACGACCACAGGCACCTTGCCAATCTGACGGGCAAAGGCCAGCGAGCGCTCTTTCGTTTCGTCGGAAGTTTGGCGGCCGATCACGACTTCGATCAGCTTCATCCGGCTGACCGGGTTGAAAAAATGCAATCCAACAACGCGCCCCGGATGTTTTGTCTCGGCCGCGAGAATACTGATCGAGAGGGCGGAGGTATTGGTCGCGAGGATGTCGGTGTCGTCGATCTTTGAATCGAGATCGTGAAAAATCGCCTTCTTGATCTCGAGTTTCTCCGAAGCTGCCTCAATCACAATCTGGACCTCGCGGAGCGGTCCTGGATTGGCCGAGGCGACGACGCGGGAGCGCCCCTCTTTTGCTTTTTCCTCGCTCATCAGGCCGCGCTTGACCGCTTCGCCGTACGTTTTCTCGATGTTGGCCAGGCCGCGATCGAGCAGCTCGGCACTGACATCGCGCAGGATGACCGAAATGCCGCGAGAGCTAAGCCACTGCGCGATTCCCGAGCCCATCACGCCCGCACCGATGACAGCGGCGTGAGTAAACTTCTCGACCGACGCTTTGCTCGTTCCTTTGCGGTAACGATCGGCCAGGAAAAAATTGCGGATCAGGTTGCGGGTCGATTCCGTTTCTCCCAGCTCGACGATTGCGTCGAGCTCGCGAGCGAGCGACTCATCGACCGAAGTCGTCAGGCTTTGACTAATGATTTTAGCCGCTCGGGCCGGGGCGGGGTTTTGGCCCTTTGGTATTTCGATTGGTGTGGCCGCTCCAGTCCCCGAAGTTTGAGGTTCGGATGCGGGTCCCTCCGGAGAGCCTTGTTTCCGCAAGGCCTCCCTGGCAGCCTCGAGCATCTTGTCTTGCGCGATCACCACGTCGACGAGGCCGAGCTTGAGAGCCTCCTGCGCGGCATACAGCTTGCCTTTCAAAATGACTTCGGCGGCTTTCTCCGGACCGATCAGCCGCGGGAGGCGCGTCGCGCCTCCCCATGCCGGGACAAGACCCAACGTCGTTTCCGGCAGGCCAATCCGCGTCGCCGGCGCCTCCGACGCGATCCGGTGGTCGCAAGCGAGCGTGATCTCGTAACCGCCGCCGGCACAAGCACCGTGGATTGTCGCCACCGTGGGAATTTTCAACGCGGCCAGCCGATTGAAGATGCGTTGACCTTCAGCAATGAAGGAGCGCAATTCACCAGCCTCGGCCTGACGAAGCAGCGTCTGCAAATCCGCGCCCGCGATGAAGATCGACTTCTTCGCCGAGGTCACGATTACGCCCTTAAGATCGGTTTGCTTTTCGATGAAATCGAGATGCTCACTCAGGTCTTGCAAGGTGGCAGCGTCGAAGATGTTCGCGCCCGAATCCGGCCGATCGAAGGTCAAGACGCAGATCCCTTCATCGTCAATTTCGCGCCGGATGAGCGGCCCCGCAGGAGAAGAAGTCATCGGCTCTAGTTTGACCGGTTTCGGGGAAAATCCAAGCGGTGATGGGCGGTAGATGATTGTAGCGGCCGCTCCATGATCGCCGGATGCCTGGCTTGCAACCCTTGCCCGGCGGTCACGGGTCGCCGCTACAACGCCGTTTGCCTAACCATCGCTGACAAGATCCTTATAGCCCAAATCGAAAGCACAACCCCGGCGCGAGCAATGTTTTCGAGTATCTCAAGGTGGAGGTCGAGATGCTAAAAAGCCTTCGATCGAGGTCGCTGCGAAGAGACCGCTGAAATGGACATCGCGCAAAATGAGAATCCCGTTATTAGGGAGCGGTCAGCGGATCCGCCGGAATCTGATCACGGCACGACAGTCAGCGTGAGATCATTTCCGTCTCCGCCTTCGTAGCTCGCCTGAAAGCTAGCCGCACCCACTACGACAATCGCACCGTCGGGCAGGTTGTTGAAAGCGCCATTGATCGGATTCGAACTCGTGTTGCTGATAACAGTGAAGACTGTGCCAGCCTGCAGACTCCCGGTTACTTTGAGCCGCGAGGACAGCGTAGCGCCGCTGATCGTGACGCCGTTCGCAACCACCAGATCCGTTTTCGCCTGTCGACCCTTTGCCCTCCCGGTATAGAGGTAACTTGCGTCCGCATTGAGCAAGAGCGGACTGGAGGTGGTGAACGTAGCCGCCATTTTGCTTCCGGCCGCTGGCGCAAGAACTGCACCCATGCCACTGCCGGAGCCAATGATCACTGGGCCGGTAACTGTCCCACTTCCGCCCAGAGTTCCGGCGCTGGCTGTGATCGCACCGGTGCCGGAGGCGGAACCGCTGCCGTTGCTCACGACCAGCGTGCCTTGACTAACGCTGGTGCCCCCGGTGTATGTATTGGCTCCGCTCAGGGTGAGTGTGCCCGCGCCCACCTTCGTGAGCGACCCGCCGACATTGCCGCTCTGCCCATCGCTAATCACTCCGGAGAAGGTAGTGCTCAGGTTATTGCTCCCAACTGTCAGGTTGTTTGCCCCCAAGTTAATCAATCCGGCGCCTTCAATGGACCCGGTCGTAATTCCAGGAGAATTGTGCGATTCGATCGTCAAGGTCCCGCTGCCGACCGGTCCCGAGAGTTCCACGCGCGCCCTATCGCCCAGAGAATCTCCGATAAACGAAATCACCCCGCCGGTGTTGGTCGCAGGCCCATTCGTTGCAATCAACGTGCTATTACCAGCGGTGCTGGTGTCGTTGAAGGTCACACTTGCTCCGGGTGCGCCGCTGGCCGAGGAGCCTTCAACGGTGAGCAGCGCTTCACCTGCGGTCGCGTTCAAGAAAAAGTCACCGTGAGCCCCGGAAAATGGCCGTCTCGGGATACCGCCCTTGAAGACGAGGTTGCCATGGTCGGCGGTGGCCGTGGAATTGAAGGAAACGACAGCACCCTGTCCATCCTCACCGCCCTCACTGACGATCGTTGCAGCGCCGGCGGTTGAATCGTTGATGAAGACAATTCGGCAACTGATTGCGCCCTCTCCCTTGTTTGTGAAAAAACCATTTCCGGCGGTCGAGTTGTCCCAAAAGTTGATAAAACTCCCAATGGTCCCGGATGCGCCGTTGCTGAAGATCCCGTTGGCAGCGCTTGAGTTTTCTCGAAAAGTGATGCTCTTCGTGCCGGTACCTGCACTATCATTCACGAACGTCGCATGGTCGGCGCTGGAGACGCCGTAAAAATACATTTGGCCGTAATTCTTGTTGGTATAAACAATGTCGGTTCCGGCAGTGGCTGCTCCAAAAAAGTTCAAGAGACTGTCGTTTCCGCCAAATATCCCAGCGGCCACGAAATTCTGCGTCGTTCCCGAGTTATTTACGACCCCGCCATCATAAATGCTGAGCCAGGCACCGTTGTTCAGTGTGCCCGCGGTAATGGTGAAAGCACTCGCACCTGGGTTAAATACAATCCGGTTAACGCTAATGGTGTTGGTCTGAAAGGAAATGCCGGTCAGGTTTGAAACATCAAAAGTAGCGGTATCGGTGGAGCTATTCGGAATGGTCATCGGCGCCCAGTTTGCGGCCGTATTCCAATCACCGCTCGGGGGGTTGAGGTTCCAGGTGGCGCTGCCGGCGAGAACGCTTTGGCCGAATAGGAAGCAGGCGAACGGAGCCAATGCGAAAACCGAGAGAGCGCGAGCGGCGCGGAGGAAGGCCGGAAGCAGAGTTAAAGAAGTGGTGGCGATCACAGTGCCGATTGTACGAAAGCCGTGCGTATGTGTCCAGCCAGGCAGGGTTGACCAAGGCCTTTCCCTGCGAATTCTCCGTGCTCGCCGGCCTAACGATCCGAGTAAGAATCTGGTAACCGGCCACAGACTGAACACCGGCAAAACGACTCGCCCAGAATGGAGTCGACCCAGGTCCGCGCGGGATGCCGGGAGGATCGAACCTGCGCTTGCATTCCTCGCTTTCGGCCGTCATAGAGCGCCACTACAGTGAGCGCGTTTGCCTAACCATGGTCGGCAAAATTCTCATACCCGAAATCCAGAGCATGATCGAGGCACGGAATTTCACCGCGCTCCGCGAGCTCTTTTCCGAGATGCCACCAGCCGATGTGGCCGAGATCATCCTCGATCTTCCGGAAGACGAGCAGGTCATTATTTTCCGGATTCTGCCGCACGCTTTGGCGGCGGACGTTTTCGAGTATCTCGACGTCGACGTCGAGGCGCAGCAAAAACTGCTCCGCGGCATGGCCCACGAACAGGTCGTCTCGATCCTCAACGAGATGTCGCCGGACGACCGCACTGCCTTGCTCGAAGAGCTCCCGAGCGCGGCGGCACGACAACTCATCCGCCTCCTGACACCGGAAGAGCGCCGCATCGCGCAGTCGCTCCTTGGTTATCCGGAGGGCAGCGTCGGGCGTTTGATGACGCCGGATCTGGTTGCGGTCGATGCCGCCTGGACGGTCAAGGAAGTGCTCGATTACATCCGCGAGCATGGCCAGGATTCGGAAACACTAAACGTGATCTATGTCGTCGATGACCGCGGCAAGTTGGTCGACGACATCCGGATTCGCGAGTTTCTCCTTAAGCCGCTGGAGATGAAAGTGAGCGATCTGATGGATGAGAATTTCATCGCGCTCAACGTCACCGATTCGCAGGAGGACGCGGTTAACGTTTTCCGCAAATACGATCGAACCGCGCTCCCGGTAGTCGATTCGAGCGGGGTGCTAGTCGGCCTGGTGACAATCGACGACATGCTCGACGTCGCGGAGGAAGAAGCGACCGAGGACATCCAAAAGTTCGGCGGCATGGAAGCGATGGAGGAGCCTTACATGCGAATCCCGCTCTGGCGGATGGTGCGCAAGCGCGCGACCTGGCTGGTGGTGCTATTCATCGGCGAGATGCTGACGGCTTCGGCGATGGGCTATTACGAGGGTGCAATCGCGAAGGCCGTCGTCCTTGCGCTCTTCCTTCCGATGATCATTTCGAGCGGCGGCAACTCGGGCTCGCAAGCGTCGATGTTGATCATCCGCGCGATGGCATTGGGCGAAGTGACGCTGCGCGATTGGTGGAAGGTGATGCGCAAGGAAGTCGTGGCAGGAATGATGCTCGGTTGCGTGCTTGGGACGATCGGCTTTCTGCGGGTGGCGGTCTGGGCGCAGTTCTCGGATGTCTATGGGCCGCACTGGATGCTGATTGCTCTGACCGTTGGGATTGCGCTCGTTGGAGTGGTGCTTTGGGGATCGCTTTCGGGTTCCATGTTGCCTTTTTTGTTGCGCCGCCTGGGCGCGGATCCGGCAACGTCTTCCGCGCCATTTGTCGCGACGCTGGTTGATGTCACCGGATTGATTATTTACTTCACTATCGCGCTCGTCATTTTGCGCGGCTCGATGTTGTAGCGAAGAAGTCTGTCATCCCGAGCCGCGCAGACGGCGAGGGACCTCGCTCTTGCAATGCGCGGGTCCTTCGAGAAGCGGCGAATTCGAACGGCGAAGTCCCACTTCGCGCTTCGCCGAATCAGGAATGACAAGAAGAAGAGCGTGTTAGTTAGGCGAGGACGTCTCGATCGCCACCCACTCGTTGCGCTCCCGCGAATCGGCGACCGCCTGCACGACTCGCATATAACGCACGCCATCCTCAAAATCCGGATGAGGATTGATCCGTCCCCGCGATTTCACCGCGGCGATGAAATCGTCCTCCACATGCCAGTTCGTCTCCAGGTCCGGCGTCAACTCGGCGACGTGGAGCGCCCGATCGCCGATCCGGCTGGCGTGGACGACGTCCGCGCCAAAGTCATAGGTCAGCGTCCCAAGATCCCCATAAGCTTCGAGCCGATCGGCAGGCGAGTGCGCGTCGACGCCGCTGAATTCGAGCGTCCCTTCCATCCCGTTGGCAAAAGTGCAAAGGACGGACAGCCAATCAGGAATTGTCACTTCGTAGCCCTGGCGCATCGGCTGGAGAATTTTTCCGCGCGCAAAAACGCCGGTAATGTCACCAAACCAATGCTGCAAGACCTCTGCGTAAATCCCCAGGGTCAGCGTATTGAGGCCGCTTATTTCAACCCGTTGTCGCCAATGGGCCGGCGCGTCGGGATCGAGAAACGCGCTGTTCAGACTTTGCAGCCGGAGATAGTGCGGACGGCCAAGAACCTTTTCGGCGAGTAACTTTTGCACGAGCAGGTCCCCCCGCATCCCATGTGGCGGCGGGCAGAGCATCGTGACGAGCTCGGGATAACGGCGCGAAGCCGTCAGCATCTCCGTCGCTTCGGTGAGATCCATCGCCATACGCGCCTGACAAAAGACGTGTTTCCCGGCCTCCAGCGCCGAGACGGCGATGGCCGAATGCATATAAGGGGGCGTGCCGATCCAGACGACATCGAGACCGGCCATCCCCAGTAATTCCGCCCAATTCTGCATCGGCGTCGCCTGGGGCGCGTTCTCGCGGCAAAATCTATCGGCGCTCTCGTAACTTGAGTTGCAGACCGCGACGACATCGACATCGGGATGGTCGAGCAAGGCCGGCAAATGTCGCTGGCGCACAATCTCCCCGGCCCCGACAATTCCGATGCGCAGTTTATGATTGTTTTTGTGATTCATACGAAACGCGGCGCCGACCGAATTCGAGGGAAGTGGATTTGACCACGGTTTGGGACGGCTGTTCAACTGCAAAGCGTTGACGGGCAATCTGCCATGGCATCCGCCGGGCGAGCTTGGCGGTTCCTGCAAGGAACTCGTAATCTTTTTGCAAGGAGCGGTGAAGAATTCAGCCTGCTCAAAGACGCAAGGAATTCCTTGACCATCACGGCGACTGACGGCAGCTTACGCCCCTCTCAAGCCCGGCTTATGTCAAAAGTTTGCAGCATCACAGGATCAAAACCGTCGCGCGGCAGCGTGATTCACCGCCGTGGTATGGCGAAGAAGAAGGGCGGCGTCGGCCGTCACGTGACCAAGAATGTGCCCCGCACCTTTAGTCCAAACTTGCACGAGCAACGAATCTGGGTGGCGGAGTTGAAGAAATTCGTGCGCATCAAAGTGACGGCACGCGGCCTGAAAACGATTAATAAGAACGGCGCCTACGCGACTTTAAAAAAGGCCGGCCTGATCGCCGCCTAATCCGCGACGCGGACTTTTTCGTCTGCTTCGGGCAACTCGCTTTGGCCACTTTCCTTAGTCGGCCCTGAGACGGGTTCCGTCACCGAGGCCGCTTCTTCGTCGGCGACTGCCGGAGACGCTGTTTCAATCGCGGGCGGGGTCGAGGCCGCACTCGATTCGTTAGGCTCAACGGGCGCTTCGGCGCTCCCATTCGGGGTCTCCGCGCTCACCTGGGCTGGCGCCTTTTTCCTGGCCAAATCGAGGGCACCGTCATTGAACTCGATCACATGCCCCTCACTAATCAGCCAGTGCAGGTCGGAAGCGATCGCAAGTTTCCTCTTCTCCGCGGCATCTGGTTCGTCGACTTCGTTAGGCGGTAATTTCTCCAGCAATTGTTTGCGGTTGATCCCGGGGTTCTCGCCGACCGCCGCGAGGATGGCGGAGACGGATGGAGAAACCGAAGAATTGCCATGCTGAAAGGGTCGGGCCCGGATGGATGAAACGAAGAGCATCCCCTTGCGATGCCGAAAAATGTGCAGCGCATTTTGCCGAAAGGCAGCAATAAGCTCCTGCATCATTCTGGTGGGGGAGCGAAATTCCTGGGCCCAGACGTCCTCGATGACCCGGCCTAATGAACGATCGGGAAGCCGCCGACTAACGACACCGTCGAGCGCCAATTCCGCCGTGTTCCGGAGGAGATCCGGCAGATAGGTCTGGCGAAAATGACGCTCGGTCTCAGCCGCACTCGGAAATGTCATCGCTGGCTCGCCCTGCAACGTCAGGTAGGTGGTGACGCTGCGCGCCTCTTCTTTCCAGCGCTCGACCGCCTCAGGGTTGGAGACGATCTCAATCTGCCGCTGATAATCGGCAAAGCTCATTCGCCGGCTGAAACGCTGCTCATAGAGACTGCGCAACTGCGGCTGATAAGCGTGATGATTGGTCGGACCCAGCAAGGTCCCGCTTAGCCGGCAGCGCGCCACCGAGGTGTAATTGCCTTTGATTGGTTCAGATTGAGTGACCTCGGTGCGATAAAAATTGTCTTTTTCACTCAGGAAAGCACCGTTCTCGAGGACGCGCCGGTCCCGCGCCACAGGGCCATGCTCGCCTAATTGGAAGAACGCAACGGTTTCTGCTTTGAGATGCACATCGTAACGCTCCGGCTTATCGAGAAACATCCGCGCAAGCGAAAAAACCGAATAGGCGAGATGGCTGCTTTTTATTTGCGCGAGGACACTCGCCAGGACACGCGCATCAGGGACAAACCGTACGTCAACGGCCGGCATCGGCACAGCCGGCTCCTCCCGCGGCACGGGTTGGGTTGGACGCGACATCGCCGGATGGCGTTCACGCTCGCGTGGGTCGCGTTTCCTTTCTTCTCCGCGGCGCGGCCGCGGTCCGCGGTTGTGCCGCTCACCACCCGGGCGGTCGCGGCCGCGGTCGCGGCGATCGCGGGCGCCGGGGGGGCCACTCTCTTCCCCGGCAAAATCGGCGTAACGGTTTGCGTGGGGCTCTTCCTTGACCCAGGCGGGCAAAAACTTCAGATCAAAAAGATCCGGCGTGCTCTTTTCCTCGGACATGAGAGTCTGTACGCGAAGGCGCGCGGATGTAAAATCGGCGACGCGATTTGACTTCCCAAACGGGGCCCGGGAAGGCGAAATAAATTGACAACGAATCCAATTATTTTAGTTGCCAACGTGTCGCGGCACCTTTAAGCCGTCACCCACAGAAGCCAATTAAGGAGAATCATTTGTATGGCGGATAAACCGATTGAAGAAAAAGTGAAGGATATCATCGTCGAGCAATTGGGCGTGAATCCAGAGCAGGTCACACCCAACGCATCGTTCATCGAAGACCTGGGGGCTGACTCACTCGACATCGTCGAGCTGGTAATGGCTTTCGAAGAAGAATTTTCGGTGGAGGTGCCGGATGAAGATGCTGAGAAACTGCAGACCGTCGGCGACGTGGTAAAATACATCGAAGAAAAGGCCAATAAGGAATAACAGCCCGCTTCCGGGGGCGTGTTTGTGCCTGCAACCTAAGACACGGCTTCGGTCGTGTTTTTTGTTTCCCAGTTTGCGGTCTCTCTCGGGCAGGCGAAAAATAGAGCGTGAACCTCCTTTGGTTGAGCACGCCGCTCTTCGACCTCGGCAAATACCACATCTCTCTCCTCGGAGTGGTGGCCTTTGTCGGGCTCATGGGCCTGGGGTTGATCTGCGCCAAGTTCCTCCAGAGCGGAGCCGTCAGGCGATTCCTTAGCCGCTTCAAACTCGACGCCAATTTCGTCGCGGTCATTACGACGATCCTAAGCGTCGCCGCGCTCGTCTTCTTCACGATCAGCGCGATCAACGGCCTCGGGATTCCCCTCGCCTGGAGCGCGCCGATGCCCGGCGTCTCGATCAGCCTCCTGCAGATTTTTCTGCTCGTCGGCCTGCTAATTTTAGTTTTTTGGATTTCGTCGCGGACAAAACGCTTTCTCTTTAACCGCTTCCTCGTCCACAGCGGCCTCGACCGCTCGCTGCAATATGCGATTTCGCAGATCGCTTCCAATGTCGTCCTCGTTGTCGGCATTTTCATCGTCCTGCAAAACACCGGGATCCACCTCGAAGCGCTCACCGTCTTTGCCGGCGCGGTCGGCGTCGGGATCGGTTTCGGGCTGCAGAATATCACGAGCAATTTCATCAGCGGCCTCGTCATTCTCGCCGAGCGACCGATCACGATCGGGGACCGGGTCGAGGTCGGCGGTGTCACCGGTCAGGTCCTGAAAATTCGCGCACGGAGCACGGTGGTGGTGACGAACGACAACATCACCACCATTATCCCGAATCAGAAATTCATCGATTCGCCGGTCACGAACTGGACATACGGCGATCCGAAAGTGCGCTTTCGCATTCCGGTCGGCGTGGCCTACGGCAGCGATGTCGAGAAGGTGCGGAGGAAGCTGATTGAAGCGGCTGCGGAGGATCCGCACACCCTGGAGGATCCTGCGCCGAGCGTTTTCTTTGTCGAGTTCGGCAGCAGTTCGCTCAATTTCGAGCTGGTTGCCTGGAGCAACGAGATGAGCCACCGGCCGCGCCGCTACCAGAGCGATTTAAATTTCGCCATCGACAGGAAATTCCGCGAAGCCGGCATCGAGATCCCCTTCCCGCAGCGCGATCTCAATATTCGCAGCGGCGTTTTGAAGGTGGAGTCCTTATCGACGCCGCCCGAAAAGGGCCGCTCCGAAACCACTTCCTAGCGAGCCGTTGCGGCTTCGCCTCGCCCGGGCTTTCGGGTCCGCGAAAGAAGCGCGTCCTGAGAAATAGACGCGAAGGAAGACGCGCAACCCGCTCGGTTGACGCGATCCAATAGTTGCCATCGCTAAGAAAGCCAACAACCGAAAGACGCGAGAGACGCCGGACAAGCGGGACATCTTCTGTCTTGTCCAGGACGCCTTCCGCGTCGCCGCCCGGAAAACCTCCGCGGTCCTCGGAACCGCCTGGGCATTCATGGGCGCTGTCTCGGTCATCGTTGTCTGGGGATTGACCGGGCCACATTTTTCATTATTCCGATACCTGGCAACTGATCATCAACACGGGCACCACAATTGTCACTTTCCTGATGGTCTTCCTCATCCAAAACACCCAGAACCGCGACTCGAAGGCGATCCAGCTTGAAGCTTGACGAACTGATTCGCAGCGTCTCCGGAGCGCGCAATCGCCTGATGGATCTGGAAACCCTCTCCGATGAGGAGTTGCAGAAATTTCAGAATGAATTCGAGCGCCTGCGAAAACGCTCCGAGGCCACCGCGGCGACCGTAAGCAGGGTCGCCCGGAAGAGCGAGTTCAGACTAAGCCCGCGCTTCGCCTGCGCGGATGAATTTCCTGCCCGAAGGACAAAGGCGAAGCAATTCGCAATTGCGACAATCGGGCTTGCGCGCGAAGCAGCGGCGACGCCCGTGCCAGATGAGCCAGTGGCTCCACTTGGTCCACTCTCCTCGAGGAATTAGCTTCATCAGGTCGCGCTCGATTTTTTCCGGATCTTTCTCCGTCGTCAGGCCGAGTCGATCTGAGAGTCGCGCAACGTGGGTATCTACCACTATGCCCTCGTTCTTGTGGAAGGCATTCCCCAGAACCACATTGGCAGTCTTCCGGCCAACTCCCGGCAAGGCGTTTAACTCGGCCATCGTCTGCGGGACCCGGCCGCCGTGCTCTTTTTCAATCGCTGCGCTCGCGGCGCGGATGCTTTTGGTTTTGTTCCGAAAAAATCCCGTCGATTGAATCGCCTTTTCCAGTTCGGCCGGTCGCGCCCTGGCATAATCCGCTGCTGACCGATAACGGGCGAAGAGCTCGGGCGTGACCATGTTCACCCGTTTGTCAGTGCATTGCGCGGAAAGGATGGTCGCGACGAGCAGTTGGAGCGGCGTCTTGAAATCGAGTTCACAGTGGGCATCCGGATAAACCTTCGGCAGTACCTCCATCAGTTTGTTCGCTCGCTCCCTACGTGTCATTGCCTAACGACCTCTCTGGTTGCGCCGCGCTGCTCCGGCGCCAGCGGCGGCGGGCATGGCCCCAAACTGCGCCACCACGCCGAATAATCCGTCGTGCCCAGGCAAATTCGGTCGCGAGAATCGCCAGGCCGAGCGGAACCACGAGCGCGGCAGGTCCCGGCAAGACAATCAAAGCCAGCCCAAACAGGACAACGGTGCTACCGATGACCGCCACAATCAGTTTTCTGACTCGGGGCCGATTGGTGAGGCCGAAGCGGTTTACCCATCGCGCATACCAATTCACCGTTCGTCAGGCGGGCGAGTGATTGGCCACGACTGGAGGATCGAGGAAGGGCAATAGTTTTTGTTCCAACTGCGGCGGGACGTGCGCGACCAACTGGGCAAACTCACCGTCATAGCGCAACTCAAGGACATGCCCGACGCGATGCACCTCTGCGAGCAAGGCCGATTCGCTCTGCGGCACCTTGTAGCGAGAACGAAGGCGCCACGAACTGAGGGTATCCTGCAACGCGGGGACGAGGTCCGCGATTCCTTCGCCGGTGCGCGCGGAAATGGCAACGCTTCCCGGAAATTTCTCGAGGTAGACCTGGACCAGATCCCGATCGGAGAGCGCGTCGATTTTGTTGAAAACGACCAGCGTTTGTTTGCCGTAGGCCCCGATCTCCTTGATCACGGTATCGACTGCCGCCATATGCTCGTCGAGGCGCGGATGACTCAGGTCGACCACGTGAATGAGAAGATCGGCCTCCACCACCTCCTCGAGCGTCGCCTTGAACGACTCGATCAACGTGTGCGGCAGTTTGCGCAAAAAACCCACCGTATCGGTCAGCAAAACCCTCTGCTTGTTGGGCAAGGTCAGGCTGCGGGTCGTCGGATCGAGCGTCGCGAAAAGTTTGTCCTCGGCGAGAACGCCCGCGCCGGTGAGCAGATTGAGCAGGGTCGATTTGCCGGCGTTGGTATACCCGACGACGGCGGCTACCGGCCACTGATGGCGCTTCCGGCCCTGGCGCTGCACCGCGCGATGTTTGCGCACCTCGTCAAGGTCGCGCTCCAGTCGCGCGATCCGTTCCTGGACGCGGCGGCGATCGACTTCGAGCTGGGTTTCGCCCGGGCCCCGCGTCCCGATGCCGCCGGTTTGGCGGGAAAGGTGCGTCCACATTCTCGTTAGGCGCGGGAGCAGGTACTGGAGCTGGGCGAGCTCAATCTGGAGCCGACCTTCGCGGCTCCGGGCGCGCTGCGCGAAGATGTCGAGAATGAGTTGTGTCCGGTCGAGGACCTTGCGGGAAAAGAGGTTCTCCAAATTCCGGCCCTGCGCCGGCGAGAGCTCGTTGTCGAAAATAACGGAGGTGACCTGCTGATCTTGAAATGATTCCCTGATCAGTTCGGCCTTTCCTTTGCCGATGTAAAATGGCGCCGTCGGCTTCGATAGCTTTTGCGTCACAGTGTCAACCACCTGCGCGCCTGCCGAACTCGCCAGTTCACGCAATTCCTCGAGCGAATCACGCAAATCCCATTTCGAGGTGCCTTCTTTTTCGAGTCCGATGAGGAGCGCGCGCTCCTGTTTTCGGTGTGGCTGAATATCAATCATTCAAGGGAGGCAAAAGGGACACCTTTTGCAGGATCCAATCGACGGCTGCTGCGTGATCCTTATACAGAGACAAATTCAGTGGTTCAAAGTTAGATTGCCGTCGAAACCAGGTCAACTGTCTTTTGGCATACCGGCGGGTCGCCTGCTGAATCGCCGCTATGCACTGAACCGGACTTGTTTTTTCTTGCAACGAGGCGCGGATTTGGTCGAAACCGATGACCTTGGCTGCGGTGGGGCCGACCTCACCGATCGCGGCAATCTCCCTCGTAACGCCATCGCGAAACATCTCCTCCACACGCCGATCGATGCGCGCATAGAGCTCGACGCGATCGCGCAAAAGGAACACGCCGCGGACCTCTGAGGCGATCTGACTCCATTGCGACCGTTGCACGGAAGCCGGCGCGTTTGTCTGCATGAAAATCTCCAGCGCCCGCACGACGCGCCGCTTATTTTCTTTATCGATCTCTTCCGCGCCTAACGGATCGACCGCGGCCAGACGGCTATTCAACTCATCGAGCGCGAGCGCATTCAGTTCCGCGCGCAATTTCAGGTCAACCGGCGGCAGCGGCACGAGCCCGTGGGTCAGCGTCTTGATATAAAGACCGCTTCCACCGACAACAAGCGCCAGCTTCCCGAGACGGTTGATTTCCCCAATCGCAGCGAGGGCCAGGGCGCGGAATTTTTCCGCGCTCATTTCCTCGGTTGCCGGCACCGAACCCACCAGACGGTGGGGCGCTTTCCGGAGCGTTGCTTCGTCCGGTTGTGCCGTCAGCAGCGGCAGGCCGCGATAAATCTGAAAGGCATCCGCACTGACAATTTCGGCGCCGCAACGCGCCGCAACGTCAGCGGCAATTTCAGACTTGCCGCTCGCGGTTGGTCCGACGATGAAGAAGGCGTTCAAGGCATCTCCGCAAATTCCTAACCACGGATTTCGCTGATAGAAAAACCTGGTTCTTCCTTCAATCTTCTATATCCGCGTCATCCGCGAAATCCGCGGTTTATTTCTGAAAAGAGAAACCGGGAGACCGGCGGTTTTTGGCCACCTGATCTCCCGGTCTCAAAGAACTCGGTCGTAATTAGTCGCGCGAATGACTGTCGGACTTCGCGCCGCTGACAACGAGCTTGCGACCCAGGAATTCCTTGTCGTGCAATTCCTCGACGGCCCGTTTCGCTTCCTCGACCGACTGCATTTGGACGAAGGCGAAACCCTTCGAACGTTCGTTATGCTTGTAGGTCACGACTTCCGCGTTCTGCACCTGACCGACGCCGTTGAAGAGCTCGAAGAGATCACTCTCCGTCGCGTCAAAGGACAAATTGCCGACGTAAAGACGCGGCGTCGTTACTTCGACGGACTCAGGTTTGCGCGAAACTCGCGCGGGACGGGGCGCACCATTGCGGCCCTTCGCTCCGCCGTTGCGCCCAGAGGCGGACGGCGTGCTGGAACTATCGGCGCTTCCGAAGAAGGCCGTGATTTTCTGCCAAAAGCTCTTTTTTGCGGGAGCCCTCGACACCACGCGATCGTCGCGCGTATCGAACCGCCGGCGGGATCCCCCACGACGCGGGCGTCGCGAGTTTCTCCCGGGGGATTGAGATTTCATAATAATCCTCGGTGTTAAACCAGTTATGTTGGGGGCGGAGCGCATCAAACGATGCACGGTCCATGGCGCGCGAACCTCGAAGGATCCAATTAATCAGCTCACGAGCAGTCTGCGCAGCCGGAGGAAACTCCGCCTCGGCGGGCCGGGAAACGGGCAAAAGCCTGTCAGTGTGCGATCTCCGTGGCAGCCTGCCGGTCAGAATGAACGAGTAGGCCGGCTTCATTTTACCAAAAACTGGACGATCGCGGGGAGCAGACATGCGCCTAACTCCCGGCACCCGCGCACAGTATTCACGAGTAAGTCTTTATTGCAAGCTAGAAACCGGGCGTTCTTGCGCGCGACCGTTCGACGGAATTCAGCCGGGAAGCTTGGCCGTTCCCTCGCCCGCGTCAGACCTGCTTCCAGTCGGAGCAATCCCAGCTCAAAAGCTTTTCAAGCCGGGCGATGTTTTCTTCATAGAAACCATAAAGGTACCGCCTTTCCTCGGCCGAGATCCGTCTCTCGTAGGGGATTCGGTTTTGTTCTTCGTTTTTTACCTTCGCCAAAGGCGGAACCCCGAGAAAAGTGAACACTCCATTGACCACCTCAGGCGTGTTTTTGCGAAGGTTCTCAAACTTGATCACGCAAACCTGCTGGCGCGGAAAAAAGCGAAAAACCCGCTCCATTTGCTCGAAATAAAATCCGCGGTCCAGATACGAGGTCCGACGCGGCTGGACGGGAAGCTCGGCCTGGCTTTGGCTCCTCTCCTCCGCGATGGCCTCGAGAAATTCCATTGTTTCCCGCTGCCTGTCCCGGTTCATGTTCCACTGCGAAAAGGCTCGGTCGATCGGATTACGAAGCAGGATGATGAGCTTGATTCCCGGATGGTACTTGCTGATTCGCTCCATCGCCGGCTTCCAATAGGTATAGATGGGAGTGCACGAACCGGTAATGAGCGATCGGCGCTTTAACTGAATACCTTCGTGCAGGATGTCATAGCTGACGTTGCCTGCCGCAAAGCGCTTTTCATCGTCAAAGAAGTGGCGGCGCGGATGGTCGATCATGTGCGCTTCCTCGCTGTGCGCCATCGTGACGTTGGGATGCTGGTCCAGATGGTAGTGGAGAGCACTCGTTCCCCCTTTTTGGGTCCCGGCGATGATGAAATCCAGCCGCTCTATATTTCCTCTCGGTCGAAACATTATTGATCGTCGTTAGCCGCGAGCCAAGGTGCCTCACTTAGGCTCCGACACAAGGTTCCCCGGAGCGCAACCTCAGGCCCGGCGAGAAGAGGAGGCTTCCCCTTTCCAGTGCTCCATCATGCCGGACAAAGACTTTCAGAATCTCGGGCGTGAAATACTTTCCTTCATAGGCAGCATTCAGTTCGAAAAAAATCCGGCCCCCGGGTTTGAGGTGACCCTCCAGATCCGAGATAAAGAAATCCCATTCGTCGGGACCCCATCTCCAGGAATCTTCCCGGCCGCCGTGAAATGCGGTGGCAAACGCGGTAATCAGATCAAACTTCCGTCCGAAATCCGGCAACGGTTCAAAGGCGGTCACCCTGTAGTTCTTCCGATCCACTCCGAGGAGCTCAACCAGCCCGTCGAACACCGGGATGCCTGCAACATCCAGGCCGAGGCCGTGATGCCCGAAGGCCTGCGCGACGAAGAGAAAAAATCCGCCACCGCAACCGATGTCCAGGATTTCCTGTGGAGAAACGCGTTGCAGGTTCAGATCCTGGGCGCGTCGGATATTGATCGGAAGGCGTGCCTTCAGGTCGAGATATTTGGAATAATGCCGCCATAAGGCAGGCGCGGTCGGCGGAAGAGAACCGTATTCCGCGCGCAAGGCGGCGAGCCGCGTCTGATCAATCTTCGCGAGGAGCGGCGCCATCGGGACGGGGTGAAGAATTCTCCGGATGCGGCGCCACATCCGCCGATAAGTCAGCGGCTGGCCCAGCTTGGCGATCGATTCGGAGAGCTTCAATCCTCCTCAGAATAACGAACGCATTTCGCATTTCCAACGAACCATTAAGTCCCGGCGCGGGATCCGGTGAGAAGTTTCCTAGAATTGGAAGTAGATGAAGTCGGAGGTGGCCACGCTGCGGATGGTGACAATTCCGAAGAGGAGCAGGACGGCGATTGCTGTTTCGAGAATGAATCGTCCCCGTTCCGTAAGCCGGGGCTCGAAGCGCCAGCCCGGCAGGCCGGTGGCCAGCATGTGGACGACCAGCGGCAGGGCGTAGAGCAAGATGAGGACGACAAAATAGATCCCGATCCGCCATTGTTCGCCCGAGGCGTTGAAGGGCGACTGCGCGAGGTCATGCACGATTTGGTCGAGATTCCGTTCCCGAAAGATAAGCCAGCCCAGACAGGTAATGCCAAAGGTGATCGTCACTTTCGCGAACCAGGGAATCCTCTGAGTCAGGCCCATCCAGCCAAGGAAACGCTGAAACAGAATGAGCGCGCCCCAGTAAACGCCCCAGAGAACGTAATTCCACGAAGCGCCGTGCCAAAGTCCGCTGATGGTGAAGGTGGCCATGAGGTTAAATGAGGCACGGATGGTCGAGCAGCGGCTTCCGCCTAACGGAATATAAATAAAATCGCGTAACCAGGTAGAAAGTGAGATGTGCCAGCGTCGCCAGAAATCGGCCGGCGAGGTGGAAAGATATGGGTGGTTGAAGTTGAGCATCAAATCGATGCCGAGGAGACGCGCCGTGCCGCGCGCAATGTCGGTGTAGCCGGAAAAATCCGCGTAGATCTGGATGGCGAAAGCGAAGACCCCAGCCCAAACGACCGGGAATGATGCGTCGGTGAGCGCAAAAATTTTGTTTGCCACGATCGCAGCATTATCTGCGACGACCACCTTCTTGAAGTATCCCCATAAGATCAGGCCAAACGCAGTGCGCCAGGCTTCGGCATCGAACCTTCGCGGTGTTCGGTATTGCGGCAGCATGTGCGCCGCCCGCTCGATCGGTCCCGCCACGAGCTGCGGGAAAAACGTCACGTAGAGCGCGTAATCGGGAAAATCGCGGACAGCTTCGACGCGTCCGCGGTAAACATCGACGACGTAACCTATCGATTGAAAAGTGTAGAAGGAAAGACCCGCCGGAAGGGCCAATCGGAGAGTATTGCGGAGTGGATCCTGGCCAAAGTTCGCCAGGATCGCGTTCACGTTCTCGAGAGCGAAGTCATAATACTTGAAGGTCGCGAGGAGCGCGATACTGGCCGCGATGCTGATCACGAGAAAGACGCGGCGCCGCAGCGGGAAGCGCTTCATCCCGAGCGCACAACTGTAATCGACCACCGTTGAAGCCCAGAGCGGGAGGAGAAACCACGGATGTTCCCAGCCATAGAAAACGTAGCTGGCGAAAATCAACATCAGGTTCTGGCCCCGCCGCGGAAGCGACCAGTAGAGCGCCAGCACCACGGCGAGAAAAACCAGGTAGGTGATCGAATGAAAGATCATTGGCGGAGGAGCGGGCTCAGCTTTCGAGCGTAAATTTCCGTCATCTTTTCTTTCGCGGCCCGTCGCATGTGATCGTCACCCGGTTTGTTGTACATCGACTGGTCCGGTTCGGGATCATTCGTCAGGTCGATAAAGGCGCAACCCTGGCTCTCCAGCCAGTTGCGCAGCTGCGCGATGTAACGCCGCAAGCTCTCGCTCTGTGGCACCGTCCCATCGGGTAGCGGATACCGTTTCTGGCGGACGAAACAGAGTGGAATGCCGGCCTCCTTCGCGGTTTCGACCATATGCGGCAGGAAACTGTGCTTTGGATCGGGGTTGAACTCTTCCGCCTTTGCGCCACTTAACTCGGTTGATTCGTCCATGACTTCGTCGCGCAGTTTTGCGACATCGAACGTCTCGTTCACTCTGCGGCGCAAAGGCCCGATCCGGCTGCCGCCCGCCGCAACGCGAAATGCCAACCGGCTGATTTTATCCGCCTGCACATGGCGCCGGCTGTTCAGCGGGTAGAGCCAGTCGATGAAGCGCCCAAGCGTGCTTTCTTCTTCCGTCTCGTCTTTCTGGAGAATGTCCCGATAGACCGGTTCCTTTTCGTGGCGAATCGACTCCAGGAAGCGCCGGTAAGTCGGCGTGGTCCGAAAAGTCGCGTCGGTCAGCATTCGTTCGCGGAAAAAAATGCAGACCAGGCGCGGGTGGATGCCGGAGGCGACGACGTTGTTTTTCAGGAGCAGATACCACGCGGCCGAAGCGGCGCCGCCGTTCCAAAGCAGTTCGACATCCTTTACTCCGGTTTCCCGGGCGAAGAGCGCAGGATCGATCGAACCGCCCAAAACAGAGTCTCCAATGAGAACAACTTCGGGCTGCTTCTTGCGCAGATGGGCAATCGGTTTCGAATCAAAATCGCGCCGCGTGGGGACGAGATGCGAGATGAACGCCGGCAGCAAGATAACGGCCGCCACGAAGATCGTTAGGCGCGAGCGTTTCCCGATCACGCGCCGTCTCGGGTCTGGTGGAACCACTCGATGAAACGAGGGAGACCGACTCGCAGGGGCGTGGTCGGTTCATAACCGAGGAGGCGCCGGGCTTTGGAAATATCCGCAGAGGTCAGCGGAACGTCGCCCGGCTGCTCCGGGAGCTGGTTGATCTTTGCCTTGCGCTCGAGTGCGTCTTCGATCGCGGTGATCAGGTCCCGCAACTGGATCGTCTCGCTTTCGCCGAGATTAAAAATGTCGAAGAGCGGCCCGGCGTAGCTTAACGACGCCATCACGCCCTGAATGATGTCGTCGATGTAGGTGTAATCACGCCGCGTCGTGCCGTCTCCGAATTGCTCGATCGGCTTGGCCATTCCAAATCCGCCGCGTGAACCGGTGGATGGCGAGGTCCGGCCGCTGCCGTGGGCCGTAAACGGTGAAGAAGCGTAAAGCGACGATTCGCATCCGATAAAGATGCGAATAGGTGGAACAGAGAAATTCACCGGCGATTTTTGTCGCGGCATAGGGGCTAACGGTTTGCGTAAGATGCAGGTCCTCGGAAAACGGAACCGTTTTGGACAGCCCGTAAACCGACGAGCTGGAAGCGAAGATGAAGCGCTCGACCCCGACGGCGCGCGCCGCCTCCAGCAAATGCAGTGTCCCACTCACATTGGTGTCGTAGTAAAGCTGCGGATGACCAATCGAAGGCCGCACTCCGGCGCGGGCCGCGAGATGGATCACAAGGTCGAACTTCTCGCGATGAAAAACGTCGTCGATCGCTCGCGAGTCGCGCAGATCGGCCTCGATGAACCGTGATCTTTCCCGCTACGGCGACGATGTTTGCCCGCTTAATTTCCGGATCGTAAAAATCGTTGAAGTCATCCAGGATCGAAACCTGATGGCCGGTGGCGAGGAGTTTCTCGACGAGATGCGACCCGATAAATCCGGCGCCGCCCGTCACGAGAATTTTCATTGCGCGAGCGTAAGGAGGAAGCGATAGCCGGGCAAGGAGAGAACAGGAGCGACGGGAGAGTATTGGAGATGATGGAAAAACCGCCGCCATCCTACGCGCCACCATGCCACTTCGAATGAATCAGGGAACGAGCAAATCCAGAATAACCGTTGTCTCTGGCAAATCGTTGGCCTCCTCGCGTTCGTTTTCTGGCGCTTTCGGTCGATCTCGCCTTCCGTCTCGGTCCCGAGTTGCTCGATCGCCGCAAATTCGCTCCTGCTCTCGAAATCGTTTCCCCGATCGATCTTGCTGCTCTGCCGACCGCCACGCGCTTCGATTTCCCGCTCGGCAGCGAGCACGGCGCGATGGCCTATAACGCACAACCGTTCACCGAAAACAGCCATCTCGGCGACGATTTGAACGGTATCGGCGGGGAGAACAGCGATCTGGGCGATCCGGTTTTCGCCGTCGCCGATGGCCAGGTGTTCGCCGCGCGCGAAGGCGGACCCGGCTGGGGCAACGTCATCATCGTGCTTCACGCCTATCGCGAGAACGGCGCGCGCAAATACGTGCAATCCTTTTACGGCCACCTGCAGACGATCCTCGTCGCGCCGCGCGAAAAAGTCCGTCGCGGCCAGCAGATCGCGACCGTTGGCACTGGTGGCGGAAATATCTGGCGCATCTGCATTTCGAAATGCGCGAGTTCATCACGCCTTTCATCGGAGCCGGCTATCGCAAGGACACGCGCGGCTGGCTCGATCCGAGCAGCGTTCATCCAGGCGCACCGCGGTGCGCCGGACGAGCGATGTTGGGCGGAGACCGGGGCCATAGGTCGCATTGGTCCTACAGGACCGATATGACCTATCGCTGCCCTGCAGGCACGTCCAGTGCTCGCCAAAAATACCACGCCGCGACCGATCGGTAAGGGCGCCATTTTTCGCCGATGGCCTGCAGTTTCTTCGGCTTGGGCAATTCCTTCTTACGAAATGTTTTCGCATATCCTTTGCGCACTCCGTAGTCATCGACCGGCCAGACATCGAGCCGGCCGAGATCGAAGAGCAAAAGCATCTCCACCGTCCAGCGGCCAATTCCGCGTACCGTAGTCAGGCGAGCGATAATCTCTTCGTCACTCATTCGTTCGAGCGCGGCGCGCGTCGGGACAGTTCCGTCGAGCGTTTTCGCGGCGAGATCCTTGAGGGCTGCGGTCTTGTTCCGGGAGAGACCCGCGGCACGAAATGTTTCGTCCGGCGTGGCGATAATCAGCTCCGGCGAAAACCATTTTCGTCGCGGATAAAGGGCGCGCACCCGGCCGAAGATCGTGGCCGCGGCTTTGCCGCTCAGCTGTTGATAGGCGATCGATTCCGCCAGCGCATCGAAAGGCCTGACGAGTTTGCCCGGCTGCACCGCATAAGGACGGACCTCGCGATGAGCGCCGCGAATCTCGGGTCTGACGCCGCGAGGTGCTGTTCCGGCGTTAGCGCCCTCCGCTTCGCGAATATCTTTGCGGCCAGTCGTTTGATCGTTGTCATGTTGCGCGTCGTGGCGCGCTTTCCCACGATTTTTTCCAGCCGTGCGCCGGAAAACATCGAGTCGCTGAGTCTTGTTCGGCATAGCCAATAAACCTCCCGGCCTCCGATGTGAAAATCATCTCGTTTCGCTGCGCCAGGCGATAAGATTTTTTGCCGCCGCGGGATCCGGCGGCGAGGAAAGCAATGCGACCAGAATGGAGTGGCCCCGATCCACTGCGGAGGGAAAGGGACGATGGTTCGCGATCTGAAAGAGTTCGGACTCGGATCGAATGAAGGTGGCCACCTCCCAGCCAAGCGCTTCCCGGAGATGGCTCTCAATCCTCGTCCGGAGCTGTGCTTCGTTGGTCATCGGGGCCTCGAAGATGACATTGCCACTGGCAATAAACGTATCGACCCCGGAGAAGCCGAGGAACTCAAACTCGCGCCGCAATCGCTCCATCTTCACTGTCCTCCCGCCAACATTGATCGCGCGGAGAAAAACAAAAAGCGTCGACACACCGCCCCTCCCGCCTAACGACCGGCCGCTGCGCCGTCGACCGCCGGCCCGAAAACCATTCCGGCGCGGTCCTGGCCCGCGCTCCGAGTCGTTAGGCGCGAAGGTCGCGGAGCGGCTCCCCGCCGGAGCGGGGGGCCCGCTTCGGCCCCGTTCTTCCCGAGGCGCCGCGGCCGCGTTGTAATCGAAACCTTCTGCGCGTTTGCGCACGATCCCGCGGCCGATGAACCGCTCCAGCGACCGGAGCGGCCCGTGATCCTCCGGCGTAATGAAACTGATCGCGTCGCCAACGGCATGGGCGCGTCCGGTCCGCCCGATGCGATGCACGTAATCCTCCGAGTGCATCGGGAAATCGTAGTTCACGACGTGCGAAATCCCGTCTACGTCGATCCCCCGCGCCGCGACATCGGTCGCCACCAGCACTCGCACCGCGCCTGACTTAAAATCCTTCAAAGCGCGCAGCCGCTGATTTTGCGAGCGATTGGAATGGATCGTTCCGGCCTTGATTCCGCTGCTCTCGAGCCGCCGCGCCACCCGATCCGCACCGTGCTTCGTCCGGGTAAAAACAAGAACGGTGTCGAACTCGCGGATCGGCCAGGAGATGTTGCAGAAGCGCCGGCTTGAGATGCGAGCGCACTTCATAAACCAACTGGGTCACCGTCTCGGCCGGGTTTGCGCGCCGCCCGATCTCGACCACTTTCGGCGCGCGCTGAAATTCATGGGTCAGCGCTTCGATTTCCCGTGAGAGCGAAGCCGAGAACATGAGCGTCTGGCGCCGCTGCGGGGAGTGCCCTAACGATTCGCCTGATCTGCGGGAGGAATCCCATGTCCAGCATGCGATCGGCCTCGTCGAGAACGAGAAATTCGACGCCGGAAAAGTTTGTCGTGGCGCTGCTCCATCAGATCGATCAATCGGCCCGGCGTCGCGACCACGATCTCAACGCCCGAGCGCAAGGCGGCGATCTGAGGACGTTCGCTCACTCCGCCAAAAACCGTCGCCATGCGCAGCGGCAGATGCTTCGCGTAGACCCGTACGTTTTCCTCGATCTGCACGACGAGCTCCCGTGTCGGAGCGACAATCAGAGCCTTCATCCCGCGGCGGTTTCCCTCGCCTGCCGACTGCGCAAGCTTCGTCAGAATAGGCAGGACAAATGCCGCGGTCTTGCCGGTCCCGGTCTGCGCAATACCGATAACATCGCGCCCGGCGAGAACTTCTGGAATTGCCGCCGCCTGTATCGGGGTGGGTTCCGTGTAGCCAGCTTCCTGGATGGCTTTAAAAATGCGGTCATCAAGACCGAGCAAACGAAATGGCACAGCCCGGCGACTATCGGCTAATATGCAACGATGACACGCGATCTTTTCCCAACATGGATACGGCCACGACGGCGAGGAGATTTAAGCGCAAATCATCTTGCGACAATAAAACGCCTCGGCATATTCGGACGGCACATTCCACCCCCCGCAGTCGCATCAGGGCGAGAAAAGTGTCTTCCGAGAACCAATGCTTACTCTTTTGCGACCGGAAAGTCTGATCAAGATACCGGGTCTTGCGATGACAAATCAGCGGGATCCAATGGCACAAAAAGATTCGGAATTCCGAGATCCCCATCATATTTCGGGATCTCGTATTCCAGAATCAAATGGTCGCGAAAAGTATTCCACGCGAGATCGGATAGAACCCGATGATCCTGGTGCCGGTCTTCGCGATAATGCGTAAAGATGATGTCTGGCGGAATGACTTCAGACTCTCGCAAAATGTCTTGATCCGATCGAACTCGGCGGGAAATAACTCTCCCTGAATTGCTTCACCACTAGCTTTGGCGTTCTCCAACTCCTTTAAGGAACAATGCTGCGAGCTCGATCGCGCCTCCGGCCGTCGCTTACCCTCCGCGCTAAAAACTGCCCAAAGAATATTCAGTCCGGGGTAAGCTTCAGCCAGGGTTAAGATCGTTCCACCGCAGCCGATTTCAATATCGTCGGAATGCGCGCCGAGAAAGAGAACGTTCTTCGCGCCTCTCAGGTCAAACTTCAGCATCAAGCCTCCAGTCCGGCCGCTGTCGACGACCAGATCTCGCTGCGCAGCAATCGCTGACCCACACGCAGTCTCGGGATACCAATCGCTTTGAAGAATTGCCAGGAGTAATCATTGTTGCCGGCCACTTCTACCGCGAGAGACTGGCCACGACAAACCGGACGTTTGAAAATAAAGGTCTCCGTTACTTTAGCATGCCGCAGCCCCGACTCAGGGAAAGGCGGTGATCATGTCAAAGGTGAAGTCATCACTCCGCTTGCCCCCCGCCGGGTGACGGTCGAGGCCGGGCACGCCTCTCTGACCGCTGATCGAAGCTCGGGGATCTCGTTTGCCACGAACTTTCCGATCTCCAATGAGGCCGTAGCAGCAGGCGATGGCGCATTGCAGATATGAATCGAATTCGGGCCCCGCTGAATCAAAAAATCATCCACGAGATTTCCATCGGGAGCAGGGCTTGCGCCCGAACGCCGGAGGAGGCCTCGACCAGGTCGTTTTCGGCGACTGCGGGAATCAGTCTTTGCAGGCTCTTGACGAAGGCCCTTTTATTCAGGGAACGCCAGATCTCTTTCAGGCCTTCTTTGTAATGCCTTCGCGCAACATTCCAGAATCCCCGATAGGTTAATGTCTCGAATAAATCACCCAGCCGAAAATCCGATTTCCGGTAGCCTTCGCGCCGGAAGGCGAGCACCGCATTTGGGCCGGCATGAACGGAACCGTCGATCATGCGCGTGAAATGCACACCAAGAAATGGAAATGCCGGATCGGGCACCGGATAGATGAGCGCACTGACGAGATGACGTTTGCCGGGCACAAGCTCGTAGTATTCCCCGCGGAACGGAACGATTCTGGCCGCAACATCTACCCCAGCCCGTCGCGCGATTCGATCGCTCTGCAAACCGCCGCAGTTAATCAAAAACTTCGCTTCGATTTCGCCGCTCGATGTCTCCAGCAGGTAGACATCCCGATAACGCCGGATTCGCGATACTTCCGCTTCCGTCTTTATGGTCCCGCCGGCTTCCCTGATTAACTCCGCGAACTTCTCGCAGACGTTCCGGAAACTCACGATTCCGGTCGCCGGGACCCGCAGGCCTCTGAGACATCGGACGTGCGGCTCGACTTCATTGATTTGTTCCCGATTAGCCTGAAAGACTTCAAGCCCATTCTCCAGGCCTCGTCGATAGAGGTTTTCCAAAACAGGCAACTCCTTCTCGTCTGTCGCGACGATCACTTTTCCGCAGACTTCGTGCGCGATCCCGTGCTCCTGGCAAAACGCGACCATCGAACGGTTCCCCTCGCAGGCGAAGCGCGCCTTGAGACTACCCGGCTTGTAGTAAATCCCGGCGTGAATGACACCGCTATTGCGTCCCGTTTGATGAGTCGCCAGCGCAGTCTCTTTTTCAAGCACCAAGAGCTTCACACCGGGCTGCCTTTTCAGCAGAGCCATTCCCACACTCAACCCGACGATTCCTCCGCCAATAATCGCGCAGTCCACTTTCATAGGCCCTGACTGGGAATGAGAAGATCGGGACCAGACAAAGCTCTGGCTGGTATCGCGGCCAGAGACATCGCCGATGCTCTACTCAATATCTTCACAGCTCCATCTTTGAATGACTATGCTCCGAAAAATTCGCCCGAGTTCACACGACGAACCGCTCGATAAATTGGAGATCCAACCGACGCAGGTAATTTCGCACAAAAGCCTTGTAAAAGTCTGCCCAGAGCATAACGCAACACCTGACCGGCCTCATCCCTTCCATCCAGCGCCGGCCGGGGTAACAACGGGCGATCCCCACTCGCGTTCTGCCCTGCACGACGGAGGCGGGGATAATACCTATTCCGGAGGAACGCGCGCGCGCGTTCCATGTTGCCTTGTTGCAGAGAGCGACTGACTGCGTTCACTACCATCGGGATCAAGAACTGCCGCTTGTAAGACTCAATCTCGGGCTTGACTTCGATCGGAGTCAAACATTCGACCAATTCCTCAGTCCACAACCCGCCGGCAGTCATGGCTCCCAAATGGACCCGGTATTCCATTAAATATTCCGGAACAAAAACGAAACGCGCGCCTTCCTGCGCAAGGCGAATGAAAAACTCGACATCGGGCGTATTCAACTCTTCCCGAAAGCGAAGGCGCAGGACGTCGGCGGTCCGCAAAAGGGAGGCCGACATCGGGATTGATTGGCGCCAGGCCGCCGCGTCGGCGTTTTCGAGTAGGCCGGCCGGGATGGTATCGCGCCCGTAGTGTCGCGTGTAATCCCGGCTCTCAGGTTCGAGCCGCTTCCCATCGGCGTTGATCAGGTAGTGGTTCGAAAACGCGACGGCGAACTCAGGACGCATTACGTCAACCAATCGGCTCACAAACTCGGGCAGCAGCCGATCGTCATCGCCGATTGCGACCAGAAACTCACCTCGTGCTCCTTCCGCCAAGGCATTGAAATTGGCCGACATCCCGAGGTTGCGCTCGTTACGTTGAAATCTGACCCGAGGGTCGTGCCGGGCGGCGTTCTCCGCGACAGCACGGGTCTCGTCGAGCATGCCATTGTCGAAAACGAGAACCTCGACATTGGAATAAGTCTGCCCCAACCCCGCTTCGATCGCCTCCTGTAGATAGCGTGGTCGATCAAAGGTGGGAATAATGATGCTGACGAGCGGGATCACGCGGCGATTTAGCGAAACGAAATCAGCATTTTGAAGGTCGAGTCATCGCTCCATTCCCAAATGCTGGCCGGGCGCGGAGCAGATTGAGATTACCATAATCGAAATATTACGACAGACTGGCAGACGAGAGCCGCGCTTCGAATTGTAGATGACAAAAATGCCTGGATTGGCACGGACCCGGGATCGGAATAAATTCCCGTGATGACCGACACACAACGATCCGTCGGCGAAGAATTTCGCAGGCTGCACACCCAGGGATGTTTCGTCCTTCCGAATCCGTGGGATACGGGAACGGCCATCTACCTGTGCCAGTTGGGATTCAAGGCCCTCGCTACCACTTCCGCTGGATACGCTTTCACTCGTGGAAGGCAGGATGGCGCGGTAGCCATTGACGAAATGCTCCAACACATTGGCGACGTTGTCGCCGCAACGCCGCTTCCCGTCAACGCCGATTTCCTCAACGGCTTCGCCGATTCGCCCAATGAAGTGGCGATCAACGTCACCCGCTGCGTTGCCACGGGCGTCGCCGGGCTTTCGATCGAGGATTCAACCGGACGGGACGATCAGCCACTCTATGACCAGAACCTCGCCGTCGATCGGATCCGCGCGGCCCGGGCCGCAATTGACGCCTCCCAAAGTCCAATCGTTCTCACCGGCCGCTGTGAAGCCTTCCTCGTTAGGCAAGCCGATCCTTTGCAGACAGTGCTGGCACGCCTCGTGGCCTATGCTGAGGCGGGGGCAGATTGCCTCTACGCACCGGGTCTGACCAAAGCAGAGGAGATCTCTGCGGTCGTTAGGGCGGTCGCTCCAAAGCCCGTCAATGTTCTCATCTCCGGATTCAACTCGCATCTCACGCTGGCGCAGATGGCTGATCTTGGAGTCCGCCGCGTCTCCGTCGGGTCGGGCCTGGCTCTCGCGGCGTGGAACGCCTTTATCCGGGGCGCGCGCGCGATTGCGACCGAAGGCAACTTTGAAATACTCGCTGGCGGTGCTCGCACTGCCGAGTTAAACCAACTCTTTGCCGCGCGAAAAAAATAAGACCAGGAAATCAGATGTTTGCTCCCGCCGATTATGTGCTCCGACCTCTCACGGGCGGGGACGAAGCTGTCCTCTGGGAGATGCTCTATCAGGCACTCAGTCCGCCGGACAGCGAAGGGCCGTCCCGGGAAATAATGCAACGTCCGGAATATGCCCGCTACGTCGAAGGCTGGGGTCGCCCGGCGGACAAGGGCTACGTCGTGCATGACAAGGACGAAGGAACGATCCTTGGCGCGGTCTGGTTGAGAGCTTCTGTGGAGTGCCCTGCGAACGAGGAGCCGCCCGAACTGGCTTTCGTCGTTAGGACGGGACATCGTCATCGTGGGATTGGTGCATCGCTCCTTACCCAACTTGTGCGAACCAATCCGAAGCTCTCGGCGGTCCTGTTACGGGTCGGAGCCAACAGTCCCGCGACGCGCCTTTTTGAGCGATTCGGCTTTGAAATTGCCACACAGAGCGCTCAATCGGTTGTCATGCGCAGAGCGATCTAAATGTTTTCTCAAAATAACGCTCAGCCCCAGAATTTGGCACCGCCGTCGGTTATGTCTCCGCACGCTGATCGCGCCCGCACCATTCTACATGAGTGGGTCGAATCGGAGAGCCTGCGCAGGCATTGCTACGCAGTGGCTGATTCGCTCCGGCATTTCGCCGAAACAAGCGGCGGAGATCCGGACCTCTGGGAAGCGGTTGGGTTGTTGCATGACATGGATTATGAGCGCCACCCGAATCTTGAACAAAATTCAAGCGACGGGCATCCCTTCGTCGCTGCGGCCTGGCTGCGCGAACGAGGCTGGAGCGAAGAAATTTGCCGGGCCATTCTTTCGCACGCGGAGTACACGGGCGTGGCGCGGGCCACCCCTCTTGAACGAACTCTCTACGCGGTTGACGAGTTGAGCGGATTTGTCATGGCGGTGGCACGCGTTCGACCTTCCAAGAGCATCGGGGAAGTCGACGTGACGGCAGTGAAAAAGAAGATGAAGGACAAAGCGTTTGCCCGGGCCGTGAACCGCGAGGACATCGTCGGCGGCGCGGCAGAATTGGGGCGACCGCTGGATGAAGTAATCGCCGGAGTCATCACGGCCTTGCAGGGCGATGCGGAAAGATTAGGGCTTGGCGGCCCTCGTTAGGCCAGTGAATTCCGATTTCCTATTGCCGCTCGCCGTGACCTTCAACACTATCCCGGCCTACGAGATCCTCCGATCCGTACCTTATCCGCAAACGCGACTACTTTGCCGAGGGGCTTAGGCCGCGAGCTCGTCCAAAGCATGACGAAGCGCTTTGACGCTGAAAGGCTTTTCGATCATGGCGTCGACTTTCATCTCCTCATAGGCGGCGCGCACATCCACCGAGAGATGCGCCGAGAGCACCATGATTTTGCCCGAAAAATTTCGCTCCCGCAGCTGGCGCACCAGCTCGATGCCCGAGACCCCCGGCATGTTGTTGTCGGTGATGACGACATCGAACGGATTAGGATTCGCCGCGACTCGAGCGAGGGCTGCTTTGCCGTCCTCCGCGCTGTCCAATTCGTACATCGGCCGTTCGAAAATGAAAAACATCGATTGAACGATCGATGGTTCATCGTCGACGGCGAGAATTTTTAGTGAACTTCCCATGGTGAAAGACAGAGCGACTACTCTTAAAGCATCAGCCATGCCCTGCCGCGAAATCGGGTAATCCGAGGCCGCGCCGGCCCTCTCTGCCTCACCCCGTCGCGCGATGAGCGTAGGCTGGCGCTTCGTCGGCGAGAATGCCGATGGCCTTGCGGAGTTCGTCCATGTCAAATGGCTTGGCCAGCATCAGATCCACTCCAAGCGCTTCGTAAGCCCGGACATTTTCCTCGTTCAGAAAAGCCGAGAGGACGACGATTTTGCCGCCGAAATCCTGCGTCCGTAGCTGGCGGACGAGTTCCAGGCCAGTCACCCGCGGCATCTGGTGATCGGTAATGACGATATCGTAGGCCTGCTCCGAATCGGCAATTTTGGCCAGCGCCTCTCCGCCATCGGCGGCGGATGTGACCTTGCAATGGGGACCGCAAAGCACCAGCGCCAGCAATTGAGCCACCGCAGTCTCGTCTTCGACAGTCAGGATCCTCAAACCGTTCTTCATTCCGTCGCCAGGAGAGAGTAGCAAGAGTCAGGCCGCCGGCCCACTGGCTTCCATTCCATTGCGCCCGCAAGAGCTCCCAAATGTTGGAGGCTGCATCAACCAGCGAGGGAGCCGTTAAGGGGTAAGAAAGACCTTGCCTGTAAAAGGGTCCATGACCTCCGTGGACTTGGGAAACGCGCGCACATCCACAAACCCTTCGTTCGGCGCGTAAGGACTTGTCACGAACCCCGGCCGATTCGGCACCGCTACGCCGTAAGGCAGATCCCGTGATCGTCGGCGGTCTGGCGGAGCAATCTTGGCCGGTCGGACTTCCATCGGCGTCGGCGTGGGCGTGACGACGGGCGTCGCCGATGGAGGATTCTGCATCGCGTCTTTGTCTCGGAGACCGTCTTGTCCCTTCGCGTTCCCTCGATGCGATCTGCGTGGCGTGGGCGTCGGGGTCGGGCTCTTTCCCAAGTTCGAAATGGAACGTCCGATCCTCTTGAAAAAATCGCCCACGGGATTGGCTGCGACGCATGGCTCCACTCGACGCAAAAGCGAAAATGGAAAGAAAAAGGGACTGAACCTCCATGGTATCTTGCATTCAAGGGACTTCTGGGCTAAAAAATGGCGTACAGGTTGCTGATGGTCCGAGCACCGGATCACGACACGTGCAGACCTCGCGCAGCGTGCGTCTTCGCAGTTCCATCGCGACAAGAGCCACGATGGTCAAAATATCACTCGTGAGATGGGTGACCCTCACGCTGGAATAGGTGGCCGGCGTGAGCGTCGGTTCAAGCCGTTCGCGCACCGGTTTTGGATTCGTCATGGCCCCGTTGTTGGAATCGAATTGCCTGATCGCATCGAGCAGTGCGAAGCGCTGTGCGGTGACGTCCTTCATCGCACCCAGATTTTCGTAGGCGAAAAGCGCGAACAAGAGGCAAACGAGCGCGGTCGTCACAGCGGCATGTTGTTTCCGCAGGGAGGAGAAAGCGAGGAGACCGCCAACGACCAGAACGTAGAGATTCCAATAGTTCTGCATCGCAGTCGAGCGATCGAAATAGAGCTGAATCAGTTCGCTGTAGTTCATGGGCGCGCTCTGTTTATGGTCTGCGGTCGGAGGAATCGAGGTAAATTTTTTGGCCGGATAAAAAAGAAGCAAAGCAGCGGCCAGGGCAAATCCGCCGAGGATATCGATCACGTGATGCTGATGAGTCAAAAGGGGGGAGAGACCAATCAGCACGAACCAGAACATCACGGCGAATCGGAGTCGAGCCGCGCAGGTGCCGCGCATAAGCTTCGATCAGGAAAAACAGAAGCGCCGCGTGAAGCGAGGGAAAGAGATTGTAGGGCCCGTCCATCCCGCGGAACCAATCGAAAATCGCGCCCAGCCAACCCCCAGCATGCGGGCGTGGAAAGGCGAAGCGAAACGGCATGAGCAAGGAAACAAGTGCCCGCAAGAACGATCGCGCTCACAACCCGTGCGGCGAAACACTTCGAGCTCTCGCAGATCGCGGAAAAGAAATGGCGCCGCAACAAAGAACAGGTCAATCGACATGTAGGGAAGGATCATGAACGGGACGAACGGAATCTGCGCGCTCCCAGGCGAAATAGAAGACCCCGACGTCGCTGCGCCGCGCCGTCACCCAGAGGCAAACCCCGTAAACGAGGAGAAAGAGGAGCGACAATCCGATCGAAGCAGCGACCGCTTTCCCCCGTGAAACTCGAGGCGTCCGTTTTCAGGAAAGAGTGCGGCGCGCGACCGCGACGCTAAACATTCCCCAGCGATCGATTTCCATCGCGCATTTCTCGAAACCCGCCATCCGCACCAACTCGTCGATTTCCGCGGTGGTGCGACGGCGCATGATCCATCGCCTGCCTTCGCGATTGCGCAGGACGCGCGCGATGAATTCAAGCTGCGGATGCCAGGGTTGATTGGTGTAAATCAAGTAGCCGCCCGGCTCAATGGCCCCGGCCAGTCCGCCTAACGAATCCAAAACTGCGTCATTGGACGGGAACAATTCGTAGAGTCCGGAGACAAGACCAATCGTCGCGCGCGGGGCGAATGCAGCGAGTGCAGCGCGATCAAAGGCGTCCCCCAACCCGACGGTCACGTTCTTGAGCCCGAACTCTTCCGCGAGAGCATGTGCCGCATCGACATTTTCTCTTTTGGTTGTCGCGCAGGGTCGCGCTCGATCGAGATGTCCGGCAGCGCACGCATCGCTTCCAAAACATAACGGCCCGCACCCGCGGCGATGTCCAGAATGCGGATCGGGCGTCCCTCCGTCTGAAGTCTTTCGATCGCGTCCCGCAGCGCACTTTCAAGATTCGCTTTGCGTTGGCGGATGCCCCGCCAGCCAATGCTGTTGAGATAATTCGCATCGATAAACTTGCCCAGGCGCGACGAACCTTGCGGGCGATTCTCGTAAACATAGTCGAGTGATCGGCCTGAATCGAAACCGCTTTGCCAGCCGAGATCGATTCCCTTGCTCAGGCGCCCGCCGATTCTCAGCGCCGCCTTGGCCGCGAGGAATTGCGGACCGCCGCGCAATTTCAGCCTTTCGTATTCCTCCCACGCGTAGCCGTATTTGTCGGCCTCGCGGAGCGAGACCGACGTGGGGCCGATCGGCGAAACGCTCCCGGATGAAAGCGCGCATGCGTTCGATCACTTGCGCCTCGGTCCTGCTCGTGAAAGATGGCGTGAAACATCGCAGGAAAAACGTGCATCCGCTTCACCGGCGAGGAGAGGCGATCAAAGAACTTCCGCTGCGCCTTCAGACTAACGACCCAGTCCCTCCCTGCGGCCAGCATGAGCGTCGGCACGTGGATCGCGCCGGCGTCCGCCAGCAGGCGCTGCGCGGTATCGTGGAGATCGAGCAAGAGGTTGATTGCTATCTGGCGAAAAATGAGCGGATCAGCCTCATAGCGCGCCGCTTCCACCGGATCGTGGGTCAGCATCTTTCGCCCGGACATAACTCTTCACCTTGCCCGTCCCGAAAAGCTTCTGCTGCTAGACGCAGCGCCGGGACGGCGAGAGGGACATAAAGTTTCACCTCGAAGGCCGCCGTCGCCAGAATGAGCGCACGAATCGGCGGCGCGTAATCGTGCACCCAGGCGGTCACCGTCACCGCCGCAAGACTGTGTGCGAGCACAATCATGTTCTCGAGCGCGATCTCGTAACGCTGCGCGATCTGCCTAACGAATGCGTCCACATCCTTGATCATGTCGGCCAGATCGCGCGCCGCCCCGCGTTCACCCGCCGAGCGGCCGTGGCCGCGCGCATCCCAGGCAAAGATCGCGAACATCGTCCAGGCCTAACGAATCGACCGTCTCCTGCCAGCGACCGGAGTGTTCATGGCCGCGATGGAAAAGAAGTAGCGCCTTCTCCGATTTTTTTCCCTCAGGCAACCATGCCCGATAGAACAACTCGGTCCCGTCCCAACTGACATCGTTTGCTCAGCGGGTTGCACGGTTCTCTCCCAATTCCCGCACGGCGCCGCTGCAACTCCCTGGCGATCGCGCTGATCTTGTCCTTCTCTCATCGCCGCGTGGCGCATAATTTCGCGCCGCTCCCACGATCAGGCGCACTTTTCCCGGCCGCGGCAACCGTCGACCCTTCGGCCAGGCGCGAAAGGTTCCCTCCACATAACAAGGCAGCACATTCACATCGCGCCCCGCCAGCAGCGCGCCAATGCCCGATTTGAAACGGCTGCGTCTCTCCCGTCTTCGATCTCGTTCCTTCCGGAAAGATGATAAGCACGTTGCCGGGTTGGGCGAGGAGCTGGCCGCAGATGGAGAGACTTTCCCGCACCCGCATTTGCCGCGCGAAAGGCATGGCGTTCATGACCACGGCCGCGAACCAGGTTCGCGGCAGACCGCGAAAGAAATAATCCTCCGCCGCGACCGGAAAAGCGCGATGCAGACGCCGCAACGGGAGGGCCGCGAGCAGGCAAAGCGTGTCGAGATGACTGGAATGATTCGCCACCAGGACGAAACGATGCGTCGTCAGGCAAATTTTCCCGGCCGACGATTTCGAAGCGGAGATAAAGGCGGAGCAAGCCGCGAATGATCAGCGCGATCGAGGACCGAAAACCGAGGGCAACTGTCCGGTTCGCGCGGGAAGCGACGCAGGCGCGCCACAGTTTTTCGTTCGAAGGTCAGCGCCGCTGCCTGGCCATTTTCGTTCATCGTCCCGGATAATAGTATCCGGTCATCTCCATGAACAGCGGCGCGACGAAAATCAGGCTGTCGATCCGATCGAGCAGGCCGCCATGACCAGGAATCGCCGCACCCCAATCCTTGGCCCCGAGATCGCGCTTGATCACGCTGAAAGAGAGGTCAGCCAAGCGGACCGCCGAGGCCCACGATCAATCCGGTCAAGGAACAATTGCCGACGGCCCGAAAAAGGGAAAGGAGAAGCGCAGCAGCCAGGGCAGGGCCATCGAAACGGCCAGCGCGCCGAGCGCACCTTCCCACGTCTTGCGCGGGCTGATCTCGCTCCGCAACGGGTGTCGGCCAAACAATCTTTCCAAAGGTGAAAGCGGAGACATCAGTTCACCTCCGTCGCAAAAATCAGATAACAAAGATAGCCGTAGGCATTCGCGGTGTTGGCGAGAAATCCGAGGTCGACCAAACATCCAGCCGAGAAAAACAAAAGCGATCATGCCCAATGCCAAGGACTGCAGCTCGTTCAATCTGTAGCCGGGGTCGCTGACCCCGGTCCTCTTGCCTGCGGGGTCGCTGACTCCGGTTCCCCCTCCAGGCCCACCGCTTCCGGGGTCAACGGCCCCGGCTACAGATGCCTTGCGATTGCGGAGGACAGGAACCAGCGCGATAAGCAGCAACCCGCCGATCTGCGACCATCCGAACCCCCGATCGAGCAGCGTTGTAATCCCGGTCGCAAGGATTCCGCCATGCACCGCCGCGCTCATCCAGCGGTCATGATTCAGCCCGGAAATGCGGGCGAATTCACGAAAAGCGAAGAGCGCGAGGGCAGTCACGCCGACGATGAACGGAATGCGACCGGCAAAAATGCAGAAGGCGGCGAGTGGCGCCATCCAAAGCCAGGAACGGTAGGTCTTCCAAACACTTCCGAGTTCGAGCGCGGAAAACGAACTGCAAAAGCGCGAGCAGGATCCCCGCGCCGCACCGAACAGACGCTGAGCACCAGGATGCCCAGGTAGGCGCGAAAAACGGGATCGTGAGCGCCGCAGATGGAGACATCACTCAGTTTTTCGCTCTTCAATGCGCGCAGGATCCGCGCGAGACGTTGTACGCTGGTCTGGAAACAGCCGGCGATGACAATGAGACAGGCCCAGTCGAGCGACACAGAGGCCGCCGATGCATGGGGTCCCGATGTCATTCCAACGGTCAAGCAGCATAAGTGAGCCAGGCGCCGAGACCGAGCACGACCATCCGCCACGGTTTCGACATCAGACCGCCGAATTCCCGTTGCCCGCCAACCGCCTGCCCGAGCGTACCGACGTAAGCCGTGCCTAACGAAAAGATGGCCGCCCAATATCCAAAGAGCGGATGCATCCATCCGCTGTGCGCCGCGCCGACAAAAATCAGGACATCGGAAATCCGATCGGGCAGGTCATTAAGAATTTCGCCGCGCCGGCTCGCCTCACCCGCCGCCAGCGCGACCATTCCGTCGAGCATGTTGCACCAGAGGCGCAAAAAGCAAAAGAGCGGCGCGACAATCAGGAGCGACGGATAGTGTCATCGATCTGCCAGAAACAGAGCGCCGCGGCCGCCGCCGCAACGATGGAGAAATACGAAATCGCATCCGCTGGAATACCGCAGCGCAGGCAAAAACGCGTCGCTCCGTGCGCCGTGCGCCGAAACACTTCGCGCGATTGGCCGGCGCGAAGTCGGTTGGTAACTCTGCCATGCGCCTAGGCTTGCCGAATTCAGGGACGAATGTCCACGCGGATCAGACCGGTCGTGTCCGCCCGCGTCATGAAACCGCTCGCCCAGTTCTCATAAAAATATTGTTCGTAACGCCAGAGCATTTCAAGGCGGCCACCAGCCCGCTTTTTCCAGACGAGCCGATAATAGACATGCCGTTTCCACGAGGGCGAATGGCCGCTCATGAAATTGATATCAAATGGCGTCGGCCAGCTCAACCTGCTGTGCTCGATGTGGAATTGAGCCTTGTCGCCGGCCTCCGGCTTGAGCCCGGGTCCGCGACCCTCGCCTAACGAATCATCAACCCGTCCGAGCGCGATCGCATGGCCCGCGCACCGGAGAACAAACTTACGGTCGGGATCCACCTTCATTTCCATCGGATACGGGCTGTAATTCGGCATCGCCGTGCTCATCGGCAATCGTTGACCTGCAACACTCCGCGGTTCGCGTCTCCGAAACCAAGCCGTGTGATCAGCTGTGACTCGGTCTCCACTGTATGCAGGCGATCGAGCAGCATTGATAAAGGCCGCGACCCCGCCAACCATGCAATCAGCACCGTCCCGAGGCAGGCTATCCCGATCACGCTCAGGCACAAGATGCGGCGCATGGCGTGACATAATATGTTCTCCGATTCGCAGAGTCTTTGCCGGAAACTCCCCTGGCCTGTAACCGGAGTCGCCTTCCCCTTGTCATCAGTCCGAATGTCAGAAGCCATTTCATGCTAACACCGCTCCCAGCACAGAAGTGGACGTTTGAAACCGCCGCGCATTTCTTGAATCGCGCAGGCTTTGGCGGAACCCCCGAGGAAATCGAGAACGCACAGAAAGACGGATTGGAAACTGTCGTTCACAACGCGCTCCATCCGCGTGACAAACCGACAACCGATGACGGTGATACCCAATCGTGGGCCATCCCGAACAATCTGCGGAACTACCGGCTGGAACTGCGCAGACTGGCAGCGAACCCAACCGAGAGACGAGAGAAGATCCGCAAATGGGAGGTGGAGCAGCGCGATGAGACGGCCAAACTTCGCTACTGGTGGCTGAACCGAATGAAAGAAGCTGCGGCCCCGCTGGTCGAGAAGATGACGCTTTTCTGGCATGGCCATTTCGCAACGAGCGCGGCCAAGGTGCAAAACGCCTACTGGATGTGGCGGCAAAACGAGACCTTCCGACGCAACGCGCTGGGCAATTTCGAGACGCTGCTCAAGGAAATTTCGCGCGACCCGGCGATGATGATCTTCCTCGATCTCGCGCAAAGCTTGAAGAAACGTCCAAACGAAAACTGGGCGCGGGAGGCAATGGAACTTTTCACCCTCGGAATTGGGAATTACAGCGAGGAGGATATTCGACAATCGGCGCGTGCCTTCACCGGATACCGGATCAACCTCAGAAATCAGCAATTCCGTTATTTGCCAGGACAGCATGATCCCGGTCGGAAAACCTTCATCGGACACTCGGGCAATTTCTCGGGGGATGACATCCTCGACATCATCTTGCAACAGCCGGCGTGTCCGGAGTTTATCGGGCGAAAACTGTGGCGCTTTTTCGTCGAGGACGAACCGCCGCCCGAGATGATCACTGCGATGGCAACTGCGTTGCGAAAAAACGACTTCGAACTGCGACCCGTATTGCGGGAAATGTTCAGCTCCGCCGAATTCTATTCCGCGCGAGTGGTCCGTTCGCAAATCAAAAGCCCGGTCCAATTTCTCGTTCAGACCTGCAAGTTGCTCGAAACGGAACTTCCCCCGCGGAGAGTTACGCAGTCCGCGCTCCAGCAACTTGGCCAGCTTCCGCTGACGCCGCCGAACGTGAAGGGCTGGGACGGCGGCAAATCCTGGATCAGCACTTCGACTCTGCTTTTTCGCTACAATTTCACTAACTATCTGCTCAACGGGACGGTCAACCGGCCGTTAGCGCCCGCCTTCCTGAGACGCGACCCAATCGATCTCTCGAAGATTATCCCGAAAGAGCTGCGCGATAGACCAGAAGAGTTGGTCGCCAGCCTGGTGCGACGCCTTTTCCAGGCCGAACCAATCACAAAGCAAACCGAGACCTTTCTCGCCTACCTGAAAGCACGAATGCCCGATCAAAGCGACGAGACGATGCGCGGATTGTTGCACCTCATGATGAGCACTCCGCAATACCAATTGACCTAACGACTAACGGATAATGGATCAAACTTTACAGACACGCCGTCGTTTCCTCCGCACCTCTTTTCTCGGCGCGGCTGCTTCCTGGACGCTGCCGATTTTCATCGAGAAGACCTTTTTCGCCCTCGACGCGATGGCTGCCGATTCGCCAACGCAGATCACAACCGGCAAAGACGGCACCATCCTCGTCGTTCTCCAAATGGCGGGCGGCAACGACGGGTTAAACATGGTCGTCCCTTTCGCGGACGACGCCTACCATCGCGCGCGGCCCAAACTCGCCCTGTCGGCAGAGAAAATCCTGCGACTCAATTCCTACGCGGGCCTCAACCCAAAACTCACCGGTTTGAAATCGCTCTTTGACGAAGGTCACCTCGCAGTCATCCAGGGAGTCGGTTATCCAAACCCCAATCGCTCGCACTTTCGCTCGACCGAAATCTGGCAGACCGCGTCGGACGCCGAGCGAGTCGAGCGCGAAGGCTGGCTCGGTCGCTACTTCGACAACTGTTGCGCCGGAGCCGATCCAACAGTCGGCGTCGCGATCGGAAACGAGATGCCGCAGGCCTTCACCGCTCGCACTCCCACGGGCATTGTTTTTTCCCACCCGGAACAGTTCCGCTTCAAAAGTAACGAGAAAGTCGGAGATCGGATGAACGCGGAAGAAATGTTCTTCCGGGAGCTAAACCAGGATAACGAGAACTCGCCGCCCCCCTCCGAAGGCGGCTCGATTGGGATGCTTGCGGGTGCAAACTCGTCGGACTTAAGCGCCGCCGACTTCCTGCAACGCACCGCGCTCGACGCGCAGATCAGTTCCGACAAGATTCTCGAGATCGCACGCAAATCGAAATCGCGGATGCCGTATCCGCGCGGCCAACTCGCGAATAGTCTGAGCCTGATCGCGCGAATGATCGGCGGCGGCCTAACGACCCGGGTTTATTACGCGAGCCAGGGCGGGTTCGACACTCATGCCGGACAGTTGAATGCGCATGACCGCCTCATGAATGAACTCAATGATGCGCTCGCCGCCTTCGTCGCCGACCTGAAGGAGCAGGGAAATTTCGAGCGGGTTCTGCTTCTCACTTTCAGCGAGTTCGGGCGGCGCGTGGAGGAGAATGCGAATGGCGGGACCGATCACGGCGCGGCCGCGCCCATGTTTGTCCTTGGCGGGAGAGTGAAACCGGGACTTTTCGGGAAATACCCGAGCCTGACGGATCTGGAGGCCGGCGACCTGAAGTTCAATACAGATTTTCGCAGCGTTTACGGCACCGTGCTCGAACAGTGGCTGCACGCGCCGAGCGCAGCCGTGCTCGGGAAAAAGTTCCCACTTCTCCCGATGGTCTGAGCGACCCTTCAAGCTTTGTCATCTCGATCCGCACAGACGGTAAGGATCTCGCAAGCGATCTGCGACTTTCATTAACAAGGTCGCTCGCGACCTGCGGGGTCCTTCGGCGCGCCTGGCCGAATCAGGTTGACAGATTTTCCTTTACGGCGCCTCTTTAATCGTTAGGGCAGGTCATCCGTTTTCTCGCCTTTCGCAGCCGTTTGCCCGCGCAGTTTTGCCTGGATAAAGAGATCGATGTCCCCGTCCATGACCGCCTGCACGTTGCTCGTTTCAGCACCGGTGCGGTGATCTTTCACCATCTGATATGGCTGGAAAACATAGGACCGAATCTGGCTACCCCACGCCACGTCGCCCTTTTCTCCATATTGCCGGTCGATCTCGGCCCGCTTCTTGTCCTGCTCGATCTCATAGAGTTTCGCCTTGAGCATCTTCATCGCGAGTTCTCGATTACGGCCCTGACTGCGCTCGGCCTGGCAGGCGACGACGATTCCGGTCGGTTTGTGGACGATGCGCACTGCTGTCTCAACTTTGTTTACATTCTGGCCGCCTTTGCCGCCGGCGCGGAAGGTGTCGATCTCGATGTCCGCGGGATTCACTTCAATCGGCGCGGAGTCCGCAATTTCCGGGACGATATCGACGCTCGCGAAGGAGGTGTGCCGACGCTTGTTGGCGTCGAAGGGCGAGATGCGCACGAGGCGATGCACCCCGCGTTCGGTGTTCAAATAGCCATAGGCGTATTCGCCGCTCACGAGCAGCGTGACCGATTTGATTCCCACTTCTTCCCCCTGCTGAATATCGATCGTTTGCGCGCTGAAACCGCTCCGCTCGATCCAGCGCTGATACATCCGGAGAAGCATGTCGGCCCAATCACACGACTCCGTCCCGCCGGCGCCGGAGTGAATCGTCACGAAGGCATTCGAGCGATCATTCTCGCCTGAGAGAAATTGCCGCAACTCGAACTCCTCCAGCTGCCGAAGGAGGCGCGCATGCTCGATCGCGATTTCCTTTTCCGCGCCGGCGCGCGCCGCCGGGTCGGATTCCTCCGCGGCAAGTTCTTGCAGCGCTTCGAAGTCGTCAAAAGCACGTTGCAGTTCCTGCATCGGATTGATCAATCCGCGCAAGCGCGAAACTTCTTCGACTTCGCCCTGGGCCCGTTCGCGATGCGACCAAAAATCCGCCGCCGCCATCCGCGATTCGAGGTCCGTTAGGCGCGTTTGCAGCTTCGGCAGGTCAAAGAAACCTCCGCAGTTCGCCGACGCGCGCGCGCAATTCTTCTGCGTTGATCACTTCCATTTCCGTTGCCATGGGGACAAGATAATCGGCCACTGACCTCTGCCAAATCGGATTGTCCGCCCTGTAGCTGGGGGTCGCTGACCCCGGCCACACAGCGCACTGATCGCAGACCGGCCGGGGTCAGCGACCCCGGCTACAGGTGGGGAATACCCAGGCGGTGCGCTTCAACGGGCGCCGTCGGCGATGGCACAAACAAAAACGCGCGACCTGAGCCCGGAGCGGCGGAAGTAGACCTGCCCCAGCTCGTCCGCGATGCGGGCGACAGCGATGCTTTCGCACAAGGTTACCGTCGCGCCGCCGAAGCCGCCACCGGTCAGGCGGGCACCGAGGACGCCCGGGAGATCGCGCGCAATCTCCACGAGCAAGTCGAGTTCTGCGGTGCTGTTCTCGAAATTTTGGCGAGAGCTCTCATGCGATTCATTCATCAGCACGCCGAAACCGTGGGCATCGTTTTGCGCGAGCAGGACCAAGGCGCGCTGCACTCGCTCGTTCTCGCCAACGATGTGCGCCGCGCGGCGGCGCAGCCTCGGCGGCAGGTCACGCTTCGACAGTTCGTTAGGCGAAATGTCGCGCAACGCAGCCAGGCCGAGCGCTTCCGCGGCGGCCCGCGTTTCTTCGCGTCGCTGGTTGTAGAGGCCTGCGGCCAGCTCACGCTTTTTGCCGGATTCAGCAATAACCAGCGCAAGCCCCGGAGGAAAGGAGATGGCACGTACTTCCTCGCTCCGCGCATCGAAGAAAACAGCATGTCCGGCACGACCAAAAATGGACGTGACCTGATCGAGCAATCCCGACCGCACCCCGACGAACCGATGCTCCGCACGCTGACAGAGCTTCGCAATTTCAAGCGGTGGCAAGGTCGAGTTGACAAGTTTGAGGAGAAAGAAAGCTGTCGCGACCTCCAGCGCCGCAGAACTGGACAAGCCGCAACCTGGCGGCACGCCTCCCTCGATTTCGGCCGAAAAGCCGTCAATCGAAAGACCCGAGTCGAGTAATTCCCTGACGACACCGAGCACATAGTTCACCCAGAGCGGTTCCCGTTGCGGTCGAAGATTGTCGTTCCTGATCTCGAACTCGCCGAACGACGCGGACCGGAGCCTGATAAGCCCGTCACTTCGTCGTTCACCGCTTACTTGCAGTCCACGATCGATCGCAGCGGCGAGAACAACGCCCTGGTTGTAATCGGTGTGATTACCGAGCAGCTCCACTCGTCCGGGCGCCCTGGCTTGAGTCGGCATCAGTGAGGCGATTGCACGAAGCGCGCAATGGATTTGAAGATCCGGCAATCGACCTCCTCCTGCGTTTCCCCGTTCGCCTGCAACTGGCGTTTGCCTGCACCTAACGAATGATCGCCGCCTTCCACGACATACAGAGTGTTGGGAGCTTTCATTTCGGCACGCACATCCTCGAGCAGATCGAGTGGACAAAGCGCGTCGCGTGTTCCTTGCACAAGCAGAATCGGCGTGCGCAATGCGCGCAGTACTTCGTCGCGCAGCCTGGCCCGGTCTCCCATTGCGCATAGCGGATAGCCAAGACAAACCAAGCCGTTCACGTTTTCCTCCAAGGCAACATGACAACCAATCCGCCCGCCCATGCTCTTGCCGATCAAAAATGTCGACCCGTCGCTGGCTCGCTTCGTGCGCGCGTCGGCCAGCGCCTGCCTGTGCGCTTCGATCAATTGCGGCAAACGATCAGGCCGCTTCCGACCTTCGCGCATGTAGCGATAATCGAAGGTTTCGACCTCGCCAATTTCCTGCAAGCGGGTCCTCCAGCGCTGCATCCAGGGATGCGAAGAGGGCGCGCCCGCGCCGGGTGCGAAAAGGAACAACGGCTTCGACATTACGTGAACTTCCACAGAGGAAATAATCGATCCACTGATTTCGCAGATTTATGCAGATTTTTGGATTTTTGATCCGACCAATTCGACGTTTTCAAATCTGTGGAAATCTGCGAAATCTGTGGGTCCAACATGCCTAACATTCTGCCACCAGTCCGTGCGATCACGCTCGACGACATTCGCGCGGCAAAGCAGAGAATCGCCGGCACCGTTTTTCGAACTCCGCTCGTTAGGCTGGAGCTCGGACCTGATTACCCCGACATTCGCTTGAAGCTCGAAAATCTCCAGCCAATCAATGCCTACAAACTGCGCGGCGCGCTCAACGCCGTCGCGCTCTTGCCCGAGTCCGAGCGCGCCCGCGGCGTCTGGACGATCAGCGCGGGAAATGCCGGACAGGGCGTCGCCTACGCGGCGCGACAAGCCGGGGTGCCATGCAGTGTCGTCGTAATCGAGACGGCGCCGGAAGCGAAGATCGATCGGATGCGCGCGCTCGGGGCGAAATTGATCCCGGTCCGATACGAAGTCGCTTGGAGAGCGCTCGAAGATCGCTCTTTTCCGGGCGCGGAAGGGACATTCATCCACCCGTTCGATGATGACAATTTCATCGCTGGTCATGGAACAATGGGACTGGAGATACTGGAGGACGCGCCCGACACAGCAGCGGTCATCGCGAGCATCGGCGGGGGCGGTCTCATTACGGGCGTGGGGAGCGCGCTCAAGGCGCTGCGGCCGGAGATCAAGATCTGGGGTGTCGAACCCGAAACAGCCGCCCCGATGTCGCTCTCTCTCGCCGCGGGGTCTCCTCAGGAATTCAAGCAGTGGAAGAGTTCCTTCGTCGACGGCGCCGGCGGGCAGAGCGTTTTCCCGCGGATGTGGCAACGCATGAAAGCGGTCGTTGACGGCTTCGTTAGTCGTTAGTCTGGAAGAGACGCGCAAAGCGATGCGTTTGATGGCAGAAAAAGCGCGGGTCATTTCCGAAGGCGCCGGTGCCATGCCGCTCGCCGCCGCCTTGACCGGTAAAGCCGGGGAGGGCCCGATTGTCTGCATCGTCTCCGGCGGGAACGTCGATTTGAAAAAATTCTGCGAATTGATCGACCTGTAGCAGCGCTCTTTGAGCGCCGAAGGTTCGCCCTGCCGTCACGCTTTCGGCGGTCACAGACTGCCGCTACAATCAGTCATGTTTCTCGACGAGGAAAAGGTTCGCGCGCTCTTGCGGATGGAAGAGTTGATTCCGGCGATGGCGGGTGCATTGCGTGATCTTTCCGCGGGCAAGGTCGAACAGCCGATGCGGCTGGTTTTGCCGGTGGACGAGCACAAGGGTTTTTTCGGCGTGATGCCCGCCTACGGAGGCGCGCTCGGGGCTAAGCTGGTTACCTTTTACCCGAACAACGAGGGCGTGCCGACGCATCACGCGATGATCCTCCTCTTTCGCCCCGAAACCGGCGAACCGCTCGTGACGATGGACGGCCGACTGATCACCGAGATGCGCACCGCCGCCGTTTCGGCCGTCGCCACGGATCTTCTCGCACGCACAGAAGCCTCCGTGCTTGCCATTCTTGGTTCGGGCGTGCAGGCGCAAAGCCATCTGGAGGCACTTCGGATCGTGCGAGAATTTCGCGAAGTCCGGGTCTGGAGTCCGCGGCACGCGGGCGAATTCGCAAAAAAATTCGGCATCGCTGCCGCCGTCTCGGCGGAAGAAGCGGTGCGCAACGCGGACGTGGTTGTCGTGGCAACCTCCGCGACGACGCCGGTCCTGAGGGGTGAATGGTTGTCGCCGGGCACTCATCTTAATGCGGTCGGCGCGACCCGACCAAACTGGCGCGAACTGGACGATGCCGCGCTCGGCAAGGCGCGCATTTATGTCGAGTCGCGAGAAGCGGCGGCCAAGGAATCCGGTGACATCATTGCAGCGGGAAAAATCTTCGCCGAACTCGGCGAAGTCGTCGCCGGATCGAAACCCGGCCGCCAATCGGAGGAAGAAATTACACTCTATAAATCCGTCGGGGTCGCTGTCGAAGACATCGTTGCGGCAGACTTGGTTTATCAGCGGGCTTTGGCCGGCGGAAATTAGAAGTCGGAGCCCTCTCATTTTGTGACTTTCCGGCATTGCTTTTCAAGCGGCCCCCTGGTCCGACTGCAAACCGCTCCTGGAACCATGGAAGCTGCAGCTTGGCGAGCCGCTACGGTTTCACCACCACCGGGGTCCCGACATTCGCAACCTGGAAAAATTGCCGCGCTTTCCAATATGGCATCCGGATGCAGCCGTGGGAGGCGGGCTCGCCCGGGAGATAGCCCTGGTGCAATCCGAAACCGGGCGAAAATTCCAGAAAGTAAGGCATCGGGGCGCCTTCGTAGTGCGTCCCGGGCGGCTTGCGAACGCGTCGGGTGTCGACATTCGCTACCACCACTTGTCCCGAGGCCGAGACATAATCCCCATACAGACTGGAGGTATGATCAATGTCTTTGCGGATAACTCGGAATCGGCCGACCGGGGTGCGATGTCCTTCCCGGCCACTCGAGATGCGAGAGGAGGCGACGAGAACTTTGCCGCGATAGAGATAGGCTTCCTGGGCGCGTAAGCTGATTACGATCGAAGGACGACCCGTTTCCCTGATGGGAATGTTCGCCTCCACCATTTCGGTCACGGTGCTGCAGCCGCTCACGACGATGAAGAGCACGCCGCCAAAAGCGCGAAACAATCGCTTCTTTACTGCCTCATACTGCGTGGTCATTTCGTTAGGCTATCCCGGCCTCCATCTTGCTCCAATCAGGAGACTTCTAGTGCAAGTTGACGGAACACTGAGACTCTCAGCGCCTTACCAAGTCTTTCCATAGACGCCGCGAAGGCGCCTCTCTATGATCAACAATCCGTCTGCTGGCGCAAACGGTTCTTAGATCGTCGAACCTAGTCCCTGAATCCACCACCCGATGCAACCCAGCCCAAAACTTTTACTGCCTCTTCATCTTGCTTGCGATCTCCAACTGCTTGCCACGGCGCAATCAATTCTATTCGCGGGCCGCGCCACCCCGCGATTTGAACCCAGCGTCGATTTTGAAGGCGCAATAAGAGGGCGCATATGTGAATGACGACTAACGAAGTTAGGATAGCGCTGGCCTCTGCGGTTCGCGATTTCACCCGCGATTGGAGGACGTTCGCCGGAGTCGAGGTGCTCGTCGCAGCGGTCACCTTCATTGTGATCACGCCGATGAGCGGAGCGTTGCTAAGAATGCTCGTGTCTCTTTCGGGCAGCTCGGCGGTCACTGACGCGGACATCGCCTTCTTTTTCCTCGTCACGAAGTCCGGCCTTGCTGCTTTGTTACTGCTCGTCGCGACGAGCCTCGGGATTGCCATCTTCGGACAGGCGTGTCTGATGGCGGTGGGACTCGCTCTTGCGCGCGGCTCCCGCATAAGGGTCCGGGATGCGGTTATGCATGGTGTCGCGCGCGCGGCCTCGATTCTCTGGCTAACGCTCGAACTCTTTGTCCGCGTTTTTCTTTTTTCGGCGCCGTTCGTCGTCGCGATCGGTCTGACCTGCTGGATGCTGCTCCGCGAGCATGACATCAATTACTATCTGAAAGTGAGACCTCCGGAGTTTGTCACGGCGTTTGTGATCGTCGCCGTTCTCGCGCTATCGCTCGCGGTCGTCCTCGGGAGAAAACTCGCGGGCTGGGCGTTGGTCCTTCCGCTCGTCGTTTTTGAACGAATGCGTCCATGGCGCACGTTCGCCGAGAGCGAGCGCCGCATGAACGGACGCCGGGTCCACGCCATGCTGGTGTTCGTATCCTGGGGTGTTCTCGCTCTTGTCGCGTCGCTCGCGACCTCCACGGCGATCAAGCTGCTCGGACGCGCGGTGGCGCCGGCCTTTGGCGATACAATGGTCGGGTTACTGGTGCTGGTCGGTGCAGTCGTGACCGTCTGGTTCCTCTGTTCGCTGGCGGTGAGCATTGTTTCCGCAGCATTCTTCGCGTTGATCCTCGTGCGTCTCTTTCTCACGACCAATCCGGCCACGCAGCTGCATCTGCCGGTTGCGTTTGGTGACGAGTTGGAGATCCAGGGTAAACGTTTCCGGGTTTCGTGGGCGACGCTGGTCGGTGGACTCACCTTGGCCGTCCTGATGGCGTCTGGACTAGCGTATCTGCTCTTGCGTGATACGCGGACGGACCGGCCGGTACTCGTCATTGCGCATCGCGGTGCGTCTGCGTCGGCCCCGGAGAACACTCTGGCGGCGTTCCGACGCGCGGGCGAGGAACATGCGGACCTCGTGGAGTTGGACGTGCAGGAGTCGGCTGACGGGGTAGTGGTCGTGGCCCACGACCGCGACCTGATGAAGGTTGCTCACTCGCCGTTGCAGATTTGGTCCTCCACCGAGAAGCAGTTGCGGGAAGTGGACATTGGCAGCTTTTTCTCCGACGCGTTCAAGGACGAACGGGTGCCGACGCTGGCCGAGGCGCTCGCAACATGCAAAGGCGTCTCCCGTGTGGACATTGAGCTGAAGGACTACGGGAAGAGCCAGCGCCTCGAGGAGCAGGTCGTTGAGCTGGTCGAGGCGGCGGGAATGCAGAACGACATCATCACCATGTCGTTGAGCCGCCACATGATCGAAAAGATGAAGCATCTGGAACCTCGCTGGACAGCCGGGCTGTTGGCGGCGAAGGCGATTGGCGACCCGAGCCGTTTGCCGTTCGATTTTTTCGCAGTCGAGTCGGGCATGGCGACGCGCTCGTTCATCCGCGCCGCACACGCGGCACACAAACCGGTCTACGTGTGGACGGTGAATGACCCGCAACGCATGATCCGCATGATTGGCTTGGGCGTGGATGGCCTGATCACCGATCGGCCCGGACTCGCCCGAGCGGTATTGGCGCGCTATGCCGACATGACGGAGACCGAGCGCCTGCTGCTCTTCGCGATGACCCGGCTCGGGGTCCGGGCGGAAATCTCGGAGCCAGAGGAGGATGTCCGCCCCTGAGTCCTCGCCGTCGGCATAAGGATAATAATGGGTGTCACCGCCATCCGGCTGAGTATTTGCTATTGTCATATCGGCCGAAACTCACGAAGGCCATTCAGGACTTCGTTAGGCATTTCAGCCGTAACATATTGGGAATTAAGAAAATGTGGCTGGGGAGGGAATTGAACCCCCGACACGAGGATTTTCAGTCCTCTGCTCTACCAACTGAGCTACCCAGCCGCACCGGCAAATCCGAAATTCAAATCTCGAAGCTCGAAACAATTTTCGGACGCAGGGCTGTCACTATGCCGGATTCTCCCGGGCAGGCAAGCGGACTATATACGCTCCGCTCTGTCAAGCGCGGTAGGCGGCGCCCCCATCAGGAAACATTCAAACAACCGGCCGCCTCGTGAGAGGCGGCCGGTTACCCGCAGAAACAGATGTGTTGATGTCCTAGAAATGGAATCGTAATCCGGCACCGACCAATTGCTGACCCAGACTGCGAGATTGGTTGGTATCGATTTGGGAGCTCGTGTAGTCGAGGTAGTGGTATTCAATGAAAGTGCTCATCTTCGGCGTAAAATAGTAGTCTGCGCCCGCAATGATCTGCCACGCGAGATCGTTGTGTTCCTGTCCTGACGTGGTCGCAAATTCGCCGTTGCCAAGGCTGACGGTCGTACCAGGGGTTCCGGCAAAGTAAATTCCGACTCCGCCTCCGACATATGGCTGGAAGCGGTCAAAGGCGAACCTCATGATGAAGTTCGACATCATCGCACCGGTGTTGACCGTGCGGTTCGTGCTGGCTGTCGCAACCGCCCCATCGGCGGAGGTTAATCTGAAATCTGCGCCACCTGGAAAGCCGTTGTAAAAAAAGTCTCCTTCAATTGCCGGACGAAAAACGCCCGTACCGAAGACATAGCCACCTTTGAGTCCGCCGAAAAACCCGACGTCGTTCTTAGGCCTAAACTCAAGCGTATCTCCAAGCTCGTTATCGAAAGTTCGCACTCCACCGCGGTCTTGGTAAACATTCGCGCCCAGATCGAGCCCCATGTAGAAGCCAGTTCCATAGAGGGGCGGAGGCGGCGATGGCACGACGTTCTTGTAATCAGAAACGGGCGCTGGCCCGGCGTAGAGAGAAACAGCGAGAGATCCAACTATTAACGATAGGAGACATGCTAGCTTTTTCATTTTTAGGTTTTCTTTTGGTTTAGCTCTGAAGCCACACAATATGGAAAGGGATTCTTTTGGGAGTTAGACTTTAGAATTACATTCCGGAAAGCCTGCGGAGTCGTGATGAGCCCACGCCTTGTGATCGCGGACCAATTCACAAGCTGTAACTCCGAGCATCAACAACATGCCGGCCGCCGCCGACCAAATTGCCGTCACCCAGACCATTAACTCGCCAGAAGCGCAGCTCTCCAAAATGGATGTGGCGAGGGGAGCGTGAGAATGCCGGATGAAGTCGTTTCGGCGAGTCGGTCGCACTTTCCCCAGCGTCACGCCAGTTCGTTAGGCGAAATCCCTCGGCAAATCGACTGCCTCGTTCAAGAGGTGCAGATAAAGACTGCGCGGAATTTCTTTCGCCCCGAATTGCTCCAGATGCGGGGTGAGCCACTGCGTGTCGAGGAGGGCAAAGCGGCGTTCGCACAAACGCTCGACCAGGGCCCAGAGCGCGATCTTGGAGGCGCCGGTCGTGCGATGAAACATCGATTCCCCGAAAAAAGCGCCGCCGATCGCGACGCCGTAGAGGCCGCCCACGAGTTCCTGAGCGGACCAGGCTTCGACCGAGTGTGCATACCCGAGTTCGTGCAACTGCGAGTAGCTGGCGACGATCTCATCGTTGATCCAGGTATCGCTCCGTGCGGCGCAGGCCCGGATCACGTCGCCGAAGCGGGTGTCGACCCGAATCTCGATCGCCTGCCTGCGGCGCTCGCGTTTCAATCCATGGGGGATATGGAAAGTATCCAGCGGCAGGATTGTCCTCGGGTCAGGCGAGAACCACCGGATCTCGCCATCTTCCATCGCCATTGGGAAAACTCCCAGCCGGTAGGCATGCAAGAGAAGGTCTGGATCAATCATCGGGCGTTGGTTTCGCTATGATTCGGCAGGAAGTCCAGCGCTGCACCTTTCATTTCCTTGCAAAGCAACCGCGGCCTTTTATCTTTCCAGATGAAACCCCTGTCTGTCGACGCTCGCCCGCTCGAGAGCCTTCCGGCTCCGTCCATCTCGTGAAGACGCCGGCGCATTCGCGAGTCCTCATTCTCGACTTCGGCTCCCAGTACACGCAGGTCATTGCGAGGCGGGTGCGCGAGTGCCAGGTCTATTCCGAGATCGTCCGGCACGATATTACGGCGGGGGAAATTGAGCAGCTGGCGCCCAAAGGGATCATTCTCTCCGGTGGTCCGGCCAGTGTTTATGAAAAAAGCGCGCCCCAAATTGATCTCCAAATCTTCTCGTTAGGCATCCCCGTTCTCGGGATCTGCTACGGGATGCAATTGATGGCCCGCCATCTCGGAGGCGAAGTCGAGTTCAGTGCCCGCCGCGAGTATGGGGCCGGGCTTCTGCAGATCGATGGGCGCACTCGCCTCTTCCACGGGATCGGCAACCAAATGGACATCTGGAACAGCCACGGCGACAAGCTGACCGCGCTCCCGGAAGGATTCCACGCCATCGCGCACACGGAGAATTCCGCCTTCGCCGCGATCGAAGACAGCGAGCGTCAGCTTTTCGCGTTGCAATTTCATCCCGAGGTTTCGCACACGCCCCGCGGAAAAGAGATTATCGAGAATTTTCTCTTTCGCGTCTGCCACTGCGCGATGGATTGGACGATGGGTTCTTTCATCGACGAATCCTGCGAGCGCGTCCGTCAGCAGGTGGGTGACGAAAAGGTCGTGCTCGGGCTGAGCGGCGGGGTCGATTCCTCAGTCGCGGCGGCTCTTTTGCACAAGGCAATCGGGGACCAGCTGACCTGTATCTTCGTCAACAACGGACTCCTGCGCGAAAATGAAGCTGAGATCGTGCAACGCGTCTTCGGCGAAAATTTCCAGATCAAACTCAAATATGTCGACGCTTCGGAACATTTTCTTCGCTTGCTCGAAGGCGTGACCGACCCCGAGACAGAAACGCAAGGTCATCGGCGGCGAATTCGTCAGGGTATTTGAACAGGCGACGGAGGAATTATTCGCGCAGGATCGTGCCGACAAGCGTCCCCACGCCGGCTATCGCTTCCTCGCCCAGGGCACACTTTATCCTGACGTGATCGAGAGTGTGGCGATCGGCGGCAATCCGGCCTCGCTCATCAAGAGCCATCACAACGTCGGCGGGCTCCCCGAGAAGATGAACTTCGAGCTGGTCGAGCCACTCCGGCAGCTCTTCAAGGACGAAGTGCGTCAGGCCGGTTTGCAGCTCGGTTTGCCTAACGAGATCGTGCACCGCCAGCCTTTTCCCGGTCCCGGGCTTGCGGTCCGCATCCTCGGCGAAGTCACGCCCGAGCGGCTCCGCATTTTGCGCGATGCCGACACCATCGTGGTGAGCGAAATGAAAGCGAACGACTGGTATTACCGCGTCTGGCAATCGTTCCCCGTGCTTTTGCCGGTGCGCTCGGTCGGCGTGATGGGCGACCAGCGCACCTACGACAACACGATCGCTCTGCGCATCGTGGAGAGCCAGGACGGGATGACTGCGGACTGGGTGCGCCTGCCCTATGAAATCCTGGCGCGTATCTCGAGCCGGATCGTCAACGAAGTGAAAGGCGTCAACCGCGTCTGCTACGACATTTCGACCAAACCGCCGAGCACGATCGAGTGGGAGTGAAGGCGCCGGCGATTCAAATGTGAGCTCGATTTTGATTCTTGAACTCCATTCCGGTTCCCTGACCTTCGAACACAGCAAAACGGGTACAGGTCAGGTTAGCCGGCGGCGAACCCAATCAACGGGGACTCGGGACGACCAGATAGTTCGCAGGTACTTGGGATGCCGTTGGTAAAGACAGTCACGAGCGCCGGGCCGGGAGGAAAGCCTGCCACGGGGGCAGCGGCAAAGCTTGTCGCCGACCAGCCGCGGACAGGATCGGCCAGGAGGAAGGCAACCTGGCTGTTGTCGAGACTGCGTAACTGCACGACCGGATAATTGCTGGATGAATCCTGGGTGCCGCCGCCAGAAGCTTGGGAGACGCCCTGGAACTGCGAGCCGGTGAGTTGGATGCTCTTGCCGGCTTTTGCGGCAGTAATGACAGGTTGCCACGCGCTGCTGAAACCGAGGTTCACATCGTAGAGTTCCGAGGTCCGGAAAACGGACCTGGGTCCAAGGCCACCCGCGATGAGCACCTTGCCGCTGGCCAGCAACGTGGCTGAGGCAAAGTCACGTGGGTTGTGGAGGTCGCCGGCCGCGGTCCAGCTTCCGCTGGCCGGATCGTAAAGCTCCGTGTTCACAAGAGCGCCGCCGGATCCAGCACCACCCGCGGCGAGCACCTGGCCGTTGGGCAGCAACGTCACCGTGTGACCATTGCGAGCGGTGATAAGGCTGCCGGTAGCGGTCCAGATTCCGCTGGCCGGAAGATAAAGTTCGGCGCTCGCAAGAATGCCGCTGTTGCCAAAGCCGCCCACCACGAGCACGTTGCTATTCGGCAACACGGTCGCCGTCTGATCGGAGCGTGGCGTGACGAGATTGCCGGTCGCGGTCCAGGTGCCGCTGGCCGGATCGTAGAGTTCCGAGCCGCCGACAATCGCAGGGTTGGAACCGCCGGCGACTAGCACTTTGCCGCCGGGCAACAAGGTAGCGGTGTGAAATTCGCGGGCCGTAAGAAGGCTGCCGGTGACTGTCCAAGTGCCGCTGACCGGATCGTAAAGTTCCGCGCTCGCGAGAGGAGTGAAGCTGTTGTCCTCTCCGCCTGTTACGAGCACTTTGCCGTTGGCTAGCAAAGTGGCGCTGTGACTTCGGCGTGCGGTGGTAAGGCTGCCGGTGGCCGTCCACGTTCCGCTGGTCGGATCGTAGAGTTCCGCGCTCGCCAAATGCTGGCCGTTTTCAGCCACCTGACCGCCGGCGACCAGCACCTTGCCATTGGGCAGCAACGTGGCCGTCTGCAAAATGCGTGGGGTAATGAGACTGCCGGTGGCTGTCCAGGTGCCACTCGTTGGATCGTAGAGTTCCTCGTCAGAGCCGGCAACGAGCACCTTGCCGCTGGGCAGCAGCGTGGCGGTTTGTAAATATAGGGAAACAATGAGTTTGCCAGTGGCTGCCCAGCTTCCACTCGCCGAATCGTAGAGTTCCGCGGTCGCGAAAGAAAGCGTAGCCAGTGTCAGTGCCGCCTGCGACGAGCACCTTGCCGTTCGACAGCAAAGTCGCCGTGTGAAAATCACGTAAGGTCGTCGAGGCTGCCGGTCGTCGTCCAGGTGCCCGCTGCGCCGGATCGTAGATTTCTGCGCTCCCGAGAGTACCGTTGCGTCCGCCTCGCGACGAGCACCTTGCCGTCGGGGAGCAAGGTCGCTGTATGACGATAGCGTGCGTTGACGAGGCTGCCGGTGGTCGTCCAAGTCCCGCTGGCCGGATCGTAGAGTTCCGCGCTCGCAAGACCGTTGGTGAGTGCTATTAGCGCCCGCCGCGACGAGCACTTTGCCATCGGGCAGCAACGTCGCGGTGTGATAATAGCGCGCGGCGGCGAGGCTACCGGTGGCCGTCCAGGTGCCGGTTCGCCGGATCGTAGAGTTCCGCAGCTCGCGAGGGCGCCGACTGCTGTCTGTCACCGCCGACGACAAGCACCGTGCCGTCAGACAGCAAGGTCGCGGTGTGAACGGCGCGCGCGGTCGCGAGGCTACCGGTCGTCGTCCAGGTCCCGCTCGCCGGATCGTAAAGCTCCGCGCTCGCGAGAACGCTGCTGCCGCTATCAAGTCCACCTGCGACGAGCACCTTGCCGTTGGGCAGCAAGGTGGCCGTGTTACTATTTCTTGCACTAGCGAGGCTGCCGGTGGCCGTCCATCTCCCGCTCGCCGGATCGTAGATTTCCGCGCTCGCGAGCCAGCCGCCGTTGAAACCGCCTGCTATGAGCACCTTGCCGCCGCGCAACAAGGTCGCCGTGTGGGAAAAGCGCGCGGTGACGAGGTTGCCACCGGCTGTCCAAGTCCCGGTCGCCGGGTTGTAGAGTTCCGCGCTCTTGAGAGCGTCGAATGGATCCGGTGTCGCCGCCAGCGACGAGGATCCTGCCGTTGGGCAGCAACGCCGACTGGCTGGCGGGCCATGCGAGGGTCCCGGTTTCCTCAAATTAAACGGAGCGCCCGCGCAGGGATGACGAGCGTCAGCACCGCACCGAGAAACAGCAGCGAGAGCGAACCGCCGCGCCAGAAACGAGTTGGCCGGACGAAGTCCAGCGACCAGGCAATGCATTGTTTTCATAGTCTTAGTCTTCATGCTTTCATCTGCTCCAGCTCCGCCTCTAACCAGGATCCCATCCGAGGGTAGGTCGAGAGTTGGCGAGTTGAGAGACGGCCTCGGCCACTTAAACTAGAGCTAACAACTCTCATCTCCACTCCGCACTCGGCTGAATCGTTTGGTTCCAATTGGATCTGGAGATCGAGTAAAGCGGTGTTCCAGCGAAGGTCCAACTGCATCGGGTTATAGCCGCGCCAGAGATGCGTCGAAACGTCGGGTAAAGTAATAGGCAACTCTTTACCGCGCCCGCTCCGAATTTGTCGAGCTTATTCTTCGTGGGCGAGCGAGTTTCTTCGGTCCGTGGCGCTCTGCGGCTGGCTGAAACTGCTCAATTCGAGGGCGCTCGCGACCCAACAAGTTCGCTTGGCAACGGCACGGGCGAACATAAGGACCGTAGACCGGCGGGCGCAATGGAGGGCTAGTTTGTAGTAGGGGCCTGAAAGGATGAATTTGAAAGGTACGACTGACTCAGTCTCTTAGAAATTCTTGGGTGACAAAACTCCGTCTCCCTCAACGGTTAGGCCAAAAGTTGAACGATTCTGCTACTCGAGGTTGTGCTACTTGAGTCACAACAGGCCAGCGTCACAATCTCACTCTTTTCGGCCTCGGACCCATTTTGAGCGAAATTAGGAAGCCGCCCGTATGACCGCCGACATTGCGTCTATCTCGGCGACGAGTGTCGATATTAACTCTAACCCCGATTCCCGCGCGATCCTGAGGAAGAGTCTTTTCAGGCTCTAATTCCGCGTTAAGGTGGGATGAGTGCGCTCGACCGAAACAAAGAGTTCCGCCAGGACTCCCCTCGCCCTCGCTCTGAATCTGCCTGATTGCGATCGTCCGTTTACGGGGCATTCGCTCTCCGCAATGTCCGATGTGCTCCGACACTTCGCGGCGGCGCGAGCGCCTTACATGAGGGAGGTCGATTCGCCGGAAAATCCGCAGTTGGTTAAGAACCGCAGCGCTTCGAGTTGCTGTCAGCAGACGCCGTTTTCTCTCTTGCAGGTCCACAAGATGGAGCGACCCGCCTAATAATGATTCATGTCTTCGACACCCTCCATCTTGGCCGGCCCGGGATTATCGCGGTGACCGCGCTCGAGACGATTGACGGCATCGTCCTTTTCGACACCGGCGCAGACTCAACCTTTGGGAATATTGCCGCGGCGATGCTCACGGCCGGATTTGCGCCTAACGATGTCCGCCACGTTTTCCTCAGCCATATCCACCTCGATCACGCCGGAGCCGCGTGGCGTTTTGCCGAACTGGGCGCAACGATTCATGTCCATCCGCGGGGAGCGCGCCACCTGATCGATCCTTCGCGGCTGATGGAATCTGCGACCCGCATTTTTGGGGCCGAAATGGGGAGACTTTGGGGCGAAATGCGGCCGATCCCTCAGAACAAAGTATTCGTCACCGAGGACGGCGGCGTCGGTTCAGGTCGGTCGATATGACGTGCGTGCACTTGCGACCCCGGGGCATGCCTCGCACCACAACGTCTATCATTGGGACGACGACCTTTTTGGGGGCGACGTCGCCGGGGTGCGACTCGATGGCGGGCCGCCGGTGCCGCCCTTCGTTCCGCCCGAACTGGAGATCGAGTCGTGGCTGGAATCGATCGCCCGCATGCGCGCGCTCGGCGCGACGCACCTCTATCTTCCGCATTTCGGTCTGATCGATGATAATCTCCCCGGCCATTTCGATGCGCTCGAAGAGCGGGTGCGGCGTTGGGCGGAATGGTTTCGCACTGAGTTAAGCAAGGGTCGTGGGGAAGCCGAGTTGATCCCGGACTTCGCCAACTACGAAGCGCGCGACATTCTCTCATCCGGCGCGGCCAAAGCGCGGGTGGCCGATTACGAACTGGCCGATCCAAGCTTTATGGCTGTAACCGCTTCTATTCGTTACTGGCAAAAGTATCATCCCGAGGCGTTGATGCCGGGACGCTGATCTCGGTGGGCGGTAAGATGCGCCAACCGGCGGGGTCAGCGACTCCGGCTACAGGGCGAGCAACTCCTGAAACCGTGGATCATCCCGTAAAGAGTCCCATTGCGGCTCGACCCGCAACGTCCCCGGTGTCGGCCCGCCAGCCTGCCTAACGAGCGTTTCGAGCAACGCCAAAGCCTGATCGTGCCGGCCCAGCTGCGCGTAGATCGCCGCCAGATTCGTCGCAATGAGCGGCCCGTCGAGAGCGTCGGCTGAAATTGGAAGGAGCTGCGCTGCACGTTCGCCCGCTGCAATCGCATCCTCCGAGCGGCCAAGCATTGCCTCGATCAAACCTCGCATGATCAGAATTTTGGCATCGTTAGGTGATCCTTCCGCTTCGGCCAGGACCATCTTTCTTGCGGTCGCGAAAGCGTGCGCCGCCTCAGCCTCCCTGCCCCGGCCACGGGCGATCAAGCCGACATACCATTCCTTGGGAACGGTGTAATCATCGAGTGCGCCAACGAACCCGCAAAGGCCGACATCGTTGTACTTGCAATCCGGACAGGTTCCCAACCGTCGCTCAGCCTCATCATAGTCGCGTTCCATCAGCGCCAGCCGGACGGCAATGGTCGTGACCGCGCCACCGGGATCGAAGTCCACCGGAAGACGCCGCAATGCCTTGCGCAACGGAGCCATATCACCTCGTTCGCGCAGAGCAAGCTCGGCCCGGGCGATCGGAATCATCTGCGCCTCCCGGGAAACTTCCGCCGTCTCCGCCAGAACCTGATCCGCTTCTTGATAACGGCGCAAGAAGGTCAGTGTTTCGGAGAGATTCCAGAGTGACGAAATATTTCTCGGATCGAGCTGCCGGGCGCGTTCCAGGTGGAAAATCGATTCCTCCCAACGCCCGCGCCGGCGCTCGATCATGCCGAGCGCGCTCGCCACATCGGATTCGTTAGGCAAAGCGCGTTGCGCGAGGGTCAGCTCACGAATCGCCCCCTCGTAATCGCGCGAGGAATAATAATGATAAAAAGCGAGCGCGAGGTGTCCCTCCCCCAATTCGGGGCGCAGTCGCAAAATGGTATCGGCCGCCATTTTCGATTTCGCGAGACGCTCCCAACTTTTGTCGTAGCCGAACCAGAAGAGTTCGCCGTGAATGCGCGAAACCAAATAGTAGGCGAACACAAACGACGGATCGCGCGCCAGCGCTTGCTCGAGCAAGGGAAGCGCCTTCTCACCGTTTTCCTGCGGATCACCGATCCCGCTCCAGCGGAAAAGATCGCGCGCCCGCAGATAGAGATCATAGGCTTCGAGGTCGCTCGTGGGCGGTTTCTGGAGGTCGGCCATTTCTCGCGGCGACAGATTGGCCTGCAATGCCTTGACGATCCGCTCGGCCAGTTCGGTTTGGATCGCAAAAAGGTCTGTCAATTCGCGATCGAAAGTTTCGGCCCAGATATGGACATCTGTCCGCGCGTTGATCAGCTGTGCGTTCACCCGGACCCGGTTGCCTGCGCGCCGCACCGTACCTTCAAGGATGTGGGCAACGCCGAGCGCTTCCCCGATTTCGCGCAGGTTGCGCGTGCCGGATCGATATTGCTGGACCGAGGTTCGGCTAATGACCTTCAGGTCCGCAATCTTCGCCAGGGTGGAGAGAACGTCATCATGCACTCCCTCTGCGAAAAAGGTGTTCTCCCGATCGTCGCTCAGGTTCTCGAAAGGCAGCACAGCGATACTTTTCTCCGGCGCTCGTCCAGCCGGGACGATCCCGGTAAGCGCGACCTCCTCGGTCCGTTTGATCCCGGCGGGAGTAATATCGTAGACCCAGGCCAGGATCGCTGCGACGGGAAACCCAAGGACAAGCACCGTGATGACCAGTCGAACGGTCCAGGTCGGGATTTCGTAAAATGGAAGAACCTGGGTGTCGACTTGAATCAAGACCCAGGCGACCACGATATACGTGACCGCGACGCGATAGACTTTGCGCCGTTTCAGTTCGGCCAGGAACTGCTTCAGCGCCGCGCTCCGGGAAGGCGTGCTCGGATGGAGAAGGGCCACAGGATGGTTATGCCGCGCCTTAGCGGTAGCGGCAAGTGTTGCCTCTGCAGCGCCCTCGCGAAATCGCCGCGACTGTCGCGCAAAGCCGGCTCAGGCCGACTTCCGCGGCAAAATTCTCGCCCTCAGTCACAGCGGAAAGGCTTCTTGAAACTTCCTCGCCCATTCCCTGTAGAAACAAATAATCCACCTCGGCACGCCCTCGAAATTCGTGTCGCAAGTCGCATCAAAGAAATATTTTTAGAACTTCACCATTCATTCTCCGTAGAAGGTGATGAGGATGAAAACGTTCCTCAACATCAGAAGCTTTCGCGCTCCGAATACCGATACTTTTTCCGCCCGGAATACTGCCTTCTTCGGTCTGACAACCGGCGTGATGGGTCCCGCTGCTGACGTCGCCGAGCGCGGCCGCGAGACAACCGGTCTCAGGAACACAGCTCGCTGGCAGCTCGAACCGAAAAGTAAAAAACACCCATCATGAAACTCGTTTCCAAAACGCTGGCCTCTTGGCTTGCCACTCAAATCGCCGCTGGTTTCGCCCTGGCACAAGTGCTGACCCACGGGCCGGTCGTGGGCGGGGTGACCGCTTCCGACGCGAAGGTCTTTGTCCGCACCAACACGACCGCCAGTGTCACACTCCGCTACGGCACTGACCCTGCCCTTCAGACCTACCTTACCTCCGATCCTGTAACAACCAACGAATCGAGTGACTTTACCGCGATAATCCCGTTGACCGGCCTGGCGCCGGAATCGACCCTTTATCTGAACGTGGTAGTCAACGGGGTTCCGCAGTTCCTCTCCCAACCGTATCCATCTTTCGCGACGTTTCCCCCCAGCGGGTCCGCGCGAGACTTTAAGTTTGTCGTTCTATCCGACTTCAAAAGGGTCGCCGAGCTCAACGTTGACGTCCCAACGTTCGCGAGCGCGGCGGCTGAACTGCCAGCCTTTGTTTTCATCGGGGGCGATTTTGACCACAGCGGTCCAAAAACACTCTCCGATAAAAGGCAAATGTTCAAAAAGCTATACGACCCGGAGACGCCCTTCATGAGCGGTTTTGTTCCATTGATTCTCCGGAATTTTCCCATCGCTCATCAATGGGACGATCACGATTCCGGTCCCGACAACCTGGATAAGTATTATCCCGACTGGAACCTGACACAGGAGGCGTTTCAGGAATATACTCCAACCTATCCGTTACCTGCGGTGACCCCCGGCATTTGGCAGAAGTTTAGTTACGCTCAGGCGGATTGCTTTATCCTCGACTGCCGCAGCCAGAGAGACTTTTGGCGGGATCCGGAAGGCCCCGATAAAAGCATGCTCGACGGGAACAACCTGGGAGCCTCGGGCCAACTCCAATGGCTGGAAAATAATCTCCTGGCCTCGAGCGCGCATTGGAAAATTATTTTTACTTCCGTCGTCACGAACCCGAGAACGAAGCAGAACGATGCCTGGGGAGCTTATCCAACGGAGTGGAACGCGATCAGGACCTTTATTAATTCGCATAATATTTCGGGGGTCGTTTTCATCGCTGGCGACCTTCATCTGGGTGCGATCGACAATGGCACTCAAGCTGGCTTCCCCGAGATGTGCGTGGCGAAGCCAAATGAAACTGCCCGCGCCCCTGGTGACTGCGCGAGCGGTCGGAACGGGACATGGAGCGAGGGATACTACGACGACACATGCACGGGTTATGGCCTGGTCACGGTCCTGCAAAATCCAGACCGTCTCATCCTGGAGGTGAAAGACCAGAATGGCATAACTCAAGTGAGTTATGTTGTGCTCGACGAAATTCCCAGCCCCACTCCGACTCCGAGTCCCTCTCCTCATCCTCCCATGATTACCCACCAGCCTGCCAACCAGACCGTTGCCATCGGTCAGACCGCCACGTTTTCCGTTAGCGCTACCGGAACGCCTCCTTTAAGTTATCAATGGAGAAAAGACGGTATCGATATCGACGGGGCCATTGACGCCAGCTTCACGACTCCACCGGCGACTCGAAGCGTCAACCACTCCCTCTTTGCCGTGGTCGTGAGCAATCTTGCCGGAAGCGCCACCAGCTTTTCTGCAAGGTTGAAGGTAAACCCTGCCGGCTCTGCCACGACTCAGCCGGCCAACCGGACCGCAAGAGCAGGACAAACCACGAAGTTCGATGGCACAGCGCCTTCCGAGTCAGCCTCCATCCCTGCCGCCCGACTTTTGTTGCCTGAGCGCAATCCACCCGTCCACGACCCGAATATGACGCGAAAACAAGCGCCTCTATTGGGGACCGCTGGCCCCGGCCATCGTTGGTAGCGACGCTCCGCCGAAACAAACGCAGGTCCTCTTTGCGAAGGTTGGCGACGCCGGCTGAAGCGACAACCGCGGCTTGGACGCCGCTGCCTGGAGACTATTGAAATAGTCCGCAGATTGCACAGGTGAGTGCAGATTTCGGGAAAACGCACCTCTGGGTCTCCCTGTGAAATCTGCCTCGCAACGGACGCCAGGCGGCGGCCACGCTTTCCAATCTGTGGACAAAATTCTCTCCGGATGTTTTTCCACAGTCTGCTAGGACGCAAGCAATTCCACAAGGTCAGTTGTCGTTAGGCCGGTCATCAATGGCTCTTCGGTTTCGAGCATTGCACTCGCCAGGTCGCGTTTCCGTTTCTGCAGGTGGAGAATCTCGGAATGATCACCTCCCCCATCTCCAAGCCGGTGAGTAATCCGGTGATCAGTTCCGACAATTCGGGCGGAACCTGTCCCATCGGCATGGAATTAACCGGGATTGGTTGGTCGGACCGCTCTTCCACCAGAGCGATGATGTCACGCCAGGAAATCGCCACCGGGCCGCCGAGCGGAATTCTGCGGTTGCGCGCCGTCTGGTTTCCGATCGCCGCCAGCGCGAACTCCGCCACATCAGAAACGGCGATGAAAGAATGCCGGCGTTCTCCGGATCCGACCAGCCAGACGGGGCGATTCTGCTGCAGTGCGCTCCCAACGATGATCGGAATCCAGACATCCATGAAAATGTGCGGCGCGAGAATCGTATAATTCATCGCGCCCGCTCGCAGCGTTTCTTCCGTCCGCGCTTTCGCCTGGAGAAACGGCACCGGATGCGAAACATCGGCCTGGTAGGCGGAGACGAAGATGAATTGTCGCACGCCCGCCTCGCGCGCGGCCTCGATCAGATTGCGGTTGCCAACCAAGTCGACCGTCTCCGTCGTATCCTCGCCTCCGCGTCGGGCAGAGTTGGCGGTTGTGATGACGACCTCGACTCCCGTGCAAGCCGCGGCGAGGGAATGGGCCTCCTTCAAGTCGGCGGGGACCGGTTCGGCGCCAGCCTCGACCAGCTGAGAAAAATCAGAATTCGGACGCACCGCGATTCGCACCGCGTCTCTGCGTTGGAGTAAACGGCGGGCAATTATCCCGCCGAGATAGCCGGTCGCTCCAACAACAAGAATCTTTGTTTTCATAGGTAAGTAAGCTGGCGCGCCAGCTGGACCGCGCGCTCCGCCATCTGCAAAGCCTTGCCTTCCTGGCCAGATTCTGAGGCGGTGATTATCTCTCCGACGCAAGCGGCGAGAGGCGGTGGCAGCGGTTGTTGGGTTTCCTCAAAGAGGAGCCGCGATTGCCGCACGATTTCCGACACATCTTTACGGGAGGCGGCGATGGCAACGAGCGGCCACAGCGCAAGCCACTTGAATGGGAAGGCAATATCCGACGCCCAAAGTTCCAGCGCGGCCCGGGCCTCACCGCAGGCCAGCGCGTCGTGGCCCCTGTGCCATCCGATCCAGGCCTGAGTGGCCTTGGCCACCGCGAGGTATTCGCTCATGGCACCCTGCGTCGCCACCGAAAGCAATCGCTTCACTCTTCGGCCGGCCGCGGCAAAATCTTGGCGACGCCGTTCCACCACGACGAAGTAAGCCAAAGAGCGGGCGAGCAGAATAATGTCGCCCGTCCGCTCAGCGATCCCGAGCGCGGCCTGCAATTGATCCTCCGCTTCCGCGAGCTCACGTCGACAAACGTGGGCCAGGCCCACCAGAAAATGAGCGTGCCCGAGCCGGAGGAGGTGGCCAGTTTGCTGCCGATCGCGCAAGGCCTGCAGGGCAAGAGCGACTGTCTCATCAGAGACCACATATCGCTCTTGGCGGAACCGCATGAGCACCGAGCGATGAAGAAATTCGCCGCGTTGTCGCGCGTTGCCATGAGTTTCAACGTGACTGCGCAGGGCGCGGACCTCGCGGCTTAGTTCGTCGCTTCGGCCGAAGAAATAATAAGCCCAAATCCGCTCAAGACGCGTCTCGATCAGCTCCTCCCAATCCTGGTCAGAAAAATTTTCAGCCTCGCCGAGCGCCGCTTCCGCTTTCTCGTAGTAGCTCAGGGCGACTTCCCAATCGCGTTGCCTCTCGTGCGTCTTGGCAATCTTCCGGCAGAACCGCGCCCGCGCGCGCGTGCCATCTCCCCGCAGCGGCGCCGTTGAGGCGCGGCCATATTCGTCGCGCGCCTCCTCGTGTCGGCCGATCAACTCGAGGAGGTCTCCGACGCGCTCATGAAGGCCCGCCGCCGGCATGGCCGGGCCAACTACTTCCTCCTCTCCGCGCGCGAGATCCATTTGCTCTAGCGCCTGCCGATAAAAACCAATCGCCTCTTCATTCGCATAATTTGCGGCCGCACGATCTCCCGCCTGCGTGAGAAAGGTGACCGCTTTTTCCGGCATTTCGCCCTTGGCATAATGCCGACCGAGGATGGCGGCGTGCTGTTCGATTTGATCGGGCCAAAGCGCTTCGATGGCCGCGGCCGCGCGCCGGTGGAGATCGCGCCGGTGCGCCAGCAACAAGCTCTCGTAGGAAACGTCGTGCGTCAGGGCATGTTGGAAAACATAATCACCGCCACCGCCCGTACGATCGCTCTGGACCTTAGTTGACGAACCCATGACGACGGAGGAATTCGCGCGCGACTAACTCTCCCAGGGAACTCTCCAGCTTCTCTTCGGCCAGGTCGTGCGCGACGATTTGCGCAAGCAGCCGATCGTTAAAGACGCGTCCCAGGACGGAAGCCGTTTGCAGAAGGCTCTTCTCCTCCGTCGGCAACCGATCCATGCGCGCGGCTAGCACGCTCTGCACGCTGTCTGGAACATTGAGCTGCCCGATCTCGCGGCTAAAAACAGCCGCGCCATCGCGGAAGGTGATGCTGCCGTCCTCGATTAGTGACCGCAGTAGTTCTTCGAGGAAGAAAGCGTTGCCTTCCGTTTTGCGGAGAATCAGCTGAGCAAACGCTTCCGGGATCTCTTCCGCTTGCAACAAATTCCGCAGAAGCCGTTCGCTCGCTCCGGCAGAAAGCGGCTCGAGATCGAGACGGCAAAATCTGTCGCCGAGCTGGGCCGCGGCGCGCTTGAGAAAATCATTCACCGCCTCGTCATCGCGTCGCAGCGCAAACAACCAGAGCAACGGAGCATTTTTTGCCAGCGGCAACAGGCCCTGCAACAATTGCAGAGACGATGAGTCGCCCCAATGTAAATCTTCGCACACAACGACCGTTGGTCTTGTGACCACGGAAGCCAGAAGGAAGGCCGCAATCGCCTCGCCGGTCCGCCGCCGCAGCGCCTCGGCGGTCAGGTCCCCGATCTCCTTTTCCTCCTCGCGCGCGAGAGGCAGTTCGAGGAAGCGTGCCAGCAGCGGATAAGTTCGCGAAACCCTTTCGCCGATCACTTCGTTGAGCCGCATTCGCAGCTCTTCGGCTTCGATCCGCGCCGACGCGGCTCCATCGAACCCGAGTATGTCGCGCAGAAGATCGCGGGCCAGCCAATAGCTCATTCCGGTCGTGTGCGAGAGGCTGCGACCTTCATGCCACCGAAATTGCGGCGCCCATTTGCGCGCTTCAGCGAGGAGACGGCTCTTTCCCACGCCAGCCTCGCCGACCACGGCCACGACCGCACCCCGGCCACTCGCCAAACCGTCGAGAATTTGCCGCAGCGCGCTTGTTTCGGGTTCACGGCCGACAATTGGCGAAGAGCGACCCGCAATCCCGCGAGTCGGCCCCGAAGTCGCTCGCGCCCGGAGGAGCCGAAAGGCGGTGACAACTTGCGACACCCCTTTCACCCGCAGCGACAGCTCTTCGAACTCGTAGAAGGCCGCAGCCATCCGCTGCGTTTGTGCGCCGACGAAAATCTCGCTCCGTTCCGAAGCATCCTCCAGCCGCGCGGCGAGGTTGACCGGATGCCCGATGACCGAATACGCATGTCGCTCGCTCGTTCCGACTTCGCCTGCGACGACGCGGCCGGTGTTGATCCCAAAATGTAAGTCCAGCCCGGTGTCGCGCGCGCGGTTGAAAACCTGGATCTCCCGCATCATCTCGAGCGCCGCGCCGCAAGCGCGCTCGGCATCGTTCTCATGTGCCACCGGCGCGCCGAAGAGCGCCACGATTTCGTCGCCGACAAACTTGTCGATCGTTCCACCATAACGCTCGATGATTGGAACCAGCGCTTCGAAGCAGGCGTTGAGAAGATCGCGCGCCCGTTCCGCATCCAGCTTCTCCGACAAGGCGGTGTAGCCTGAGATGTCCGCAAACATGATCGTGACCAGTTTGCGTTCGCCTTCGAGCGTTCCGGTCCGATCCGGTTCTCCCATCTGGTGCCGCAGCGCTTCGAGCGCGCTATCGACCACCAAATCGCCCAGCGTCGCGCGTTGCGCTTCCAATCCAGCGATCGCTGCCTCAAGGTGGGGATTCCGGTTCACGGTTTTCTCGACCGTCGACAGACTCGCTCTGACTTCTTCGTCGAGGCAAGGTTAATCGAGTCTTTCGCTAACCGGCCAGAAGCTCGGTCAGATCTGCCGTCGTTAGGCCGGTCATCAGCGGTTCTTCGCTTTCGAGCATCGCTTTCGCCACCTCGCGTTTCCGCTTTTGAAGGTGGAGGATTTTCTCCTCGACCGTGTCGCGCGCGATCAGCTTGTAGGAAGTGACGACGCGGGTCTGGCCGATGCGATGGGCGCGATCGGTCGCCTGCGCTTCGACCGCCGCGTTCCACCACGGATCGAAATGGATCACCGTGTCGGCGGCAGACAGATTCAGCCCGACGCCGCCGGCTTTCAGACTGATGAGGAAGACCGGAATCTTGTCGTCGTCTTGAAACCGATCGACTTGTTCCTGCCGATTTTTCGTTAGGCCGGCGAGATAACAATGCGCGGTGCCGCTTCGCCTCGAGTCGCTCCCGGATGAGATCGAGCATCTTGACGAACTGGCTGAAAACAAGGACGCGATGCCCGCCATCGATGATCTCCCCCAGCAACTCGTCGAGCAGATCGAGTTTCGCCGAGGTTTCCTGTTTTTCGTTAGGCGGAAGACCGAGCAGACGCAGATCGCAGCAGGTTTGGCGAAGCCGGAGCAACCCCGTGAGCATCTTCATGCGAGCGGCTCCGTCGTTTACACCGCCCGTGCCGATCCCCTGTCGAATCTCGTGCAGAAGCGCGTTGTACGTCTTGCGCTGGGTCGGGCCAAGGTCGCACGGCACGACCTGTTCGATTTTTTCCGGCAACTCGCGCGCGACATCGGCCTTGCGCCGACGAAGCAGGAAACGGACGCAGGCGGCGAGCGAGACGACGTTGGAGAACAGAATCTGGACTTGCCGCCGCGCGCCCCTCCATCAGCGGTTTCTCATAGCGCTCGCGAAAATCGTTCCGCGTCCCAAGGTAGCCCGGCGCAACGAAATTCATCAGTGACCAAAGGTCGCGCACCGAGTTTTCCATCGGGGTGCCGGTGAGAACGAAGCGCTGGCGCGCCGTGCAGACTGAACGCGGCCTGGGCGTTTTGCGTCTCTGGATTCTTGATGTGCTGCGCTTCGTCGAGGATGACGGCGGCGAGCGAGCGATCCGCGTAGAATTCCAGGTCGCGTCGCAGCAGACCGTAGCTAGTTAGGGCAAGGTCGTGCTCGGAAAGACGCGCGATTTTTTCGGAACGATTCAATCCGTCGATCAGCAAAACTTTCAAATCGGGCGTGAAGCGTTCCGCTTCGCGTTGCCAGTTGGCAAGAAGCGAGGTCGGGCAGACGATCAAAGCCGGACCATGACCGCGATGGAGGCGCAAAAATGCGAGGGTTTGTACCGTTTTACCGAGGCCCATCTCATCGGCCAGGATTCCGCCGAGATCCTGCTCCGCGAGCGCCGATAGCCAGGAAACGCCAACCAGTTGATAATCGCGCAACTGTTGACCGAGAGGGCCGAGGCGATCGGCCATGTCAGTGGATTCGACGCTACCGCGCAGGATCTGCGCGGCGCCAATGAGACGCGCTCCGATATCCGCCGCGGTATTCGTCAGGTATCCCGCCTGGATTCTGTTCAACCGGTAAACTCCCGGTTGAGTTTGGCGCGGATCCGCATCGCGGAGGACTTGCTCGAATTCGTCGAGCAAGTCTGGATCCAGAATCGCCGTTTTGCCGTTCGCCAGGCGGGTTTGATTCTGGCCGGACCGTAAAAGGCGCTGGACCTCGGCGAGCGGAATCCCCTCGCCTGCGCCGGTCGCGACGGAGTATTTCAGCTCGAACCAGTCTTCACCTGAGCGAACGATCTCAATTGTTGGCGTCACCGGTTCCAGTTCACTGCTCGCTTTCTCCAGGCGCGGCGCGACTGAAATATCCCACCCGGGCGGCAAGGCCGGGAAATCGAAGGCAAAGAACCGAACGACACGGGGGGAATCTCGGATTTCGTAGCCGTCGGCGACACGCGCAAACCCGGCACCCTCCAGGCGTGCGACCGCTTCCTTTTCAGCCTCAAAATCGCGCACAAGCAGGCGATTCGCGTCCGTCGCATCACGAAATGCGAACAAATTTTCCGGCTCGGAGGCAGGCAAAAACGGCGGACGATCACCGTAGCTGCAAAGGAGCACGGCATGCAGTCGCTGCAATGAACCTTCCACCCTTAGGGAGAAAGAGGGCTGACCTTTCTCCACGATGGGAAGCGAAACTCCAACTGGCAGTTCAATTTCAGCCACTTCCCGCCAGAGAGGAAGCTCGATGGCAAGAAACTCGTCAGCCCGCTCAGCTTTTACCCGGAGCAGCTCGCGAAAAGCGTTGGTTAGGCGAAGGGGCAGTTGATTTCCGATCTCAAGAAAGTCAGTGCCGCGCAGGAGCCAGGCATTCGGGCCGGCGACGAGTAGGATTTCGCCGTCGCCCGGTTTTGCGATGGCGTCGAACCCCTCGCCGACGCGACGAAGAATGATGCAGGGACGGTGAATTTCCGTGGAAACACGCGCCGCTTTCGCCTTGCCCAAGCTCAATCGGGGATGCCCGCGCAAGATCGGCAAGAGACCGAGAAAAGCGGATGCGGCCAGCATGTTCATGCCCGCGGCAGCCCGGCCTAACGAACCTGAAATATAATCAACAATGGCAAGGTCGCTGTCGTCGCACCCGAACCGCTGTTCACGCGGAAGTGCGTCGAGCATCACCCGCCGCCCGTCGAACTCCGCTTCCACGCATACCATGACCTCGTTTTTCGCCCAGGCGCCGTGGAAGTTTGGCGGGAGGATGAAATGGAGCGCAACCGGCGTTGCCCCAGGTTCGTCCCCCGAGACGAGGTGCGAAGCGGCGGCGAGGCGGCGCGTCGTTAGGCGAGATCGGTTGTGGCGCGACAGCCGGCGCGAGGGAAGCGAGCCCGACCGCGAGCGAATGCGCGCAGATTTTTCCCCACTCCCGTGATTCCCGGCAGGTGCAGATGTTTTCGAGGTCGGTCGCGCTGCGAATGCGCAATCCGGCGCGATAGGTCTTTTGCCCCTCCCGCACTTCGCCTGTAAGCAGCGGCGGCGCGTAGGTCGCGCTTGAGACCCGTCCCGCTTTCGTCAGGTCGCGCGCGCCTTTCATCGCCTGCCAGCCACCTGCGCTGGAAAGCAGTTTTTCTGTAATCGCGATCGGCCCGGGTTGCACCTCTCAGCTTGCCCGCGAAAGCAGGCGAAGCAAATTCACTCGCCCGGTCATAATGGGCTTGCCATCTTGGGAGTGGTCTGTTTGCCTCGTGATCAAACTTTCGTCGCTGTCTCTCAGCATTATTGTTAGAAGGAAACTCCTATGAAATATCCCGCATCCCGTGTCCTCCCGCGACGGCTCGGCGGTCTCGTCCTCGGAATCCTTCTCCTCGCCCATGCCGACTCGACATTGGCGAAATCGAAGCCCGTAAATAACGGGCCGAACGCTCAGGAGATTGGGAATTCGAAAGCCGTTCCCGACGGAATCAGTCCCTCCGACTGGGCCGGGATTCGCGCCGCGCACGAGTCCGCGCTGAACGGCGCTCGCCTAACGACTGACGAGCACACCAGAGCGACCGCACCGGCAGCGGATTCCACCGCCCAGCAAGCTTATCTGAAAGCTTCCAATACCGATGCCCATGACGGCTTCGGTATTTCGGTGGCGGTTTCCGGCGACACGGTGGTCGTTGGGGCAACCGGCGAGTCCAGCAATGCCACCGGGGTGAACGGCGATCAGACCAATAACGGTGCGTTCAATGCTGGGGCGGCCTACGTCTTCGTGCGCAACGGGACCACCTGGAGCCAGCAAGCTTATCTCAAAGCTTCCAACACCGAGCTGACTGACCGCTTCGGCTATTCTGTCGCGATCTCGGGCGACACTGTGGTGGTGGGAGCACTCGACGAGGACAGCAACGCGAATGAGATTAACGGCGACCAGAGCGATAACAGCGCACAGGCAGCGGGGGCGGCCTATGTCTTCGTGCGTAACGGCACGACCTGGAGCCAGCAAGCTTATCTTAAGGCTTCCGACTCGGAGCAATTTGACGACTTCGGTATTTCGGTGGCGGTTTCCGGTGACACGGTGCTGATTGGAGCGCCTGGCAGGAGCTATGGCAGTGCGCTGGCTGCCGGTGCGGCCTTCGTTTTCGTGCGCAACGGCACGACCTGGAGCCAGCAAGCTTTCCTTAAAACTTCCAATCCGAAAGACCGGGAGAATTTCGGGGTGTTGGTCGCGCTCTCGGACGATACGGCGGTCATTGCAGGGCCGTTCGAGACGTTCGGCGGCGCAGTCGGGGGAGCGTTTATCTTTGTGCGCAACGGCGTCACCTGGAGCCAGCAAACTTATCTCCAGGGTTCCAATACGGAGCCCGACGACCGTTTCGCTGATGCGGTGGCCGTCTCAGGCGACACCGTGGTAATTGGTGCACGGGAAGAGGGGAGCAACGCCACCGGGGTGAACGGCGATCAAACCGATAACAGTGCGGCCGCGGCAGGGGCGGCCTATGTTTTCGCGCGCAATGGCACGACCTGGAGCCAGCAGGCGTATCTCAAAGCGTCCAACACCGATGCGAACGATGGATTCGGCAGCTCGGTCGCGATCTCGAACGACACCGTCGTGGTGGGAGCAATTGGCGAGGCCAGCAATGCCACCGGCGTCAACGGCGATCAGACCAATAACAGCGCGATCGGCGCTGGTGCAGCCTATGTTTTCACGCGCGCTGGCATTACCTGGAGCCAGCAAGCTTATCTCAAAGCTTCCAATCCGGAGATACTTGACATTTTCGGTTTCACGGCAGCGATCTCAGGCGACACCGTGGTAATCGTGGCCGGTGGGGAAGACAGCAACGCCACCGGCGTCAACGGAGACCAGACCGACAACAGCGCTGTAGGCGCCGGGGCAGCCTATGTTTTCGCCACGGAGGCGACTCCCAGCATCCCGCTGCGCAACATCTCGACCCGGATGAATGTCGGGACCGGAGACAATGTCTTGATCGGCGGTTTTATTGTGGTCGGGACCGAGCCCAAGAAAGTCCTCCTCCGCGCCATCGGCCCATCATTGACTGCTTTCGGTGTCTTGAATGCTCTGGCTGACCCGACTATCGAACTACACGAGGCCGGTAACATCGTTGTGACTAACGACAACTGGAAAGACACGCAGGAACCGGAAATCATGGCTACGGGCATCGCCCCAACCGATGATCTGGAATCGGCCATTCTCGCCACGCTCGATCCGGGCCTCTACACCGCGATTGTGCAGGGCAAGAATGGCGGAACCGGGGTTGGCCTGGTCGAAGTCTACGACCTCGACGAGGGGGCCGATTCCGAGCTGGCCAACATCAGCACTCGCGGCTTCGTGGATATCGACGAGAACGTCATGATCGGTGGGTTTATCGTTGGAAATGGCGTTAGCACCTCAGTTGTGGTGCGAGCGATTGGACCATCGTTATCCGGGATTGGGATCGCTGATCCACTGCAAAATCCGACCCTCGAATTGAGAGACTCGGACGGCACGCAGATCGCCTTTGACGACGACTGGAAGGACTCTCAGCAAGACGAAATCGAGAACGCTGGCCTGGAGCCGAGCGACGATCTCGAATCGGCCATCGCCGCGGATCTCACCCCGGGCGCTTATACCGCAATTGTGCGCGGCAAAGACAACACGAGCGGCGTCGGATTGATGGAAGTCTACAATCGTTAGCAAACTGCCGGCACCGCCGTTCCGTGAAATAGGAAGCGATGAAACCAATGCGCGCTATCGCCATGAAGAATTTATGAACCGCGGATTACACGGATGGCACGGAGCAAGAGAATTTTACTCGCCAGCTTTTCCCCCATCCGTGTCATTCGCGTAATCCGTGGTTGAAATCTCTCCATGAAGCGCGACCCGCACGAGACGTCGGCGCTCATCGCGGGCATCGCGGCGTTCGTTACTTGGGGACTGGTGCCGGTTTATTGGAAGCTCCTGCGCTTTATCCCTGCGACGGAGATTCTCGCCCATCGTTTTGTCTGGACATGTTTCTTCATGATTCTGCTTTTGAGTTGGCAACGGCGGTGGCCGGAAGTTCTCGCTAACGCGCGCTCCCCCCGAACCGCGCTTTTCTGCGCCGGCAGCGGCATCGCGATCGCGATCAACTGGTTTGTCTTCATCTGGGCTGTCAATGCCGGCCACGTGCTCGAGACGAGCCTCGGTTATTTCATGTCGCCACTGGTGAACGTGCTCCTCGGCGCGATTTTTTTGCGCGAACGCCTGACTCGTGCCCAGCTCGTCTCGGTGCTGCTCGCGAGCGGCGCGGTCTGTTACCTGACCTTCGGTTTCGGGCGGTTGCCGTGGGTGGCTCTCACGTCTCTGCTCTTTCGTTTGGGGTTTACGGATTGCTCCGCAAAGTTTCAGGCGCGGCGTCGATTCCGGGCCTGTTCCTGGAGACGACGCTTCTCGCACCATTTGCACTCGGTTTTTTGCTTTATCTCGCAAAGACCGGTCGACTGCACTTTGCTCTCGCCACGCCCGGTTTGGATCTTCTCCTGGTTAGCACCGGGATTGTCACCGGCCTGCCGCTGCTCTGGTTCGCCCACGCGGCGCGCCATCTTCGCCTGACGACAGTCGGGTTTCTCCAATATCTTTCGCCGAGCTGCACGTTTTTCCTCGGTGTCTTTGCTTATCACGAGCCATTTCGCCGCGCCCAGATGCTGACTTTCGGGCTCATCTGGATCGCGCTTATCATCTTCACCGCGGATGCCGTGACACGCTGGCGCTCGATGAAGGCATCGGCGATGCAGCCGATCGAAATGTAGACGCTTTGCTCTGCGAAGCGCGGAAGTGGACGGTGCATGAAGGAAGTCTGAGCAACGTGCACGATAAAGAATGGGGACAGGCAGCGTCGGCCTCCGGCGAGCGCAGGGGCCCCGGAACATCGATGGCGCTTACTTTCCTCAAAAGAGGTGATGTTAAGCAGAGGCCGGCTAACAAGGGGCGCAGCTAGAGGCGGCAGCGATCTGTGGTATGATCCCGCCGCGATGTGGAGCGAAGATAATTTTCAATACGCGATCGAGAACACCGAGGTGATTCTCGCGCCGCAAGGCAAGATCGCGACCTTCGGCCACACGAGCTTTCGCTTCTACCTCATCAGCGAACTGATGGACCAGGTCGATGAAGTGCGGGTGCGCGACGGGCGAATTCACGCCGAGCGACCACAGATATCTGACACCCGACCATTACGCGCGGCTTCTGCTCGAAGGGTTCGGCGAGAAGGCCAGGAGTTACGTCGAACAGCTAGGCAAACGTGCCCAGCAGTTTGCAGTGCTTCGTTATGGATTTCAGTTCCGCAAGACCGATGTCGTAGAAAAGACGGTGCGCGCTTCGATGGCGACGGTTATCGAGCAGACGAAAGCGCGAGTGAACCGGGCGGAGGAACCGCTTAGTGCCGTGATTCAGGGCGTCGACGATGCCTGGGAAGTTTGTCTGCTCAAGTTTACGATCGATCTGATCGAGCGCTCTTCCGGTGGCAATCTCGGGGATTTCCGTCAGCGCGGATTGATGTAAGAAATTAAACCACGGATTTGAAGGCCTGGCCGTCGCTGCACGTCCGTCGCAGCACGGATTGCGCGGATACAATGGCGGCTTCCCAGTCCGTTTTGCTCTTCCATCCGTGTTATTTCGTGTCATCCGTGGTCAAGCCCCTTTTCGTAGCGAGGACGAGGGAGACAACGAGAACGAGCGCTGCTGCCGAAATTGAAAACAAACCAACACTACTCACCCGACCAATCGGGTCGCTTGACGATTTCCAAAGTGCGACTCACACTGCCCGAATGATGTCACTGCGAAATGTTTTGGTTGTTCTCGCGATCTGGTTGGCCACTTCCACCCGGCGTTGGCGGGCGATAGCGCGAGCGGGACGATTACATTTAAGAGCCGGCAAGTGCATGTAAAACACGGATATGCTCGTGCGCGGCCCGGATGAGATGGATCCGAGCAAGACCGTTCTGCGAATTTACCTCTCGAACGTCGACGTCGGCGCGAAGATTAAAGCCTGCAAGACTCTCTCTTGCGCCGATCATGCGCTCGCGGACGGTGCGATGGTCGACTTCAGTGATGCCCGCCACCTCGCCTACGCAGTTCGGTTAAATGGCGAACGCCTGCAATATTCCGGTGGCACCAACGGCGAGGCCTTTCACCCTCACGACCAATGAGCCGAACCACCTCGTCGGCAAGTTGCAAATCGACGATAGCGCGGCCGACGGGGCCAGGATCGACGCTACCTTCGATCTCACGCTTGTGAACACGTTCACAAGCGTTCGTTAGGCGAAAGCGTGCCGCGCGACTAAACCCGTCGCCACACTCCGCTTTTACTTCTTTTTCTTCTCAGCCTTGCTCTTGTGGGCAAGATCGGCGCGGTGGGCGCGTTCGTATGTTTGGATATCCTTGAATCTACCCTTGGCATCTCTAACCGCGTAGAGCTTCTTCCCAGCGCTGCTCCGATGTGTGGTTCGTCTTGCTTTACCCGCCATACCGTTTCCTTTCTTCTTCCGATGTTGTTTATTCTGCGAGTTCGTTGATTAGAAATCTAACAAATAGCATTCGAACGGATATTGGTCTGTTTCGGCAACGCGATGGGAAGGTCGGGATCAAACGGCAGCATGCTAGTCTGTCTGGTAAATGCGAAAGGACCAAGCTCAACTTTCCCAAATCGGGGGCCGGGCGGCGAGGTTGGTTGTCGACGTCCGACCGTTTCTTCTCGAGCACCGTATCAGTCTTAGGAAGTGGACCGGTCGGCGGCGCAGAATCGCACGGCTCGCCGTCAGCTGAAGCGACGATTGGCTAGGGCTTTTTTGTCGCCGCCAAGGCTTTGGCGACATTCTCTGCGACCTCGCTCTGCACTGCGAAAACATCGGTAAGCTCGCGATCGTATGTTTTGGTCCAGACGGGAATTTTGGAGACCGCATCAACGAGCTGCACATTGATGCGCATTCGATTGCCGCTGCGCTGCACACTGCCAAGCAGGAGTTCTCCAGAGGCCGGCGCCTCTCGAACACCGGCCGCCCCAACATGCTCTGCGCTCAGGTGCGTGATTATCTCCCGCTGGATACCATCGACAAAAGAAGTGTTAGCTTTCTCTTCGCTCAAATTCTCGAAGGGCAGCACGGCGATGGCCTGACCGGGCGGCGCCACTGCGGAGACAATGGACGCGATGTGAGCGCGCCTCTCGAAAAATCCGTTCACGAGAATGGCTGCGCTAATAATGATTGCTCCGATGATGATGGATCGATTCATAGGACCTAACCTGAATAAGATTAGCTACGCCTTTTCTGTAGCGGGGCTGAATTGGAACGAAAATAAACTAATCATGATGAAATGTGAAAGCCATACGGGAAGGCCTTGATTGCATCGTTTGATCAAATGTTGTCGACCGCCACCGTTTCGACCCACGGTGAGCGCCAAGCAAGGGCATCGAGGAGCCGGCAGCTGCAGCAACTGCTGGGTGACGCATTGGGGCATGGAGGGAAGGTGGAACTCACGAACGGAACCAAGACGGCGAACCGCCCGGCTCACCTGTCAATATTTAGACTATCTCTCGCGCCCGCGTTTTCGAGAAAGCTGGGCCAGGTCCCCGACTACTTACCCATTTTTTCGTAACGTCTCATCAGTTCAAAGAACCGGATCGTGTCGCGGACCGGATGGATGCTACTGACTTCATCGGAATAAATCGTGCTGATTGGAACGGAAGCGATCCGGAATCCCTGCCGACTGGCGATGATGAGCATCTCGGTTTCGTAATCGAATCGGCTCGTTCCATCGAGCAGGTGGGGGGCGAGTGTGCGCCGGACCATGCGATAACCACATTGGGTATCTGGCACGTCCTGACCGCAGAGGCGGCTGATCCGGCGACTCATGTAGCGATTGACGGTCCGCCTGACGAATGGCATCGCGCGCACATCGTTCATCCGCGTGCCGACGAAGAGACCGGCCTCGGCGCTCGTCGCGGCCGCCAGGAAGCGGCCAATCTCATCCGGCAAATGCTGGCCGTCGGCATCGAGCAGGACGATGGACTCAATCTCTTCGCGCGCCAGCCAGTAGCGCAAGCCGGTCTTAATCGATTCGCCTTTCCCGAGATTGACCGGATGGACGATGACTTCCGCACCGCCTTCGCGCGCCCGCGCCGCAGTCGCGTCGGCCGAGCCGTCGTCAACCACCAGGACGTGATCGAGTTGCGACCGGGTCCGCTCGGCCACGCGGCGGACATGGGCTTCCTCGTGATAGGCCGGGATGACAGCAGCAACGTTCCTGCGATCAAGCGGCCGGCCTGGTTGCGGGGCCGGGAGCTCCATCGTTAGCGAGTAGCGGTGGAACCGGGGTCAGCGACCCCAACTTCAGGCGAGGTTCGGACGACCGGGTGGAAGTCCGCGGCGTGATAGGAACTGCGGACGAGCGGACCGGAAGCGACGTGGGCAAAACCTTTTCGACGAGCGATGTCACCATAAAGGTCGAACTGTTCCGGTGTAACGTAGCTCACGACCGGCAGATGTTTCGGCGTCGGACGAAGATACTGGCCCAAGGTCAAGACCTGGCAGCCGACTTCGCGCAAATCGTCCATCGTTTGAAAAAGCTCCGCCTCGGTTTCGCCCAACCCGAGCATGACGCCGCTCTTCGTCACCACTTTGGGTGATAGCTCTTTCGCGCGGCGCAGAACCTGGAGCGAGGTGCGGTATTTCGCGCGGGACCGAACCGCGGGCGTCAGTCGCTCGACCGTTTCCATGTTGTGATTGAAAATCTCCGGCGCAGCCTCGAGCACGAGCTGGATGCACCAATCCTGCGCGTGAAAATCCGGGACGAGTACTTCGATGACGATCGAAGGATCCATCTCGCGAATGGCCCGAATGGTACGCGCGAAATGCTCAGCGCCGCCGTCTTTCAAGTCATCGCGCGCAACCGCGGTGATGACCACGTGTTTGAGCTTCAGCCGCCTGACGGCTTCGGCGACCCGCTGCGGTTCGTCCTCCTCGAGCGCGAACGGCTTCGCCGTGCTGACCGCACAAAATCCGCAGGCCCGGGTGCAGCGTTCGCCCGCGATCATCATGGTGGCGGTTCCCTGACTCCAGCACTCCCAGCGATTCGGGCATTGCGCACTTTCGCAAACGGTGTGCAGACGCAGATCAGAAATGAGTGCCTTGGTCGAAAAGAAGACGGGATTCGATGGCAGTCGAACTTTGATCCAAGGCGGCTTTGGCGCCTGATGCAGTGCAGGATCGATCTTGGCGCAGGACATTTTCGGCAGTATGAACGTTAAGTTTTAGGTTTGAGCAAGGAAAGAGCAAATGCTCTTAATGCCTTAAACCTAAAACTTAAAGCCGCGAGATGCGTCCTGAAGAATGTTTTGCCTTCGACGCGCCAATCTGCTTACGATAGCGGCGTGAACCGGGTTCCTTTCCGGCATTCAGCAAAACCACGTATCAGACTATGGACTCGCAAGATAACAACTACACCGCACCCCGGCAGGAAAACGGCACGATCGACGAAAGCGGCAATGTCGATCGCATTCGCAATATCCTTTTCGGATCGCAAATGCGCGATTATGACGGCCGTTTCCAAAAACTGGAAGAGCGACTTGCGCGGGAGGCGAGCGAGTTGCGGAGCGAACTGCAACGTCAGCTGCAGGCCCTCGAGGCCTTCATGAAGGGTGAAGCGGAATCGATGGCAAATCGGGTTAAGGCCGAACAATCCGAGCGGATCCAGGCGATCCAGCAACTGGCGCGGGAGATGGGAGAAACTGTCAGGGGTTTGGAGTTGAAGATCGGCAACCTCGATAGCCAGGCGGCGAAAGACATTCGCGACTTGCGCGAGCAGTTGCTCGAACAATCAAAAGCTCTCAGCGCCGAGATGCGGGAAAAGCACGATCAGATGAAAGGGCATCTCGAGCATGAGGCGGGACAAATCCGTTCCGCCATGACGGGACGCGAAGCGCTCGCGGAAATGCTGACCGAGGTGGCGCTCCGGCTGAAAAACGAATTCCGCGTTCCCGGCGCGTCATAACGGCGGCGCCTTCGGATGCGCTCATCGCCGCGAAAACCGCTCGACGATCTGGATGAGCTGCGCCAGTTGCTCATTCGACCCGAGCAGGAGGAGTTGCGCGAACTCCACGACCGGCTCGACGACAAGGAGCAGCGCGCACACGAGATCGCCAGCGTCCTCCCGGAAGCGGTTACCCTGAGCGCCGATCGGAGTGAGGAACTGACTCGCGCCCTCCAGCCCGCGGTTGAGGGCTCGGTCCGCGAATCGATCGAAAAACGGCCCCGCGTTTTTATCGACGCGCTCCATCCGATTATTGGGTCGGTCGTCAGGCGATCGATCGCCGAAACCTTGCGCACGGCCCTGCAGTCGCTCAATCAATCACTGGAGCAGAGTTTTTCCTGGCAGGGCCTGAAGTGGCGTTTCGAGGCTTTCCGCACCGGACGCAGCTTCGCCGAGGTCGTCATGCTGCGGAGTCTTGTCTATCGGGTGGAGCAGATTTTTCTCATCCATCGCGAGACGAGCCTCTCGCTCCTGCACGTAAGCGCGGATGCGACTGTGGCGCAGGATTCCGACATGGTCGCGGGGATGTTGAGCGCAATTCAGGATTTCACGCGGGATTCCTTCAAGACCGAAAATGATGAAGCGCTGGAGGAATTTCGGGTCGGCGAGTTGCAGGTCTGGATCGCATCCGGTCCGCAGGCCTATTTGGCGGCTGTCATTCGTGGAAATCCGCCGCGCGAACTCCGCGTCTGCCTCGAGGATTCGATTGAAAGTATTCATGTGCTGCGAGGCGCGGCCCTGGCAAAGTTCGACGGCGATGCAGCCCCCTTTGAATCGCTCCGAACGGAACTCGAGCCCTGTTTGCGTGCCCAATATCAGCCCAAGAAAACCTCGCAAAGCCACCATCGCGCCTGGATTGCACTCGCGGCCGTGGCGGGCCTTATCGCGGCCGCTCTCATTGTCGAGACGCTAGGCAAGATGCGCTGGGACGATTTCGTCAGGCGTCTGAATTCCTCGCCGGGCATCGCAGTCACACAATCGGAGAAAAACTGGATCCGGCCTTCGCGTGTGGCCGGCTTACGCGATCCCGCGGTCGCCGATCCGGCGGCATTGGCGCGCGCTGCCGGGGTGAATCCGAACGACATTCAATTTGAGTGGAAGGATTACCTCGCCCTCGACGACGTCAGCGTGCAACGCCGTTTCGAGCGACGATTCGGAAAACCGACGGGGACCAATCTCGGCCTAACGAACGGCGTCCTGACGATCAGTGGTTCGGTGCCTTACGAATGGTTTACCCGGGTGGAACGCGACGGGTTGCAATCACCCGGCGTCAACTCGATCACAGAACGTGACGTGACTCTGACCTACGATCCAGGGTTGGCGGCCGGACGTTTTCGCAACGCCTTCCCTCCGCCGCCGGGGGTCGGGGCTACGGTCGACAATGGGACGCTCTTCCTTGCCGGCAAAGCTCCTTATGAATGGATTGCACCGGTGCGCGAAGGAGCGACGAAGCTTCCCGGGATTGGCCAGATCTCTGAAGAAAAGCTGGGAATCGATTACGACGCGAAGCTCGTTCTGCAACGATTTACCGATCGCTTTCGTCTGCCCGACTCAGTTAATGCCGTCGTCGAAAAAGGCGCGCTCCTCCTCTCCGGCGAAGCGCCTCACGCCTGGCTCACGCGGGTCCGTCGCGATGGGCCGACCGTTCCCGGGGTGAGCAAAATCGACGAACGCAACCTGGTCGATCTCGACGAGCGCGCCTATCAACAATCCAGATCCGTCATCGAAAGCGCTTTCGTTTATTTCCTGGTCAACAAAGACAACTTCGCCACGGAAGGATTCGCCGCGCTCTCACGGTTGCCGGATGAAATCCGCCGCTGCCGCAGTGCCGCGAGTCGCCTCGGCCTCGAGATCCAGATCGAGGTACTTGGTTACGCCGACGCGGTCGGAAACGACACACAGAATGCCGGCCTGAGCCAGCGACGCGCGGAAGCGGTGCGCGATTTTCTGGTCAAGTGCGGCTTTGAACCCGCGCTCTTCAAAGTGATGGGAATGGGGGCTCCTCCCAAAACCGAAACTCCGACCCCGGAGCAATCAGATCGCCGCGTCGCGCTCAAGGTCGTGCCGAAGTCATGATCCAGAAAAAGGTCTGCCTGCTCGGCACCTCGGGTGTGGGCAAAACGAGCCTCGTGTCGCAGTTCGTTCACAGCATGTTTTCCGAAAAATATCTGACCACCGTCGGGGTCAAGATCGACAAGAAGTCGGTGACGGTGGACGGAACGGAAGTCACGTTCGTTATCTGGGATCTGGCCGGCGACGATGATTTCCAGCGGCTGCAAACTTCCTATCTGCGCGGCACGAGCGGTTACTTGCTCGTGGCCGACGGGACGCGCGGAGTCACGCTCGATCAAGCGCTTGAATTGCAAAAGCGGGTTGCGGCGACACTCGGGTCAGCGCCTTTCGTCCTCGCGCTAAACAAGGCTGATCTCTCGTCGCAATGGCAGGTGGATGAAGCGCGCATCGCCGATCTCCTGGGACAGAATTTTACCGTCATGAAAACAAGCGCGAAGGAAGGCGCAGGCGTGGAGGAGGCTTTTGCTGTTCTCGCCCGCCGGATGGTTCAACCAGCCTAACGAAATGCCTGAAGCAGGTTCGCCCGCGCAATCCGTCCTCGCCGGGCTCGGCCTGGTTTTGTTTGCGCGCGAGGCAACGGGCGGATTGCGGTTGTCAGGCACGGCGCCCGGCTGGCTGGCCACACTTTGGCCAGCGATTGGGGAGAACGGTGGCCTCCTGCCGGTTGCGGACGCGTCGCCGTTTTTGGAAAACTTCCTGATCGACGCCGAGGAATGCTGGAAAGAAGGCGGCGCCAAACGCGCCAGATCGGGACCTTGGGTGGAACAAGACATGAGCGGCGCGGAAGTGCAGCTCGAAGCGACCGCGATGACCATCGACGGTCAATCGATCCTGCTCCTTGAACGTCTCGGGGAGGCGTTCGAAGCCAAAAAATCGGTCCTGCAGCGGGCACGCGAGACGGTCATCGCTCATCAGCGATTGACTTCGGAAATCCAGAAAAAACAGATTCTGCTCCACTGTGTCGCGGATGAAATGACTGCCGCGCTGGCCAATATCGTCACCGCCTTGCGACTCATTGAGATGGAAGACAACGGGCCACGCACGAAGCTACTCCTCGGCCTGGCCAGCCGTGCGACAGAAGAACAGCAGATGCTAATCCGTCGGATCCTCGGCGTCTTCGAGGACGAACTGCGCGGCGTCTATGGCCGATCGGAACTGACAACGACGGGGGCGGATGGGAATGCGGTCCTGCGGCGCGCGCTCGACGCAGCGGCGCCCCTCTTCGCCGAGAAAGGAGTTCGTCTCGAGGAGTTCCCGGAGACCGCTCCCGTGGCACAGGTTCCCGCTGATCCCACCCATCTCGAAAGAGTGATCATGAATCTGCTCGAGAACGCCCTCGATCGAACGCCGGCCGGGGGCACAGTCGTCCTTAGGGCAACGGAAGAGCCGGAAACCCTCCTCTGGCAAATCGAAGACAACGGAACGGCAATCGATCCCGATGTCTGCGCCAATTTGCTGGTCAGATGGGATCCGGCCAACGCAGCCTCTCCGGCAGCGGCCCTGCGCCTGCATTTCTGCCGGATCGTGGTCGAAAATTGCGGCGGCGAAATCGGCTTCAACTCTTTTCCTGCGGGCGGCAATTGCTTCTGGATTCGCCTGCCGAAAAGCAGTGCGTCCACATGAAGACCCTCGTCCTGATCGATAACGACGCTCTCTCACGCGCGCTCCTGGCCCAATGTCTTTCCGGCCAGGGCTGGCGCATTTTCGAGGCGGAAGACGGCGAATCGGGGCTCGATCTCGTCGAGAAAAATCGACCCGGCGTGGTCATTTGCGACTTGCGAACGCCGAAGCGCAACGGCTTCAAAGTTTGTCGTCTGATTCGCGAACAGGAGGCGTTGAAATCGATTCGTGTCATCCTCACCGGGGTGAGCCGATTCGCGAACGATCGCGACACCGCGCTCGCCGCTGGCGCGCACGACTATCTCGTCAAGCCGATCGTTCCGGCGGACCTGCTCGCGGCGCTCGATCAATGCGGGGAAGAGAGGCTCACCGAACCCGATCCGGGCCCAGTCGTGACCGGCCCAACCTTGGTGCGTTTCTGGGGCGTGCGCGGTTCGATTCCGACGCCAGGCATCCAGACGGCGATGTTCGGCGGCAACACCTCGTGTGTCGAAGTCCGGGTCGGAGACCGCGTCATTATACTCGACGCGGGCTCCGGCATTCGCGCGCTCGGCCAGGCGCTCATGCGCGAGTTCCGCGATAAGCCGCTCAATATCACGATGCTCGTCACGCACACCCATTGGGACCACATCCAGGGATTCCCGTTTTTTATCCCGGCTTACAACCCGAAGGTTAACGTGCGGATTGTCGGCTACGAAGGCGCGGTTCATGGCTTGCGCGGCGCGCTGTTCGAGCAAATGCAAAGCGCCTTCTTTCCTGTCGGGCTGAACCAGATGGCGAGCCACGTCACATTTGAAGAACTGAGCGATATGGAATTCGATCTCGGCGTGGCGCGGGTCCGGACGATCTTCGCCAACCATCCCGGAGTCTGCCTTGGCTACCGACTGTGCACGCCAAACGGCGATATCGTTTACATGCCCGATCACGAGGCCTACGAACGACACGAGATCGAACGGCAAAAGCTGGCGGGTGAAACTTCCCCGCCGAGCCTCGATTATGCGCGGTTACAGGACGAGAAGGTAATTGAGTTCATGCGTCGGGCCGACCTGGTCATCGGCGACACTCAATACGACGCCACCGAATATCCGAGCCGGCTCGGCTGGGGCCACACCTGCGCGGACGACGCCGTCGAGCTGGCGATGCGCGCAGGGGTGAAACACCTCTTCCTGTTTCATCATGATCCGGATCACCAGGACGAAAAGATGGTCGCGATGATCCTGCGGGCAGAGGAACGCGTGGCGGCCGCCGGGTCATCGATGATCGTGAGCGCGGCGCGCGAAGGTGCAGAGTTCGTCTTGGATTGATCTGCACTTTCTCTCGCGCTAACCGAAACACATGGCTATGAGGCGCGGTTTCAAGGCGCTGCCAGTCAATTATTGGCTTGACTCCCGATTGCTCAGGTGCCCAACCTTCAGTCCGTGAAGACGCCCACGCCAGCTAGATTCGCGCGGCTTCCAATGCAAGCGATTGTAACCGTAATTCTCGGTGCTCTTCTGCTCGTTTCCGCCGCCCGAAGCGAGCTCATTTTCGCCGACAGCTTCGCTTATCCTAAAGGTAATCTTGGGGGAGAGGGTCCGCCTCCCGGGAGTCCGCCGGGACAGGGCGGATGGGTCACTTTCAACGGAACCCCAAGGATCGCTCCATTTGGTTTGGAGCTGGGAGGCATTTTCTCAACCGGAAATAGTGCAGGGCTTCTCGGACTTGACGACACAACCGGCGACAAGGCGGTCGCGGCGCTCGGACCGGTTACCGCCAACGACGGGATCGTGTGGGTTGGATTCCTGATCCGCAAAGCGCGTAATCAGCGTGAGGAGGACGGGTTTGCGGTCGTGTCTCTGGGAAACAATGTGACCGGGCCAAGCGTCGGGATCGGCATGTTGTTTGAAAAAGATCATTACGGTCTCGATAACAACACGGGCGCAAAAGGAGCTCGTTCTCGAACCGGAGTGTCCGTGAGTGGTAAGACGGTTTGGCTGGTCGCAAAATTGGATTTCACTACCGGGCAGGAGTATCTCTGGATCGACCCTGCGACTGAAGGCGAGCCCGACGTCGCCGACGCCATGGCTCAATTGCCGATGACCGCGGAGTTTTTGTCCGCGGGATTTTCTCAGATAGTCCTTTTGACCGGCTACACAGAAGCGACCTTTCAGTTTGATGAGTTACGGGTCGGCACAACCTTTGCCGATGTGGTGAGTCCCTTTCTCGCTCTCTAGCCGTTGCTTTCCTCGGTTCGACAGAGTCTAGGCCCAGGAGGAACGACTGGGTGTCCAACGCCGATTAGTGTCGAATAATGCCACACGCCCAGTCGGCCGAGATCGCCCTCTAGCCGGGGACGCTGTCCCCGGATTCGCTAGTCAGCGGCCGAATAGCAATCGCGGGCCCGATTCGTTTGGCGTCTCCCGCCGGGGAAAACGTCCCCGATTACAGCTTTGTCCGGCCTGAAAGGGCGCGATAAAGGGTGAGCTCATCGGCTGATTCCAACCCGCCGCCGGCGGGCAAACCGTGCGCGAGGCGGCTCAGCGTGACGGGAAACTTCTTCAACAGCTCGACGAGATAGTTGGTCGTCGCTTCTCCTTCCACATCAGCCGCGAGAGCGAAGATGATCTCGTTTGGCGATTCCTTTTCCACTCGTTCGACTAAAGAGTCGATGCGCAGATCCTCCGGCGCGACTCGATCGAGCGGCGAGATGCGTCCGCCTAACGAATGGTAGCGGCCGCGAAAGGCACTCGTTTTTTCCAGCGGCAGAATATCGGTTGGTTGTTCGACAACACAGAGCAATTCCCTGACGCGCGACTCATCAGCGCAGATTTCACACAAGTGCGCGGTCGCGAAGAAACCGCACTGCACGCAGGGATGGATCGCGGCCCGCGTCTCGGCAATGGCGCGAGCGATGCCCTCCGGTTGCTGATCGCGCGCCTGCACCATCCAAAGCGCGATGCGTTCGGCCGAGCGCGGACCAACGCCCGGCATCTGACGCAATTGCGTGATCAGTTCACGCAACGCGCCGGGATACTCGGTGCGCTTCAAAGCAGGACAAGCGGTTCCGCGAACGGCGCGTGCTCGGTCTCGGTTTGCTGAGAGAGCGGCTCGAGCCGCCGCAAATACCACTCGAGCGGTCGGTCGGATGCACCGTTTTCGGCCCGCACACGGTTGAATTCCACCAGGGCTTCATTCCAGCGCCGCTCGCGAAAGTAAACGATCGCGGTCCAGAATCGGTCACGCTGCGCAATTTCTTCGGCTGTCGCCTTTTCTGCGAGCGTGAGGAGTTCATAAACTTCGAGCCGATCGTGCGCCTCGGAACTGCGCAGAAAATCGATCGGACGCGCGACAATCGCTTTTCCAGCGGTGCTGAAAGTGCGCGGGCCAAGGAGAATTTCCGAACCGTAGATTTGGTTGGCGCGCGCCAACCGCCGTGCAACTTCGAACGGCTCGCCTGCAACCACGATCTCGCAGCGCCCCGATTCCTCCCGCACGGCCGCGACCATTGTTCCGGAACTAATGCCAATGCGGAGATCGATTTTACCCAGCGAATCCGGCCGGGCCACGGCAGCGGCGCGAAGTTCCTCTCGAAAAGCGAGGGCGGCACGCGCAGCGTTTGAAGCGTGTTCCGGACTGCTGTTTGGAAAGCCGAAAAGAACGCGAATGCCTTCGCCATCGGTCGCCTGCAGGTAACCCCCTTCCTGAAGAAAACGCTTCCGCGCACAGTCGATAAATTCGCGAGTCAATTGCGCGCAAACCGCGGGCGGAAAGTCCTCGATCAGTTCCGCCTCATTTGCGATCTCGCAATAGACGAAGCTGGCTTCGTACGCGATCGGCTCGAATAAGTTGAGCGGCTCATTTTCCGAGAGGCGATCGATCCCGGTCTGCGCGAGACGACCGGCAAAAGCCTGTGCCGTGGCCGAACGTTGCCGGTTGGCCTGTGTCGCGTTTAGACCGAGCGCAAGAAGAGTCGCGCAGACCGCCGCGAGAATGGCCGGCAACGGCTGGAAGGAGCTGTGGGCGGCGTGCAATACCCAGGCAGCGCCAAGCAATTCCAAGATGAGCAGAAGGAATACGCCCACCTGACGCAGGATGCCGGTCACCTGCAACATCGTCCATGCAACAGCAAAGCTGAGCAGCATGACAAAGAGGAAATTGCCAAACCCGACGGTTTCGTTAGGCGAAAGGCCGATCGCCCTGCCGAGAGCGAAAGCTGGGCGGGCGAGCAGTCCACTGACTTGCAACGCAATGGCCAACCCCGCGGCGGCCATGCCAATCCAGAGTGTCCCGAGCAGAGCGCGCTTCATTCTGCCGGGCGATCGCCGCCCGGTCCGTAGGATTGCAGCACCAGTTGACTCAAAAACCTGTCCGGCGCCTCGATCGCGGCCTCATCGAGCACGAAACTGTTCTTGCCCGTGTTCTTCTGGATCAAACTGAGGCCGAATTGAAAATCCTTGAAAAGATGGGCGCAGAGATCGCTCATCTTCATCCGCTCCGCCCCGGCGCGCTCGACCAATCGGAGGAGAGCGGATTCGTCGAATTGCAGCTCGACACCATGCTCGCGCGAAAAGCGGTCGGCAAAAATCCGAGCTTCGTTCTTGAGTGTTTCTTTTTCGTGGTGCTGACCTTCCGCCATAAGGCGTTCGAGGACGAGCTGCGGCTTGCGGACCAGCTCTTCCGTAACGCGCAGTTGGGTCAGACCGGATCCGGCCAGGTAATATTTGTAGTCGCGGAACAATTTCTCCCAGACGGTGAGGAGGCCGCGCGCGCCAGTTTTTTCCAAGGCCGCCGCACTCGCCATCAGAAGCAAGGCTTCGTCCTCGAAACTGACCTCGATGCCGTAAGCGCGAAAGGCGCGTTCGTATTGCCGGAGGATGCTGCCCTCGGAATACTTCATGATTTTGTAGAGATCATCCGCGCTCAGCTCTTCGCAGACGACGCGAACCGGGAGGCGGCCGATAAACTCCGGTTCGAAACCGTATTCAATGAAATCCTGAGTTCCGACGTGCTGGAAAATTTCGTTGTCGAGGACCCTTACCGTCTCTGCTTTAAAGCCGATCTGACCCTGCGCGAGACGCTTTGAGACCTGTGTCTTCAAGCGCTCAAAGGCGCCGCTGACAACGAACAAGATGTGGCGCGTGCTAATTGTTTCGCGCTTCGTTTTGCCACGTTTCTGGAATTCGAAGGCGGCCTGGAGCTGCCCTTGCAAATCGTTCGCGCTCCGCAACGGCACCTCGGTTTCTTCCATTAGCTTGAGCAACGTGGTCTGAACGCCGCGTCCGCTGACGTCCCGTCCGACCATATTGGAAGCCGAAGCCAGTTTGTCGACTTCATCGATGTAGATGATGCCGAACTGCGCCAGAGCGACGTCGCCGTCGGCCTTTTGAACCAATTCGCGAACGAGATCTTCGACATCGCCGCCAACGTAACCGGTCTCGCTGAATTTAGTCGCGTCCGCTTTCACGAACGGCACTTTGATCAACTCCGCGATGTGCTTGATCAGGTAGGTTTTTCCAACGCCGGTCGGACCGACGAGGATCACGTTCTGTTTCGCGTATTCGGTTTCCTCGGCGCGGAGGGCGTCTTCGCTCTTCAAATGGCGGAGATAATTGACGTGGTTGTAGTGATCGCAGACCGCGATCGAGAGAACTTTTTTCGCTTCATCCTGTTTGATCACGAAACGATCGAGATGTGCTTTGATGTCGCGGGGCAGAAAATCGAAGACGAAATGGTCGCCGTTTTGCGGAATCGGTTTTTCCTCTTCGCCTTCTTCTGCGCGCTCGGGCTGGGTGAAAGTCGCGAAGGAGACCTTGTCGCCGAAGTTCGATTTCATGAACTCGGAAAGTTTGGTCTGCAGTTCTTCAGGCGTAGGAAAGGGCGGGTTTTGATTCATCGAAAAGGCGCAGCGCGAAAGAGACGCGTTGCGGAGCAACTTATCATCCTCGTTGGTCATGTAAAATTTCGCCGTCGTCACCGTGGGGCTGCGGAGTGATCCCGTTGTCTAATCGAGGTGCTCCGCCGGCCTCGCCGACTTTCGCTCGGGGGGACGGAAGACGGCGTTGCATCTTGCATTTGGGGCGCAACTGTGCTCAGTGGAATGCCGCTTTGGCAGACCGGTCGCGCGCGACGCGCCCCGCTGCCGCAAAACTTATCCAACATGCTATCATCCTTTCTCGCTCAGGCCCAACCGCGGCCCCAGCCGGTGCCGGTCTAAATCCCCTCGCATCGTTCATCCCCATCATTCTCATATTTGTCATCATGTATTACGTTCTTTTCCGGCCACAGATCGACGCCAGAAGGAACAGCAACGCCTCATTTCTTCCTTGAAGACCGGCGACCGGGTCGTGACCTCCTCGGGGATTCACGGAATGATCACCAACGTGAAAGACACGACTGTGACGGTAAAAGTTGCGGATAACGTAAAGCTCGAGATGGAAAAATCTGCCGTTACCGCGGTTGCAAAGACGGAGCGGGGAAAAGTTAAGAAAAAATGAATTCCCTGTTTCGAATTCTTCATGGGCCTCGGCCTGCTGGTTCTTTTTGGCTGGTATTTCGCGACCGACCTCGGGCTGCGCAAGCGGCTGCTCGCCGCCGCTCTCGTCACGTTACTCGTCATTTTCAGCCTTTGGAGCATCTGGCCTCCCAGAAAAAAGATGCGGCTCGGTCTCGACATCAAGGGCGGCACTTCGTTTCTCATCCGATTGAAAGGCGAAGACCGGACCCTGACCAAGGGAATGCTCGACCAGGCGGTCGAAGTCATCCGGAAACGGGTGGACTACTTCGGCAGCGGCGAGCCGGTTATCAGCCCGGTCGGGACGGATCGGATTTTGGTCCAAATTCCCGGGCTCGATACCGGGAAGATTCAGGAAGCGCGGAGTCAGTTGTCGCGCGTGGCGAAACTGGAGTTTCGCCTCGTTTATCCCGACAATGGCGAACGTCTCCGGGCGATCGATGCCGGGACCGAAGTGATTCCGCCGGAGTACCGAATCGAGACCTACAAGATTCAGCGAGGCGAGGGTCAGAAACCGACCGAGGAACGTTTGCTGGTGAAGAAGAAGGCGGATCTGGGCGGCGATCGCGTGAAGGAATCGGCTGCCTATTACGGCAATGAAGGCTGGACCGTGCAAATGCGTTTCGATTCGGAAGGCGCGAAAAAATTTGGACAAATCACCGAGGCGAACGTCGGTCATCGTTTTGCCATTGTGCTCGACGGCGTGATTCAATCGGCGCCTGTCATTCGGACCGCGATTTATGGCGGCGATGCGATCATCTCCGGCAGTTTCACCGAACAGGAAGCGCGCGGTTTGGCCAGCGTGCTCGAGAATCCGCTCCAGGTTCCGGTCAGCATCGAAGAGGAACGAAGCGTCTCGCCGACGCTCGGGATGGATTCGATTCGCGCCAGCATTCTCGCCGGCTTGATCGGCCTTGGCATTACGCTGATTTGCGTCGCGATCTACTACAAGTTTGCGGGTTGGATCGTCAATCTGGCGCTGATCGTAAACCTGATCCTGCTCCTGGGAGAGTTTCAATTGATTCCCGGGGGAGTCGTTCTCACCCTGCCCGGTATCGCGGGTATCATCCTGACGATCGGCATGGCGGTGGACGCGAGCGTCCTGATTTACGAGCGGCTGCGCGAAGAAATGGCGAGCGGGAAATCTCTCCGCGCGGCCCTGCCCGCCGCCTACGACAAGGCATTCAGCTCAATTTTCGATGCCAACATCACCACGCTCATCACCGCCACGATCCTGTTCTTCAACGCCAGCGGTCCGGTGAAAGGCTTCGCCATCGTCCTCATGCTTGGAATCCTGGCCTCGCTTTTCACCGCCTTGATTGTTGGTCGCAACGCCCTTGGATGGCTGGTGGATAGCGGCCGCCTCAAGCGCATCTCGATGCTCCACTTGATCACGAGCCAGCATATCAATTTCCTCGGCAAAGGCGTCCTCGCCGGGATGTGCTCGCTCGCGTTGATCCTCGCAGGAGCGGCCGCTTTCTACATTCGCGGGGAGAAAGAACTTCGGGGTGGATTTTCGCGGCGGCGACCTCGTCACGCTGAGCGCGCCGCACAAGGTGGACGTGGCTCAGGTGCGCAGCCGCTCTCAAGCCGATCGGTTTGGCCGACGCCTCGATCCAGCAATCGCCGCAGGGTGACAAGAGTTACATCACGATCCGCAGCCCGCTGAACACGAGCGACAAGATCGAGAGCCAGATCCTGCAGAGCCTGCCGAATGTGGGATTTAAGGTGGAGGGATCCGAACGGGTCGGCGCGCTCGTCGGAGGCGAATTGGCCCGCAGCTCGCTCATCGCGCTTGGGCTCGGCATTCTTGGCATCCTGGTTTACGTCACCTTCCGCTTTGAGCTTTCGTTTGCCGTCGGCGCGATCGTCGCCGCTCTTGCACGATGTGCTGATCACCGTCGGCATGTTCGCTCTTCTTGGTCGCGAGTTGACCCTGACCATGGTGGGCGCGGTTCTGACGATCGCCGGCTATTCGATTAACGACACGATCGTCGTCTACGATCGAATTCGCGAAGGTCTGGCCAGCGGACGCAAGGGTTCGATCGAGCAGATCATGAACGAGAGCGTCAACCAAACGCTGAGCCGGACGATCCTGACGAGCGGACCACGCTGATTCCGATTCTGTGTCTGTTCTTTATCGGCGGCGCGGTGCTGCGCGATTTTCGCTTGCGATCATCATTGGCGTGGTCGTCGGAACCTACTCGTCAGTCTTCATCGCTTCGCCGATCGTTCTTTGGTGGACGCGGGCGCGGGGCGGCAGCGCGAGCAGTTTGCGGCGGGAAGTGACCCAGAAAAGCACTGTCACGACCCCTCTTCGGCTTCCTAAACCCGCAGTTGACGCTGGGGGGACCGAGCCTTAGGATCGCTCGCCAGTCAGGGGTAGAATTTTTCAAATTTAGATAAGATCAGGAGAAAAAATCGCATGCCAGAAGTGATCGTTCGAAAAGGTGAGCCGGTGGACCGGGCCTTGAAACGGCTGAAAAACAAGCTGGACGCGGAAGGGATTTTGGAAGAGGTGCGTCGTCTGCGCGCCTTCGAAACGCCTTCTCAGAAGACCCGTCGCAAAGCGAAAGCCAATGCCAAACGGGGCCGCGCCAAGTTTCGTTTTAATCCGTCTTAAGTCGCTCGTCCCAAGGGTAAGATGTCGGATTCTAGAGAGGCGCAAGGGTAGCTTTCGCCTTCCGCGACGCCTTTGTGAGCGGCGACTTGTCGAATTTGCGAACGGCAGCTTTCCCGCAGGCGGGCCGCTTATCTGCATTTCGCGGAAGTCGAACGGTTGCGAAGCAACAACCGAACGCCAGAAGTCTACATTCGCATTCGCAGACGATCCGGAACCCAAGATCGTTGCAGGAGTAGTTCGGCACATTTGCGCCGCGGGTCGTCGCCCGCAGGCTGTTGAAGCGCGACTTCCAGCTTCCGCCCCGATAGACCCGCTTCGCCCCGAAACTGCTCCGCGCGGGTTGATCTTGGGCGTGCCGCGATAGGCTTCGCAGGAAGTCGATGCACCACTCCCAGACGTTCCCCGCCATATCTTCCATTCCAAAGGGACTGGCGCCGCAGGGAAACGCTCCGACCGGCGAGCTTTCCGCAAAGCCATCGTCGATCTCGCGATCACTCCAGGCAAAGTTCAGTGTTGCGATCGGCGAAATTTGCCAGATCGCCCTGCCGTTCCCGTGTCCCCAGGGATACTTGCGGCCGTCCGTCCCGCGCGCCGCATATTCCCATTCGGCCTCGGTTGGCAACCGATAACGCCGCCTTTCCCGCGAGCTGAGCCACTGGCAAAATTTCGCCGCCTCGTTGCTGCTCACATAGACCACCGGGTGCCGATCGCCCGCACCGGGGGCGCGTTTGCCGGCGTGGCTTGGATCAAACAACTCATATTGCGCGTTCGTGATCGGGTGACGGGAAATGTAGTAGCGACTCAAAGTGACTGGCGTGATCGGTCGTTCGTTAGGCGCAGCATCCGGCGCTTCGCTCCCCATCTGAAAAACCCCGGACGGCACGAGGAGCATTTCGGCGCCGATGCTGCTCGCAAAATTTGGAAACTGCGCCCGCTCGGCCGCCACATCGATCGGGCGTCGGAATCTTCGGCGTGACAGGCGGCGCAGCGACGGCGGCACGATTGGTGGAAGCGCCGGCGCTTCGGGGCGACGACAAGACCGGTTTCGGCGGAGCCGGCGCCGTATTTTTTTCGATTTCCTCCAGGTAAAGATCGACCAGATCCTCTGCGTCACCCGGTTCGATCCCGAGGTTTTCCGCCATGTTAACAAAGGCATCGCGCTGGTCGTCCGTCATGTCATCAGCGTCGAGCCCGCTCAGGCGCAGCATCCGCATGAAATCCTCGTTCGGATCGAGCTGGGCCTTGGTTTTCTCCGCGGCCGCGCTTTCTTCTGGCGTCGGCGGAGTCACACGCGACTCCGCCGCAATTACGCAACTCCGCCTCGATCAGCTCCAGCATTCGTTCGTCGCTCAGCCCCTGTTGCCGGCCGAACTCGAGGAGGGTTTCTTCCTCCTGCGGCGAAAGGGTCTTATCGTTCAGCGCAAAGGCGACGTATTTGTTGAATTCCGCGACCGCTTCTTCCTCGGCTTGGGCGGCCAACTCTTCGTCCACCTGTCGGCGACGCTCGGGATTGAGCAGTTCGACGCGAGCTTCGGTCAGAAAGCGCGAAGATTCGTCGAGCCCGGACCGCAGGAGCTGCGCCAGCGGATTGCTCGGTTGATTTTTCAGCGGCAGTTTTTTTTGCCACCAGAGAAGCAGTTCGCGAAAGCGCTCTTCGATCAGCTCGTTACTCGGATTGGTCCGCGGATCAAGACAGAGCCGCTCGTAAGGATCGGGCGAATTATAGCGGCTCCAGCCGTCCCACTTGCGCGGATCATCCGGCAACGGAATCGGGAAGCTGACCGGCTTGAGCATCTCAGACGACGCTCAATTGTCCCAACGCTGCCGTCGCCCGATCCAGTTCTGCCTCCGAAAGCCCGGTCTTGCGCTCGATCGAGACGGAGGCGCAATTACCGCAGGCCTCGACCGCCACTTCCAATACCTGATTGGCGTTGTATTCGTAGGTCAATTCGACCGGAGAGCCTTTGGGCAAGAATGGCGGCAGCTCGACATCGCAGATTCCCAGTGGCGTGCACTCCTGCGGCAGCGTGCTTTCGCCTTCGACAATCCGCACGATCGCCCGCTGCATGTTGGCAGTCGCGGTGCCGAAGGAATTTTTCGCGACCGCCGGCATCGCGGTCATTTTCTTGATCATCGGGAAGACGTATTCCTCGAGATGAGCCTCATCCCAGAGGACGACCCCGAGGGTATGTGAGGTAATATTGCGCACTTGAATCAGCCCGCCTTCACGCGAGGAAAATTGCTGACGCGTCTCGGACGGAAGCATTTTTTCGCCGGTTGTCGTTTCTTCGTTGAGGAGCGACAAGACGGCTTGAATGGCCGCGCCGACCGCGACGGCTTCATCCGGATTCACGTCTTCGGCGAGCGGAACGGAGGCGAGTTTGGCGATCATTTCACGCACCATCGGCATGCGGGTCATTCCGCCGACGAGCAGGATTTTGTTCACCTGCGTCCAAGGCATCTCGCCTCGCGCATCACGATTTCGCAGATCGCCTTGCACTTCTCGACGAGATGCTTCGTCATCGTCTCGAATTCTTCGCGGGTCAGTTCGACCTTAATGCTCTTGCCGTTGTGGCTGTGCACGATCGTGGTGCGATCGCGACTGGAGAGCTGGATTTTGGCGGCCAAGGCCCGGCTTTGCAGGTCCTGGTAACTTTGCAAATCGAGCAACGGGATTTTCGCCATGTGCGCGATCGAATTCTTCCGCAACGTAATTGACGATGATGTCGTCCCAATCTTTCCCGCCGAGGCGATGGTCGCCATTGGTCGCCACCATCTCGAGGCGATGCCCTTCGATCCGCATGAGCGTGACGTCGAAGGTGCCCGCCGCCAAGGTCGAAGACGAAAACCGTCTGGTCTTCGTCGAGCTTGTCGAGTCCATAGGCCAGAGCCGCAGAGGTCGGCTCATTGATGATTTGCAGGACATTTAAGCCCGCCAGACGACCCGCGGTGATCGTTGCGGTGCGCTCCGAATCGTTGAAATACGCCGGCACGGTAATGACCGCGTCGGTCACCGGGATCTTCAGATATTTTTCGGCGTCCGACTTCAGCTTCTTCAGGATGAGCGCGGAAAGTTCCTCGGCAGAATAGGTCGTGCCGCTGAATTCCCGATTAAACTGTTCCTTTGATTTGCCCATCTCGCGCTTGACGAAATCGACGATCTTCTCCGGTTCTGCGACGGTGTTGTTTTTCGCAATTGTCCCGACGATGGCTTTGCTCCCATCAAACAAAACCACTGAGGGGGTGATGCGCTCACTTTCGGCGTTCGGAATAATTTGCGGTTTTCCGTAGGCATCGATGTGGGCGACGGCCGAGAAGGTGGTGCCGAGATCAATTCCGACTGCTTTGCGATTGCTCATGTGCTTTTTGGAGACTCTTTGAATTCCTTGTCTGGTTTGCGACCATCAATGCAGTTTTCGTGCCTCAAGTTTCAATCCCGAGCGATTATTTTTTCGCTCGCACCAGCCCGCGCTCTGGCGCGGAATTACTGGAACCGCTTCGCGATGACTTCTTCCGGGCGCAGCACCCGATCGTGCCAGGTGAAACCGCGCTTTCAGCCGTTGTCACGATGCGGCCGTTTTCCTCCGCGCAATCGGCCGGTTCGAAGCTAATCACGCGATGGAACGTGCGATCGACTGTTTCGCTCTCCGCGATCTCGTTCACCTCGAGACGATGCAAGAATTTCGAGCAGAAAATGTTGGATGTTGGTGAGGTTGTTGCGGGAACGCGCATTCTCCGGGACCGCTCTCGTCTGCGTTCGCCGCCTCCTCGAACTGCCCGGCCAGCGTGCTCAGGTCGTCAAATAAAACGAGCAAATCGCGAATGAACGGTTTTTGGAGCGAATCGCGGACGAAATTGTCACGGTAGCTGATCAGTTCCTCATGAAGCGAATCGAACAATTTTTGGTTCACGGTCTCGCTGTCCCGGATCGCCGAAAGCTGATCCTCCATCTTCTGGAAATGAATCGACTCGAAATTCCGCACGACCGATTCTTCCAACGATTCGACCCGTTGCCCGAGCGAATGGATCGCATTGATCAACGCGGAAATGCCGGACACCGGTACCGACTTCGGCGGACTCGGGCGGCGGGGTGGCAGCCTTCGCACTTAACTCCTGCATGACCGCTGCGAAATCGGTCTCAATCTCGATCGCCTGGCTCATGATTTATCAACGCCTGTTGAAAAAGCGTCGGATGGCATCGACCAGGCCCGGAATATCATGACGCGTCGCCTCGACTCCAATCGTTAGGCCACGATCACGCGCGGTCTTCGATGTAATCGGGCCGATGCTCGCCACCTCCATCCCCTCCGGCCAGGGCAAGCCGAGCGCGAGAAAGTTTTCGACCGTCGATGAGCTGGTAAAGGTGATCATATCCGCGCCCTCGTCGACCAGCCGCGATCTCGCTTCTGTCCGATCGTTCGTTTCCGCGACGGTTCGGTAGGCAAAAGCAACATCGACGATGGCCCCCAGGGCTCCGAGCTCCTTTGGTAGCAGGTCCCGCGCCTCCTCCGCCCGCGCAATCAGAATGCGCAGATTTTCGATGTCGCCTTCCTTTTTGAATTCGCGCACCACCGCTTCGGCGACAAATTCATCCGGCTGCAGGTCCACCTTGAGATGAAAATCGCGCACCTCGTTGCGCCGTCGCCGGGCCGATCGCCGCAATCCGGGCCGCGCCGATGTCGCGTGCGTCGTCGTAAAGCTTGTAAAACATTTCAAAGAATGCGGTTACGCCGTTCGGACTGGTGAAAACGATCCAATCGTAGCCATGCGCATCCTGTACCAGCTCGGCAAAGGCGCGCAGATCGCTCGGCGGCTCGATCCGAATAGTCGGCAACTCGATCACTTCGGCGCCGAGCTCGCGCAGTTGATCGCTCAGCGCGCCCGCTTGCTTCCGGGTGCGCGTCACCACGATCCGCCGGCCAGCCAGCGGCTCGGCTTGTCCTGCCAATGCAGTTCCTTTTCCTAACGAAGCCACTTCGCCAAAAACGGCGACCGCGGGCGGCGCGAAATTCTTCTCCGCCACTTGCTCCGCGATATTCTGCAACGTGCCGCGGACGACTTCCTGCCGACCGGTCGTTCCCCAGCGGATCAACGCGACTGGCAGATCCGCGCGGACACCATGCTTCCTCATTTCTGTGCGATGGCTTCAATCCGCTCGACCCCCATCAGCATCACCTGCGTTCCGCCCAACTTGGCGAGCGCCTCGAAATCGATCGAGCTCTCTGTTTTCTCCGGATTCTCGTGTCCGGTGAAGAAAGTCACATGCGAAGTTATTCCGCGATGGGTCACGGGAATGCCCGCGTAAGCCGGTGCAGCGATCGCCGAAGTAACACCCGGCACCACTTCGAAAGGGATTCCCGCCGCCGCCAATGCCTGTGCCTCCTCGCCGCCACGGCCGAAGAGAAACGGGTCTCCGCCTTTCAGCCTAACGACTTGCTTGCCCTCGCGCGCCCGTTCGACCAGCAGAGCGTTGATCTCGTCTTGCTTCAAGGTATGCGCGCCGGCCTTTTTTCCCGGCGTAAATGATCTCGGCCGTTTCCGGCGCCCACTGCAACATTTCAGGGTTGCAGAGATAATCGTAGATGATCACTTCCGCCCGTTCGATGACTTGCTTCGCGCGCAAGGTGACCAGTCCGAGATCGCCCGGGCCCGCGCCGACCAGATAACAGCGGCCTGACTATTATTTTATTTGCCATAGAGTTTCTCCATCAGTTCAGCCGCCAGCTCTCTCGGGTTGCGTGGACTCGCCGTTACCATGTCACCAGCGTTGGGCGCCAGCGTTCCCTCGGCGAAAACCTGCGCTTCCAGCCGCAATTTCTCATTCGCCATATTGGCGTGCACACCCACCGGCGAATCGCAATCCCCTTCGAGCAAGCGCAAAAATTCACGCTCCGCGCGAAGACAAAGCAGGGTCGGTTCGTCGCTGATGCCACGCGCCAGGCGCCTAAGCCGTTCATCATTGCGCCGGATTTGCAGGGCGATCACCCCCTGCCCGCCCGCCGGGACAAAATCCCCCTCAGAGAGCGCCTCGATCGAAAAGTCGCTTTCGGGCGGCTGGGTTTGCTCAGATTCTTCGACCGCGACGCCACGCGATTTTCATCCGACGCATGGCGAACGCCTTGCCGGTAATTCCCAAGACCGCGCCAGACCCGCCTGCGCCAGAATAATCCCGCTCCAAGCTTCGTTTTCGCGCAACTTGCGCAGTCGCGTCGGCACGTTCCCGCGTAAATCGACCACCGTCAGATCGGGCCGCTTCCAGCGAAGCTGATGCCGCCGCCGGACGCTGCCGGTCGCGATCGTCGCGGCTTGCGGTAAATCCGTCAGGCAGAGGTCACTCCTTCGTGATCAGGACATCGCCGCTCCGGCCGCGTGGCAAGACCGCGCAAATCTCCAGCTCCTCCATCCGTTCGCTTGGCAGATCCTTCGCGCTGTGCACCGCCAGGTCGATTCGCCTGCCCAGAAGCTGTTTTTCAATTTCACGGGTGAACATTCCCTTGCGGCCGCCAGCTTTGCGGTCGCCCGGCTTCCTTAGGGCGCCCTCGTCGCCGCTTGTCCGGATGATTTCTGTCGTCACCTCCAGATCCGGCCAGGCGGCACGAAGGGCCTGCTCGACCAACCGCGCCTGCGCCAGAGCGAGGTCGCTGCCGCGCGATGCCGAGGACGATCCTGCGAGGAGCGCCCACTCAGCTTTCCGAAACGCGCAGGGAGGATTCACTCAAGCCGAGAGGGATTCAACATCCGTTCCCGCGCCGACACGAACCAACCGCTGAAATCGTTGACATGTCCTGCGATAATTTCCTCTCCGGCGGCGATTTGTTCCCGCCGCAGGGCGAGCGACTGCTGCGCGAATCTTGCAGCGAATCGATGTCGTAAAGAAAAACTCCTTCCAACTCATTCACATCAGGAGCGACGTCTCGCGGCACTGCGATGTCGATAATGAAAAGAGGCCGATCGAGCCGGTCATGGAGGAGCGGTCCGAGGTTTTGCCGTGTGACAATCGGGGTGCGTCCCGCGGTTGAAGAAATCAGGATATCAACTTCGCGGCAGTGAGCTTCCCACTCCTCCATCGGCACGGTGAAACCTCCGACGAGCGCGGCGAGCGCCTTAGCGCGCTCGACCGATCGATTCGTTACCCGAATGTCGCAGCACCCCCCGCTTTACGAGAGCGCGCGCGGTTCGCTCGCTCGCTTCTCCGGCGCCGAGCAAGAGCACTTTGCGCGTCTCGAAATGGCCGAAAATTTGTTCCGCCAGATCCACCGCGACGGAACCGACCGAGACCGCCCCTCGGGTAATTCCCGTTCGGCTGCGGACTTGTTTCGCGACCCGAAACGCGCGCTGAAACAGGCGATGCAAAAATGGTCCGGCCGCGCCGGATTCGCGCGCTGCGGCGTAGGCTTTCTTGGCCTGGCCGAGAATCTCCGTTTCGCCGATAACCATCGAGTCGAGCCCGGAGGCGACTCGAAAGAGATGCTGAATGCATTGCTGGGCTTCGTGCCGATAGAAGGCCTCCATTTCATCGTCCTCGGCGACCATCCCTTTGGCAAGCAGGCAATGGGCGATTCGCGGCAGTCGGAACCGGTTCTTCGGAGGCGGCGTAAACTTCCACCCGATTGCAGGTGGTGAGGAGGAACGCCTCCGTGCAACCGGCTTTTTCGCGCAGGATCTGGTCGATCGCGGCATGGCCGACGAAACGCTCGCGCGTCTCGACATTCGCGGTGTGGTGGCTGAGGCCGACACAGAAAAGATTCATTAGAGCGAGTGCGTCTGCGGCAGAGAAGGTTATTCCCCAGAGCAATGTGAGTGCCGCGCTGAAGGCGAGGACGCAAAGGACGGCGATCGAACGTGGGGCCGTCGTGCCGAGATGGCGCGCGAGAAGGATCGCGGCATAGAAAATCCACACGCCTAACGACCAGGCGATCTTTACGTAGGGAAGCGGTTGCCCGGTGAAAAAGCCGGCCGCGATCCCAAAGTAAGCAGGACGAACCCGAGCCAGAGCAGCCGGGTGATCGCCGCGAAAAGGTCAGTCAGCGGCGGGAAATGGTAGAACATGGAATTGATCTGCCGAGACTTGATCTGGCGCTCCTGCACGAGATACATCAGCCCTGCGACGCAGGCGAGTGCGAAGGCCCCGTAGGCGATCAGCGAAACCGAGGCGTGCATTTCCAGCCATGGCGAGGGTGAAGCGACCGGCGGATGCGGAACATCGATTGGCGCGAGCAGGGCAACCGCCTGCATCACGAAAACCAAAGGCGCGGTGAACGCCCCCATCAGAGAAAGCCGATAGGCCGGTCCAATGAGCAGATAAATCAGTGAGACCGACCAGGCAAGAAAGATGAAAGACCTCGAAAAGATTGGTCAGTGGACAACGTCCGAGCGCGTGACCGCGCACCGAGAGAAAAGCGGTCTGGAAAACGAATCCGAGAGCGATCGCCGAAAAGTTGAAACCGGCCGCGCGATAACTGCGCCCTTTGATGGCGACGGCCGTCCGCACCATCGCGAGAAAAAAACACAAGGTTGAGATGACCGAGCAGCCCACGATCCATCGGACCGGAAGGTAAAAGGCGGCGTGCCGCTTGGCAATCGCCGTTCGAGCGGGACGTCGGGGGCGCAGATCCTGCTTTTTAATTTTCCGACATGAAGACGTTGGCGCGCAGAATAAGCGAAAACAACCACGAGCGAGCGAAGTGCAGAGTTTCCGCCAGGCGCTCGACAAGACCTACGCCCAGCTCCGCGAAAGAGCGCGGGCAGAATGGCAGCGCCGTTGCGCCCGGCACCGACCCGAGCGATGCCTGCGTCCGCGTCCGGGTCGCAGCGGACAGTCGGCAGCAGGCGCTCACGTCCTGAACTACGCGAGGACGCGGCACGAGAGCTGCGAATTTCCTCCCCAATTGGGCGACCGTTGACGATTTCTGCCGACCCGCTAGCCTCCCGGCCATGGCTGTTGATTCGCTCGCTCGCTTGCATGCCGGGAATCCGTGACGTCCCCAATTTCCCAAAACACGGGATCGTCTTTAAGGACATCACCCCAATCCTGGTCGACGCACAATTGTTTCGGGAGTCGATCGATGTTTTTCTGGAACGCTGCCGCACCTTGCCAATTGACAAGATCGTCGGCATCGACGCGCGCGGATTTCTATTCGGATCGGCGGTCGCCTACGCGCTCGGCGTCGGCTTCGTTCCCATTCGCAAGAAAGGGAAACTGCCTTTCAAGACGAGCAAGTGCGGCCTATTCACTCGAGTACGGCGACGCAGAAATGGAGATGCATGTCGACAGCATAGAGCCTGGCGAAAAAATTGTTCTGATCGATGACCTGCTCGCGACCGGCGGGACGTCGGCGGCCGCTGCGGCGTTAATCCAGAAAGCGGGTGGCGAGCTGCTCGAAGCGCAGTTCTTGATTGAGTTGGAGTTTTTGCACGGACGGGAAAAGCTCAATCCGACGCCGGTAACGACGTTCCTGAAATTCTAATGCGGAGCGTCCTAGCCCTCCGCAGGTGCAACCGCTTCCGCAATTGTCGCGGCGATCTTCCACGATCACCTCGACTCGAATTTCCTGCGAGCGCGAGCTGATCGTGGATGGCGTTGAGTAAGTCCGAGTGCCCGGCCTTCCGGCATCTCCGCGCAACGCAGCTCGATCCTCGCACTCTTTCCGGCCAACTCCGGATGCGCTTCGGCCATTTCGCCATCGAGAAGAAATGAAACGTAAGCATTGAACTTCTCCTGAAGCTGGAAAAGCTGGAGATCCGAATTGTCCCACGGACGCGCCTCGAACATGACGAGAAGCACTTCATCGCGCTTTGTGTTGTGCGCAAAAAAATCGATCACTCCGGGTTGCGCGGGCGCCGGCGGGTTGAGGCGGCCGCAGAGATCGGAGTCGCGGTGGATGTAGTGTTCTCAGATTCGCTTGCCATCGGGAGCGCGATCCTACGGAAGGATTGGTCATCGTGCAATGAGCGGCTAACATTCCGGTGCGCCATGCGAAAAATATTCTCCGCCTTGGTCGCGCTCTCGATCGCCGGGACGACGCCCGCGGGCGCGCAGTTTGTTCCCGCGTTTCTCCAGAACAGCAACTATTGGAACGACGGCAAGGCCGAGTTCAACATCTACGACGCCCAAATTGTTCGCTACGGCCAGCCCCGCCAGACCGAACTGCTGCATATCCTCGTGCGCGAGCCATTCGATCTGAAGCAAATGGTGAAACCCGACAACTGGCAGCGCCCAGGGGTCATCCAGGTGTTAAAGATGAACCAGATTCTTCACATCCCGACCGGCCTTTACGTTTATCAGCAGATGCAGTCCAACTTCTGGCGGGCCGACAACGCGCGACTGGCGAAATTTTCCCTCACCAGTAACGACAGTTGCGGCAATACCTACAAGGAGGCGCGCCGGGGCGGCGAGATCTTCCACTACCAATGGCATACCTACTGGGATGGCATGGCCGAGGGCCGGGAAGAAGTGCGTCTTCCGCCCAACGGATTTTTCTACGACGAGTTGCCGCTCCGGGTGCGGACAATCGATTTCTCGAAACCGGGCGGCGACTTCGAAATTCAGCTCGCGCCCACCATGATCAACTCCAAAAAAGACAATTTCGTCTGGAAGCCGGCCAAGGTGCATTTCGAATCTACCGAGCGGGCAATTTATGTAACCGTGCGACACGATGCTGGCAGCGATCGGTTCGTGCTTGATCGCAATTTCCCCTATCTCCTGCGCAAATGGGATGCCGCGGATGGCAGTCATCTCACGTTGAAGCGAAGCCTCAAAGTCGAATACTGGAATTATCACAAGCTCGGCGATCGCAAGCGCGCGCTTCTCAGCCGACGTCTGGAGCATCCGGATTGACGAGAACTGCCCGCCCCGAAAACGATTGAACCACAGAGGTGAAGCCGGTTAAGTGACGCATGGCAAGACCACGGAAATCGAAAGGGCTCACGCTGCTCGGCCGGAGCGAAGCTGCCGTCCCAGCGGCTCCCTCCGCGGCTGTCCTCGAGACCTTCGCCAATCCTTCGCAACGTCCCTACTGGATTCACTTTCAATCGGCGGACTTCACTTCGCTTTGTCCCATCACCGGTCAGGCTGATTTCGCGGAAATCCAGATCGACTATCAACCTCGCGCCCGCTGTTTGGAAACAAAATCGACTCAAGTTCTATCTTGCATCCTATCGCAACGAACGGGCCTTCAACGAAGCCGTCACTAACCGCATTCTCGACGATCTGGTGCGGGCCTGTGATCCCCGGCGAATGATTGTGCAGGCCGAATTTGCCGCCCGCGGCGGGATCAGCCTAACGATTACTGCGACCTATCCCGAAGAGAGCGCTGGCGCGATGCGATGAAGCGCGCGGTTGTTCTCCTGAGCGGTGGGCTGGATTCCGCTACCGTGCTCGCCATCTCTAGAGCGGAGGGTTACGAAACCCACGCACTTTCCTTTCGCTACGGCCAGCGCCACGAACGCGAGCTTGCCGCAGCGGAAAAGGTCGCGCAATCATTAGGTGCGGCCGAACACCGGATCGCGGAAATCGATCGGAGCGTCTTTGCCGGCTCCGCCTTGACCGCTGAACTCGAAGTTCCGAAGACGCGCACCGCGACAGAGATAGCGAGCGGCATTCCCGTGACCTACGTTCCGGCACGCAACACGATCTTTCTTTCCTATGCCCTGGCCTGGGCGGAGGTGCTCGCGGCAACGGATATCTTCATCGGCGCAAACGCGGTCGATTATAGCGGATATCCCGACTGCCGGCCGGAATTTATTCGCGCTTTTGAGGAACTCGCCAACCTCGCCACCCGGGCCGGCGTCGAAGGCGTGCGCTTTGCAATTCACGCCCCGCTCCTCACTTTGAGCAAGGCGGCGATCATCCAACGCGGGCTTTCGTTAGGGGTGGATTATGCGCTGACTCACAGCTGTTACGATCCGACGCCTGATGGACTGGCCTGCGGCGCCTGCGATTCCTGCCAACTGCGCTTGAAAGGCTTTCGGGAAGCGGGGCTGACCGACCCAATCGTCTATGCGCCATGAGTTTTCGGTCAAGACTCGGGATGTTTGTCCTTACACGCCAGGAGCAGAGAACAATCGCCTTTATCGTCCTGGCTCTACTTCTGGGATTGATCACACAACACTACCGCCGCCAACACGCCGAGCGGATGGCTGGGGCGCCTGAAAATCTCGAACAGTCAGTGCGGGCGTTTACCTCTCCCGCGCCCACCCCACGACCGACTCATGAATATCGTTAGGCGAGAGAATCACGGCCTGGCTTCGCCCAATCCTGGAATCCGCGCGTAACCAACGAACCTGGGGTGATTTCCCGAAGTGGTCGCCTTTTTTGAAGCGGCGATCTTGAAGTCAAAGATGCTGACCCCGAACTGCTGTTCGCCTTCATAGGTTCGCCCGTCGCTTGCCCCGACCATGATCGGTTTGCCGGAATCCTTCTCTTTACCGAGGTAGATCATGGTGTGCGTGACCGGCGGATCGCGCTCCACGCTGTAAGTGCCGGTCCAGAAAAGCAGGTCGCCCGGCTTGAGTTCATCAAGCTCAAACGAATCGATGTCCCGGCTGAGGACGGCGCGAAAGTTGCCCGCTTTGCGCACCCAAACGTATTGCTCACTCGCGTCTCGCGGCACATCTTTGACGCCGTTCTCGCGCAAAACGTAGTAGATGAAGCCGGAACAATCCATCCCCCCGGTCGACGGATCGGCTGATCCATAGCTGTAATCCAGATTGCGTTTCGTCAGCTCGAGGGCGTCATCGAGGAGTTTGCGCACCGGGTCGGGATTTTCGTCGAAACCATCGATCTCGTTAGGCGCGATCGTCGCCACCTTTCGTTCCGGACTCGACGATGGCGTAGACGATTCCTCGGGAGTTGGGGTCGGAGTTTCGGTCGGGCTGGGCGACGGCGTCGGAGACGATTTCTTTCGTTTTGGTCTGGGCGTTTCTTCCTCCTCGGGGGTTGGTTTCGGAGAGGTCTTGTGCTTGCGCCGGGAGGTTGATTTTGGCGACGCGCTGACGGACGGCGACGGTGTTGGGCTGCTTTTCCTGGCCGAGCGTTCATGCCGGCGATGGCTCGGCGTCGGGGTCGGAGTGGCAAAGAATTTCTTTATCTTTTCGCCTAACGAAGGCTCTTCTGCGCTCGCGCCCGACGCCGACGCGAGAGCAAAAAGGAAGACGGAGAGCAGTGCCCTGAGCAACGATCTATTCGCCGGGCTTAACCCGCAACATCGTCCGTTACCTGTCATCCTGAACGGAGTGAAGGATTTCGCAGAGTAACGAGACCATTCTGGTTAGGGCCAGGCAGCGCTCGATTTGCAATTGTGAGGTTCCTCACGGTTTGCGCGTCTCGCAATGACAAAGTGCTCATTCAACGGAGAGTCGACGCCCGCAAGGCAAGAAGCGGTTCCGGTCGGAGTCGGAGACCGCGTTCGTTGCGGCGATCAGGTTCCTCGGCGGCTCTACGGCTCGGAAAGACAAATCGATCAGGTCCGGAATCGTGAAATCGCGGTCGTTCGTTTACTGGCCATGCGCGCCGAGCTCATCCAGGATCGCCTTGTTCATCTTGATTCCGGCTTCAAGGTTCTCCAGAGGAAAATTCTCGTTAGGCGAATGGGCCCGGCAGTCGCCTAAGGCGAGGCCAAGAAGGAGCGTTTCCACCCCAAGGATATCGCGGAATTGCGAAACAATTGGAATGCTGCCCCCTTCCCGAATCAACGCGGCTTCCCGGTTGAAAGCCCGCTTCAAAGCGCGTTGCGCAGCCTCGCCGAATGAGGAGTGCGGATCCGTCAAATACCAGGGGCCGCTGTGCCCGTCGATCATTTCCAATGTCACTCCCGGCGGGAGATGCGCTTCCAAATGTTTTCGAGCCTGTTTTAGAATCGTGTCGCCGTCCTGGTCCGGGACCAGGCGGAAGGTCAATTTCGCCATCGCGTGGCTCGCAATGACTGTTTTCGTTCCCGGCCCCTGGTAACCGCCGCCAATGCCATTGATCTCTGCGGTCGGCCGCGCCCAGATGCGCTCCAGTGTAGTGAACCCTTTTTCGCCGAAAAGTTCCGGGGCGCCCGTCTCATTCAGAATCTCTTTGTCGCTGTCAACCGGCAGCTTCCGCCAAGCCTCTCGTTCCCATTCTTCGAGCGGTTTCACCTGATCGTAGAATCCTTCGATCGCGACGTGGCCATTTCCGTCGTGCAGAGTCGCGAGAAGCTGAGCCAGTGCCGTGACCGGGTTTGCGACCGCGCCGCCGAACACGCCGGAGTGCAGATCCATCTTCGCACCCGTCACCTTCAACTCGAGTGCGGTTACACCGCGCAAACCATAGCTAAGCGTCGGAACACCCCGCGCGATCATGCCTGTGTCGGAGACAACCGCCACCTCACACTTGAGCGCCTCGCGATTAGTCTTCAGAAATCCCGGCAGGTTACCGCTCCCAATTTCTTCTTCGCCCTCGATGATGAGGTGGAGATTGACCGGCAAATCGCCTTTTTCTGCCAGGGTCTCCTGAATTCCGAGAATATGGGCAAGGATCTGCCCTTTGTTATCCGTCGCGCCGCGCGCATAGACATAGCCGTTTTTCAAAACCGGTTCGAACGGCGGCGAGTCCCAGAGGTCGAGCGGATCGGGCGGCTGCACATCGTAATGCCCGTAGAGCATGACGGTCTTACGGCCGGGTTGATGTTTGTTTTTCGCCCAGACCACTGGATGCCCCGGGGTGGGAACCAGCTGCGCCTCAAGGCCAATTCCGTTTAGTTTTTCCACCAGCCAATGGGCGCACTCGGCAAGCTTTTCCGAATAGGCGTCATCGGTCGAAATGCTGGGGAATCGCAAGAAGGTGTAGAAGTCTTGAAGATAAGAATCGCGCATCACGAAGAGTAGAGCAGCTTGGCGCGGCGACAACTAACGACTTGCCGGCAGTGCCCGGCTCGCCCAGCCTGCGGTCCATGACTCCGCCCGTTGAGCCTGCCGGGGAAAACCAACTGGTCCGCGCGCTCGGCATTCCGAGCCTGACGGCGAACATCGTAAACTCAACGGTGGGCGCGGGCATCTTTGCCCTGCCTGCTCTCGTTGCCGCCCAACTCGGGGCGGGTGCGCCGCTCGCCTTTATCTTTTGCGCTTTGGCGATGGCGGTATTTGTCACTTCCTTTGCCCTGGCGGGGAGCCGTGTCTCGTTGACCGGCGGACTCTACGCCTATGTCGAAACGGCTTTCGGACGCTATGTCGGTTTCATGGCCGGCGTCCTTTATTTTCTCACCGCGATCCTCGGCTCCTCTGGGATCGTTGCTCTTTTCGCCGATACGATCGGCGCCATGGCGCCCATTTTCGCTCACCGCGGCATGCATTTCCTCGTCGTCCTGCTCGTTTTCAGCGGGCTCGCCTGGGTGAATATCCGGGGCGTTCAATCCGGGGCGCGCGCCGTCGCGATTGTGACGATCGTCAAGCTCGTGCCCCTTCTCCTCTTCGTCGGCGCCGGCCTCTTCTTCGTTAGGCAGGCGCATGCCCTAACGATCACCTGGCCGGGTGCCCCCCCTCTCGGCCGTGGAGTGCTCCTCCTTATCTTTGCCTTTGTCGGCATCGAAGTCGCGCTCATGCCGAGCGGCGAAGTCAAGAATCCAGCGCGCACTGTTCCGCGAGCGATCTATCTCGCCCTCGCGGCGACAACCGTCCTTTACCTGCTCATCCAGTTGGTCGCGCAAGGCATTCTGGGAGACAGTCTCGGAAAATACTCAACTGCTCCGCTAGCCGAGGCGGCAACGCGCTTTCTGGGCGCGCCCGGTCGCCACATGATGCTCGTTGGAGCAAGCATTTCCGCGTTTGGTTTCCTCGCCAGTGACGTGCTCAGTTCGCCGCGCGTTCTCTTCGCCTTTGGGCGCGATGGCTTCCTGCCGAAGGCTTTCGCGGATGTCCATCAGCGTTTCCACACGCCGCACGTGGCCATCCTCGTCTATTGCGCAATCGCGGCTGTCCTGTCCCTCAGCTCGACTTTTCAACACCTGGCCATTCTTTCGAATGTTGCCGTCCTCGTGCTTTATTTTCTCTCCTGTGGCGCGGCGCTCCAGTTAATGCGACGCGACGCACCAGCCGCAGGCCGGCCGTTCCATTTCCCCGGGGCGTGGATCGTCCCTTGCCTGGGAATCGGGATCAGCCTCTGGATTCTCGCCCAGGCGACGCGGCAAGAACTGATGGTCACGGGTGTCGTTATGGTGGCGGCGTCGGTTATTTTTGTGATCCAAAGGAGCCTCAAAACGAGATAACGGTCCCGCCCACCATATCTTGTGGCGCGCGCCGGCCTGGCCCCAAGATAGCGTTATTTTTTCTTGTCACCGGGTGATGCGGGATGTATGCACCTCCTAGCTTACCTACCGCATGCATCTGCAATCCCTCGAACTCTTCGGGTTCAAGTCCTTCGCCGACAAAACGATTTTCAATTTCCACGAGGGCGTGACCGCCATCGTCGGCCCTAACGGGTGCGGCAAATCGAACGTTTTGGACGCCGTCCGCTGGGTTCTCGGAGAACAATCGGCCAAGGCGCTGCGCGGAGGCGAAATGGCCGACGTCATCTTTAACGGCTCCGACTCGCGCAAGCCGGTCGGCTATGCGGAAGTTTCCCTGACGTTCACCGATTGCGCCAGCGAGCTCGGAGTCGACTGGCACGACGTCCGCGTCACGCGCCGTGTTTATCGTGACGGGCTTTCGGAATATTTGCTCAACAAAACCATCTGCCGGCTGAAAGACATCTCCAGCCTTTTTGCCGATACCGGCATTGGGCGGAGCGCCTACTCGATGATGGAGCAGGGCCGGATCGATCAGATCCTCAGCTCGCGCCCCGAGGATCGGCGTTCGGTGTTCGAGGAAGCCGCCGGAATTACCAAATACAAGGGTCAAAAACGCGAAGCTCTACGCAAGCTGGAAGCGACGGAGGCGAATCTCCTCCGTCTTGGCGACATCATAAAGGAGGTCAAGCGCCAGATTGGCTCCCTCCAGCGCCAGGCTGGCAAAGCCCGCCGCTATCAGGCGCTCCTGGCCGACCTGCAAGTGCTCGATACGCACCATTCCCGCGAGCAGCTCGACTCTCTGCAGTCTGAATTGGAATGTTCGCAGGCCGCGACTCTACGCTTCGACGAAGAGCAGCGCAGGACCGAGCGCGAGATCGAGGAACAGGAGAATGAGGTTGCGGCCCAGCGCGGACAACTCGAGGAGGTTGACGCTCAAATCAACACAGCGCGCGGCGAGGTGCAGCGTTTGCAAAACGAAATCGCTTCGAATCGTAATCGGATCGAATTCAATCGGGAACGGGCGCAGGAGTTAATGGCGTTGATCGAGCGCTACGAACTCGATATCGAAACGGCGGAAGGAAAACTTGCGCAGCAAGAGACGGAAATTCAAGATACCGATCTCCTCCTCTCCGAGACGGAGAGGTTGCTGGCGGCGAAGCAATCCGAACTCGCCACGCTGAACGACAGAGCCGGCGAGGTGCGACGGGAACGAGAGGAAAGCGAGAGCGAGTTGCTGGCGATTGAGCTGGCCATCTCGAAGTCGGAAAACCGGCTGACAGACTTGGAGGCGGAAATCTCCGGAACAGCCTCTCGCCGCGGGGCGACGGAACCGCGACTCGCGGAACTGGTTGCGTCGTTAGGCGAAGCGTCCGGCACACGTGCGCTGATCACGGCTCAGCTCTCTGCCACCAAGGCAACTGCAGACGAACAACAAGAGAAATTTGAGGATCTGGCGACGCAAATTCCCGCTGCCGAGGAAGAACTCAGCCGGCAGCAACAGCAACTGCGCGATGTCGAAGCCGCACTCATGGCAAGCGATAGGGCGGTCGCGGAACGGCAATCCCGCCTCGAAATCCTGCAGCAGCTAAACGCCGAGGGCGAAGGTCTCACCGAAGGCTCGCAAGCTGTCTTGCGCGGACTCGACGACCCGACCCGCATTCTTCCCGCGCTGATCGGTGCGCTCGCCTCCCTTATCGAAGTCGAGGAAGAATTCATTCCGGCGGTTGAGGCCGCCCTCGGGCGAAACCTGCACGCCATTGTTCTGAACAACGCTGACCTTGCGACCGAGATCATCGCCACGGTTTGCGCGCGGAAGCTTGGTCATACCGCGCTCCTCGTGCCCGAATTGACGGCCGATTCCGCGGCCACACCCACCGAACTGCCCGCTGGCGCGATAGCCTGGGTAAGCGAAAGAGTTCACGCGCCCGTCTTTCTCGAAAAGGTCGTCAGACATTTACTCGGCGACGTCGCTCTGGTGACTGATCTCGACCAGGCGCAACAATTGAAGCAAAAATTTCCGACGCTCGCTTTTGCCACGCTGGCCGGCGATCTCGTTTCCGCCAAAGGCGTAATTTACGGCGGGAGGATCGACAAGGAGACCAGCTCCCTTTTTGCCCGCAAAGCGCAGATCGCATCGCTCGCCGCGGAACATCGCTCGTTGCTTGACGAACAACTTACCTTGCAAACAAAGCGCGAAGAAATTCAAAAGCGTTTGAGCGAGAAAACCGGCCGCTTGGAGCAGATTCGCGAACAACATCAGACGATCCGCGGTGATCACTCTGCGACAGCATTGCGGGTCACGACAATCGAGCGGGAATTGCACGAGACCGCTCGCAAAATGGATATTCTGGGATGGGAGCGAACGACGATCGAACAGCAACTCCAAAGCTCTGCGGAACGCGTCGCTCATCTGGAAGCCGAAGTCGGGAGTCAACGCTCGCTCCTGGAAGACGCGCGGCAGCGCCAAACTCTCTTGCGATCGGCGGCCGAGACAGCGCGGTTGCGCGACGAGGAGTTGATCGAACAATTGAGCGAACTGCGCCTCGCGGTTGCGACCGAACGGCAGAAGCATGAAGGACTGCGCAGCCAGCGCCAGCCGATGACAGCCCGCCAGACGGAGTTGGCCGAGTTGATCGCGACGCGCCGGCTGGACGTCGCGAGCTATCAAGCACGTCGCGAGCAGCAGAGCACCGAGACCGCAACTGCTGAACGCTTGATCGAGGAAAAAAACGTCGAACTTTCCGCCGCGGAATCCGCCGTAACCGAAATCGCCGGGAAGCGGTCCGCTCGCCTAACGGAAGTCAACGATCTGGAATCCGAGCTGCGCGCCCGCCGCAAAGGCCTGAGCGATCTACACGAAGCGCGCGGCAAGGAAGAGGTCCGCCAGACGCAAATGCAGTTGAAGATTGAGAGTCTGGTGGAGCATGTGATGCGGCGCTATCAGGTCGAACTGCGCGAATTTGCGCCGGATCGTTATGCCTTCACCAAGACCCTTCGTGCGCAGCTCAAGCCGCGCGGAAAAAGCGAAGGGGAAACGATCGCAGATGCCGTGACTGACTTTGATCAAGCTGAGCTCCGCGAAGTCATCGACCAGCTTACCCGCCAGCTCGACGCGATGGGCCCCGTCAATCTCGACGCGGTGCACGAATACGACGAATTGGAGGAGCGCCACACCTTTCTTGAAACCCAAAACGCCGACCTAACGAACTCGCGCCGCGAACTGCTCGACGTCATCGCGCGAATCAATCAGACAACCGAAAAGCTCTTCGCCGAAACTTTTGCCCAGGTCCGGATCAACTTCCGGGAAATGTTTGCCGAGCTTTTCGGCGGCGGGCGCGCGGACCTGATGCTGTTCGATGAAAATGATGCGCTCAATTGCGGGATCGACATCATCGCCAAGCCACCGGGTAAGCAATTGCAAAGCGTTTCGCTCCTCTCCGGCGGCGAACGCACCATGACGGCGGTCGCTTTGCTCTTCGCCATTTACATGGTGCGGCCAAGTCCGTTCTGTATCCTCGACGAAATGGACGCGCCGCTCGACGAATCAAACATCAACCGTTTCATCCGCGTCCTTGACCGTTTTGTGACGCAAAGCCAGTTCATCATCATCACCCACAACAAGCGCACGATCGCGAAGGCCGACATTCTTTACGGCGTCACGATGGAAGAGCGCGGCGTCAGTCGACTGGTTGGGATGCGCCTGACGGAAGCCAAACCCGAAGGCGAGCGCCGACCTGCAAAAGAGTCGGCTCCGGCACAGCAGCAACCACTCGAGCTGGACGACGCCACCCCGGAAAACGTCGCACTCACTCGTTAGGGACCTGCCCTCGATTCTTATCTCTTTCCCATCTTCGGCGTCGGGGCGAAGAATGATCCCTATTATCGCCCTCCTCGGCGACCCTAACGAGACACCGGCGATTCCACTGTCCCCGCATCGCCGGCCGGCAAATTCGCCGCCTTCCAGTCCATCGCCATCTGAATCCGGGCGCGTCCGCTTGGGTGGTCAAAGAAAACGAACTCCTCCATCGGTCCAGGATTGAGCTTGCGATAAGCCCCCAGTTTGAGCGCCACCTTCGCGAATCCATCGGCTTCGCGCGCGGTGTTAATGCCGAAGGCATCGGCTTCCCGCTCCGTCACTCGCACCGCCGTATTACGGAACGGGGTGATGAGAAAAAAGAAGGCCGAGAAAATCAAGACGAGCAATGGGAATCCGGCCAGGTCCGCGATCCCACGGACGCCCCAGCCCTTTCCCCAGCGGGCTACTGTGCGCTCGAAAACTGCGCGCGTGATCGCAAACGCCCCGAAAATGAAAAGTCCGAAATAGAGGATGAGCTTGATTCCGTGATTGAGCACGTAATGCCCCATCTCGTGCGCCATCACAGAACGAATTTCCGGCAGCGTGCATTGCTTGAGCAGGTTGTCGTTCAGGGAAATGCGGGCCGTTCCGAAAAGACCGGAAACATTTGCGCTGACCCGATTGCTTTGCCTCGACGCGTCGACCTCGAAGACCTGCCCTACCGGTATTTCGTTGGCGCTCGCCATGGCCATGATTGGTTGGCTGATTGTCTGGTCGGTGATCGGTTTGTAGGTATTAAAAAGTGGCGCAATGAAAACCGGTGCGACCAACGTCGAGATGATGAGGAAGAGAACGCCGACTCCTGTTCCCCAAATCCACCAGGTCCGCGGAGCGCGCCGAAAGGCGGCATAAAGCACCATCATTAGGATCGCAGTGGCGACGATCTCGACCATAAGTCCGAGGAACTGCTCGCGGAACCAGGGTCCAAAGCTTTGGGTCGCCAACCCGTAGGTGTGTTCCCGAAAATAGTCGGAAAATAAGAGCAACGGAAAGGAAAGAACCGCCACTATGATGACGTAGGGAATGGCATAAAGAGCTGGTTGCAGCGTTCTGAAGCGACAAGTCCGTTCCGCGAAATCGCGCAGCCGGGCCGAAAGCCCGCTCCCGAGCAGGAGAAAGGAAATCCCTGCACCGAGCAGAAAATTCCACAGGATTAACCAATAGCCGCCCTCGAAATATGCGTCCGACCGCGCGCGTTTCTCCGCCGGGACAGACTCCAGCCAGGCGCGGGTGGCGGCGTTGGGATCGAATGACGCAACCGTTTGCGGCTCATTCATCGGGGGAACGGGCGCCGATTCCGCGGAAAGGAGCACCGTAGAAATCAGCAACCAAGCGGCCAAAAGCAAAAACTTGATTCTCATTACGGACGAATAGACGAGCACTCGCGCAAATAGAAGCCGCTTTCTCGTGGCCTCGACTTCCGGAAAGGGTCAGCTTACCCTTCCCAGGTGAACTGGAAGGTGAGATTGCTCCTTTTTTCGGCTCTCCTGCCGTTGCTCTCGGCAAGAAGCTTCGCAGAGAGCCTCCCGCCCGCCGGTGCGACTTACGGCGCTTACCCGGCAAAATATCAGGAGATCATCACAGCCTGGCTCAACTCCAGTCTGGTCGATCCGAAGAGCGTGCAAATAAAATGGCTGGGCGAGCCAAGACCCGGTGAGTTAGACGTTGGCAAAGGCCAGAAAGTGGCCGGCTTCCTCGTCGATTTCTCAGTCAACGCGCGAAACATTTTCGGCGCTTACACCGGATCGCAAAAGCACACCGCGCTGATCCGCGACGGACAGGTCGTGACCGCCACCGGCTTCGTTATGCATTAGCTGATCGGTTTGGAATAATGATCGGTCGTTACCGGGATGGTTCGCCACGAGATTAAATCACCGTGCAGCATCGCCCAGCTCAAATCCAGATCCATTCTCGGGCGGGACACCGCGCAAAAGCAAAGGATTCGCCTCCGTTGCGCCCGATCGGAAAAAGTAACTCGTCTGGAACGATGAACGCCCGGGTTTTTCCGTCGTTATCGTCAGGCTAACGGACGGCGGCCAGACTGTCCCCCTAACGAATGCCTGTTGCAAACGAGGCTGCCCTTCATTCCCGCCCTCCCCTATTACCCGAATGCTGGAAAGTTGGGAGCCGCTACCGGGCAGTCCGACTATTTCGATCGCGTCATTCTGCGGTCTGAGAGTGAGTCCAAATACCGGCGGACTAGTCGTCAGACGGCCCCGTAGCTGAAGCGGCGTCGAATTAACCTCGAAATAGAGCGGATCGATCAAGGCCTCCGTGTTGAGGAAGAGGAAGTGCGCCCCCAGTTCGCTCACCTCCGGCCAAGGTGCCGGCGGCCGAAAACGGGCGTCCAGAAGATCTGCTTCTCCGCTGATTGTGGGAGCCTGCAAAGTCCCGGCCCAGGTGATTGTCCCCGTCACCAACCCGTGTTCAGCGCCAGTCTGCCATTCGTTAGGCAGGGTCTCCAGGAAAAGCGCGGGACAATCGAAAATAGCGGAAAAAGGCTTGGCCCGGTCGAGTGCCGTTCCCGCTTCCAATCGTTTTTTTTCCAGCTGAACGGGCAACGACGCGCGCAGGGTAACGGGATTGGAGATCCCGAAAAGCGCGGTGGCATCCGCTTCGACCCGGCTGTCGGCCAGGCGACCATGAAAATCGATTGAGCTGTTCGTTGGTCCCCGTCCGGCGCTTTCGAGATGGAAGCTTGTCGTCACCTGGAGAGCGCGGAGAAGGCCAAAAGCGGCGAGTTTGCCGTCGACGATTCCGGTGGCAACCGACTTTTCTCCCAGCGCTCCGGCCAGCTCTTCCAAATCGAGGTGATCGATCGCCAGGTCTGCGTCGAACTTTTGCTCTTCATCCAGCGCCACGAGCAAACTGTGGGAAGTGCGCCAACGTTCGAAACTCAAAGGCAAAAAGAGGGTCCCGGCCATTCGGCGCGCTCCATCGAGCGCCAGCTCGAAGGCCTGAAGTTCAACGAAATTGCTCCCCAGCATGAGAAACCCGCCAAGCGAAAAGCGGTCTCCTGCCAGCTTGAAAGTGCGGAAGAACACATCCTGCGGTGAATAGCTGCCGACTAGCGTGACGTCGAGCGGCATGCGCAGCGGGGCAACCGGTAGCTGCAGTCCGTGCGCGAAAAGCTGCACAGTACCGGAATTTGCGGCCAGGGTTCCGTCACCCTGCCAATCGAAGGTCGCGCCGCCGCCAATCTTTTCCAACCGCCAGGCCGCTGGGAGAAGGGGCGCATAGGCGCTCAAATCGTTGATCGCCCCAGTCAGGCGCCCGGAGAAGCGATAGCCGGCCGTAAGTTCGACAGCGCCCTGCGCCCGCAGAAAATCCTCCGCGTGGCTCGCCTCCAAATTTTCCAGCGTTGCCTCCCGGCCATTAAGCCGGAGAGAAGCCCTTAGCGAATCGAGCGCCACGCCGCGAAACTTCACCCCCTGTCCGCGCCAGGCCAGGCGTCCGGAGGGTTCCGAATCGACCAGATCGAGATCGCCCTCCGCCGTCAAAGCGCCGGAAAAATCGCCGGTCGTCGCGCCAAAGAACTGTGCGAAGCCGTTCAAGTCGGGAATGGTGGCATTGAGCTGTCCGCGGAAGGGAAGCTGAGCCCAACCTTGCCGCTTTTTCGGCCAGAGCAGCTCGCCATTTACGGTCAGCTCATTCTCACGCTGTCTTACGTAGAGCTGATCGACCTCGAGCCGTCGATTGTAGTAGGTCGCGCCGAGCATCACACTGTCTGCCTGCCGCGCGCGCCAGGCGAAATCTGTCGCCTCTATCCAGATCGAACCTGTCGCATCGAGAAAGTCGCTCGGGTTGCCACGAAAAGTGAATTTCGAGGCGCGGACCGAACCGGTAATCGGTTCCACGAAACCCACCGCGCTCGAGATCTGGCCCAGTGAGATGTTGGAAGCCGAGCCCGCCAGATCAATCAAAAACTTCTCACCCGCCCGTCCCTGGAAGCTGGCGCGCAAGGTCCCGCCATAAGTATCGAGATGAAGGTCGATCCCGAGCCGCCGTTTTGCCAGGCGTGAGAGGTCAAACATGAGCGCCTCAAGGTCGAGGCCGCGGGCGAGCGGGATGCCGGCGATCGTCAGACGAGCGCCTTCCCACGAGGTAGCGCCACGCAGGTTGACAAACGTCCGCCGCACGAGAGGCGATGTGACAGAAATCTGTCGGGCAAGAAATCGTCCTGATTCGATCGCGCTCGCGGTGAGCAAGACGCCGCGAAAGTTGACTGCCGTCGTCGCGGTCGTGACATCGAGATTGAGATTGTTAATCTGGAAATTATCCGGCAACAGGCGCGCCCACTGGCGCCAATCCAACTTGCCGGCGACCGGCGCTGTCTGCAGCACTCGGATGCTGCCGGTAAGTCCATCCACAGAAACCGATCGGAGCAGGCTTGCGTGCTCTCCAAAGATCCAGCCGCGCAGATTCAGATCGACAACGATATAGGCGACCCGCAATGAAATGTCGCGTCCTGCGCCCTTACCCCGGCCGACGGAAAGATTGCGCATGGTGACGGCGCGCAGAAAAGGCGCATCGATCTGCTCGATCTCAGCGGACAAGCCCTCTTGCCTCGCTGCCCACCAGACCCACAGGCGGACGCCGCGTGCGACAAGGAAAGGCGAAAACAACGCGACGAACGCGCCGGCTATGAGCAAGATGAGGAAAAAGGCGAACAGTCGTTTACGAAAAGACATCTGCTTGGATGCCTGGCGCCTAACGATATCTATTCGCGCGGCGTCGGCGCGAGAAAGATTGCACGCACCGGCTGCTCTGGGCGAAACTTTTCCAGCAACTGCCGGGTGAACGTCTGTTCGGCTGCCGCGGGCAAGGCGGCCGTTTTCTGACGCGCCTGTTCAGGTAGAGCCGCAAGTTGCGTCTGGATATCATCCGGAGAAATTCGGTTCCACAATCCGTTTTCGAGGGTGAGGACTTCCAGTTGCTCTTGCTCGACCGAAAGAATTTGAGCATGCGGCAGCTCGATCAGGATTTCGTCGGAGCGCACGTTTACGGTAAATTTTTTACGCAAATCGAAGCCGGCTTTGACGAGGTAAGTTCCGTGCAGCTTGATTCGTTTGCTGCTTCCGGCCCAGGTATGCAGCATCTCATGTTCGACTTCGACGCGGCGTGTGAGGACAGCCAGTTCAGCGACAGTGGCCGTCTGTTCGAGATAGACCCGATTGTTCACCGTCACCCGCGGTTGGAGGTGTGCGATCTCGGCGAAAGTGTCGCGGGCCTTGCGACCCAGCCGTTCCAATTCCGTCACGCTTTGGCCGATTGTTCGTTCTGGCCAGGTCTCCAAACGATAAAAAATGAAGGCAGCAAGGAGTGCGAGGAGAAGCAGGATGAGAACGGTGGCGAGCGGCCATTCCAGCCGTCGCGGCCTTTTTCCCGCCGCGGGATGGTTCTCTGGCGACTCCATCAGCCCAAAAAAGTACCGCCCCCCACACCCGAAGGGTATGAAGGGCGGCTGTTCCCCCCAGAACAATCGTTCAAATCTGGGTTCGGAATAAGCGACCTAACCCGCGGGTGCAAGAAAATTCTTTGCGGCCGTTGAAAAAACGTTGGAGACGGCCCTAACGTCTTTCCATGAAACTCGGTGTGCGCTACGAAACCTCCTATCGTTATGCCAAACCGGTTAATTTTTCGACGCACGAAATACGGCTCTTTCCCAGAATGGACGTCTCTACCCGGATGCACCGTTTGAAGTTCGAGACCAATGCCGGTGCCAAGGTGCGTTTCGGCCGTGACGTCTTCGACAATTGCGTCGCCGCCTGCTCATTTCCCGGGCCGGCCACCGAACTGTGCTTTCAACTCGAACTCGATCTTGCTTTGGAAAAAAAGAACCCGTTCGATTTCTTGCTGAGGAACGAAGCGGCCAGCTTGCCTTTTTCCTATCCAGCCGATTTGCGCCGGGTGCTCGCGCCTTTCCGGCAAAAAGAGGTGGGGCCACCTTTGCAAATTCCGCGCTGGAAGTTCCCCCAGCGCGGCGCGCTTCAACCAACCGTAACGGTCCTGGTCGAACTAAACGAGCGCCTGCATGAATGCGTCGGCTACGAGCGACGCGAAGAGGGGCCTGCCCTCCTTCCAGCAGAGACGCTGCGCCTCGGCCGCGGGGCCTGCCGCGACGTCGCGCTCCTCCTCGCGGCCATCCTCCGCCAGCACGGGCTGGCTGCCCGCCTAACGAGTGGATATTTGCGCGAAGTGGAAGCGGAATCACGCCGCGCGGAAGGTTCGCTTCATGCCTGGACTGAAGTCTATTTGCCGGGTGCGGGCTGGGTCGGAATGGACGCGACGAACGGGATTTTTGCCAACCACAATTTTATCGCTGCCGCGGTTGGGATCAGTCCGGCCGATGTGACACCGATCGACGGCAGCTTTTATCCCCCACAGGACGCCGCCCCGCAGATGACGAGCCGGCTGGAACTCGTTCGTCTGTGACGTCCCGTGATGTTGCGCGATCTGCAACTGCGGAATTTTCGCTGCTTCGAGTCGACAGCAGTCGAATTCGAGACCGGCTTCAATTTCATCGTCGGTCCTAATGGTCGAGGAAAAACGACGCTTTTGGAAGCAGCCTGCGTCCTCGTGCGCCTGCAGTCACAGCGGACGCCGAATCTGACGCCCGCGGTGCGCGCCGGGCAGCGGTCGTTCCTCCTCTCCGGCCACGCAGACAGCCATCTCCTGCAGTTCTATTATAGCGCGCTCCGTCGCAAGATCGCCTTTGACGGGATCGAGCAGCGCGATCCGGCCGAATACTTGCGTCTCGTGAGGGTGGTTTCGTTTGCCAATCACGATCTGGAATTGGTTCGTGGAACAGCGGAGACGCGGCGGCGCTACCTCGACTTTGTCGGAATTCAAGTGGATGTGCGTTATCGACCGGCCCTCCGCGCCTATGAGCGCGCGCTCCGTTCGCGAAATTCGCTTTTGAAATCGGTCGCGCCAAGACCGCGCGAGCTCAAGGCCTATACCGAGCCGCTGATCCGCGCGGGAACCTTATTGCGCGAGATGCGAGGAACGCTCGTCCGGCGGCTGACTCCCAACGCGGAAGCGAGCCACCGCGCGATCAGCGGCGACCAGGAAACGCTGCTGCTTGAATACGCCCCGGGTTGTGAGGAAGACTTCGCCGCGCACCTCGAACGCACGCGAGCGAATGAAGAGCGCCTGCGCCTGACGACGGTTGGACCGCATCGAGACGATCTGCGCTTGCGGGTGCAGGACATGCCGGCCGCTGCCTTCGCGTCAGAGGGACAGCAGCGCACGATCGCGCTTGCCCTGAAGTTGGCGCAAGCGCGCATTTTCGCCGAAGAAGCGGCGACCGCACCGCTCCTCTTAATCGACGACATTTTTGGCGAGTTGGACACCACGCGGAGAAATGCGCTGCTCGCTTCCTTGCCTAACGAATCGCAAAAACTCGTGACTGCGACCGCGCTCGATTGGCGCGCGAGCGAATGGAAAGGCCCCGTGATGCGCTTGTAGAGGCTTCGCTCCAAGAAGCCGGACCAAGGCGTTGATCCGGCACGATGCGCCTTACCAGAGGGAGCGCGCTGTCTCACAACTTGCAGAGCTGCCCCGCGCGCCTTCTATTTTCCTTATGCGCCACCAGCCGGGTCAGCCGCAGAGCCTTACCGGTCAACTGCTCATCGCCCACCCCAACATGCTTGACCCGAATTTTCGGCGCAGCGTGCTTCTTATTTCGTCGCACAACCTGGAGGAGGGCGCCGAGGGCCTGATCCTTAATCGCCCGCTGGACAAACACGTCTCTGAGTTGGTGATCGACGCCGCCCCTGGCGCGCTTGCTGACGTCCCGGTCTTTCTCGGAGGCCCAGTAGGCACAAATCAGCTTATGTTCGCAGCGTTTGATTGGGAGGGGCGCGATTCGCTCAGTCTGAATCAGAATGTTGCGCTCGAAGAAGCCAACCGACTGGCCAATCGGGACCGAAGCGCGATCCGGGCTTTTGTGGGTTATGCGGGCTGGGGAGCGGGCCAACTGGAGAGTGAGTTGCGTCAAAACGCCTGGGTCCTGCAAAAGCCGGACCGGGCCGCTCTGAAACCGGAGCGGTTGCCCCGACTTTGGTTCGAGATCATGCGCAAACTCGGGCCTTGGTTTAAGATGCTTTCGGCGGCGCCGGATGATCCTTCTTTGAACTAGCTTCGCGCGCTGTTCGGTGCGAAAAGCAGTGGGAATATGATCATCGGCATTCCCAAAGAGATTAAGCAGCAGGAAAATCGCGTTAGCCTGCTGCCTTCCGCGGCCTACCAGCTTACGAAACGCGGCCACACCGTTCTTGTCGAAAAAAACGCGGGCGTGGGCACCGGTTATCCTGACGCCGACTACCTTGCGGCGGGTGCGAAGATCATTGACAATGCACGCGATCTTTTTGAGCAGGCCGAGATGATCGTGAAAGTGAAGGAGCCGCTCCCGGCGGAGTACGAGCTCCTGCGCAAGGGACAAATCCTTTTCACTTACCTGCACCTGGCGGCGAGCCGCCCGCTCACCGAAGCGCTCTTGAAATCCGGCGTTACCGGAGTCGCCTACGAGACAATCCAGGTTGGCAACCGCCTGCCCTTGCTCGAGCCGATGAGCGAGATCGCCGGACGCATGTCTGTAGTGATGGGGGCTTATTTTCTTGCCAAACACAACGGTGGCAACGGCGTCCTGCTTGGCGGTGTGCCGGGCGTGTTGCCTGGCCGGGTGGTTGTGTTAGGCGGCGGAACTTCCGGGGTGAATGCCGCCCGTATGGCCACGGGCCTCGCCGCCGACGTGACCATTCTCGAAGTAGACCTCGAACGGATGCGGTTTCTCGACATCACGATGCATTCGGCCCACACCCTTTATTCGAGCGAAGCACATTTGCAGGAATTAATGCCATCGGTTGACCTCCTTATCGGCGCGGTTCTCGTTCCCGGGGCCAAGGCGCCCAAACTCATTACCCGCGAAATGCTGCGCCAGATGCGGCCGGGCAGTGTGGTCGTCGATATCGCGATCGACCAGGGCGGCTGCGTTGAAACGTCCCACCCGACGACCCACCTCGATCCGACCTACGTCGAAGAAGGCGTCATTCATTACTGCGTCGCCAACATGCCGGCGGCTTACGCACGCACCGCAACACAGGCGCTAACTAATATCACATATCGGTATGTCGAGCTCCTTGCCGACCTCGGTCTAAAGGAAGCCTGCGAACGACAACCCGCTCTCACCGGGGGCATCAACACCATGGATGGGCGCCTCACTCATCGGGCCGTCGCCGAAGCCCACGGAATGGAATTTGAACCAGCGTTTCAAACCAACGGAGCCGTCGCATTCCCTTCTTAGACGGGCATTTTCATCGCTCCGGGCCAAAAAAATTAAAATGCCGCAGGGCCGAAAACTTAGCTTGCTCCGAATCAATAGTTAACCCAACATGGGCGTTCATCCATAACCTATGAAGAAATATATCTGCATCCTGGCCAGCGCTGCGCTCCTTGCGGCGTGCGAACAAAAAACCGAAACCGCGGCCCCGGCCGCTTCACCCGCTGAGACAGCCGAGAGCGCAACCACCCCGGCGACTTCAACGGAAACCACCACTACGACCGACACCACCGTCGCAACCACTCCGGCGGAGTCGTCTCCGATGGAAAGCATGACTCCGGCTCCGACCGAAGGCAGCACCATGGAAACGACGACGACTACGACCGAAGCTTCGCCGACTCCTTAATCCAAACTTAACTTCCAAAGCGAAATCTTCCCTGGTCGAGTGCCGGGGAAGATTTTTGCTGTACAAGGGCTCCGCCTGAGGCTGACCGGGACTTCCCCCGTGCCAGCCCCGTATCGGCGAGCTAAGCCGCACATTTCAGGAAGACGGGCTGTCGGCAAGGCGCTTGGAAAATCAAGAACGCTGGCGCCCGTCGACGGCAGCGTCCGGCTCTTCGGAGAGAGCTTGCGCCGTATTGACCAGGCCGACATGGGTGAATGCCTGCGGAAAATTTCCCAGCTGCCGCTTGTTTTTTGGGTCGTATTCCTCGGAGAGCAGACCGAGGTCATTGCGCAGGTCGAGGAGACGCTCAAAGAGTTCGCGCGCCTCCTCGACGCGTCCCGTAAGCTGCCAGCAATTCGCCAGCCAGAATGAACAAGGGAGGAAAACGCCTTCACTCCCGGGGAGGCCGTCCACCTGCTTTTCGTTAGGCCGATACCGCAAGACGAAGCCATCCTCCAGCAAATCGCGCTCCACCGCGGCGATCGTGTGGCGGACCCGTTCGTCGTCTGCCGGAAGAAAACCGACGAGCGGCAGGATAAGAATGCTCGCATCCATTGCCTCCGATCCATAGGCCTGGGTGAAAGCCTTTTTCCCAGTGTTGTAACCATGCTCGCACACCTCACGATGGATCACGTCGCGCATTTTTTTCCAGCGCGCGAGATGGCTGTTGGCCGAGCAGCCACAGAGCTCGACCATTTTCACAGCCCGATCGAAAGCCACCCAGGCCATCACTTTGGAATGGGTGAATTGCTGGCGGGGACCGCGCACCTCCCAGATGCCTTCGTCGGGATCATTCCATTTTGATTCGAGGTAATTGAGGAGCGCGATCTGCATCCGCCAGTCGGCCTCGCTCGTCTCCAGCCCAGCCTGGTGGGCGTGATAGACTGCGTCCAGGACTTCGCCGTAAACGTCGAGCTGGAACTGGCCCGAAGCGGCATTGCCCTCCCGAACTGGCTGCGAATTTTCGTAGCCTCGCAGCCAGGGCAACTCATGCTCGACCAGCCGACGCGCGCCGCTAACGCTGTACATGATTTGCAATTGCGATGCGCTCCCGGCGATCGCGCGGAGGAGCCATTCCCGCCAGGCGTTGGCCTCCTCGTGAAATCCCGCACCGAGCAACGCAGAAAGGGTAAAGGCCGCGTCGCGGAGCCAGCAGAAGCGGTAGTCCCAATTGCGGACCCCGCCGATTTCCTCCGGTAACGACGTCGTCAAGGCGGCAACAATGCCGCCGGTCGGCGCGTAGGTCAGACCCTTCAGCGTGATGAGCGAGCGCATGACCGCGTCCCGCCATGGGCCGGGGTGGGCGCATTGTTTCGACCAGTCGCTCCAAAACTTCTCCGTCTCCCGCAGCGCGTTCTCCGGATGGACTTCACGCGGCGGCGGCTCGTGCGACGCATACCAGGTAAGAACGAAGGGCACGCGCTCGCCTTTCCGCACAGTGAACTCCGCGACTGTCTTAAGGTCTTCGCCACGAGTCTCAATCGGCGTGTGCAAGATTAGGGCGTCCGGTCCCGCGATCGCTTCGAGCCCGCCATAGCGCCGGCGCACCCAGGGCACGACCGATCCGTAATCGAACCGGATAATCAATTCCATCCGGATCGTCACCTCCCCCGCGAGGCCTTCAACAATCCGGACAATATCGGGATTGGTTCCGCGAGGCGGCATGAAATCGATGTAGCGAACAGCGCCTCCGCTCGTATGGAGATCCGTCTCCAGAACGAGAGTGTCGCCCCGATATCTGCGTTCCCGCTTTCTGATTTTTCCCCGCGGCGTGAGCCTCCAGGTCCCGTTTTCCGCTCCGCCTAACAATGCCGCAAAACAGGCCCCGGAGTCGAAGCGCGGCAGGCAAAGCCAGTCGACACAGCCATCGCGACTGACGAGCGCACCGCTCTGAGTGTCGCTCAGGAAAGCGTAATCCTCGATCTTGGACGGGACTGCTCCGGCTTCTTTCTTCATTCCTCCGCGAGGTGCGCGATCCCTTCGCGGGTCAGGCGAAAAATCGTCCAGTCGTCGTTAGGCCGGGCTCCCAGCTTGCGATAAAATTGGATCGCCGGTTCGTTCCAATCGAGCACTGCCCACTCCATCCGCCCGCACTCACGCTCCCGGGCGATCTGCGCCAGCCGCACCAGCAAAGCGCGACCGTAGCCCCGGCCGCGGACGGCCGGCCTAACGAAAAGATCCTCGAGATAAAGCCCGCGCCGTCCCATCCAAGTCGAGAAATTGTGAAAGAAAAGGGCGAAGCAGACCGGCATTCCAGCGTCCTCGCCAAGCAAGACCTCGGCTGCCGGATGCGGACCAAAAAGATTTTCCCGCAATTGCTCCTCGGTCGCCACAACCTCGTGCGGAGCGCGTTCGTACTCCGCCAGGTCGCGGATTAGGGTGAGGATAATGGGAGCGTCGTCCGGCTGCGCCGGGCGAATCTGAAAGTTGGATATGGTTTTCGGCAAAGGCATTAATCAGTCTCGCTTGGTCGCCCATTCCACCGTTTACGTCACGCAAAAAAGCACGATTTTCTAAATCGGTTGCAGGCACCTGTGGGCACGCTAGCAATACGCAAAGTGCATCGCGAGAGGCTTTCTCGACATGAATTCAAAAGTCATTGAAACCGACAGATTGACCCTCCGCCGGCTGACGACCAAGGATGCTGGCTTCATGCTCGAGTTGATGAATGAGCCCGGCTTTATCAAACATGTCGCGGACCGCGGCCTTCGCACGACGGCCGAGGCCGCGGATTACCTTCAGGAGAAGATTTTTCCGAGCTATGAGAAGTTTGGCTTCGGTTTTTATCGGGTCGAATTGAAGGAATCCGGGACGCCAGTGGGGATCTGCGGACTGGTGAAGCGGGAAACTCTGGACGCCGTCGACGTGGGCTTTTCCATCCTCCAGAGATTTTGCGGGAAGGGCTACGCATTCGAGGCGGCCGCCGCGGTGATCGATTACGGACGGACCGTGCTCGGTCTGCAGGAGATCGTCGGCGTTACCGCGCCCGACAATCGCATATCAATCCGGCTCCTTGAAAAACTCGGGATGCACTTTCAGCGCAAGATTCATCTCCCTGGTTACGGACCGGAAAGCCTGCTTTTCGGTTAGCGAGTAAATGATGATCGCGAAAAGGCGATTACCGCCACCCTCAACCCGGGTGGGCAAACCGCGATGATTGGCGACGCCGCATTCGTTTGGAATCGCGCTGGACGAAGTCTACAACATCGAGACGAACTAGGCTTCGGCTACACCGGCGCACTCCCACAAGAAATCATTGCAAGGGCGGTCAGATCGGTCCCCAAGCTCTCGATCATTCCAGCGGAAACATGAGTCATCTTGCGATGCAGACATTCTTCGGTTCGGTAAAGAAGCGGAGCGCTTCCTCGCCGCCCTCGCGGCCGACACCACTTTGTTTCATACCGCCGAATGGAACGCGCAGGTCGCGCACCAGCCAGCAATTTACCCAGACGGTGCCGGTGTGAATTTGTTCCGCGACGCGGTGAGCGCGGTTCAGGTTTTGCGTCCAGACGCTGGCGGCGAGACCGTATTCTGTGTCGTTGGCGTAGCCGATGACTTCCTCTTCCCGGTCGAAAGGCGTGATCGTGACAACCGGTCCAAAGATCTCTTCGCGATTGACGCGCCCCCCGACCGGCAGGCCCGTGATCACTGTCGGCGGAAAAAAATAACCGCCCTTACAACGATCGTTAGGCGGTGGGGGTGCGGAACCGCCAAGCACAATCTTCCCGCCTTCTTGCCGCGCAAGATCAACGTAGAACTTCACCTTCTCGAGCTGCATTTGAGAAACGATCGCCCCCTGATCGGTCTTCTCTTCCAGAGGATCGCCCTGCTTCAGCTGTGATACTTTTTCAGTGAATCGCCTGACGAATTCTTCGTACTTTGAGCGCTCGACAAAAACGCGCGAGCCGCAGAGGCAAACCTGGCCCTGGTTGGCGAAGGAGGATCGCACGCTCCCGGCAATCGCAGCCTCGAGATCGGCATCAGCAAAAATGATATTCGGATTCTTTCCGCCCAGCTCGAGCGAAATCTTCTTGAAAAGGGACGCCCCCGCTTCCGCCACTTTGCGTCCCGTTACCGTCCCGCCAGTGAATGATATTGTGCCAATCTTCGGGTGCGCGGTGATGGCCGATCCCACGTTCGGCCCGGTGCCATGGACGATGTTGAGCACGCCTTCGGGCAAACCTGCTTCGCGGCAAACCTCGCAAAGCAAAAATGCCGTCATCGGAGTGAGCTCGCTTGGCTTTGCAACCGCCGTATTCCCGACCGCGATGGCCGGCGCGATTTTCCAGCTCAACAAATAGAGCGGCAGATTCCACGGCGAAATTAAGCCAACGATGCCGCGCGGCTGGCGCAGCGTGTAGTTAAAGGCGACGCCATCCATCATGTGCGCCTCGTTCTCCGTGTGCAGGATGGCGGTCGCGAAAAAGCGGAAATTGCTTGAGGCCCGCGGAATATCGAGGTCGCGCGCCAGCGAGAGTGGTTTACCGGTATCGACCGACTCCGCGCGCGCGAATCTCTCGAGATCGCGATCGATCAGATCGGCGATCCGCAGAAGAATGCGCGAACACTCTGCTGCCGGCGTCCGCGACCATTCAGGAAAAGCCTTCTCGGCCGCGGCAACTGCCAGCTCGACATCCCGGCTGTCGCCGTCGGGCACCTGTGAATATGATTTTCCGGTCGCGGGCTCGATATTGTCGAGATATTTTCCGCCAACCGGCGCCACGAACTGGCCGTCGATAAAGTTTTGAATCTGGATTTGTTCAGGACGCACGGGATTTTTGAGATACTAGACTTCGAACTCCCCGCGTCCAACTCCGAAGGTGTTCAGCAGCGGGCGCCGAAAATCGAACCAAGGCAAGTGCTCCACAAGGTAGATCACATTTTTTTCGCGGAGGACTGCATTAGTCGAGGATTCTTCGCCCGCCGACTTGCCCAGCGTATGGCGGCGGCTCATCTTCTGGTGTCCGCCGGGTCTGCGGCGAATGACGGTCGGCGAAATGCAACCCAAGACGCAATACGTCCGGAGCGGCGATGTCCATATCGCCTATCAGGTGGTGGGTCAGGGAGCGCTCGATATCGTTTACGTTCCGGGCTGGCTTTCGCACGTCGAACTGGCCTGGGAATTGCCGGACTTGGTGCTCGGTTTTGAGCGCCTCGCATCGTTCGCCCGTCTCATCCTTTTCGACAAGCGCGGCACCGGAATGTCGGACCGCGTGCCTAACGATCGCTTGCCCACGCTGGAAGAGCGAATGGACGATGTGCGCGCGGTTATGGACGCAGTCGGTTCGGAGCGCGCTGCGGTTTTCGGAGCCTCGGAGGGAGGCAACATGAGCATCCTTTTCGCTGCCACCTACCCACAACGCACCGTCGCCCTTTGCACTTTTGGTTGCTACGCCAAACGGATCTGGAGTCCGGACTATCCGTGGGCGCCCACTCCGGAAGAGCGCCAGCTCACTTACGAGGCGATCGAGCGTGACTGGGCGGCGGGTTTTGAGACCATTGCACCGAGCCTTGATCCGCAACGGATGGCCCAGCTCGTGACCTATTATCGCCGCTGCGCCAGTCCCGGGGCTGCCCTCGCCCTCATGAAAATGAACACGCGAATCGATGTCCGCGCGGTGCTTCCAACAATTCGAGTCCCCACCGTCATCATGCATCACACCGGCGACCGCGACGCGAAGATCGAAGAAGGTCGCTTTCTCGCCGAGCACATCCCAGAGGCGCGTTTTGTCGAGTTCCAAGGCGCCGATCATTCTTGGTGGACGGAGGACCGCGACGGAATCATCGACGAAATCGAGGAAATGCTGACCGGAAACAAACCCGCTCGCGAGGCGGATCGCGTGCTGGCGACGGTACTCTTCACAGATATTGTTGGCTCTACCCAAAGAGTGGTGGACCGCGGTGATCGGGCGCTGGCTGGAGCTCCTTAAGCAGCATCACGTTTTGGTTCGGAAGGAGCTTGCCCGGTTCCGCGGACGCGAAGTCAATACGATCGGCGATTCATTCATCGCGATTTTCGACGGTCCGGCGCGCGCGGTTCGCTGCGCCTGCAACATTCGCGACGCTATCCCTCAGCTCGGGATCGAAGTCCGTGCCGGATTGCACACCGGAGAAATCGAACTGCTCGGCGACGATATCGCTGGCATCGCCGTCCATATCGGAGCCCGCGTGGCCGCGGCGGCTCAGCCTAATGAGGTCTTGGTCTCCAGGTACCGGTCAGGGACCTCGTCGCAGGTTCGGCGATTGCTTTCGCCGATCGCGGCGTTCGGGTCTTAAAAGGAGTTCCGGGCGAACGGCAGTTGTTCGCCGCAAACCCTCTATAGGATCTGCCGCAAAACGCGCAGCCAGTTGTCGCGTAGAATTTTTTCAATCTGTTCGTCGCTAAAACCGCGTTCGATCAATTTTCGCGTCAGGTTGCGGGTGTGGCGATGATTTCCGAGATCGGGCAGGAAATGAGGCGTCGTCAGCTTGGCCTGGAGGGCCTCGCGCTCGGCATCCGGCAACTGGCGCCAGAGGAATTCGCAAAAGTCGAACCCGATTGCGACGCCTTCAATTCCAATCAGGTTCGCGACGTGCTCGATGTGATCGACGTAACGATCGAGCGTCGCTTCCTCCTTCTTTGGACTGACGAGGATGGCGTTGATCCCGATGACACCGCCGCGTGCGCCGATCATCCTGATCTGTTCGTCACTCATGTTGCGTTCCATGTCGTAGAAACGGCGCGCATTGCTGTGGGAGACGATTAGCGGTCGCGTCGTTAGGGAATAGATTTCCTCGAAGCCGGCGGGATTGATATGGGCAAGGTCGAGGACGATCCCAAGGCGCTCACATTCCTGCACCAGTTCGCGACCGAAGCTCGTCAGGCCCGTGCAAGGCGAACCGCTGGCGGCGAAGATTCCACCCGCCGCGGCGGCGTTTTCACGCGCGTGGGTGAGCATGATGGCGCGCAATCCGAGCTCGTGAAAGATATGGAGCAGATTGAGATCAGCCCCCAGAGGTTCCGCCCCTTCCATCGTGAGCAGGAGGGCGATGCGGCCGGCGCGCCGCGCCCGCTCAATTTCCACAAACGTCCGGCAAAGAACAAGGCCCGGCGTGGTTTCCAATTCCGCCTTGAGCAAAGCGACCTGATCGAGCGCGACGCGCAACGCCGGTTCACCCAGGTATTCATCTGCAACATAGAGCGCGACCCCGAGGAGGTTCATGTTGCCGGCCTGAAATTCTGGCAAGAAATCCGTTGCGATGACATCGCGCCGGCCGCGGCTCAAGAAAAGGCTGAGCGGCAGATCAAAGTGCAGATCAATCACCCCGCCGGCCTGGAGACGCGAAACCTTTGCTTCGATCGAGGTCATGGACCGTTCACTGCTTCAAAAATCGCCTGCGCCGCGTTTTCATTCGCACCGCCCTTCCCGAGTTTGGCAATGACCTTATCGAAGTCAGCAAGCATCTGCTGGCGGCGCTCGCGATCGTTGAGTAATCCTGCGACTTCGCTCGCGATCGCGGACGGTTTCGCCTTTCCCTGAATGAACTCCGGGACAATTTCGCGATCCGCGAGAACGTTAGGCATGCCGAGGTGTTTTACCCGAATCAACATCCGTCCGGCAAGATAGGTCATCGCCGCCACCTTGTAGACGAGAACAAACGGCAGGCGAAAGAAAGCCGCCTCGAGGGTAGCGGTACCAGAGGCGACCACAGCCGCGGCACTTTTCTGCATCGTCTCCGCCGCCCGGCCGACCACGACCCCGATCTTGCCCATTGAGCCGGCAAGCGGCTCCAGCTCCCGTCGGATCGCTTCCGCGAGCACGGACGAAGCCGCCGCGATTTCAAAATGTAATTCCGGATGCTTCGTATGCAGCTCCTGCATCACCGCGATCAAAATCGGCATCAACTTGCGCACTTCGCGCCTCCGACTGCCAGGAAACAGACCAACAAGGTTGGGATCGCGCGGCACGTCCGTGCGCTTCGCGGCCAGGTCTTCAATCATCGGATGACCAACGAAAATCGTGCGCAACCCGCTTTTCTCGTAAAGGTCGGCCTCGAAGGGAAAAATGCAGAGCATCAGGTCGAGCCAGCGCGCCATCTGCGGGATCCGGCCGCGGTTCCAGGCCCAGACCTGAGGGCTGATATAATAAATGATTTTCCCGCCTAACGAACCCTCGTGAAGCGTGCGCGCGAGACGGAGATTGAAGCCCGGGTAGTCGATCAGGACGACGGCGTCTGGCCGGGTGGTGGCGATCTCATTCGACGTCTTGCGAAATTCCTCCCGGAAATAGCTGTAATGTTTTAGCACCTCCCAAAGGCCCACGACGCCGGCTTCGTCGCTCCAGTCGATGAATCGATCGCCCGCGATCTGTTTCATTTTCGGGCCGCCCCGGCCTAACAATCGCAGGTCCGGCCGCAAACGGAGGAGCGCCCGCATGAGTGCCGCCCCATGATTGTCGCCGCTCGCTTCGCCGGCCACGAAGTAGATTGTCATCGCCTCGGAGCGACGTGATTTCGCACGTCCTCGCATTTTCGCAGGACTTTGATTAGTTGATGACGTGCGGAAGCACGTCGCTCCGGCATCACCATCGCAATTCGTTTAACTCCCCTTGATATGGCCACGCATCGGCTTCAGCAATCAGCCCGTGGCGGACGGCGTTGCGCCGAACGGTTTCCCATTTGTTATCGCAGCTTTCCCCCGAGCGAAGCTGGCGATCCCAGTGGTGGCGCTGCCAGACGGTTTCACTCTTCGCGCCCAGAGATCTTGTGACAATCGACTTCCAATAGCGCATCCATCGTTCCAGCGAAGGCGCCTCGATTCCATTCGGTGCGCAGAACAAGTGCACGTGATCCGGCAGGATCACATAGCGACCGACGAGCCAGGTAGACGTTAGTTTCCATGCCCTAACGATCGCCGCATGCGCTTTCGGTGTGGCGAAAATCTGCCGTCGTTCCACGGTGCATGCGGTAACGAAAATTATGATCGACCGATTGTGAGCTTCGATTGGAGAAAGATGAACCGGATGTTTTCGATCGATGGTCGTGCGATCTCGGAGCGACGTGCTTCTGCACGTCTCCGGTTTCGCCGCAGAGGGATCCAAGCGGGGACGTGCGGAAGCAGGTCGCTCCGACGACTCCGTTGGCGTGCTCATTGGGCGGATTCGATTCTCTTCGTGATATTGACCGCGAGCTCGAGCGCGGCGGTTGCCTCGAACCCAGAAACCTTCGGTTGCAACCCGGCGCTCGCGCATTCGATGAAGGAAAGGAGCTGCCGCTTGAGCGGTTCCTCTTTCTCGATCTCGACCTCGGCGCGCTCGATTCCCCCACCGGCCTTGCGATAGATTTCGCCCGTCTGATTCTGGTAATCGAGCGAGAGATATGCGTCCTCCTGAAAGACGCGAATCTTGCGCATTCGCTCGGGACTAATCCGGCTCGAAGTGATGTTCGCGACACACCCATTCTCGAAACGGATCCGCGCGTTGGCGATGTCTTCGCGCCGGCTCAGGACCGGCACACCAACAGCATCAATCGTTTGTACGGGCGACCTGACGAGATGGAGGATAATTTCCAGGTCGTGGATCATGAGATCGAGCACCACGCCAATGTCGGTGCTCCGATTTGGAAAGGGCGAAAGGCGATGCGCTTCGATGAAACGCGGATGGGTCAGGCGGGCCTCGAGAGCACTCAGCACGGGATTAAAGCGCTCGACGTGCCCGACCTGCAAAACGAGTTTTCGCTCCACGGCGAGCTCGGCGAGCTGACTCGCCTCCGCCGTGTTTTCCGCGATCGGTTTCTCGATCAAGAGATGCTTTCCTTTTTCGAGGAGGAGCTGCGCGATCGCGAAATGCGAGTTGGTCGGCGTTGCGACCGACGCGGCGTCGATCAGTTCCGAAAATTCCTCGAGCGAATTGGTCGCGCGCACCTGATATTGCCGGGCAATTTCCCCAGCCGTCGCCTCGTCAGTATCGTAGATAGCGATGAAATCCGCCCTGCCTGCTTCGCCGTAAAGGCGCGCATGATTTTTCCCGATGTGCCCAACCCCAACTACTCCAACGCGAAGATTTTTCATTAGCGCAGGCGATTAGAAAATTGAGCGAACATGCGAGAAAGTGCCAGTGAACCGCAGCCATGAAACAAACGCAAACTGATTGGGAAGAAGCGTATCGCCGGAACGAGACGCCATGGGAAAAAGGAAAAGCGCATCCCGCGCTGCTCGATTTTCTGAAGGAGAATGGACCCCTCGACGGGAAAATTTGCGTCCCAGGCTGTGGGTCCGGTCACGATGTCCGGGCGCTGAGCACAACGCAGAATCACGTGCTGGGCATTGATCTGGCGCCGCGCGCGATTACGAAGGCAAAGTCGCACCTGAGAATTGCGAACGAGGAATACCTGCTGGCGGATTTGTTCGCTTTGCCGGCGAAGTTCGATCACCACTTCGATTGGGTTTTCGAGCACACCTGCTTCTGCGCGATCGATCCGAGCCGACGCGAGAACTATGTAAAAACGATCGTTAGGCTGCTCCAACCGGGCGGCCGCTTGCTCGCAATCTTTTTCATCAATCCCGACCATGACGAGGACGGGCCGCCCTATGGGGTCAGCACCCTGGCGCTGGAAAAAATTTTCGGAAGCTGGTTCACGCTCGAGCGGGAGTGGGTGCCAAAACGAACGCACCCGGGCCGCGAAGGACGCGAACTGATGCGAGTCCTCGCGCGGGTGTAGCGGCGGCCGTGCCAGCCCGCAATCGACGGGGCTGCGGGTGGCACGTCTGCCTTCAAATTTAGTCGAGGAACCCGTCATATTATGCCTTACCCCATTGAAGCATCCCTGCGTGTGCACTTAGAATTCTTCTTCTGAAACGCTTCATTCTCCTCCTTCTCCTTGCGTTCATTGCCGGCGCGACCGGAATTTTTATCGACTGGCATTGGAAACGACCGCTCGCACCCCGCGGCGGGCGATACTTTTTTCATCGCATGGAGCTTCCGGTTCCCTCGTTCCGTCAGGGCGATGAACGCTGGAGGAATGACCCGCTCGGCGGCGTGCCTGAGAATGGCACCCTCGGCGACGCCGGATGCGCTGTCGCCGCAGCCGCGATGGTCTTTCGGTCCTATGGAATCGAGACCGACCCGCAGCAACTAAACTGGTTCCTGACCTCTGTGGCCGGTTACACCGACCAAGGCTGGCTTTACTGGGACCGCGCCACCTGGTGGGCGCCCGACCGCGTGCGCCACATTTACGAAGATCTGCCCTCCTACGCTCTGATTGATTCCAACCTCGCCCAGCGGCAACCCGGTCATCGTCCGCGTGCGTTTCCGCAGCGGCATTACCCACTTCGTCGTCATCGCCGGCAAAGACGGTTTCGACTACCTCATCCGCGACCCCGGCTCCGGTGCCACCAAAGGCTATTACCCCCTGCGCGAACTTGGCAGCGATATCGAGGCATTAAGATTTTATGAACGGCTGTTGCCGGCCAACTCGTCCGCGACGACAGCAAAATTCTAGAGATCTCCGAGTATCTGTTGATCGTAAGGCTGACCGTGGGAAGCCAAACTTTTGAATTCCCTTAGCTTTGGTTGTCTCTACTTGCGCTCCTCGCTTTGAACCGGTGAAGTCTTAGATGTGCGGAAACACCTTGGTCCGGAGCTCAGCGAACGTTCGCGTTAAACCAGTCGTAGGTCCGCGCAATTCCTTCCCGCAGCGGAATGGTCGCTTTCCAGCCTAACAAACCGATTTTCGAAACATCGAGCAGCTTGCGCGGTGTGCCGTCGGGTTTGCTCGGGTCGAAGATCAGCTTGCCCTCGAAGCCGACGATCTCACAAATCAGCTCCGCCAGTTCGCGAATCGTCAGGTCGGTGCCGGTGCCAACATTGATGATCTCGGGGCCGTCATAGCTTCTGGAGAAGAAACAGGCAGGCGGAGGCCAGGTCGTCGACGTGAAGAAACTCACGGCGTGGCCGCCCGGAACCCCAAACCGCAATTTCGCGCGCGCCGGCCTTTTTCGCTTCATGCGCCTTACGTAAAAGCGCAGCGAGGACGTGGGATGTCTCTAGATCGAAGTTGTCATTCGGCCCGTAAAGATTCGTCGGCATAGCCGAGATGAAGTTTGCCCCATACTCGCGCGCGTAGGCCTGGCAGAGCTTGATTCCGGCGATCTTGGCGATGGCGTAGGCTTCATTCGTCGGTTCGAGCGGACCGCCTAGCAATGCGCTTTCAGGGATCGGCTGCGGCGCATGTTTCGGGTAAATGCAGGAACTGCCGAGAAAAAGCAGCTTGCGCACTCCGTGCTCGTGGGCGGCCGCGGATCAGGTTGTTTTGGATCTGCAGATTTTCGAGAAGGAACTCGGCCGGCTGATCATCATTCGCCTTGATTCCGCCAACCTTTGCTGCCGCCATAACGACAACCGCAGGCTTTTCCCGGGCAAAGAATTCCTCGACCTCCTGACGATTGGTGAGGTCGAGTTCGACCCGAGGACGGGTTAAGAGACGGCTAAAACCCTCCGCTCTCAGCGTCCGAAGCACCGCACTCCCGACGAGCCCGCGATGCCCTGCAATGAAGATCGATTCGTCTTTTTCCATCAAAACTTGAGCAGCATCCGTTCAGCGTTTCGTTTTTCAAGCCGTCGCGCAATCCTCCCGTGGTCGTACGAAGTAGTGTTGGTTGATTGTCAGTTTTGCCGTCCGAGCTCGTCCTCGTCGTCGTCCTCGATCTACCATTGCCTTTCAAGGGACGAGAACGAGGACGACGACGAAGGAATTCACAAACTGACAATATCCGAACCCTTCCAGAACGAACGAAAGCCACGTGGCATCCGATCAGGCTCGAAGCGTAACTTATCGTAGGCGGGCCTTAAGAGTAACGCGCAATCCGGCTCGACAGAGGTTCGCCCCATCAGGGAAGTCGGCACGACACTGGAGTTCATGGAAAAGCGATGCTTGCACTCTCCGGGGTCAACAACCCCGGCTACAGACAGAGCTCGCGCCGCATTGATTACGGCATGTGATAAACTGCATCATGGCCGGCTATTCCGGTAAGCCGTTGGCCCAAAAGTTGGGAATCGTCGCGGGATCCACCGTCGCAACAATCGGGGCGCCGGCGAATTATCAAGATTTGCTGGGGGGAGTGCCGGATGGGGTTCGTTTTTGTCAGGTCAATGCGCAGCCGCAACTGATTCATTATTTCTGCACGGAACGCGCCCGCCTGGCGAAAGATCTGCCCGTCTTGCGCAAGAGGATCCGCGATGACGCCATGCTCTGGGTCTCGTGGCCGAAGAAGAGCGCCGGCCTGGCGACAACAGTGACGGAGGATGTGGTCCGCGAAGTGCGCTCTGCCGCTCGGGCTGGTGGACACGAAGGTCTGCGCGGTGGACGAGACCTGGTCTGCTCTTCGCCTGGTGGTCCGACTGGCGAACCGGAAGTTGACAGCGCGACCGCGTCCTGTTGCATAACGGCGACTGTGCTCGAAAGATCAAGATCCGATGGCTTACCTGAACGAAAATTATCTCAAGCTCCAGGCCGGTTATCTTTTCCCGGAGATCGGGCGACGGGTGAAGGAGTTTTGCGATGCCAATCCCGAGGCTGCAAAACGATTGATTCGTTGTGGAATTGGCGACGTGACCGAGCCGCTGCCGCCGGCCGCGGTCACCGCGATGAAGGAGGCGGTGGATGAGCTTGCGGTGCGCGAAACTTTTCGCGGCTATGGGCATGAACAAGGCTACGAATTTCTCCGGAGCAAGATCGCGCAGATCGATTATCGCGAACGCGGGATCGAGATCGCGGATGACGAGATCTTTCTCTCCGATGGCTCGAAGAGCGATTGCGGGTTCATCCTCGACATCCTGGGCGACCAAAATCGGATCGCGATTACGAACCCGGTTTATCCGGTCTACGTCGATACCAACGTGATGGCGGGCCACACCGGGCCGGCCGACGATCGGGGCGCTTCGAAGGGATCGTCTATCTGCCCTGCCGGGCCGAGAACGGCTTCGTGGCGGAACCGCCTAACGAACCCGTGGATATCGTTTACCTTTGCTTCCCGAACAATCCGACCGGAGCGGTCGCGACCCGGGCGCAGCTCGAGAAATGGGTGGCCTACGCGCAGGAACACAAGGCGATCCTGCTCTACGATGCAGCCTACGAGGGTTACATCAGCGAGCCGGGAATCCCGCGCTCAATTTTCGAGATCCCCGGCGCGACAGAGTGCGCGGTGGAGTTCCGCAGCTTTTCCAAGACCGGGGGCTTCACCGGGGTGCGTTGCGGATTCACGGTCATGACCAAGCGGCTGCTCGCCCAGACGACCGACGGCCGCGAATTGCCGTTGCACACACTTTGGCATCGACGTTGGAGCACGAAGGCCAACGGCGTAAGCTATCCGGTGCAACGCGGTGCGGAGGCGCTCTACAGTCCCGAGGGCCGAGGCCAGGTGCGCGGGCTGGTCGATCACTATATGGGCAACGCGCGCATCCTGAGCGAAGCCGCGAGCCGCGCTGGCCTCCGAGTCTATGGCGGCAAAAACGCGCCTTACATCTGGGTAGCGACTCCGCCCGGCCTGACAAGCTGGCAAATGTTTGACCGAATGCTGCACGATTTGAACGTCGTTATTACACCGGGCAGCGGATTCGGCTCGGAGGGCGAGGGCTATTTTCGCATCTCCGCGTTCAACAGCCGGGCGAATGCCGAGGAAGTAGCGCGACGATTGGAAGCGGCCTCTTTTTCCTAATTCCTGCTCTTGCCTTAGCTTCTAATCCTCTTGCCTCTAGCGAGCGAGAGCAGGACGGAAGAGTGCAGCGAATGCCTTGCGCGCGGGCGAATGCGGCCTACAACTTAGCGTCTTGGAAAAAGAAGGAACTCACGATCTCTCGCGCGAGTCTGCCGCAGCTTTACCGCTTTTGTTTTCTCATGACCGGCAATGCGGCGCAGCGCGCTCGAAGCGCTTTCAAAATACGGTGCGCGAAGCGCGCTCTGCTCGCGTCGCGCGGACAATTGCCGTCCGACCGGCTCTGGTCTTTTCACGAGGCGCGACATCAGTGCCTCGTGCTCTACGAAGGACGCGATGACCAACCGAAGAGCACGAGCGATAGCGGAGGAACCGATCTCGCCGGATGCGGCGGCCCGCGTTGCGCAACTGAACCCGGACCAAATTGCCGCGCTGGATTTCGGCCGCACCGGAACCCCAGCGAAGTGCGCTCGCTTTTTTTTACCTGAATGAATTTTCACACCGCGAGATGCAAAATCTGCTCGATGTGAAAATGAATGAGCTGGCGAGCCTGATCTCGCATGGCCGGTCGCAGTTCCAGGCGTGGCTCAACACCGTGACGGAAACGCCATGAAGCGCTGGCTATCCCGGCGCAAACGCGACCTGATCGAATGTGCGCCGATCAGCGACACGCCGCCGAGCGATCGCGCGATGCGTTCTGCCTTGGAGAGCGCGCGCACCATTCCTGAGGCCGCGGCGAGCCTGACCGCGCAGCAGCAATTCGACCAGGCACTGGCGACGCTGGTGCAAGGAAATCCCGATCCCGCAGGAAGCGGCCGAGTGGTTCGTCAATAGCACCCTGATTCGGGGTGCGAAACGCAACTGGAAAAAAACGGCGCGCCATCCGGCGATCCTCGCCACGGCGCTGGCGATCCTCGTGCTGGCGGGAATCGGGATCTTCTATTTCGTTGAGCGTCTGCATGAATTCCCCGGGTTCGGAGACCGCTCAAAGACTGCTCGTCTTCGCCAACGCAACGCGCCACTACCAGTTTGATCCACTCAACACCGACGCGATCAATCTCGGCGATTATTTTTTTATGAAATCGCAGCTCGAGCACTACGATGTTCCGATGCGGTTTGCCGATTTCCGGGCGCGCGGAGCGCGGGTTTTCGACGATGAGGACGGGCATCGCGTTGCGCAGGTCGTGTTGGCGGAAAAGGGAGTGCAGTTCTTTCTTTATCCCGCCGAAAAAACGCCACCAGCGTCGGCGCAAAGCCAGGGCGACCAGTCTGGCGATACGTGGAGGGAGAAGACTGGGCCGGAGCGGTTCAGGAGCGTGACGGAGTCTGTTTCATGATCGCGATGCATGGGAACGAGGAGGAATTGCGGTCATATTTGGCCGATCCAAAGCGTTAGGCGGGCGGCGACAGTCGAGCCGGGCCAAGAATATGCGAGGGGGGAGAGTTGAACTCCCGACCAACCCCGAAAGCTTTCGGGGCTGCTCAAAGCTGCTTGAGATAAAAGATCGCGAGCTGCGGATTTTTCTTTGCTTTCAGCATTCGCTCGATCTGACGCGCTTCGCTCAGGGTGCTCACCTCCTTCGCTGCCACGGGAGTCAATTCTCCGAGCCGACGAGTCGTGTGAGTATGGCCGCGCCGGTGCTCTTCGAGGCGCCGTTCCAGATTGACAGTCGATCCGATATAATGACGTCCGCTCGATCCCTGCAAAATGTAAACCCACGCCATTGGAAATTGTGCCAGGGGGGAGAGTTGAACTCCCGACCAACCCCGAAAGCTTTCGGGGCTGCTCGAAAGCTGCTTGAGATAAAAGATCGCGAGCTCCGGATTTTTCTTTGCTTTCAGCATTCGCTCGATCTGACGCGCTTCGCTCAGGGTGCTCACCTCCTTCGCTGCCACGAGAGTCAATTCTCCGAGCCGACGAGTCGTGTGAGTATGGCCGCGCCGGTGCTCTTCGAGGCGCCGTTCCAGATTGACAGTCGATCCGATATAATGACGTCCGGTCGAGCCCTGCAAAATGTAAACCCACGCCATTGGAAATTGTGCCAGGGGGGAGAGTTGAACTCCCGACCAAGGGCTTATGAGTCCCCTGCTCTACCACTGAGCTACCCTGGCGCACGCGAGCCCGTATACTTGAATGACAGGCCGAATGTGTCAACGCGGCCCCCTCCAGGATTAGTTTCGTCCTGGAAAAAGCACCCCTGCGGGAAACGCCTCGGATCGGACAAGGCTCAAAAGTAACGAAACCAAGCTGCAAACTGGCTTGAACTCCGAAGGCGTTAGCGAGCAGGCGCCTTCACCATTGGTTCAATTCCCAGAATGGAAGAATTTTCAAAAAAAGTGTCCCGTTTGACAATGAATGAACGTTCATTCATTATGCAAACTCCATGTCCAGCAAACGAACCGAGGCCCTCCTCGATCGCCGTCAGCAAATTCTCGAGGCAGCCATGATCTGCTTCGCCAAACGCGGGTTTCACCAGACCAGCATGCACGACATTAGTAGCGAGGCCGGGATCAGCGTCGGACTTATTTATCGCTACTTTAAGAACAAGGAAGAGGTCATCGCAGCGCTCGCGGCCGAGCACAAAAAAGACATCGCCGAGCTACTGGAACGGGCCGGGAAAGCCCCTACCCTGCTCGAGGCGATGGAGATTCTTTTCACTTCACATTGTTGCGAGCACTCGCCGCAGATCATTTCCGCATTTGTCGTCGACCTCTTCGCTGAAGCGAGCCGCAATCCGAGGGTTGCAAAAGTCGTGCGGAGCGTTGCGAAAAGCAAAACCGATGGCGTGGCGAACTTGATCGCGTGTTCGCCGGAGGGACGCCGCCTTGCTCCCTGGCTTGGCGCACGTGAAATCGCCGAAATGATTTTTGCCTTGAATGACGGGAGCATGATGCGGAGCGTCTTTCGCTCCGCTGGAGTGTCCGTTGCTCAGCAACGTGAACGTCAACTGAATGTCGCTCGAACCCTCTGGCGATTGCTTTTCAACCGAAATACTCATGCAAACGGTCACAACTAGACCTCCTCTCCGCGGCGTCTCCTCAAACCCGCGCCGCAGCCAGAAAGGCCCGATCTTTTGGGTCATTGGCGGCCTCGTCCTTATCTTTCTCCTCTTTGCGGGCATCAAGGCCTGGCAGATCTTCGCCCTCGTCTCCGCTGGCAAAGCGCACGTTCAACCGCCCACGACCGTGACCAGCGCCCTCGTGAAGCAAACAGATTGGCAACCGACCCTCTTCGCAGTCGGTTCCATCTCGGCGGTGCAGGGCGCCACGATCAGTGCGGAATTAGCCGGGCGGGTAAGCAAGATCGATTTTCAATCCGGCACCGAGGTGAAGGCGGGCCAGCCGCTCCTTAAGCTCGATACGGGGGCCGAAGATGCACAACTCCGTTCCGCGCAGGCGGACGCGGAACTGGCGAAATCTGAGCTTGATCGGGCGCGCAATCTTTCGAAGGGCAACGTGATTTCGAAAGCAGAATTCGACACTGCACAAGCCAAGTTCGATGCCGCCAAGGCGGCGGTCGAGAACATGCAGGCGACGATCGCAAAGAAGGAAATCCATGCGCCTTTCTCGGGTGTGGCCGGCATTCGGTATGTCAACCCTGGCCAGATGGTGGCGGTGGGCGACCGGCTCGTTTCGCTCCAGACCCTCGACCAGGTATTCGTCGATTTTTCTCTGCCGGAAAACTCTCTCCCGAAAATCTCCATCGGGCTGGAGGTAAGAGTTACGACCGACGCGATTCCCGGCCGCGTGTTCAAGGGGACTTTGAACGCCATCAATCCCTCGGTCGACACCGTCACCCGCAGCGTGCAGATGCAAGCCACTATCGAGAATCAGGACCACGCTTTGCGCCCCGGTATGTTCGCCAAGAGCGAGGTTCTCCTGCCGGAAAAGAATCCGGTCCTTTACATTCCCGCGACCGCCGTTTCCTACGCGCCCTTCGGTGATTCGGTCTACGTGATCGAGAAAAAACGGGACGAAAAAACGAAGACGGAAGGTCTTGTCCTGCGCCAGCAATTCATTCGACTGGGCGAATCACGCGGAGACTTCGTCGCGGTCACAGAAGGCTTGAAAAAGGGACAGGAAATTGTCGGCACGGGCGCGTTCAAATTGCGTAACGGGATGAACGTCGTCATTGACAACAAGCTCGCGCCGAAACCGGAGCTCAACCCAAAGCCTGACAACACGTGACGGAATTTCGAAATTCCCGACAAATCCGAATGCTTAAAACGAACAGCCGAAGCAACACGCCGCGTTTCTCCTTTCGGGCGTTTGCGCCTTCGCCATGGTGAAATCCAGACGATGAAAAATTTCACCGATCTCTTCATCCGCCGCCCTGTCCTGGCCGTGGTCGTCAGCCTGGTGATTATCATCGCGGGGTTGCAGGCGATCTCATCGCTCAACATCCGGCAATATCCGCGCAGCGACATCGCCTCGGTCAGCGTCACCACAGTCTATGTGGGGGCAAGCGCGGAACTGGTGCGCGGCTTCATCACCGTGCCCCTCGAACGTGCGATCGCCGCGGCCGACGGGATCGATTACCTGGAATCGCAGAGCGCACAGGGTTCGTCCACGATTACCGCGCACCTCAAGCTCAACTACGACTCGAACAAGGCGCTCTCTGAAATCAGTTCGAAGGTCAACCAGGTGCGCAACGATTTGCCACCGGAAGCCGAAGTTCCGGTGATCAACATTCAGCCGGCCGATTCGCAGTTCGCCTCCGCCTACCTCAGTTTCACCTCAAACATTCTCCAGGCGAACGAGATCACTGATTACCTCACCCGGATCGTGCAACCGCGCCTGACCGCGATCTCGGGCGTGCAGCGTGCGGAGATTCTTGGCGGCCGAACTTTCGCGATGCGTATCTGGCTGAAACCGGACCGGATGGCGGCCCTCAACGTCAGTCCGACTCAGGTTCGCCAGGCCCTGGCCGCGAATAATTTCCTCTCCGCGCTCGGGAGCACCAAGGGGGCGCTCGTCCAGGTCGACCTGACCGCGAACACCGACCTCCATTCCGTCCAGGATTTCAAGAATCTCGTCGTGCGACAGGAAAACAACGTCCTCGTCAGGCTGGGTGACATCGCGGACGTCGTCCTTGGCGCCGAAGATTACAACACTGAAGTTCGCTTCTCCGCTGAGCGTGCAGTTTTCATGGGCATCTTCGTGCTCCCAAATGCGAACTCGATCGACGTGATTAAGCGAGTTCGCACCGAGCTCGACGAAATCCAGAAAGAGTTGCCCAGCGGATTGCAAGGCCGCATCGCCTACGACGGCACCGAATACATCAACACCGCGATCAAGGACGTCTTCCACACCTTGCTGGAGACGCTCCTCATCGTCATCATCGTCATCTTCCTTTTCCTCGGTTCCTGGCGCTCTGTCATCATCCCGGTGGTAGCGATCCCGATCTCGCTTATCGGCGCCATTTTCCTCATGCAGATCTTTGGTTTCACGATCAACCTGCTCACCCTTCTGGCGATCGTGCTCTCCGTCGGTCTGGTCGTCGATGATGCCATTGTTGTGGTGGAAAATGTCGAACGCCATCTGCGCGAAGGCATCAGCCCGCTCGATGCCGCATTGTTAGGCGCGCGCGAGCTGGTCGGTCCAATCATCGCCATGACCATCACTCTGGCGGCGGTTTACGTGCCAATCGGTTTGCAGGGTGGCCTCACCGGCACGCTCTTCCGAGAATTTGCTTTTACCCTCGCTGGCGCCGTGATGATTTCCGGCGTGGTCGCGCTCACCCTTTCCCCGGTCATGTCGGCGACTTTCCTCCGGGCGGGTGAGGCGGAGAAGGGCTTCTCCGGTCGCGTCAACCGCACCTTCGACCGCCTCCGCAATTTCTACGGTCGCGTCCTCGATCGCAGCCTCACGATGCGCCCGGCAGTTTACGTCGCCTGGATCGGCCTCTCGCTGATCGCGGGCATTTTTCTTAAAATGTCACTCTCGGCCAAGGAACTCGCGCCCACCGAGGACCAGGGCGTCATCTTTGGCATCGTCGACGCGCCGGCCAACGCCACGATGGAGCAGACCCAGAAATATCGCGGACGCCGCCGGCCAGGCATTTCTCAGTTTTCCGCAAACGCAGTTCGTTTTTCAGATCACATTCCCCTCGAGCGGTTTCGGCGGAATGGTCCTGAAACCGTGGGATCAACGCAAAGAGACCGCTTTCGAACTCCTCCCCCAGGCGCAAAAAAAACTCGAGGCCATCCCGGGCATCCAGATGTTTCCGGTCTTGCCCCCGGCACTTCCGGGCGGCGGGCAGTTCCCGGTCGAGTTCGTGATCCTGTCCACCGCGGAACCTGAGCAGATGCTGCAACTGGCCAACCAGATCAAGGACGCTGCAACCAAGAGCGGTAAGTTTTATTTCCCGCCGCTCATCGATACGAAAATTGACCAGCCGCAGGCCGAGGTCGTGATCGACCATGACAAAGCCGCCGCGCTCGGCCTTAATCTCTCGCAAGTCGGATCCGACATTTCCGCGATGCTTGGCGGCAACTACGTCAACCGTTTCGACATCGCCGGTCGCGCCTATAAAGTGATCCCGCAAATCCAGCGGGTCGACCGCTTGAATCCCCATCAACTCGAAGACATTTACGTCACCGGGCCGGACAACAAGCTCATCCAGCTTAGTACCGATTGCGAAAATCCAGACCAAAGTCGTGCCGCGCTCGCTCAACCGTCTGCAGCAGCTCAACGCCGTAAAAATCAGTGGCGTCGCCGGCGTGCCCACCGACCAGGCGCTCAAGCTCCTCGAAGACGAAGCCGCGAAGATTTTGCCGAAAGGCTATTCGATTGATTACACCGGCGAATCGCGCCAGCTTCGCGTCGAGGGCGACAAATTCCTTCCGGCCTTCGGCCTCGCCTTTGTCCTTATTTTCCTCGTCCTTGCGGCGCAGTTTAACAGCTTCCGCGATCCCCTCATCATCCTCTTCGGCTCCGTTCCGCTGGCCATGTTCGGCGCGCTCATTTTCACCTTCCTGAAAATGCCGGCGCCGAATGTTCCCTTCTTCACCAATGGCTGGACGACGACGATGAACATTTACTCACAAGTCGGCCTTGTCACTCTCGTCGGCCTGATCTCGAAAAACGCCATCCTTATCGTCGAGTTCGCGAACAAGTTGCAACAGCAAGGCCGCGACAAAGTGGAGGCCGTCGCGGAAGCCGCACGCACGCGTCTGCGCCCGATTTTGATGACCACGATCGCGACCGTCGCCGGTCACATGCCGCTCGTCTTCGTTACTGGCGCCGGAGCGAAGGCGCGCAACTCGATCGGCCTCGTCCTCGTCGGCGGGATGAGCATCGGCACCGTCTTCACCCTGCTCATCGTGCCGTCGCTCTATGTGCTGATCGCGCGAACACACAACGAAGGCGCTCAGGAAAAGTCTTCCAGCGCGCCTGAGCCGCAAAGACTGCGGGAACCCGAGTTCGTGCCGGAGTTCGCCGACGCCTAAGGGCAGGGTCTGTAGCCGAGGGCGTTGACTCCCACTGGTCCGATGCCTGGCTTTGTTTCGCGCAGGTCGGGGTCGGCGACCCCGGGCTAAAGCCAGATTCACTCCCCTGCTTGCTCTGCGATTTCGCTGCACCGCCGCAGGTCGAGTTTTCCCGTAGCCAGGACCGGGATTCGCTCGACTCGTCGGACCACTTTCGGAATCCAGAGATTCGGTATCCGGCGTCCTGCAGATCCGACCGCAGCTTCGCCTGATCGATTTCGATTTTGCTCAAGAGAACAAGCGCTTCGCCCTTTTGCGAATCGGCCACCGACGTCACCGCGAGCGTTCGTTCGCCTTCATTGCCCAGCTTTAGCGCGGCGAGGATCTTTTGTTCCACCGTCTCGTGCGGCACCATTTCGCCGCCGATCTTGGAAAAACGAGAAAGCCGGCCCTCGATGAAAAGAAAACCGTCCTCGTCGAAGCGCCCGACGTCACCGGTCTTCAGCCAACCATCTCGCAGCACTTCGGCCGTGCGCTCCGGATCGCCCAGATAGCCCTCGAAAATATTCGGGCCGCGCAGCCAGAGCATGCCTGCCTCGTGGAGCGAAAACTTCGCTCCCGTTTCCGGATCGCGGATTTCCGCCGCGATTCCCGGCGCCATTTTTCCGACCGACCCCGGCCGTTGCGAAGGCTGCACCGGATCGCCTGGATTGTCGGGTTCCGGATCGGGCAGGTTTACGCTCACAACCGGCGAAGTCTCCGTCAGGCCATAGCCTTCGTAGACCGGTTTACCAAAGCGCTCGGCAAAGGCGTCAGCCAGGTCGCGCGGCAATTTCTCTGCGCCGGTGATCGTTAGGCGCACACTCTTCAGTTGCTCCCGGCCGGCTTTACGCAGGTAACCGCGCAGAAAAGTCGGCGCGGCCAGCACGATGGTAACGCGATGGCGGTCGATCAACTCCGCACACTTCGCGGTCTCGAGCGGGTTCGGGTAGGTGATGATGCGCACCCCATCGAGAAGCGGAAACCAGAGCGTAACCGTGCAACCAAAGCTGTGGAAAAATGGGAGCGAAGCGAGGATCAGATCCTCACGCGTCGCATCCAGCATGGCGCGGAACTGCGAGACGTTGCCGAGCAGATTGCGGTGACTCAGGACGACGCCTTTGGGATCGCCCGAACTACCGCTGGTAAAGAGGAGGACGGCCTCGGCGTGATCCCCTTTCCGCGGAATTTCGAGCAAATGAATGAGCCAGCCCGCCGGGAGGAAGAGCGCCGCCATCCACCAGAGAAAAATCCTCGCCTTCAACCTGGGGAGCCATTCATCCAATTGCACAACATGCTCCGGCCAGGGAAAATCTGTCAGGCGTTTGGCAAAAGTGTTCGCGGATATGGCGACTTCCAAACCGGCAATCTGCTGGGCCCGCTCGAGCGCCGCGCGGCCGCTCGTAAAATTCAAACCAACCGGCACCTTGCCGGCGAACACGACCGCAAGGTTCGCCACCACGCTGCCTTTGCTCGCGGGCAGGACGATGCCGATCCGGTTGCCTGGAAAATCTTTGCGCAGCGAACGGCTGAGCGCTGCTGCCACGCCGAGCAGCTTCCCGCGGCTGAGCGAGCTCTGATCCATTCCATCAATGACGGCGGTCCGAAAAGGATGACGCCCCAGGCCGCGGACCGCGGCCTGGCCAAGATGCCCGCGTAAGGCAGGGCGCCGGCTATAGCATCGTTCGCCCAGCTTGAGCAGTTCCTCCCGCACTGTCGCGATATCGGCGTCGTTAGGCGTGAGCGCCTCTCCAAATTCCACCGCCGCAGGATAAGGAATTCGCCGCGGCCATTTGGTAAAAAAGCGCTGGCCTTGGAAGGAAAAAATGGAACCCCAGAGTTGATCGAGCCAGACCGGTACGACCGGTCCGTTAGCCTGCCGTGCGATGATCTCGTAGCCGCGCCGCAGCCGGAGGAGAGTGCCGGAACGCGTCAGTTCCCCTTCCGGAAAAAGACAGACGATTTCGCCATCGCGAATCTTTTCGGCCGCCAGACGCATCGCGTCCTTCGCCCGGCGCGCTGTAATCGGGATGCAACCGACGCTGCGCAAAATAGGATTTAGGAAACGGTTCTTGTAATATTCCTGGGCGATGATGAAACGAATCGGCCGTGGGCAGGCGACCAGGAGGACGAGCGCATCAACCCACGTGATGTGGTTGGGCAAAAGCAGGAAGCCGCCGCGCGGCAAACGCTCTACGCCCACCGCAGTGACCCGATAAATCACCCGCATGAGCGACAATCCAAAAAAACGCAAGGCGCGCTCGGCGGTAGAAATGGGCGGCATCGATTTATGGTTTACAATCAGCGCGACGCCCACTGCAATCGGCAAATCATGATGGCCGGACACAAAAAAGCGAAATCGGGCGCATGGATGGCGATGGGCCTGCTGCTCGCCATCAATATGTTTAACTATATCGACCGGCAGGTTCTCGCCGCGGTCGAGCCATGGATTCGGGCCACCTTTTTTTCGGCCACAGATGCGAATGCGATGGCGATCAGCGGGACGCTCGGAAGCGCATTTCTGATCACTTACATGCTTACTGCGCCTGTTCTTGGCTGGCTCTCGGATCGCTTTTCGCGCTGGCTGGTCGTCGGATCGGCGGTGATCTTGTGGAGTCTTGCCACGGCTGCGTCGGGGTTGGCGGTCAGCTTCGCCATGCTTTTTGCGACTCGTGTCCTGGTTGGCGTCGGTGAGGGTGGCTACGGGCCGGCCGCGCCCACAATTTTAGCCGATCTTTTTCCTCTCGAGACGCGCGGACGCATCATGGCCCTCTTTTGTGCCGCGATCCCAGTGGGGAGCGCGCTTGGTTACGTTCTCGGGGGGACCGTCGTGACGCATTTCCATTCCGTTCCCGAGGCCGAAAGATGGCGCTACGCATTTTATTTCGCAGCCATTCCAGGACTTCTCCTAGGGATCTATTCTCTCTTTCAGCGCGACCCGCGCGAAAACTCTGGGGTTCGTCAGGAACGGCCGCGGGCCCAGCGCGCGGATTATCGCGCGCTCGCACACACCCGATCCTATGTCCTAAATTGCGCGGCTCAAACTGCGATGACGTTCGCGCTTGGAGGAATTGGATTCTGGGTCGCGGCTTACCTGAAATTTCGCGGGCAACCAGCGTCTTCCACGCAAATCTTCGGAATCATTATCGCCGGGACCGGTCTTATTTCGACCCTCGCAGGTGGCTGGCTCGGCGATCGCCTCCGCACCCGAACATCGGGATCATACTTTCTCGTCTCCGGGGGCGGGATGATACTCGCATGTCCGCTTTTCATCGCGATGCTCTTTACTCCGTTTCCGCAAGCATGGTGGCTGATGGCCGCCTCGGTTTTCTTTCTCTTCCTGAATACCGGTCCATCGAACACTGCCCTGGCGAATGTCGCGCTGCCCAAGGTTCGCGCGACCGCCTTCGCGCTCAATATTCTTGTCATTCACGCGCTGGGAGACGTCCTCGCTTTTCCCACCATCGGTTACCTCGCCGGGCATACGAATTGGACGATCGCATTTCTCTTTGTCTCGGGAATGATGCTCGTTTCCGGAGTCCTTTGGTTGATCGGAATGAAATCGCTTGGAGCGGACACCCTCCGAGTCGAGCAGGCAGCGCCGGTCTGAGGCTCCCCAAACGCTTCGCTTCGCGAAGGCATCTGCCTGGCACCCTAGAGCGGAGTTACCGCACGTTCGTGCAAGTGAAAATCGGTGGCTTCCGCCTCGGCCAGTGCGATCGCGGCTTCGTTAGGCCGGCCCGTCCGTTGCAGCAGTTCGCTCATCATCTGCCAGCTCTCCGCCCGATAGGGCGCAACCATCAGACAGGTTTTCAATTCGGCGATCGCGCGATCGAAAAGATTGAAATCGGCTAAGGCCTTGATGTAGCGCTTCTCGATCATCCAGTTGATTGGTCCGAGCCGAGCCGCCAATCGCAACCGCATGAGATCGACCTTACCATTTTCACGGTTCTCGAGCACTGCGAGGCTTTCCTCTGCCCGCGCGCGAAGCTCAGGCGATCCTGTGATCTGCTTCAAAAGAGCCCGTGCACCAGGGAAATCGCCTTTCTTGATCGTGACCGCCCCAAGGTTGAGCAAACCGAGCTGATTTTTCGGGTCTTTGGCCAGAGCGCGCTCCAGCGCCTGACGAGCCGCGTCGAGGTGGCCTTCGCTCAATTCCAATCCGCCGAGGTTAATCCACATCCGCGCCGAATCGCCACCGTCGGCGATCGTCCGATTCAGGAAAGTGCGTTGATCTTTCCAATCAAAAGTGCGCAGAAAAGTACCGCACAGGTAGGAAAAGGAACCAGATTGTCAGGCCGGCCAGCGCCACCCGTGAACGGAAGTTCTTCGCCGCGATCCAGCTCGCCGATTCGAGCGCCGCCACCGCCGCGAGAAAGAGAAAGGCGCTCGGCAGATAGAGCCAGTGCTCGGCGACCGTCGCGTTGAGAACGATCAATCCGCTGATCGGCAAATAGCTGATGACCGCGAGGAGGAGGGGCAGGAAAATCGCGGGGCGCCGACGCGATCGCCAAAGACTGAAGACAACTAGCGCGCCGAGGAGAAGACCGAGGAGGGTCTGCAACTCCCGCATCGAGGCCGCGCTCGTGCTGGCCGGACCAAAGCCATTGGGATGGGTCTCGACATCCCGTTCCATATGCAGCCGCCACGGAAAAAGGAGCAGTCCACCATACTCGGCCACCGCGCGGCTCGCGATGATCGGCCTGACGATAAGCGGAGCCGGCGACGCGGTCGGAGCGGGAATGTGCTCCGCCGCCAGACGCAGACTCAAATAAGCGATCAACACGCCGACCATCAAAGCGGCCGTGCCTGGCATTGCCCGGCGTGGGCGTTGCGTAAGGGCGATGATCAGCCAGATAAGCAAAAAGATCAGACCGATCTCCTTGCTCAGCGCGCTGGCGAGGAACGAGAGGCCGGCGCCAATCCCCAAAGCCCACCTCGCGGGTCCGTTCGCCCGCAGCATGCGCAGAGCGAGGTAAAGCCCAACGAATCCGAAGGCCGCCGCCAGCGGATCGGCGCGGCCGGCTACATAGACGACGGCCGAGCTCTGCACCGGATGGAGAGCCCAGACCAGCGCGCTCAAGAACGCGACCCAAAGCCGACGCGTCGACTCCATCTTGCAGGTCGCGAGAAATTCTTCTGCGAAATAAAAAAGCGCGACTGCCGCCGCCGCGTGCCAAAGAAGGCTGACGAGGTGATATCCCATCGGCGAGAGAAAGAACGCCGCGTAATCGAGGTTGTAAGTTGCCCGTTGCAGCGGTCGGTAAAAATCCGAGGCCGCCGCGTCGGTAAAAAGAAAATGGGCGAACCCCTCGCCGATCAATTGCCAGCTGCGGATTAAGGGATCGCGCAGGATGAGCGCCTGGTCGTCCCAGACAAAACCATTGCGCAACGCGGGCGCATAAGCGGCAAGCGAGAACAGGACGAGCAAAAATGCCGCAATCTTCTTGTTCATTCCGAATTGAACTGGACAGATCACCCTGGCTGCACGTGTAGGTTTGGAAATGCGCCTTTTTCGCCTGATGATTGTTCCAGCGTTGTTCTTCCTGCCAAGCAGCGCGCGTGCCGCCGGCGTTCCAAACGATTGCGAACAACTGATTGTCGCGGTCGCGCCTGACTGGAACTCAATGCGTGGCGAGCTGCAACGCTTCGAGCGTTCCGCCTCTGGTTCCTGGCAGCGCGTCGGTCCGTCGATTCCGGTTTTGTTTGGCAAGAACGGGCTGGCCTGGGGTCGGGGCCTAGCCGGTCAGGATGAAAGCGGTCAGCGCAAAAAAGAGCGCGACGGTCGGGCGCCGGCCGGCGTCTTTCGCATCGGCAAAATCTACACCTACGATCCGGCGCTCCCGGCAGGCGCACAGTTTCCCTTTCATCAGGTAACCAAGGCCGACGCCTGGATCGATGACCCGACCCGCCCGGACTACAATCGTTTCGTCACGATCGACGATCCGGCGCATCCCCCACCCTGGTTTGCGAAAGAGAAAATGCGGCATAACGACTTTGCCTATCGCTGGCTGGTCGAGATCCGGCACAATTCCGACCCTCCTCGGCCTAACGAGGGGAGCGCGATCTTTTTTCACATCCGCCGCGGCGAAACGCGACCGACCTCCGGGTGCACGACGATGGCGGAGGGCGCTCTCGGTCGAGCTCATCAGCTGGTTGCGCGAGGAGCGTCATCCCTGTTACGTCCTCCTCCCCGGAGCGTTTACCTGAGCAAAGTAGAGGAGTGGAACCTGCCCGGCGTCGATCTGCTTCGTCCCGTGGCGAGACACTAAAAAATCCTGCAACGTCCATTTGCATAACGGAAAGGTTTCCCTTACGCTCCACTCGTTAGGCCAAAAACATATGAGGAAACGATCTAATCCCGATTCCGAGCAAAACATCAAGCGCATCGACACCAAGCAGCGCGCCAAGAAGCAGACCCATGGTTTTCAGGTCCACTTCGTTCGCGGCTCGTCGACTGGAACGAGAATGTTCAGTGACGCCGTTTACGGAGGGAAAGAGCAGGCCCGCAAGGCGGCCCGCAAATATCGCCGCGAGGTCATGGGAGATCTCCCGCCACGGACGACGCTCGCCCGCGGTGCCGCTGCCAAAGCTCGCAAAGCAACCGCGAAAAAAGCCGCCCGAAGAAAACGGCAAACCCGCCAAGCGGAAACGCTAGCGTCCGCTTTCGTTAGACACAGTATTTTTCACATAAACGCGCCAGCATTCGATGAGGCCGGGCGCAAAATCACCCGGCCTTTCCTCGATCCAGCGCGCAATCGCCTCCGGTGGAAAGAAGCGGACGGCCTCAATTTCGGCGCGCGCCGGTACGCAAAGGCCCGGTGTGCTCGCCCCGATAGAGCCAGATAAATTCATAGCCAGTTCTCTCCGACGCATTCAGATGGGCGACGCGCGTTAGATTAGCCGTCACGCCCAGCTCCTCGCGCAACTCGCGCCCGGCGGTCGCATCATATTCCTCGCCGGCGGCGACGTGCCCGGCCGCGCTCGAATCCCAAAGATTGGGATGCCGGTCTTTCCAGGATGAACGTTTTTGCAGGAGCAATTCTCCAGCGCGGTTGAAAATAAAAATGTGCACGGCGCGATGGCGCAAGTTATTCCCATGCACTTCGCTTCGTGATGCGGCCCCAATCACACGGTCCGTTTCATCCACCAGCGCGAACTGCTCAGCGGGGTCCGTGCCCGCTGTTCGGGGGAGCCGGCGGCCGAACGAAATTGGACAACTCGATCCATTGCTCGAGCGACAACTCCTCCGCTCTTGCGGGCAGCGCTACTCCGATTTCGCTCGCCGCACGCGACCAATCCGGGACCTGCTCCCTGAGCAACTTTCCAAGCTGTTTTCTCCGCTGAGAAAAACCGCGGCGCACAAGCGAAAGAAGCAACTCTCGATCGTGATCGGCCAACTCGTTAGGCAGGCGCGGAGTCAATCGGACGAAAGCGGAAGCAACGTCCGGTTGCGGCAAAAAAACGTTCGCCGGGATCGTCCTCAAGTACTCGACGCGACACTGCATCTGGACGATCAGGGTAAGAATTCCATAATCCTTGGAACGGGGCTTGCCCAAAGCCGGGCCGCGACCTCCTTCTGTAACATTAACACCGCCACCGTGATAGGGGTGGGTTGTTCGAGGTAGTGAAGAAGAAGCTGCGTCGAGACGTAGTAGGGGAGATTGCCTAACAATTTGACCGGCCCCACAGGAAAAAGCCGCCCCACATCAAACTCGAGTGCATCGCCATGAACAATCTCGAAACGAGGATCAGCGAAGCGGCGGCGCAGAAAATCCGCCAGCCTGCCATCCTTCTCGATCGCCAGAAGTTTTGCCCCGGTGGCGAGCACGGGCTCGGTGATTGCGCCGAGGCCCGGTCCGATTTCCACGACAAAATCCGTCGTGGAAATCCCAGCCTCCTGCACCATCCAGCGCGCCAGATTTTGATCGTGCAAAAAATTTTGCCCGAGCGTTTTCACCGGCACGACGCAAATTTCGCGGAGGGTGTTTCCGATTTCCGAAAGCTTCATCGGTCAAACAACTGGAGCCATAAACTTGAATGAAAAGAAGACATTTTGTTCACAAATTTCTGTGAACAATATGCGTCGAAATTCTGGTTTTATTCACAAGTTATTCGTCGCCCGAAACGCCCTCCGGGAGAGAGCCGAGGACGGCCCGAACTCCGAAGCAGCGGTCCGCGTGGCGTTTTGCAAAATGGCATTTTCAGCGAAAATTTCATCCGCCTGTCGCTGCCACTTCTGCCGCGATGGCGGCATTTGAAAGTAGCCCCGCGCCTCAGTGCGGGTTCGAAAACGTCAAACACTAACCGCATGGCGTCACGACGCTCGAATGCGGCCCGGCGACTAACGTTCATTGAATTCGACGCAATACCTTTCCAGGAACGCCTTGCATTCCTACTTCTCCCCGCGCTTCGCCGAGAGAAGCGTCTAAGGTGTGGACTCAGGCAGCGCTTTCTTCTTTTCACCCGGCGGGGCGATTCGCCTCTTTTTGCTCCGCACAAAGGCCCGGCGCGCATCACGCAAGCTAGCGCCTTCGATAAAATAGACGGTCGCTGCGCGCCCGATCGCGAAGGTGCCGGCGCCGGCGACCATTCCGCAAACCACGTTTCCCCAGCCTGGAAAAAATTTCAGCGCCGCCCGCGTCCCTTCCCGCAGAACCATCCCGAGGCCCACATTCGCCCCGATCGCGCCGACAAATTCGGTCGCCGCGCGCATGCTCCGTTCTCTACCGCTGATGTACATGATTCCCGAAACCATGACCAACTGGAGCGTGGTCAGGATTGGAAGATCAGCCAGCGGAATGGGCTGTGCGCCGATCGCGGTGCAAATCGCGCTCGTCGATTTGACGAGCATCTCCGCAATCTGGAGCTGCGCCTCCTGATCGCCGCCGATCCGTACCATCTCGACCCGCGCCTCGTTAGGCAGTTCGCTCGCCAGGGCGCCGAGAAGCGTTTTGCCTAGCGAACGGACACCAAGCAGGCTGGCGTGAATGGCGGGCACCTCCGCCGCCTGAGCGAGCGGCCACGACGAGTCCGCCGTATTGCTCCGCAGTTCGATCAACTTTGCCCCAACCCCAAAACTGCTGTTCCAGCTGAGCATCCTCTCCAGTCGCTCGGCCTCCTTGCGCGTCTCGACTTTTGCCGCGCGCTCGGCCGGGAGAAAAAAGAACAGGTCCGCGGGCTCCGCTTTTAGTTCGTCACGGACGAGCGCGAGCGCGGCCTCATCGGCCCCGCGCGCATCGAGCAACTGAATCGATCCGTGGTGCCCGAGCGATATTTTTTGCCAGCGATAGAGTTCGGTCAGGGTCTCGCGCGCGGGGGTGTGGCCGGCGCCCTCGGCGAAAATCTGAGCGGCAAATTCGAGCAGCGGCATTGGGTGCGAACCGGTTAGAACAAAACGCGGAGGACGTTGCTCGAGGAAGAGCTCCTTCAATGGCGTCAACTCGTTCAGCACCGGGCTGCGAATGGAATCGGGCAGTTTGCCGAGAAAACCTTCGAGGCGTTCGACGATATGGAGCAAAACCGTGTTGTTCATCGCGCGGAGCTCATCGTCCTAAGATGAATCGTAGAGCGAGATATTGCGAATGTCGGAGCCCGTCGTTACGCAATTCTCCTCGTCCTCGTGCTCATCATCGTAATCGCAAGGAGATCGAGCAAAGGACGAGAACGAAGCGGCTGGCTGGAAACAAGAGTCACCCTATGCTAGAGAATCGCCCCGGGCCGGAGCCCGGCCTAACGATTCATGTTTTCACAACTCGGCGACAAACTGCAGGATATTTTCAAGGACCTCCGCGGTCACGGTTCGATCACAGAGACAAATGTGACCGACGCGATGCGTCAGGTGCGGCTCGCCCTTCTCGAGGCGGATGTCGATTACCAGGTCGCGAAGAACTTTGTCGCCCGCGTCAAAGACAAGGCGCTGGGCGAGGAAGTCCTGCGCAGCGTCACGCCGGGGCAGCAGGTGGTGAAAATTTTTCACGACGAACTGACCGTGCTCCTCGGAAGCGACGCCGCGCCACTCAATCTCGAGAAGCCGGCACGCATCCTGATGGTTGGTCTGAATGGCGCGGGCAAGACGACCTCCTCCGCGAAGCTCGCAGCCTACCTGAAGAAACAGGGACGCATGCCGCTCCTAATCGCCTGCGACTTGCATCGACCCGCGGCAATCGAGCAACTCGCTACCCTGGGCCGCCAGATCAGCGTGCCGGTCTACTCGCCTTCGCCTAACGAAAAGGATTTGAAACGCGCGGCTGACGCCAGCCTCGATTGGGCCGCGGAACAAGGCGGGAATGTGCAGATCTTCGACACCGCCGGCCGGCAGGAGATTGACGCGGTCCTGATCGAGGAAATCAAACGGCTCAAGGACTTTCTCAAGCCGCAGGAAGTGTTGCTCGTCGCCGATGCCGCAACTGGTCAGCAGGCGGTTAGCGTCGCGACGCATTTCCACGAAGCCCTCGGCATCACCGGCATCGTGCTGACCAAATTGGACGGTGACGCCCGCGGCGGCGCGGCCCTTTCCATGCGCGAAGTGACGCAGCGCCCGATCAAGTTCGCCGGCGTCGGCGAAAAGCTCGATCAGTTCGAGCCTTTTGTCCCGGATCGTCTGGCGGGGCGAATCCTTGGGATGGGCGACATCGTCGGCCTGGTCGAGAAAGCGGCCGAGGCGATCGACGAAGAGGAGGCCGCGCGGATGGAAAAAAAGCTCCGGACCGCTTCATTCGACTTCAACGATTTCCTCGCGCAATTCAAGATGATGCGAAAGCTCGGCCCGATCGAAAATATCCTTGGGATGCTGCCCGGGGTGGGCAACATCAAGGACCTCAATGTGGACGAAAAGCAGATCAAACGAACCGAAGCTATCGTGCTTTCCATGACCGACGACGAACGCCGGCGACCCGACATTTTGAACGCCCGCCGCCGCCAGCGGATCGCGCGCGGCAGCGGGAGCAGCGTGACCCAGGTGAACGATCTGCTCCAGCGTTTCAACCAAATGCGCAAGCTGATGAAGAACACCGGCAAGATGAAGCGGATGATGGCGCAAATGTCGCGAATGAAGAGCTGACTTGCGATTTCCTCGATTTGGGCGATTCGTTTCGCTCCCCCGCTCCCAATTAACAACTCTCAACTTTCAATTTTCAGCAATGTCCGTTTCAATCAGATTACGCAGAGAAGGCGCGAAGAATCGCCCTTATTACAAGGTCGTCGTGGCCGACAGCCGCAGCCCGCGCGACGGGAAATTCATCGAGATCATCGGGACCTACGATCCGAAGGTCGCGGGTGAAAACAGCACTTTAAAGGTGGATCGGGCCGAGCATTGGATCGCGCGCGGCGCACAACCATCGGATACGGTGCGCAGCCTGTTGAAGAAGAGCAAAGCTCGCGCAGCGGCGGCGTCCACCGAGACCGTGCCAGCCGAGGCGCTCCAGCCGAAGCCGCGGCGGAATAGCGCTGAAACGCTGCCTGCAGCCGGGTCGTTGACCGCGGTTCACCCGAGGCATCACCACGCCGGCTCAGAATTGGACAATCCACACGCGCGTCGCTAAGCTCCGACCCGTGAGACAATTCCTCGAGTTTATCATCCGCCAACTCGTCGAATTCCCTGACGAGGTCATGCTCTCGGAGATTCCGAACGGCCGCATGACCGTTTTCCGTTGCAACTGCGGCAAACCGACGTCGGACGGATAATCGGGCGTAACGGGCAGACGATTCGCGCGATTCGCGCCCTGCTCTCAAGCGCCGCCGCCCGCCACGGGCAAAAGGCGACACTGGATATCGTGGAGTAGCATTGACTACTTCCTTCCGATCCGCGATCCTGCTCCCGATTAGATTTGCAGGGAAAGATCAGGAGCAGGAGCAGGAGCAGGAGTAAGAGGAAAACGGCCGATCAGCGATAGATCTCGACGCTGATCTTTCCGTCGGAACCGACTCTTCCGCGATACATTCCCGAAGTATTAAACGGCATCGCAAAGTTGCCCTCGTTGTCGATCGCGATGAGTCCCCTGTTCCGCCCAGTTTGCCGACCTTGTCGATCGCCGTCTGCGCCGCCTCTTTCACCCCCATGCCCTTATATTCCATCATCGCCGAAACATCGTAGGCGACGAGCGAACGGATGAAATATTCGCCGTCGCCGGTGCACGAAACGGCGCATGTCCGGTTGTTGGCGTAGGTCCCGGCGCCGATAATCGGTGAATCTCCGACCCGACCAAACTGCTTGTTCGTCATCCCGCCGGTGGATGTGCCTGCGGCCAGATTACCCGCCTTGTCGAGAGCCACTGCGCCAACCGTTCCGTGCCGGTCCTTGTCGCTCACCGGGGCGGGTGTCGCCTTCACCTTTTGCAACGCCTGCCAGCGTTCGTCGGTGTAAAAATACTTTGAATCGACGAGCTTGATTCCCATCTTCGTGGCGAACGCCTCCGCGCCTTCGCCGTCGAGCATGACGTGCGGTGATTTTTCCATGACCATTCGCGCGAGACTGATCGGGTTGCGGATATGCTTTACGCTCGCAACCGCGCCGGCATTGAGCGTTTTGCCGTCCATGATCGACGAATCGAGCTCGTTCGTTCCTTCGTGGGTAAAAACGGCACCTTTACCGGCGTTAAAAAGCGGGTTGTCCTCAAGGACATGGATCGCGGCCTCGACTGCATCGAGACTCGCGCCACCGCGCTCGAGCACCTCGTAGCCGGCTTTCAGCGCCTGCTCGAGTCCAGCGCGATGCGCGGCTTCGTTTTCCGGTGTCATCTCGCTGCGCTCGATTGTGCCGGCACCGCCATGGATCACCATCCCAAATTTCATTGGTTTGTCTTTCTGCTCTGCCGGAGCGGTCCCGAGTGATCCGGCGACGGGAGAGAAACGTATCCAAGCCGGGCGACGGATTGAAAACCCGGGACGATGAAAAGTGAAGTCTGGAGACATAAAATTGGAAATTCGCGCGGCACGAGCGGTCGAGAAAGCCCGATCACTGCGGTCCGGAAAACTTGCCGCTCATCTGAAGTAAGGCAACTTCACCGCTTATGGCCGCGAACCACTCCGCAACGCAGGGACCACTGAAACGCTCGTCCATGCCCCGGCCGATCTCGTGGCCGACGTCGGGGAAAAGAGCCGTTCCGTGCTCCAGGAAGTCGGGAGCATGTTCTGGTTCATCATCAACACGATTGGCGAAACGTTTGATCGGATGCGCCGCGGCCGGGTGCCGTTTCGGGCCTCGAGTTTCTTTCGCTTCACCGAACGGGCCGGAGTCGGATCCGTGCCGCTGGTCGCGATGGTCTCGTTTTTTCTCGGCCTGACGATGGCCCTTTTGACCGGCTACCAGTTGGAGCGTTTCGGAACGGAACGACTTGTGCCGGGGCTGGTCGCCATCGCGTTCACTCGAGAGCTCGGTCCGCTTCTTACCGGGATCATGCTTGCGGCGCGGATCGGCGCTTCCTTTACCGCCGAGCTCGGCACGATGCAGGTCTCGGAGGAAGTCGAGGCGATTGAAGCCATGGGCATCGGTCCGCTACGGTTTTTGGTCGCTCCGCGGATGCTGGCACTCTTTGCCCTGATGCCTTGCCTGAGTGTCATCTCGAGTTTCGCCGCGATCTTCGCCACCGCGCTCATCTCGCGCGCTTACTTCAATATCGCCTTCGTTTATTTCCAGGACTTGGTTCTGCACAGTCTGCTCATGCGCGACATCATCATGGGGATTGGCAAGAGCTTCATGTTTGGATTGCTCATCGGAGCGATCGCCTGCTATCGCGGGCTTACCGTGCAAGGCGGCGCGGCCGGCGTCGGCACCGCGACCACTTCGAGTGTCGTTACCGCGATCACGGTCGTGATCGGTTTCGATACGCTTTTTAACATCATTTACATCGTCTTTTCCCCGTGAGCGAACCGCTCGCATCACGTGGTCGAACTGCGCGATGTGCAGCTCGCGTTTCCCGGGAAAAAAGTGCTCGACGGCGTTTCCCTGAAAGTGGAGCCGCTCGATCGCCTCGTCATCATGGGCCAGAGCGGGAGCGGCAAGAGCACCATTCTGCGCCTGATTCTGGGCATTCTGCAGCCGACCGCGGGCGAGATTTTCTTCAAGCAATTCGAAATCTCGCGCCTGAAGCGACGCAAGCTCCAGCAGGTGCGCACCCACATTGGGATGGTCTATCAATATTCCGCTCTCCTCAGCTCGCGCAACGTGCGCGACAACATCGCTCTTCCGCTCGAAGAACTGACCCGCAAGACGACGGCCGAGATCGACAAAATCGTGGACGAAAAGCTCGAGCTGGTCGGGATGCTCGACTCGAAAGATCAGATGCCCTCCGAGTTGAGCGGCGGCATGCGCAAGCGGGTCAGCCTGGCCCGCGCCCTCGTCATGGATCCCGAGCTGATCCTCTTCGACGAACCCTCCGCCGGTCTCGACCCGGTCATCAGCTCGGTCATCGACGAATTAATCATCAGCCTGACCGAGCGCTCGAAGGTGACGTCGGTTATCGTCACCCATGAAATGGACAGCGCCTTTCGCATTGCCACCCGGATGGCCATGCTTTATCAGGGCGCAGTCATCGTGGACGCCGAACCCGAGCGGTTCAAGAAATCGGATCATCCGGTCGTGCAGCAATTCCTGAGCGGCAGCACCGAAGGTCCCATCCTGGAAGGAAGCAAAGATGCAGTTGCGACGAAATGAGATCATGACCGGCCTGCTCGTGCTCAGCACGGTGGCCGTCCTCACCTTTATCCTCATCATGCTGGGCGCGCCAGGATTGTTCCGGCCGCTCGTCATCTACAAGCTTTACTTCGACAACGCCGCCGGGATTAAGCTCGGCGCGCCGGTCCTCCTCGCCGGTCGCAAGGTCGGCCAGGTCAAGTCTCTGATGTCGCCCGTTTCGCGAGAGGAAGCGGCTACTGCCCTCGAAGCGGCGGCCAACCTCGGGAGCGTGACCGGAGCGGGCGGCTCGGGGACCGCATCGCTTCCGCGCTTCGAAGTGCGAATCGACGTCGAAGTCGATCGTACCGCTTTGGTCTATAAGAACGCCAATGTCCGGCTCATGACTCTGGGTTTGTTAGGCGAGACGGCGATCGATATCTCCGGCGGCAACGATCATTCCGGCAAAGCGGAGAACGGGCAGGTCTTCGCCGGCACTCGCGTGCCTGATTTCTCGGAGGCGATCGCGAAATTGCTCGGCATCGTCGGGCCCGTCGCGACCGAGGCGACTGCGACTTTGAAGACCCTGCAAAGCACCGCGACGAATTTAAGCAAACTTACCGACGATGATTCTCCGCTCACACTTAGCCTTGGGCAGTTTAAGACTTTCACCGAACACCTTAACGAATTGACCGCGAAAGACAGCGCGCTCGCGAAATCGCTCGCCCACCTCGAGGACCTGAGCAACCAGCTGACGAAAAACGACAACATCACCGTCACACTGGCGAATTTCCGGGATTCTTCCGAGAAATTAAAGGTGACCCTCGACCGGGCTAAGGGTGACCCTCGACCGGGTCAGTCCCGAGCTCGAGGCAACCTTAAGCAACGCAAAAGACTTTACCGGCACCCTGCGGACCCAGCCGTGGCGACTCATCTGGCCAACCACTAAGAAGTATCCGCAGGTGGAAGCCACCCCGATTCCCGTGCGCCGCGCCACCAGGGTCCGGCACTGATCCCGTCGGGCATTGTTGAGATACCCAGACAAACCGCGAGCAATCGTCCTCGTCCTAGTCCCTCGAGAACAGAGGAAAACGAGCCCGAATGGTAAGGTTATTGGCAGATGAGCTAAACCTTCGAACTGAGGCAAGCGTCGGCCTAGTCGAAAGCCGGACGGCATCGGATCGAGTTCCTTCACTACTGTGTTTATTGGTTCGAGGTGTTTAACTTTAAACGTTCCGGAGACACTTGCCTCCAGCCCTCGGCGCGGCTCTGCTCCCCCTCTAGGTACGGCACAGCCCGTGAGCAAAATGAGCCGCAAACACTCTTTTTTTCTCAACCCACCGCTTCCGCCCTGCCCCTGGCCGGAAAATCCGGGCAACCGCGCGGATGATTAAGGCTTGGCTCGGAAAACTTCCTGGCGTTGACTGGCTCCGAGAAGGTTGGCCGGACGAAGCTCGTTTTATCATTCAATCGGCGGCGTTCCACCGTATCCTCGATGGCCGGGAGTTCGAAGGAGACTGTCTCAACGTCGGATGCGGCGAAGGTTTATACGCGTCGTTTCTCGACGAGTTTCCTAAGGTGAGGCGCATCGCGCATATGGATCTCAAAAAATCGAGTGTGGCTCACCGCTTCGCCCGCCGTCATGAGGATTTCGCCGGCTCGGTGACAAAGCTTCCGTTTGCCCCCGAAGCATTCGACGCCTGCATGTGCACTGAGGTAATGGAACACGTCGAGGAGGACGATAAAGGTTTTGCCGAACTGGCACGCGTTCTCAAACCGGGCGGGTTACTCTTAATTTCGACTCCGACGCCACCCGCTCCATTTGATCCCAACCATGTGCGGGAGGGTTACACCTACGAAAAATTGCGCGCCCATCTGGAGCGGCATGGGTTCGACCTTGTGCAACATACCTTTTGTTTTCATTGGATGATGCGGACGCTGCTCGTCGTTTGGCGGTGGCAATTCGAAACCTTTGGCCACGAGAAACGGAGTTGGATACCGAGATTTCTCATTCATCTCGCCGGGGTTCTGGACCGTTCTTTTCCCATCGGAAAGCCTTGGGACATCGTGGTTCTGGCCCGCCGACGGCGGTCACTGGCCACCTAAACCCATGCCGAAGCAGACCGGGGTCAGCCGCTCCCTCCCTATTGGTCCGCTCCAGCCCAGACCAAGGCTTCGGCCGAAAACAGTGTTTGCTCGAAACTCCCTTCCGGATCAGAATTGCGCAACGTGATCGTGATAAAAAGACTTTCCTCGATCAATCGTAGAGCGTCCAAGCGACACCTGCTCGGCCTAACCTTCAGCCTCCTTCTGGCAACTGCATCGTTCGCCATTCAGGTCAAAGCGGCGTCCGAAAAGAACGCGGGGGGTGAGGCAAAGGCTACGCCCAGCCCGACCCCCGACTTTCAGCCCGAATCCACCAGCAGCACGGGCAACGTAACTGTCGAAGGCGGCCGGGTCGATTATCAAGCTGTCGCCGGCACATTGGTCGTCCATCCAAAAGGCTACGATGACGCGGCTTTGCCTGGAGGCCAGGAAAGCGGGGAGAGCGAAAACGACCACGAAAAGAATCCGACGGCTGAAGCCTCGATGTTTTTCGTCGCCTATAACAAGCAGAAGATTGAAGCGGACAAACGGCCCGTTACGTTTTTGTTCAATGGCGGACCCGGCTCTTCGACGGTCTGGCTGCACATGGGCGCGTTTGGCCCCCGGCGGGTGATCACCGCGGATGACGCGCATACCCCGGCCGCTCCCTATCAAATTGCCAATAACGACTACAGCCTGCTGGACGCCAGTGATCTGGTGTTTGTGGACGCTCCCGGCACCGGCTTCAGTCGCATCGCCGGGAAGGATAAGGAAAAAAGCTTTTACGGCGTGGACCCGGACGCGCACGCGTTCGCGGAATTCATCGTGGCGTATCTAAGCAAGTATGGGCGCTGGAACTCGCCCAGTACCTCTTCGGTGAAAGTTACGGCACTCCTCGTGCCGCTGTGCTGGTGAACCTGCTCGAAAGCGAATACAACGTCGACTTGAACGGCGTGATCATGCTCTCGCAGATCCTGAACTTCGACCTGAGCGTGGATGAACCGGAAAACAATCCCGGAATCGAGTTGCCCTACATTGTGGCACTGCCGACGTACGCGGCCACCGCCTGGTATCATCACAAGTTGCCCGGCGCGAATTCTCCCGCCACGCTCGAATCTTTCCTCAAGGAAGTGGAGGAGTTCGCCATGAAGGACTATGCGAACGCCTTGGCGCAGGGAGCGACTCTGCCGAAAGCCGAGCGCCAGGCCATCGCCGAAAAACTGCACGCTTATACGGGCCTTCCTATTAGTTATATTCTCAAGGCTAATTTGCGCATTGACGGCGGCGAGTTCGAGCAAAACCTCCAGGGGGATACCGACACCACCACCGGCCGGCTCGACACGCGTTTTTCGGGCCCGACCATGGACCCGCTGAGCAAGGAGGCCGAATACGATCCGCAGTCCGCCGCCATCAGCTCCGCCTATGTGTCCGCCTTCAACGACTACGTGAGAAAGACTTTGCACTACGGTCAGGACAAAAAGTTTCTGCCCGAAATTGAGTTGTGGAAGACCTGGAACTTCCAGCACCAGCCGCCGGGGGCACACCGGCCGCTGCAACAGGCGACTAACACCATGCCGGACCTGGCCAGCGCCATGAAATACAATCCCGATCTGCGAATCCTTTTAGCTGGTGGTTACTTCGACCTGGCTACGCCGTTTTATGAAGGCTGGTATGAAATGCATCACCTGCCTATACCGCCCCGGCTTCAGGACCACATCGAATATCACTACTATCAGTCTGGCCACATGGTCTACGCCCACCAGGAGTCGCTCAAAGCACTCCACGACGACACGGCGGCGTTCATCCACTCAACCGATCACCTCGGCAAATAATCTTCCGGCGATCGCCCGCCAGGGCTTTTAGGACCCGCGCCCGATCGGCATCATCCTCGAAGATATTTTCCCGTCGATCGCCCCGACACATCACTTGGTAAATCGCCCCCTCGAACTTTACCCGCCCTTTCCTTCGCGATCGCGCTCTCCTTTGCGGCTTCGAAAAAGGAAACGCAGGAAAAAAGGACTGACCACTCGGAGGCTCTGTTCCCCTCTTCCTCGGGCTCTGCCCGCTCGCGGGGTAGATCCGATTACGGGGTAAGATTGTAGCCTTCCACCAGCGCGATTCCGGTTGTGGCGCCTTTGCCGCGGACGATCGCAGTGTAGCCTCCTGGCTCCAGGGTCATCAGTATCGCAGACTCGCGATCATCCGTTGGTGCGAGACCAGTTGCCTCTATCGCTATGTGTTGGGTGTCTTTCCAGTCGTCGTTGGTTACCAACGTGGCGCCATTGCCATCGTGCAGCTCGAGAACAGGGTCGGACAATGCGTTCGGCACCGGGGGATTGACGTTTGCCAGCGAAGGCCCGATGGCACGCACCATTACTTCGACAGCTCCGGTATCACTCGGCCCGACGATGAGCCCCCCGATCATCACGTTATCGCCGGTGTCCACAAATCCCCGGGTATAATGTTAGCGAGCGTAGCGCCAACTGACTGGTCGAGGTCGTAAACTTCAACCAGACCCACTCCAGTCGCGTCGTTTTTCCCTTTCAGGATTGCGGTGTGGCCCCCGGGCGGTAGCGTGGCGATGATGGCTGACTCGCGATCATCCGTAGGGGCGAGCCCAGTGGCCTCGATCGTCATTTCCTGTGTATCTCTCCAGTCATCGTTACTGACCACCGAGCCATCGGCCTCATGTAGTTCCAGAACCGGGTCGATTAAGGCGCCAGGGACCGGTGGATTAGCCTGTCCCAGCGATGGCCCGATCCCGCGGATGAGGACTGTTTTCGATTCATCCCCAGTAATGATGAAGCCGCCAATGGGAACCTCATCGCCGCTCAGAACATCGAGGCGGGTAGAGATGTTGAGCAAGGCAGTGCCGAAGGCCGGCGAAAATTCCGAGGTGCTGAGGAAACCGCTACCACCTTCCGAGGCGGTCCCAGTGATGGGACCGATCGGAACGGAGAGGGGAAAGGTGTCGCTAAAGCTCGCGTTGCCACTACCGTCTGTGAACACGCTAAAGTCACTCCCAAGGTAAGTCTGGCCCTCGCCAAAGTGGCTCGCGTCGGCCGCGGCATTGACGAAGAACTCCAAAACAAAAAACATGTACGGTGTGCTGTTCAGTGTTCCTGAGATTGTCACCTCTCCGCCGGCGACAGTCACAGTAGTGATCCTGGGGTAGTTCTGCCGATTGTTCGGTCCGTCGTCGTCGTCCCCGTCATCGTTCAGCGTCACGCCGTCCAGGCCGAGATCGATTCCCAACCCGCCGTTGGCAAAGATGAAATTGCCGTTGATTTGCAACCGGGTGACAGCGCCGCTCACGCCGACTCCCCGCCCGGCATTGCCGGCGATGATGTTACTGGCGTTAGGCACCGCGCCCCCAATGATATTGTCAGATGAGTCAGTCACGGAGATGCCGTCGCCTCCGTTGCCCAGGAGCTGCGTCCCCGTCAGATCAGTGCCGATGAGGTTGCTCTGCAACAGATTGTCGTGAACGGAGGCGCTATCGGTCCCCATCTGAATGCCGTTAACGCCATTCGCTGAGATCACATTGACCGCCTCCGGCTGAGATCCGCCGACGCTGTTATGAGCGCCATGGACCGACACTCCGTCCTGTCCGTTTCCTAGCGCCTTCGTGCCGGTGGAGTCGGTGCCGATAAGATTGCCTTCAATCAAGTTACTAGAGTTGTCGTTGCTGATAGCGATGCCGATTCCGCCGTTTCCAGAGATGACGTTGCCAGGCGGCGTACCCGGGGTCACTATAAGTCCACCGATCTGCGTATTAATCGAATCGCCCGCGATGTAAACGCCGGTATTGCCGTCGCTCCCGAGCGCCTTTGTGCCCGTGACATCAGTGCCAATGTAATTGCCTTGGATCCGGTTAAGGAAACCCGCGCCGACGACGATACCATTGCTGCTGCCCACAATAACGTTGCGCTGGTTGGCGTCGTAGCCGCCGATCACGACCCCAAAATTCGCGTTTGTCTCGATATCTATGCCTGTGCCATTCGGTAGACCGATGCTGCCGGTCGCGTCCGTGCCGATGAAATTGCCTTCCACCACCTGGTCCGTGCCGCTGCCGATGGAAACGCCCGTGCCATTTCCGGAAACGACGTTGCGCTCGGCAGGAGAAGCGCCACCGACTCGAGCCGATGAGGTATCCGAACCGCCCGCAAATTCCACGCCGACCGTGTTAGCTAGTGCGATACTCCCCGTGGGATCGATACCCAGGAAGCAACCGGTCACCATGACACTCCTGGAAACGACGGAAATGCCACGACTCCACCCGTTGCCGATCACCAAACCTCGCACCGCGCAACCATCGCCCGCGATAACCAACCCATCGGCCGTGTTGCCGAGAGTTGCACCGCTCAGCGCGATCAAGAGCTTAGCGTTGTTCCCGTTCGCGAGCGTATTCTGAGTTGCGCCCGGCTGGGTATAGCCGTCAAGCGTTAACCCATCCGTGATCGTCGGCAGTTGAGTTAGCGGCGTGATTGTTTTGACGCCGGACCCAGCGATGTCGAACGCGATCGTGTCCGGTCCGGGCTGCCCATTGGCGTCGATGATCGCCTGCCTGAGCGAACCGGCGCCTGCATCATTCGTGTTGATTACCGTGAAAGTGTTACCTAACGAAAAATGGCAGACAAAAAACCTGCGGCGAGCAGAGGGACCCGGAGAACAAACGTATATCTCATGTGTGAGGACCTTACTCCAGGTGATAGCGAACGCAGCAGGGATATAATCTTTGCATTTCATCTGAAGCACGGCACAACGACCACCGGGCGGGCGCACGCGCGCGGGCGAAAAGGATTATAATCCTTCAACCGGTGATGCGGATAGGTCGTCTAAACGGGGTCGTGTCTTAAACATTTTAATATTTGGGGCACCGAGAATCGCCCAATCCCCTCGACCAAATTACAGCAACTCGTTCACCAGCGCTTTCGCCTGGTCCGCGGGGATGCCGATCTTGCGAAAGGCGAGCGGGCCTTCGCCGGTGTGGAGGACGGGCTCCAGGTCTTCCAGTGCCGGCAGGTCGGTGCGGTGCCAGAAGAGGCCGATCGGGATCTCGTCGCCCCATTGGTAGCCGCGGTCGATCGCCGCGTGCAGGTCGGTCGGGTCGTGGCCCTGTTCCTCCAGCATCTTTATCCGCGGGTTAAACCACTGGTAGGTGTTGTCCTTGTTGTAGGTGACGCAGGGACTGAAGACGTCGACGAGCGCGAAGCCTTTGTGCTGGATCGCGCCCTTGATCATCTCGACCATGTGTTTCTGTTTGCCGCTGAAGGCGCGCGCCACGTAGGTCGCCCCCCCGACAATCGCCATCGGGATCGGGTTGATCGGGTTCTCGACGCTCCCGTAAGGCGTGCTCTTGGTCTTCATCCCCTTGACGCTGGTAGGCGAGACCTGGCCGGTCGTAAGGCCATAAATCTGGTTGTCCATCACGATGTAGGTGAGGTCGACGTTGCGCCGCATGGTGTGGACGAAATGGTTGCCGCCGATCCCGTAGCCGTCGCCGTCGCCGCCGGTGCAGATGACTTTGAGTTCGTGGTTGCCCAGCTTGACCCCGGTGGCCACGGCGAGAGAGCGGCCATGCAATGTGTGCATGCCGTAGGTGTTCATGTAACCCGGCAGGTTCGAGGAGCAGCCGATCCCGCTGATGACGCAGACCTGAGCCGGCTGGAGGCCAAGCTCGAAGACGGCGGTCTGGAGCGCGGCGAGGACGGAGAAATCGCCGCAGCCGGGGCACCAGTCGGGGTGGATGCGGCCTTTGTAGGTGTCCTTGGTGAGTTGGCCGGGCTCTTTTGTCGGTCGCGGGTGTTTCTACTGTAGCACTCATTTTAGTTAGAGATCAGAAGTCAGATTTCAGTTCTTCAGCTTTCAGAGGTCATGCGAGCACTTCGTGGATGGGAACGGAGAGTTTTGTTTTGCCGGCTAACTGGTCTTTGACCGCTTCGACAATGTGATGCGGCATGAATGGTTCGCCGTCGTATTTGCGGATGTGGCCGTGGGCGTCGAACCCGGTCTCGCTCCGCAGGTAGCGGGCGAACTGGCCGCTGTAGCTGTTCTCGACGATGATGACCTGCTTGCTCTGCGCGAGGAGGCGGCTGATCTCGGCGGCGTGGAATGGGACGATCCATTTGATGTGGAGATGATTGGCCACGATCCCCTCTTCGCCCGCGAGTTTCTCGACCGCTTCGCGAATCACGCCGTCGGTTGAGCCCCAGCCGACCAGGGTGACGGCGGCGTTTTCGGGTCCGAAGAGTTTCGGCGGGGCGATGTCGTTGATCGCCGCCTTCATTTTGCGACCGCGTTTCTCGACCATCATGCGGCGAATGTTCGGATTGGTGAACTCGTCGCTCACGAGGGTGCCGTCTTCGTCGTGCTCGTCGGTCGCGGCGGTAAAAATGTGACCAGGGACCCCGGGCACGGCGCGCGGTGAGATGCCGCTCTCGGTGTTCTTGAAGCGAAGATAGGTCTTATCGTTGTAGCCACCAGCGGCGTTTGCGCTCTCGCTATTTCCGTTAGGCAGAATCAACTCACCGCGGTCGATCGTGACGTTGAAGTCCAGCTCATCCGGATCAATGCTCGATGTTCCTTCGGAGATGAGGAGGTCGGCCAGGACCATTCCCGGGCACTGGTATTTGTCGCAAAGGTTGAACAGCTCCGGAATCGTCTGGAACAAATCGAGCTGGCTGGTCGGAGCGACTATCAGGCGTGGGTAATCGCCCTGCCCGGCACCGAGCGCCTGCCAGAGGTCGCCCTGCTCGGTCTTCGTCGGCACTCCGGTGGCAGGGCCTGCCCGCTGCACATCGACGCAAACAATCGGCGTCTCGATCATGCCCGCCATGCCGACGGCTTCGGTCATGAGGGCAAAGCCGCCGCCACTGGTCGCGCACATGGCCCGGCAACCGGCATGAGCCGCGCCGATCACCATGTTCATCACACCGATTTCGTCCTCGACCTGCCGGACCATGATGCCGAGTTGCCGCGCGTGCTGGGCCATCCACATCAACACCCCGGTCGATGGGCTCATCGGATACGCGGCATAGAATTTTACTCCCGCGGCCGCCCCGCCCATCGCGGTCGCCTGGTTGCCGGTAATCACGCCTAACGGCTTGGACCCGATCGGCGCTTTCCAGGGAAACGGCTTGAAATTCTGCGCCGCATAATCGTAACCGGCGCGGGCCACGGCGATGTTTCCGGCGACAACCTCATCGCCTTTCTTTTTGAACTGCCGGGCAACGACCGTTTCGAGCGGTTCGGATTCGATTCCGAGCAACTGGAGCGCCGCACCGAGCGCGGCGGTATTGATTGCCAGCTTGTTGCCTTTGATCAATTCCTTCATCGGCATCGGGCAAAGTTGGACGCCGTCGGCCGCCGGTCCGGCGGTGATTTTTTCCGCGTCGTAGATCGCGCAGGCGCCGGCCTTCAACAAATGGAGGTGGCGATCCATTGTATCCTGATTGAGCGGGATGAAGACGTCGATCTTGTCCCCCATATTGCGCACCGGCGCGTCGCTTGCCCGAATGGTCAGAAACGTGTGCCCGCCCCGAATGATCGATTGGTAGGCGTTGTAAGCATTGAGATGAAGCCCCCGCCGCGCGAAGATGCGGGCGAGAATGTCCCCGGTGGAAGCGATGCCCTGGCCGTTCTCGCCACCGATGCCGACTGCGAAATCCACTTTGTTGAGCTTTGCCATCTGGTTTATGGACGGTCCACTTTGCTGGGCAGAGCGCGGCTCTGCAAGTTCAAGCACCGCCAAATTCCCCCCATGTCAATTGCGCGGGAATCGCAGGCACTAGACCTGGGATGCCGGCGCCGTCGTCGACACCGTGATCGTGGATGACGCCGATCCCGCAACTTTAATTCATGCTGTTTGGGATCGGCGGAACGGGCCTAATCGATCGGGCGGATCACTCGCTAAAGCGGAATTCCGCCTGGAAAAGATGGGGCCGACTCTCCGCGGCGAGGCGCAGACGAAGCGCCCGAAGCATCGCGAGACCGCGCGGGACCCGCCGGATCAGGCGATACCTGGCGACGGAAGTTGCAAAGCGATTGCTGAAACGATGATTGTTTGTCATGCAAGCAGCTTGCACCACCCCGTCGGACATCTGCTGTCCGATAGACAAAAAAATCGAAAAATAATTCAAACGTGCCAAAGCAGGAAAAATTTCACCACAGCGTTTACGTGATTCTGTTGGACCCGGCGGTCCTAAAACATCGGTTCATTCTGCGCCTGAATCCGAAACGCGACCCGTCGAAACCGTGCGTTTATGTCGGGATGACCGGGCTCCCGGTTGAGCATCGTTTCGAAAATCACAAGCATGGTTACAAGTCCGCCTGGGTGGTAAAAAAATACGGCGCGCGTCTCCTGCCCGAACTCTTCGAGCACCTCAACCCGATGCCGTTCGAGGCCGCCGTGCAGATGGAAATGGATCTCGCGGCCGACCTGCGCGCCGAGGGCTACACCGTCACCGGCGGGAAATAGCGGCCTCTCATTCGAAAATCTGGCCGTGATTGAAGCGCCAGATGCTGAAGGCGTTCACGATCGCCGCGATGGCGAGCAGGATGCCGAGGGTAGGCAGCAACTGGAGCGTCGTGCAATTCGCCCACAACACCTTGATGAACCCATCGAGCGACCAATAAACGATCGTCAACCGGCTCAGCTTCTGGATGAACTCCGGCATGAAACTGGTCGGAAACCAGGCCCCGCCGATCGCGCTCATGGTGAGGATGAGAAAGGTGCCGAGGCCGTTGGCGGCCGCGGAGGTCGGCGCGACAGCGGCGAGGAGCATCCCGAAGGAGACGCAGGCCATCGAAGCCGCCAGGCAAATGAGGAGGAGATTTCCGAAATTGGTTGTGATGTCGATCCCGAAAAGGAGACTTCCGGCGAGAAAAAGCGCGCTCAACTGGACGAGGCCGAGGAGCATTCCGAAAAGGTATTTGCTCCAGAGAATGTGGGTGCGCCGCACCGGCGCCGCGAGCAGACGCTGGAAGAGACCCGCTTTCTTTTCATCAAAAAGCGAGGTTGCCGCCCCGGAGAGCGAGAAAAGCAGGAACATGATCGCCCAACCACCCACGCTCCTCGTCGCCATACTGCTCTTCTTCGCCTGCTGACCGCCGATCTGCTCAGACTCGATTTTGATCAGATTATCGAAGAGCGACGCATCGCCGGTCGAGGTGCTCGTGCCGCCGCCGAAGTCGATCTCGCCCTTGTTTAGGTTTGCGTAGATTTCGTCCGGCATCGCCGCCGAAAGCCCGTGCGACCGAATTGGCGATCGCGCGATTGAACTGATCGAACTTCTCCCGTCCGATGAACTTCGTGCCCTTCTTCTGCAGGGAAACAAGCAACGCCTGCGGCGCGGAGGTGTAGATCGTTTTCTGCACCAATCCGGTGACGGTCTGGGTCTCGATCTCGTTCCGCGGGTTGTTCAGAAATTTCAGCTTCAAGCCAAAGCTTTCGTCACTCTCGGTGTCCGGCGGAAAGATGAGCGCGAAGCGGAGCGATCCGGCCTGCATCTGTTCCCGCACTCGGGCTTCAGTCAGGGGCATTTCCTTCTCGTCCCGCTTTTCCGTCGTCAGCACCTTGAAGGCTTTTTCCTTGCCCAAGGCCGCAGTGATCGCGGCGGCGACCGGCGCCTCGGTTTCGCTCACGACCGCGATTGGAATCCCGGTCGGCCCGCTCCCGCCCCCGGTCACGCCGAAGACAGAGCCAAAGATATAGATGAGCACGACGGGAATGAGAAAAGTGAGCGAGAGCGCCGTCTTGTCGTGCAAGAAGCGACGCAGTTCGTTGCCTAGCAAAATCAGGATGGTTCGCATGTTTTTTCCCTAACGAGTTCGGGCGCGTCCAGGTTCACTCGTGTTTTCAGGCATCGCGCAACGTTTTCCCGGTCAGATGCAGGAAAACATTTTCCAAGGTCGGTCGGGTGACGGTGAAGTAGCGATAGGAAAGCCCAAGCCGCTCCACCGCGGCGAAAAACTCCGAGAGGAGAAGTCCTTCCCCTGGCGTGAGGACATAGGCCTCTTCGGTCGCGACGATTGCGCCAAACTCGCGCAGGGCGTCGAGCTGCGCAGCGACGGTTTCATTGCGGGTGATGCGAATTTGTTCGGAGAAAGGCAATTGGACGAGCAACTCGTCGAGCGTGCCGAGGGCGAGCAGCTTGCCATGATCGATGATGCCAATGCGCGAACAAAGCCGGGTCGCTTCCTCCATGTAATGGGTCGAGTAAACGATCGTCATGCCTTCGGCGTTGAGCCTTTGCACAAACTCGAAGATCGCGTTGCGCGATTGCGGATCGACCCCCACGGTCGGCTCGTCGCAGAGGAGCAGCTTCGGCCGATGCAGTATTCCCGCGACCACGTTGAGCCGGCGTCGCATCCCGCCGGAATAAGTTTTCACCTGGTCGCGGCGGCGGTCCTGCAATTGCGCCGCGGCCAAGCCTTCCTCGACGCGTTCGCGCAGGACCGACCCGTTCAAGCCATAGAGCCGGCCGAACAAGCGCAGATTCTCCTCGCCGCTCAGTTCGTCATAGAGCGCCAGCGCCTGCGGGACGAAACCGAGCTGCAGGCGCTGCTCGATCCGCGCGTGCTGGAATTTTTCGCCCTGCAAAAAAATCTCGCCGCTGTCGGCCGGTCGAATGCCGGCGACGAGCGACATGAGCGTCGTCTTGCCGGCGCCGTTCGGACCGAGCAACCCGAAGAATTCTCCCGGCTGCAACGAGAGCGAAACATCTGAGAGCGCGACAAGCGATCCGTAGCATTTCGTTAGGTTGCGAATCGTGAGCACGCGAAAAGATGCTGGCGGATCAGAGCAATCGGAGCAAGGACGGAGGCAGTTCCGATTCGCGAAAATTCGAGCTTCTTTCTCCGGTGTCTCCTGTTATAAAGGAGACAACTGCCGACGAGAGGAGGTAATCGATGTTTTATTTCCGGATCGATCGAGTCCGATTTTTGGACAACGGCGGAGTCAAATCCGGCCTCGGAATTTTCGGGCATGACTTCGCCCAGGTGAAGTTTCTCAGCTTTATCACCCCCTCCGATCAGAAGGTGCCACAGCTGGATAAGTGGATGAAGACGAACGATCCGGCGGCGAAGGAAGCTGCTCTGGAGAAACTGGTGCGCAAGACGCTCAGCACGCGCGAGCTGACCGAGGTGGATCGCGTGCAGGACAACGTGCCGGTAAGCTTCGGCGACACCGGGCTCGTTCTTTACGAAGCCGATGAAATTCCGGAGGCCTTTACCTGGACCTTCATCGCCGTGCGGTCCTCGCTTGATGTGCGCGAGGCCGCTGCAGATGTGAACGAAATCCTGAGCGAACCCGGCTTCGCCTCGTTCTCCACGAACGTGCTCGGCCTAATCCAGTCCGGCGCGGCACTGGCCAACCCGGTTTACGCAGCTGCGATGGAGGTGGCGAAGTTTGTCGCGCAAGCCGGTGCCCGCCGTCTCATGAAAAAGGGTGATCGCCAGTTGGGCGCGGTCACGGTCAGCTTCATTCGGCCCGAGCATTACCCGCAGGGCATCCGGGAAAGCCATGATGTGCATGACATGACGGGAAACATGTTTTTTGACTACACCATTTTTGGCTATCGACGTGCTCTGCCTGTTATCCGGAAGAAGCGTAAACGATGAAAAAAACCGAGCCCGTCACGCGCGCGGCGAAGAAATCTCCGCGAAAAGCAAAACCGACGAGAAAACGCGCGCCGAAGACGAAGCAGCGACCTCGCCACACTCCGCGCCGGAAAAAGAAGCCCGTCGTTAGGGGAGTGGAACCGGAGGTGCGCCGGGCGATCCCGCTCGAATACGTCACGACGGACGAAATCAACCTGCGCGCCACGCCCGACATGGCGGCGGCGAAACTGAACGGCGGCCTGCTAGCCAAGGGCACGCGGATCAAGATCGCTCCCCAGGATTGGTGGTATGCGGAGGTGGAGAGCCCGGCGACCGCCTCGGGCGTCCTGCGCGGTTGGATTCCCAACTCGGCTCTGCGCCGCGCGACCGACGCCGATGAAGGCAGAACCACGCCGCCGCGCAAGATTCCCTCGCCCGCGCCACCGGTCGATACTGCTGCCCATGCGGAGCTGCGAAAAAAGATGGCCGAATCGATCGTACAATTCGAGGGACGCCGCGACGCGCATGGACATCTCCGGATTTACATCCTCCCCGCCGGCGACGGCGGCGGCCGCTACGAAGTGGCCGGGATCAACGATCGCTATCACCCGCAGGAAGCGGCCAGGTTGCGCCAGTTGATCGACGCCGGCCGCTTCGATGAGGCGGAGGATTATGCGACCGAAGTGATCGCCGAGTACACCGACATCGTGTCCAAGTGGACGACCGTGCCCGAGATCGAAGCCTACCTGCGCGATTGCGCTTTTAATCGCGGCCCGGGCGGCGCGGCTAAAATTCTGCAGATGGCACTGGGCGTGAAGGTGGACGGCGAGGGTCGGTCCGGAAACACTGGGCGCATTGCGCAAGGCGGAGAAGGATCCGGTGAGACTTCTCGCTGCGCTCCGCAGTGGCCCGCGAAAGTACGAGCTGAGAGTGGCCGGCCGGCGGGAAAAATTCTGGAAAGGTCTCGTCAATCGCTGGGACAATTCGCTCGCCTTCGCACAGGGCATAACCTAAAAACAATGTTCGCTGACTCGCACATCACGCGCGGCAATCTTACGATGATGAGTAAGGCAGAAACGGCGCGGTTCGTTCTAAACACGCGTAGGCGCAACCTCGAGCGCGCGATCGGCGGTCGGGCGCGCCGCTCGACTTTCATCGGCGCCTGCCCGGCTATCAACCAACTCCGCTGCTCGACGCTCCCGAACTCGCACGCCGGCTCGGGATAGGCCAAGTGCTGGTAAAAGACGAATCGAGTAGCCTCGGTCTGCCGGCCTTTAAGATTCTCGGAGCGTCGTGGGCCATTTATCGAACGCTCGAGAAGCGTCTTGGCCAATATCCGACGAACCGTGGCGAAACCCTAGAGCAACTAGCCGAACGCTCGCAACACTGCTACCCCTTACACTCGTGACTGCGACCGATGGCAATCACGGCCGTGCCGTCGCGCATGTCGCTGCACTCTTGGCTTGGAAGCGCAGATCTATGTCCCGGCTGGCACAGCGCAGGCGCGGATTGATGGAATCGCAAGCGAAGGAGCGCGCGTCGAAGTCGTGGACGGCACCTACGAAGATGCGGTCGCCCGGGCCGCGCAGGATGCGAGTGACACGTTGCCTCGTTATTTCCGACACCTCCTGGCCAGGCTATGAAGAGTTCCCCAATGGGTAATGGAAGGCTATTCGACGATCATGACCGAGATCGACGACGAACTCGCGCGGCGGGGCGAGACAAGATCCAGACTTGATTCGCGGTCCAGTTCGGCGTCGGCGCGCTCGCCGCCGCGGTCGTCGGCATTATTGCCGGCCTAACGAGCGCCCAAAAATCCTCAGCGTCGAACCGCTCCGCGCCGCCTGCATGCTCGACGTCGATAGAGGCGGGCAAGATCGTCACTCTCCCCGGTCCGCACGACTCAATCATGGCCGGCTTAAACTGCGGACGAGCTTCATCGATTGCCTGGCCGATTGTTTCGCGGGCATCGACGCTTTTCATCGCGATTCCCGACGAGCGGGCGCGCGAAGCGATGCGCGCGCTGGCCCAAGCGGGTATCATCGCCGGCGAGACTGGCGCGGCAGGATTGGCCGGGCTGATCGAGTTACTGACTGGACTGGAGAGCACTCAAAATCGAGCGGCGCTGGGAATCAAAAAAACAGCCGCGCCCTGATCCTTGTTACCGAAGGGGCAACCGATCCCGCATCGTACCGGCAGATTGTGAATGAGAATGCGCCTTGAAGGATTTTGTTATCCTTGAGGTTGCCGCCCGCGGCGACCGAAGGACCTCACAGTCGGAGTCACATTTTCTGCTGAGAAGGAAGCGTCTCTTGCAATTGCGAGGTCCCTCACCGTGCTTCGCCGGCTCGGGATGACAAGTTGCGAGCGAGGGGTAAGCCTGACGGTCTTTCTACCGCCCTGAAGCAAGCCGCTGCAACGTCAGCCTAACGAGATCTTCGGCAGTCGCGATCGCTCTGCCGCCCTGCTGAATATCGCGCACCGCCTTGTGCGCCTCGACTTGCTTGTAGCCGAGCGCGATCAGGGCCAGGACCGCCTCGTTCGCCTGTTCCTGCTCCGGTGTCGGTGCCTGCGCGCCACTCGCTACTTCCCAGGCCGCCGCCACCCCCAGTTTGTCCTTCAGTTCGAGAACGATTCGCTCCGCCGTCTTTTTGCCGAGCCCACTGATCTTGGAAAGTGACGCCACATCGGAGTTCACGACCGCACTCTTGAAATAGCTCACGCTCATTCCACTGAGAACCGCGAGGGCGAGTTTCGGACCGATCCCGCTGACGTGATTGACGAGCAATCGAAAGAGGTCGCGTTCCGCCGCCGTCATGAAGCCGTAGAGAATCTGCGCGTCCTCGCGAACGTGCAGATGGGTCAGAATTTGCACCGACTCGCCCGGCGCAGGCAGCTTGTCGTAGCTCGAAAGCGGGATGAAAACTTCGTAACCAACACCCCCGACATCGACGATTGCCTGGGTGGGAAGCGCGCTCGTTAGGCGGCCGTGCAAAAAAGTGATCATGTGTTTTTTAGAATGAGCGTCAGATCAACCCAGCGGCCCTTCGCAATGTCGAAGCCGCGAGTCGAGAACTTCCGATAACCGTTCGGCAACGTTGGGTAAAGCCGATCTGCGACGTCCGATGGCAGAACGACGAAGTGCGGCCCGGAACGCTGCAAGAACTGCGGCACCTGATCCGGCTGCAAGGTCGCGTAGTCGCGGCCCTCGAAACGGCTGTAATAAAGGAAGCCGCGAACCCGGCTGCGGAAATTCCAGACCAGACTCGGCGCGTCGAAATCGTAGGCGGCAAAATCCATCTCGGGCTGGAGATACGGTTCCGCCTTTTTGAAAAGCATCCGCCGAAGGAAAAAAAGGGCGATCAGCGGAAACCCGATCAGGGCCACCGCGAGCATGACCGCGGCGGTCGCGAGCGACCAGCGACGGAGAGTTCGTTCGCTCACGCCGGATTCCAGCCAATGTCTCGCCAGCAAAAGCGCAAGGAGCGGAAAGGCCGGCAGAATGTAGTGGGGCAATTTCGTTTTCACGATCGTGAAGATGACGACGATCACGGCGGCGCCCGCGATGAGATAGAGATCGAGCGCATCGCGCTTCTTCCAGAGGCGGCGGGTGAGCCACGGAATTTTTAGCGACCATGGCGCAAAGGTGATGAAGACGGTGAGGAAATAGAACGGCAGGGAGAGAAGCGCGGCCAGAATCGAACTTCCGCCGTGCCCCTGCATGGTGCCGAACGAACGCCCCACGACATGGCGCCCGAGCCCGACCTCGAAAAATTCTCCGTCTGTTCGCAAAAGCGCGGGCACGCCCCAGAGCGCGACGAGCGCGAGCATGAGGAAAATTCCCCTAACGAAAAGAAAACGACGCGCGAAATGCGGAGCCGGTCGCAGAAATTGCATCACGATCACTGTGCCCAATGGCATCCAGCCGATCGGCCCCTTGGCCAGAAAAGCGAAGGCCAGCGAGAAATAAAACATCCACCACCAACCGCGCAGATTGCGCGGACGGAAAACGACGCTCCGCCAGGTTCCGCCAAACCGATCCCGCAGCAGCTCGTAGCCCGCCCAATGCGCGAGCGTCATGAAAAGGACCAGCCACATGTCGGCGACCGCGGCTTTGGCATGGACGAAAGTTTGCAGGCAAAGGGTGAAAATGATCGCCGCCCAAGAACCCGGCGCGACTGAGATCGAGCCGTCGTCCCCAGGCAAAAATGGCAACCGCCGTCAGCGCCGCCGCGAGCGGCTGAAGGAAACCGGGCGGCAAACGGATTTTCCCCAAAGACGCGGAAGCTCGCGACCTGGAACCAATAGGTGAGTGGCGGCTTGTCGAAGCGATAACGATTATTGAAATACGGGAACGACATAATCGCCGCGCTCGATCATCTCGCGCGAGGCCTCGGCGAAACGCGGTTCATCGCGGTCGACCAGCGGCAGTGCCCAGGTGCCGGCAAGATGAAAAAGCAGACACCCACCGAAGAGAGCCGCGAAATTGCGAGTTGCAGGTTGCAAGAGAGCGATTCAAAGATGGCGAGGGCCGAAAAACAACCGGCAAATTCTCGATGCATAAAATCGCGCCGGCCTGGAAATGGTTGTTCATCATCGCGCTCGCGATCGTCGCGATCGCGGCGGCGTTTCATTTCGACGGCACAGTCCGGGCCTGGGTGATCGAGCATTCCAACCGCACCGCGAAACAAGTCATGCGCAACGTCAGCCGCTATGGCGACTGGCCGGAGCACGTGGCGGCCGGTTTGCTCCTCGTCGCAATCGCCTGGTGGCGCGGGAGCAAACGCTGGGTCCGCATTGGCCTAACGATGATCCTCGCCTGCGCTCTCGCCGGCATTGCCGCGCGCGGACTGAAGATCACGACCGGCCGCGCCCGCCCGTCGGTCAAACAGGAACTCGGCTGGAACGGCCCGCGGCTCAGTCCGAAATACAATTCATTCCCCAGCGGACATACAGCGTCGACGACGGCCTTTTTCGGCGTTCTCTTTTTTGCCAACCGCCGTCTCGGCCTCTGCCTTCTGCCGATCCCGTTGCTCATCGCTACCTCGCGCATATATGTCGCGGCGCATTATTTGTCGGATGTGATCTGCGCCGCGATCGTCGGGATTCTGTGCGCGTGGCTTTGCGCGCGGGCCTGCCTTCGATCGCAAATCGGCGGTGGAAACTAGCGGCCTCGAGCGCAGGCTTTCTCTGCGCCGGTGCGCGAAGACAGACGAAGTTTTCCGCATCCACATCCTGCGAAACGCCCGAACCAAGTTTACCGGTTCATGACACAATCATTTCGATTTCATGATATCTGGCCACGATTCATCGCGCTCGATTCGAAGATCGGCTATATAGCGCGCACGCCCTCCAGGGCACAGGCGTGCCAGTCGTTGAATAGCGAGTGGCGGGCAAGCGGCAAGATGCCGCGCATAACTTTCGGGCACTCAACTTTAGATGAAAAAATATATCTATACCTTGTCCTTGCTCCTGGCCTTGCTTGTCGCGTTTACATTCACAGCGGCGAAAGCTGAAGACGATCGTCGTCGACAGCGGCGATGATCCGGACGCGAAAACCATCAGTGTGACGCTGGTCTGGGATCGCAATCCGGAATCGGATATCGCGGGTTACAACGTCTATTACGGCCGTGCTTCCGGCGATTACTCGCGTCTGGTAACGGTCGCCGATCCGACGGCGATGATCGGGGTGAAAGGTAGCAAGACGGTCTATTTCGCGGTCACGGCCTACAACACCAATGGTCTGGAGAGCGCGCTCTCCGAAGAAGTTCATTGGCCGTAGTTCGAGGACTTGCGAACAGAAGAGGGACGGTTCTTCAAAGTCGCGTTGGCGGAGGGGGTGGGATTCGAACCCACGAGGGCTTGCGCCCTGCCGGTTTTCAAGACCGGAGCCATCAACCGCTCGACCACCCCTCCCCTAGGCTCTGGTCTTTCTCGGCGAGCCGGCGACAACATTAGCGCATCGGGTAATGGCGCGGCAAATCTTCCCTGAACTCCGGCAAGCGATCGGAACCGTTCCGAGATCAAAAATCAGGAATTAGCTAGCGGGTGCCGGCGAGTTCGGCGTTAACGAACTTGACGAGGTGATCGGTGAGATACGGTTTCGCAAGGAAGCCATGTCCTTTGTCCCGCTCGAATTCCGGCCCGATCAGCTCTGCGCTGTAGCCGCTGGTAAAAATGATTTTCAAATCAGGCTTGTCGATCATGAGGGTGTGCGCGAGCTCGCGGCCGGAGATCGACTCGGGCATGACAACGTCGGTCAGCAGCAGGTCGATTTCGTGGCGGCGAGCAGCCCAAATTTCCAGCGCCTCATGCCCGTTGGCCGCGGAGAGAACATGGTAGCCGAGCGAGCTAAGGGCGGTGCTGACGAATTCGCGCAGCATCTCCTCGTCTTCCACCAGGAGAATGGTGATGTCCGCCAACGGCGCAGGCGAAGCCGGAATGTCGGCGGGTTCGGCGGAGAGATCCCCGGGCGAATCCTCGGGAACGCCATCACTGACGGGTAGATAAGCGCGCATGACGGTGCCACGACCGGGCTGCGCTCTCGACCTCGATCCAGCCGTTGTGCTGTTTGAGCACCCCGTAGACGGTGGCCATGCCCATGCCCGTGCCTTTGCCTGGTTCCTTGGTGGTAAAGAACGGCTCGAAGATGCGGCTCACGGTGGCAGTATCCATGCCGTGTCCGCTGTCTTTGACCGTCAGGCAGACGTGGCGGCCGAGTTGGGATTCCGGATTACGTTTGCGATAGGCCTCGTCGATCTCGACCGCTGACGGAGGAAAGAGTGAGCCGGCCGCCATCGGGCATGGCGTCGCGGGAGTTAAGCGCAAGATTCATGATGATCTGATCGACGCTGCTCGAATCGGCGAAGATGAGCGGAAGGTCGGGCGCAAATCGCGTGTCGATCGCGATATGTTCGCCGATCACGCGACGAAGCATGCTGACCGTTTGTTTGACGATGTCATTCAACTGCAGGGGCCGACGTTGAATCATTTGTTTGCGACTGTAGGCGAGAAGCTGATGGGTAAGGGCCGTGGCGCGCACGGCGGCCTGCTCAACTTGCCGAAGGTATGAGGCAAGTTTTTCGTCGAGTTTTGGGCTCCCGTTCTGCATCATCGAGGCGTATCCGAGAATGACGGTGAGCATGTTGTTGAAGTCGTGCGCGACACCGGCGGCGAGGCGGCCGACGGCCTCCATTTTTTGCGCCTGGCGAAGTTCATTTTCAAGGCGAACGCGATCGGTGATATCCTGAAGGATAAGGAGATGGTAGGGAGCGCTGGCGAGCGCCAGATTCTCCGCCGAGACGAGGACTTCACGCACGTCACCCGCGGCCGTCCGAATGCTTGCGGCGAGCCCGCGGACGAGGCGACGTCCAGCGAGAGCATCGTGGAGCATGCCGGCAGTAGCGGGATCGCTCCACCATTGCGCGCTCCCGGCGAGCACGGCTTCGCGCGTCGCGCCAACGAGATCCAGGAAGCTGGCGTTCGCGTCGAGGCAATCGGATTCGTCAGGTCGCTGGATAACCATGGGCACAGGGCTGCCGTGGAAAGCTTTGGAGAATCGCTCCTCGGAACGACGCAGGGCGTCCTCGGCCGCGACACGCTCGGCGACTTCGTCGGTCAGGCGGGCATTGGTCTCGCGCAGCTCGATCGTGCGCTGGTTCACGAGCGCGTCGAGCTCCTCCATTTGTCGGGACGCCATCTGCGTAAGTTCCCACTTTTTCGAGAGGGCATGAGCCATCTGGAGGACCTCGATATTATCGAACGGCTTTTTGAGAACGAGCACTTGATCCGTGTTGCCGATGGCCTTGGAAATCTCGTCCCATGAGTAATCCGAGTAAGCCGTGCAAATGACGATCTGAAGATCGCGAAACTCCGCCCAGATACGCGTGATCGTCTCAACCCCATCCCAGCCTGGCGGCATTCGCACATCGACAAAAGCGACGGCATAGGGCGCGCCGGCCGCGACGGCGGCGCGCACCTTTTCGAGGCCCTCCTGTCCTTGAAACGCGGAATCGACTTGAAAGGTCGACTCGCGTGTATTGCCGAGGGCCTCGCCGAAAAGCGCCGCTTCTTCTTCTTCGAGTTGTCCCTGGAGAAGCGAGTCGACCGGACTGAGGACTTTGCGAAAATCTTGATGAATCGCCGGATTATCGTCGATGACGAGGATACGATTGTTGGGGGTCAGGGAGGCCGGTGGAGTTTTCATGAATCGGACGCTACGGGAAGTTCGAGCGTAAAGGTGGCGCCACGACGGACGCCGAGGCTCTCCGCGCGGAGTGAGCCGCCCATTTCGCGGGCGGCGAGCGCTCCACTATGCAAGCCGAAGCCATGCCCGTTTTTGCGGGTCGTGAAGCCGTGTGAGAAAACCAGCGCGAGATTTTCCGGCGAAATGCCGATCCCATTATCCTTCACGACAACGTGCACGCTCTTTTCGCCCGCAGGCGCGATCGAAACCGTGATCCGCTTGTCGATGCGTTGCACGTCATCGAGCGCGTACTTGGCGTTGCGGAGAAGATTGATCAGAATCTGCAAGACGCGGTGCCGGTCGACTCGCACCGCTGGCGAAGGGGAAAATTTCCGTTCAAGGATGACGCCATGCCGCTCGAAGGCCCCGATGTTCATCGCGATAGAGTCCTCGACGAGCTGTTCCGCCTGGAGGTTTTCGAAAATGCCGCTGACTTTGGCATAGCTCTGCTGCACGGCCACGACCTCTTTGATGTGTTCGATGTTGCGCGCGAGCAGATCAACTTCACTCAGGAGCTGGGTGTTTTCTTCAACGAGGTACTGGCTGAGTTTGGTCAGGTAACCTGGGAGTTTTTGCCCGTTCGGATCGTGCGTCAGATAGTCGCCGAGGTCGCCATTTCGTTCGGTCAGCAATGCCGCGGCCTTGCCCAGCTTCGGCACTTTCGAACGACGCAACTTTTCGACTACGAGTCCGGCAGAAACGTTCACGCTGTTGAGGACATTGCCCACGTTGTGCAGGACACCGGTGGCTACCTCGGCCATGCCCGGCGAGGCGAGAGGTTTCGAGCAACTTTTGCTGCGAATAGCGCAATGCTTCCTCGGCCTGCCGACGCTCCGCCATGTCCCGCATCACAGAGGAAAAGTATTCTGGTTCGCCCTCAGAGTTCTTATGCGCGATAAGCACCTGCGACACGTAAATGACCCGGCCCGCACTTGTCAGGATGGCTGTCTCCCCGGCCCACGACCCGTTTTTCACAGCCGCCGGGAATCCCTCGCGCAAGATAATCTCGCGCGCCCAATCCGGATGAAAATCAAGAGTTTTCAGATCAGTGATGTCTTTTTCCTGGGCCAGACCCAGGATCTGGCGTCCCGCATGATTGAGATAGAGTGCGCTCCCGTTGGGATCCGCGCTGATCACGATGTCTGGCGTCGCCTCGAGGATGGCAGTGAGACGGTCGTGCGCTGCTTCTGCTCGTTGCCGCTCGCCAATTTCGCGCTGAAGCGCATCCACCTGTTCCTGCAACTCCCGTTGGGCACCTTGCAATGCGTTGTCCTGGGATTGGATCTGGATCAGCATTTGATTGAAGGCGTCGGTCAGGACCCCGACCTCGTCGCCACACACTTTGTCGGCGCGCACGGAGTAGTCCTTGTGGTCTGCGATCGTGCGCGCGGTGCTCGTCAAGCCGGAGGATCGGATTGGTAATGAAACGCAGAAATTGCCTCGAAAGCAGGAAGGCGAGAAGAAGGGAAGCGGCCAGAACCAAAGCAAAAATGCCGCCATAGAGTTTTAGCAGCTGCGACGTCATCGCCTGCAAATCAGCCAGGAGATAGAGCGTTCCTTCCCGTTTGCCATCGAGCATGACTGGCTGCGCGAGGAGAATTCGATTGCCATCGATCCGGAAGCCCGATTTTAGCCGGGCTGCCTTAATTTCGAGCTCATCGCGCGCTGCTCCAAAAAAGGCGAGCCGCTGCTGATCCATGAGCTCAAGGCGTGCGCCGACGATTTGCGGCATCGTCTTCAATCCAGCCAGTATTTGAGCCGGCAGCGCCCTCGTCCTGAAACATGATCGCCGGAGCGCAATTGTGGGCCGTGATTTCACCGACGACCGCAAGCTCGTGAGCGGAGTGCCGTTTGAGGGTGTAGGCCTGGAAGCAGAAGAGCGCCGCAAACGCGAGAAGCAGCACCACGCCCGAAATGAGCATGATCACGAAGGTGATTTTTTCTCGGATGGGACGATCGCGCAGCTTTTGCATCGCTGTCAGTTCACGATTTGGGCTAGATGGAGTGATCGATCCTTCATTTTAACCAAGCGTGGTGGACAGCGGCAGGATTCGCCTCCGGCTTTTCCCGCAGCGCGAATCCGACACGCCCGGCTTAGAATGCAAAGCAACAATCGTGCTACTTCCCCGCCGTCCGATGACAGTGAGGCGACGCTGGAACACATTCTGCTCCCAAGTGCGCGACCGAGGATTCGCGCATGCCGGTAGCGTCAGCCTCGCCCACCCGAATTCGGAGCAAAGGTCACGGCGACGTTGAGGACTGTTTAATGAATTCCTGCACAGAACAGATTGAGGAAAAGTCCGCAAAACTCGGAACGGAAATTCCGAATCAATTTCCAAGGACACCCGGCTTTCAGGATTCCAGTCGCATGGGCAAGCGCGTTTTGACGGCCCTCCTGATGACGGTGGCACTGGCAATGGGTTTCGGAATTTGGAGTTTGTCGCGCCAGCTGGCGCCGGAACTAATCAGCGAGTTAGAATCGCCCGAGGCCGCCGCCATGGCGGTTATTCCGGAGAAGGGGATCGCAGTGCTTCCCTTCGAGAATCTAAGCGAAGATCAAACGAACGCGTTTTTGGCCGACGGCATTCAGGACGACATTCGCGCCGCCCTTGCCAAAGTGGCGGACCTCAAAGTAATCAACCGCACTTCCGTAAACACCTACCCGGCTGGAACGGAACGCAACCTGCGCAAGTTGGCCCAGACCCTGGGCGTTGCCTACGCTTTGGAGGGGAGCGTTCACCAAACCCATGAAAGAGTGAGTGTCACCGCAACGCTAACGGATGCTCGAACTGGGATTGCTTCGTGGAAAAAAAATTATGAGGGCAAACTGACCGACGTCTTCGCGATCGAGAGCGATATCGTGCAGCAAACTACGTCTCGGCTCAAAGCGACTGTTTCGCCGAAAGAGAAAGCGGCCCTTGATGAGCGCCCGACCAAAGATCTCGTCGCCTATGGCCTCTACGTGCGGGCCAAAGCACTCATCGCGACGATTTCTCTCAATACCAAGATCAACGAAAATTTACGCGAAGCCGTGCAGTTGGCCGATCAGGCCATCGCGCGGGATCCCGATTTCTTTCTCGCCTACTGCCAATTAGCCGCTGCCCACAATTACCTTTATTTTTTTGGTTTCGATCACACCCCCGCCCGGTTGGCCCTGGCGGAAGACGCTCTCAAAGCTCTCGGTCGCCTCCGTCCTGAAGCCGGGGAGACTCATCTCGCCCGGGCCGATTTTTATTACCGTTGTTATCTCGACTACGAAAAGGCGCGCGCAGAACTCGCCGTCGCCCAACGCGCCTTGCCGAATAATTCGGAGATCTTCGAATTGACCGGCTATATCGACCGACGCCAGGGCCTGTGGAATGAATCCGCGCGGGGTCTTCAGCGAGCTTTGGCTCTGGATCCCCGGAACTTTTTCATGCTCCAGCAGATCGCACTCAGCTACCAGGAGTTCCGGCAATTTCGAGCCATGGCCGCGGCCCTGGACCGCGCGCTTGCCCTGGCTCCGCGCGATCTGGACACGCAGATCACCCGCGCGTCGGTCGAGTTTGAATGGCGAGCCAACCCGCGGACCCTGCACGAATATATTCAAAGCAATTCTGAAGGAAAATCCGGCCGCGGCACCAGACCTGGCCGCTCAATGGTTCGACCTCGCACTGTGTGAACGCGATCCGGTGGCCGTGACCGAGGCATTGGCTGCGATCCCGGCAAGTGGGACGGCCGCGGATCTGAATTTCCCGCGCTCCTGGTGCGAAGGCCTGGCGGCCCGCGCCAAAGGCGATGCTGCCGCGGCTCAAACCGCTTTTCTCGCCGCGCGCACGGAACTCGAAGGCACGGTAAGCGATCAACCCGACTATGCGCCGGCGCTCTGCGTGCTCGGCCTTGATCGACGCCGCTCTCGGCCGCAAGGATGAAGCGATCCGTGAAGGCCGCCGAGCGGTCGAGCTCCTGCCGATTACGAAGGATTCTATCGACGGCGCGGAGGTCGCGAAATATCTCGCCGTTATCTATGCCCTCGTTGGCGAGAAGGATCTCGCGATTGATCAAATCGAAGCAACCCTTAAAATTCCAAGCACCTTAAACTACGGCAATTTGAAACTGCATCCTTACTGGGATGCGCTCCGCGGCGATCCGCGCTTCGAAAAAATCGAGGCCGATCTCGCCCCAAAAAAGACAGAGGAATCGGGCGGCTCGATAAACTAGTCCGCGCGGCACGCCCGCCGTGCCAGGTTCATCCCGGAGATGGACCCAATTCGCCCGCGGATCGGTCACCAGATTCCGCCGCCGGGAAACGCAGCAAGGAAGGTTTGTTCTGGACAATCAAATCTGTTCATTTGAACGTATCTTGATGTTGAGGAGCAAAAGTCAATTGAGAACGTCACCGCGGAAAGATGAACCCGGCCAATCTAACGGTGGTCTGGGTGGTCTTGACGAAATGATTGAGCCGATCCTGGAACGGCCACTCCCCCACCCGATTCACGGCCGCGGCGCGTCCACTAACCCGGCGAACCGCTTCGAGGCCCTGAGCATCGATCCCGATCCCGATGAGAGGCCAAACGATGAGGTTCCAGCGCTGACGACAAGTTTTTACCGGGATTTCACTCGCACCATTATCGCGCATAACGAAAGCCCGGATGTTGGTTTCGAGTCGAGCGTCAATCCCTACCGCGGCTGCGAGCACGGTTGCATTTACTGCTATGCGCGGCCGACGCATGAATATCTTCGGCTTCTCCGCCGGACTCGATTTCGAGAGTCGCATCATGGTGAAAGAAGACGCGCCGGAGCTTCTCGTCGCAGAACTTTCCTCGCCCCGTTGGAAACCGCAGACGCTCGTGATGAGCGGCGTGACCGATCCCTATCAGCCCGTAGAGCGACGGCTGAAGCTAACCCGACGGTGTCTCGAAGTGCTGGCGCGCTTCCGCAATCCCGTCGCGATTATCACAAAAAGCCAGCTCGTCACCCGGGACACCGATTTATTGGTTGAGCTGGCGGCTCGTGATGCCGCGGCGGTAAATATCTCGGTTACTTCGATCGATCCCAAACTCCAGAGAGTCCTCGAACCGCGCGCTTCCACTCCGCGCGCGCGACTGGACGCGATCGCTCATTTGCGCAAGGCGGGCGTGCCAGTTGGAGTAATGGTTGCGCCAATCATACCCGGCCTGACCGATCACGAAGTGCCAGCGATCCTGCAAGCCTGCGCCGAGGCCGGCGCGCAGTTCGCCGGCTATGTCGTCGTTAGGCTGCCATTCGCTGTCGCGCCACTTTTCGAGCGCTGGCTGGCTGAGCATTTCCCCGATCGCAAAGAGAAGGTGCTCGGTCGGATCAGGCATCTGCGCGGCGGGCGATTGAACGATCCGCGCTTCAGGAATCGGATGCGCGGGGAGGGCATTTTTGCCGAGCAGATCCGCGCGCTCTTTGATGCGGGTTGCAAACGCGCGGGGTTGGGCGAGCGACCCAGGCTATCGAGTGCGGGATTTCGCCCGCCTAACGAGCAGCTGCGGCTTCTTTAGTCGTCCCGATCAGGAACGAATTGTCAGCGTTTCTTGCTTCCTCCCCTCCACAATGGGATAAACACGCTCGCTTTCTATGACTCCGGTAAAAGTTTGGCTCGGTTATCCCTATCCCCTCGGCGCTAGCTGGCTCGGCAACGGCGTGAATTTCGCCATCTTCTCCGAATCCGCCGCCTCGGTGGATCTCTGCCTCTTTGATTCCCCGGACGCGCGCCAGGAGAACATTCGCATTCCGATGACCGAACACACCGACCAGGTGTGGCACATTTTTCTGCCCGACGTTCGGCCCGGACAGCTCTACGGTTTCCGCGTTTTCGGACGCTACGATCCCGAACGCGGGTTGCGCTTTAACAGTTCGAAGCTGCTCATCGATCCCTACGCCAAGGCAATCTCGGGGCGGATCAATTGGGCGGATGAAATGTTTGGCTACGTGGTGGGCGACCCGTCCGAAGACCTGGCCCGCGACTTCCGCGATGACGCCTGGGGAATGCCCAAAGCGGTCGTGATCGACAATGCTTTCGATTGGGGGAACGACCGGTCGCCGCATACGCCCTTGCACCGCTCGGTGATCTACGAACTGCACACCAAGGGATTCACGATTCTAAACGAGAGGGTGCCGGAGGAGATGCGCGGCACCTATGCCGGCATCGGTTGCGCGGCTTCGATCGAATATTTGCTCGACCTCGGCGTCACCGCTGTCGAGCTGTTACCGGTCCATGCCTACGTCAACGATAAGGCGCTGGTCGATCGCGGCCTAACGAACTACTGGGGTTATAACACGATCGGCTATTTCGCGCCCGACTCGAAGTATTCCTCGGCCGGCGCCCTCGGCGGGCAGGTAACGGAGTTCAAAAACATGGTGCGCAACCTCCACGCCGCCGGAATCGAAGTGATTCTCGACGTCGTCTACAATCACACCGCCGAAGGCAACCACCTGGGTCCTACTCTCAGCTTTCGCGGAATCGATAATCAGGCCTATTACCGTCTCATGCCGGAGGATCCGCGCTTCTACCTGGATTTCACCGGCACCGGCAACACCTTCAATCTCCTCCACCCGCGCAGCCTTCAGCTCGTCATGGACAGCCTGCGTTATTGGGTGAACGACATGCACGTAGACGGTTTCCGCTTCGACCTCGCGTCCACTCTGGCACGCGATGCGAATGGAGTGAACAAGCTCCACGCCTTCTTCGAAATCATTCACCAGGACCCGGTCATCTCGCAGGTGAAGTTGATCGCCGAGCCCTGGGACGTTGGTGAAGGCGGCTATCAGGTCGGCAATTTCCCTGTCCTCTGGGCAGAGTGGAACGGCAAATATCGCGACGCCGTGCGCAGTTTCTGGAAAGGCGACGAAGGCAGGATCGGCGAGCTGGCCTATCGCCTGACGGGAAGCCCCGACCTTTACCTACATAGCGGTCGGCGCCCCTATGCCAGCATCAACTTCGTCACCGCACACGACGGCTTCACTCTCAACGATCTCGTCAGCTACAACGAAAAACACAATGAAGCCAACGGCGAAGACAATCGCGACGGGGACAACAACAATCACTCCTGGAATCACGGCGCGGAAGGCCCGACCGATGATCCCGAAATCAAGCAGTTGCGTCTGCAACAACGTCGAAATTTCCTCACCACTCTCTTCCTTTCCCAGGGTGTCCCCATGCTGACCGCGGGCGACGAATGGGCTCGCACCCAGCAGGGCAACAACAACGCTTATTGTCAGGATAATGAGATCAGCTGGCTCAATTGGAACCTGGACGACGAGCAGAAAGCACTTCTTGAATTCACCCGGGAGCTTATCCGCTTTCGTCGGGAGCATCCGGTTTTCCGGCGCCCGAAATTCTTCCAGGGTCGCCGGATTCGCGGCTCCGAGATTCGCGACGTGATGTGGTTCAACCCCGGCGGCAATGAGATGACCGACGACGAATGGAACTCACCTTTTGTCCGTTGCCTCGGCATGCTTCTGAGCGGTGACACGATCGACGTGCAGACCTTCGAAGGCGAACCGATCCGGGACAATAGTTTCCTCCTTCTGATTAACGCGCACCATGAGCCGCTCCAATTTGTTTTGCCGGGCCAGAAAAAAGTCGAATGGCAGCTCATTCTCGACACAGCGTCGGCCGATGGCTTTTGCCGGGAGCCGCAAAACTATGTTTCGGGTGATGAAGTGGAGATCACGGAGCGCGCCACCATGCTGCTAAAGCTCACCACCGGCTCGACCGCGCAGGCCCGTCATGAATCGTGGAAGAAGCGGCAGTTTGAGGCACCGCATGATGGCGAGAACCGGCCGGAGCAATCCGCAACGAAACCGTCGGCGGCCGATACCGGGCAGCCGGAGCCGATACCGGCCGAAGTCTAGGCGCAAGATGCGCCCCGCGCGCGACGTTGTAGAGTGAAATATGACACCGACATCACTCATTATTGTGGTCGATCGAGGGGGATTAAAGGCATACCGGGTCAACGAAACACCGACCCGTGGAGCGAGTCTGCAGTTGGTGCAGGCGTTTGATATCACCGACGCCCACGGACGTTACAATGAAAAATTGACCGACCAGGCGGGACGTTTTCCGGTGAGCGACGGCAACGGCCGGCATGCCAACGCAATCGCCGAGCGAACTGCGCTCGAGACCGAAACCGACCGGCGCATCTGCAAGCAACTCGCCGAGCACATCGCCGAAGTGGTGAGACGCGAAGGCGCCGAAGGCTGGTCTTTCGCCGCGCCGGGCTCAATCCACTCCAGCGTAACGGAATTGCTGCCATCGCAAATCCGCACTCGCCTGGTTGAGCATGTGAAATCCGATCTGGTAAAGATTGAGCCTTCGAAATTGTCAGCGCACTTCCGCTCACTTCAGCCGCTTTGATCTTTGCGCTATAATAGCAGATGCAATTACCGGTAGGAATTTCATATCGGGGCGTCGAAAAATCGGACCAACTCGATGAACTGATTCGCGGCAAGGCGGCGCGGCTCGATCGTTTCTGCGATCACATCAGCCGCTGCGACGTCGTCGTCGAGCATCCAAATCACGCGCAACGTTCAGGCAATCCGTTTCGGGTCCGGATCGACGTCACCGTTCCGCCTGGCCACGAACTGGTCGCGGATGAAAACCCGGCCGTGCACGAAATGCACGAGCCCTTGAGCAAGGTGATCAACGATGCATTCAAGACAATGGAGCGTCTGCTTAAGACCCTCGTGGAAAAACAACGCGGGGGTTAGCCGACCGACCGTCTCTGAAACTCTGGCCCGCGCTCAGGCCTTTTCAGAGGGCGCCGATTCTGTTCTGGCCGGACGTCTCAGCAGAGTGATCTGTTTGATCCTCGCCGAATCGGATGGGCTCCATGTCGCCACTTCCGGATCATCCTTAAACGCTTCGTGGACGATACGGCGTTCGTAGGAATTCATCGGCTCGAGCTGCAGTGGCCGACCGGATATGCGGACGCGCTCGGCAAGCTGCCTTACATGATGCACGATCTTGTCCTGGCGCATCGAGCGATACATCTCACAGTCGACGATCCACTTCAGCGCGTCGGGATTCTTCGCCTGGAGCAACCGGTTGAGAAGAAATTGCACCGCATCGAGCGTTTCTCCATCGCGGCCAATCAGGCGATCGGCTTCCTCGGTGTAAATCTGGAGCGTCGGATTGCCACTTTCGCCCCGTGTCTCCTCGATCTCGACCACAAAACCGAGGTAGCCGAGCATCGTGTCGAGCAGCTCCTTCGCGTTAGGTTTCGGTTCAGCGTCGGTGCTCATCAGCGGGCCTTTCCTTTGCGTTTTGCGGGCTGATTCACCTTCTCCAGCTTGGGCAGGGGCTGATTCCGGTTCTGGTACAACTGCAAAATCGTAAAGAGATTCTGAGTTGTATAATACAAAGCGAGGGCGGCTGCAAAATTGTAGCAGAAGACGACAAAGATCAGGGGCATGAACATCATTACCCGCTGTTGCGTGGCGTCGCCGCTCTTCGGAGTGACGTGGGTCATCCAGAAACTGGTCCCGGCCATGATCAAGGGCAGGATATTAATCGGCCAACCGAGCCCCGGAATGTGGGCGACAGTGTCTGGCTGCGAAAGATCGCGCACCCAAAGGAAGCTCGCGTTGCGCAGCTCGACCGCCTGGCGCAGCATGGTGAAGAGGCCGAAAAAGATCGGGATTTGGATCATCATCGGGAGACAGCCGCTAACCGGATTGACGCCGTAATCCTTGTAGAGCTTCATGACCTCGGCGTTCATCTTCGTCGGGTCGTCCTTATACTTTTCGCGCAGCTCCTGCATCTTGGGCGAGAGCGCGGCCATCCGGCGCATCGACTTGTTCGCCTTCGTCTGAAGCGGCCAAAGGATCAGTTTGATGATCGCGGTCAGGATCAGGATCGCGACCGCATAATTGCCGACGAACCGATGGATCAGGTTCATCATGTTGAGGAGCGCCTCGCTGACCAGCTTCCAGAGGCCAAAATCCATGATCTCGGCCTCGTCGTGCGTCAGCTGCGCAAGGCGATGGTAGAGTTTCGGACCGAGGTAGAGCTGGAACTGGACGGTCGCGGTCTGGCCCGGCTGGACTTTGAAACCCGGCATCCCCATCGCGCCCTCGATCCCGTATTCCGGTTGACCGTTATCTTTCTTCCGCGCCTCGAAACGCTGAGCCCAAACATCGGTCGCCTTCGTCCCAAGCGGCGTGAGGAGAACGGCGAAAAATTGGTTGCTCACCCCCGTCCATTCCGCGCCGGCAATCTTTTGCTCGAAAAACTCCTGTGCGGCGCGTTTCTGCACCCCGACGAATGGATAATTTTGCGCCGCGAACCAGCTGACATCGGTCGACTTGGTCTTGCCGTTGATGCACCAGGTTACGCGGGTGTAGTTCGGCAGATCGTTCCGATGAATCGGAGCGGCCGAGCCGAGCGCGACGAAGTAGCCTGGATTGGAATAGACGGCCGCGCCGGTGTTTTGAAAATCAAACTCCATCCGCGCGACATAATTGTCCTTCTCATTAGGCGGCGCGGGCAGGCTGAACTTCTTGCGCAGCGTCACGTTGTTCGGGAGAGCGCGCTCAAACTGCACCGCGTCCTCTCCCGGCACGATCGAAAACTCCTCAAGCACTGGCCTCGCCGGCTTCTCGATTATCGCGCCGATGGGCAAGCGCTGGCGCGCATTCAACTTCACTGGCGCTCCGTTCTCGCCTTTGTTTTTGGGCAGGATCGCCTCGGCAATCCCGCCGCCACGATTAGTCAGGAGCAACTCGAGATCGGCATTTCGCAGCGTCGTCGTTTTCTCGACGAACGGCGCCGGAGTCGGAGTTACCTCGCTAGTCGAGGCAGTTGCGCTGGCAGGGCGAGACTCCGTCGAGCCAGGCGAGGCGGCTGGCGAAGATGAAGGGCTCGTTCCACCCGGCTCGACAGAATCTCTCCCTGCCGAGGCCGTCGGGCTCGGCGAAGCGAGCGTCCTTGCTGGCGGGACCGCCGGATGTTTCACCATGTAAACCTGCCACCCGATCAGTCCGATGATGCAAAGGGTAATGGCAATCCAGGCTTGTCTGTCCATAAACTGATCCGGCCGGATTATTCACAGGCGAAGCCGTGAGCCTGCTGACTGGAATGTGGAATCTGCCTTGACGCGGCGACAATCGGGCCGCAAACATCACTCCCAAACGGCGACGGAACCGGATCCTCCCCCTGCCCTCCCCATGGCTGGCAACGTGCCAGCCGTTTCAGCCCAAGCCAGCTCCCGCGCACTCCCCCGTGGCGCTCCACCGCCTCGAGAAAATATGCGGAACACGTCGGATGAAATCTGCAGCCAGTCGACGGTCCCCCAAGCCACGAAAGCAGCGGCGAAAGCGTCCATTGGTAGGCGCGGATAAGGAAACGAACGAGCAAAACCATCGTCAGGGGCGTAGGATAGAAGCGCGCCCTACCGGACGCAAATCTTGATGTCCTCGCGCCCATCCTCGTAACCGCGCTCCTGCTCCTGCTCCCGCTCCTGCTCCTGCTCCTGCTCCTGCTCCTACTCCTGCTCGCTCGCTCGACCTCGCTCACCACAGGGAACAAACACAATCTCGGCTACGGACCGGACCCAATCACTTCGGCTCGCTTTGCAAGTCGCAGCCATTCCGCTTCCAGAGCCGCGCAGTCGATCTGCGCGGCCGATGGACGCGCGATGACCACCAGCCAAACTCCGCTTTTCAACGCATGCTGATTACGGCGCACGATCTCCCGCAGCCGGCGGCGGACTCGATTCCGCGCCACCGCCCCGCCCACTCGGCGTGACGTGACCAACCCGACTCGGAACTTTTGTTCACCTTCCACCGGCAAAACGCCGAGCGTGAGCAGTCCACCACGCACGGCACGACCCTCTTTGCGCACCCGATCAAATTCGCGGCTCAACTTCAGGCGCCGCGCGGCAGGGAAGCGGACCCGGACCGCGTGGCTCGTAGGATCAATCATCGAGTTGGCAGAGTAACACATCGCGAAACTCCTCTTCACGATCGTCAGCTGATCGTCACGATTGCGCCCTCGAATTTGTCCAGCGCCCATGTCAATTTTCGAGTTGATGCCTGACCCGTTTTCTTGTTTGCGACCGCGCTCCTGATCTCTTCCGCCATCTTCGCCTGCGGGGCGGACGAGAGTGGAAAGGCAACCCACGTCGTGGTCGTAGTGTGGGACGGGATGCGGCCGGATCTCATCACCGCAGGGAATGCGCCCACGCTTTCTGCCCTGCTCCGCGCCGGAGTCACTTTCAAGCGCAATCACGCCGCCTACCCCAGCTCGACGAATGTCAACGGCGCGGTCTTCGCGACCGGCGTGACTCCCGCCCACAACGGCATCATTGCCAACCTGGAATTCTGGCCCTCAATCGATCCGGCGAAACCGTTCGATACTTCGGACTTCCCGGCCCTGGACAGAAATCCCGAGATCAATGCAAAACACCTGAGAACGCCGACCATCGCCGAGATTCTGCAGGCGGCTGGTCACTGGACTGCGGTGGCGGGCGCGAAACCGGTGGCGCAATTTTTTGATCGGTCCCGAGCGAGAACGGGCGAATCGGCGAAAAAGTCGACCGTCATTTACCGGGGGAAGATTCTCCCTGCCGACGCCGGAGACAGGATCACAGGCGCCCTGGGTCAGTTCCCAGTGCGAAAAACCTTCCCCAACCGAAGCGAGGACAACTGGACGACAACTGCGCTCACGGATGTGCTCTGGGACAACGAGGTGCCGGAATTTTCTCTCCTTTGGCTAAGCGACCCGGATTTATCGGAGCACGAAACTGCTCTCGGTGCGCCTACCGCGATCGCGGCGATCAGGAACAGCGACCAAAATCTCGCGAAAGTAGTGGCCGCGCTGAAAGCGAAGAACGCACTATCGAAGACGGACATCTTTGTCGTTTCCGATCACGGTTTTTCCACCATCTATCGTGTGGTTGATGTCGCGGCACAGTTGAAGAAAGCGGGCTTCGACGCGGTGCGCGCTTTTGCTGAAAAACCGAAGCGCGGACAGATACTCGTCGTTTCGCTCGGTGGAAGCGTCACCTTCTACGTCGTCGATCACGAGCAAGCGGTGATCGAAAAGTTGATCGATTTCCTCCAGCGCTCCGACTTTGCCGGCGTCATCCTGGCGCGCGAAAAGCATGCGGGCAGCTTCACCTTTGCCCAGACCGAAATCGATGCACCAGCCGCGCCGGACGTGGTCGTTGCCTGTCGCTGGAACGATCAGCCTAATGAATTTGGAATCGCTGGACAGATCGCGTCCGATATCGGTCGGAGCGTCGGGCACGGCAGCCACAGCACGCTCAGTCCGCATGACATGAACAACACCCTGATCGCGAGCGGCCCGGATTTCCGACGCGGCTGGAACGACGAGACACCGAGCGGCAACATCGACCTCGCGCCAACGATTCTTTGGATTCTGGGGGTCAAAGCGCCGCATCCGATGGATGGACGTGTTCTGCGGGAGGCGTTCGCCGGCCCCCACGAGCCGCCGGTCGTCGCAGAGAAAACAATGGAAGCAGAACGCGACCTCGGGGATCTCCTTTGGCGACAGCATTTGCGCACCGCGACCGTCGATGGCGTGAACTATTTCCTCGAAGGCAACGGCAGTTCAACGCCCAAGCGGCCATAACAATTCCGGAGTTCAGCGGGCCGACCCAGTCTGAGAGAACAAATTTCAACGGGACGAATACCCAGCTGTCTATTTCCGGACCGGAGTTAAAGCCCAGGCTAAAACCCCGCCGATTTTTTCTTGCACGTCGAAAAGTTTAATTATCTTTCCCGCTCCGATGACTTCAACAACTCGGCCTTTCCAATTTGTCATCCCGAGGGAACCCTCTAATGGAATCCGCGCGTTCTCCCTCCAAGAAAGCTGGAAGTTGCGGTTGCGTGGTACCTCGTCGTCTGCGCGACTCGGGATGACAAGAACGTGGGGCGCCCACCTGTGAGCAAACTCCCGCATTCATGATTGAAGTTCGAAATCTGACCAAGGCTTTCGGCGCGAAGCTGGCGGTGAATGACGTTTCATTCAGCGTGCAGCGCGGCGAGGTTCTTGGGTTTCTCGGCCCGAATGGCGCCGGCAAATCCACCACCATGCGAATGCTCACCGGTTTCATCCCGCCGACCGAAGGCGATATCGTGATCGGCGGGTTCAAGATCGAGGAGAATCCAATCGCGGTGAAACGCCTTGTCGGATATCTCCCGGAAAATGCGCCCTCCTACACCGACATGACGGTGCGCGGGTTTCTCAACTTCACCGCTGAGCTGCGCGGTTTTCGCGGGGCGGAGAAAACGCGCGCGGTCGAGCGCGTGGTCGAGATGTGTTTTCTCGGTTCCGTTTTGCACCAAAGCGTCGAGACGTTGTCGAAAGGATTTCGCCATCGCACCTGCTTTGCGCAGTCGATCGTGCACGATCCGGCGGTGCTGATCCTCGACGAGCCAACCGACGGCCTCGATCCGAACCAGAAACACGAAGTCCGCACGTTGATCCGGCAAATGGGCGAGAAAAAGGCGATCATTTTTTCGACCCATATTTTGGAGGAGGTCGAGGCGGTTTGTTCGCGCGCGATCATCATCGACTCCGGCCGGATCGTCGCCAACGGCACACCGGCGGAGCTAAAGCAGAAATCGACACAGGCCGGGGCAGTCACTGTTCGTTTCGCGAACGGCGATGCCTCACGCGGTCAAGATGAAGCTTGGCGAATTGAGCGAGCGGCGAGCGCCTGACGATGCTGAAGGAATCGCCCGCCGCGGTCCGAATTTATCCGAAAAATGGTTCCGCCCGCGGCGAGCTGGCGATTGCCATTGGACAGCTGGCGGCGCAAGAAAATTGGCAGATCGAAGAACTCCACACGGAAGAAGGCCGGCTCGACGAAGTCTTTCGCACCATCACCCTGCCGGAAACCGCTCCGCGACAAAGCTGATGGTTGCGACGATCCAGACAGAAGCCGGTTGTGTCCCGGCGCCAGCGGAGCCCGTCCGGCGATCTTCGTTAGGCAACATCATCACGATCGCGAAACGCGAGATGTCCGGTTACTTCGCTTCACCGGTGGCCTACGTTTTCATCGTTATCTTCCTCCTCCTCGCTGGCTTTTTTACCTTCATGGTGGGTGGATTTTTCGAGCGCGGGCAGGCCAGCCTCGAAGCATTTTTCGCCTGGCATCCATGGCTCTATCTTTTCCTTGTCCCGGCGGTCGGGATGCGGATGTGGTCGGAGGAGCGGCGCCTCGGCACGATCGAGTTGCTCCTCACCATGCCGGTCACACCGTGGCAGGCGATTGTTGGAAAATTCCTCGCCTCCTGGGTGGTGCTGATTCTCGCTCTCGCGCTCACTTTTCCGCTCGTCATCACGGTCAATTATCTCGGCCATCCGGACAATGGAATCATCGCGGCCGGCTACGTCGGAAGCATCTTGCTCTCGGGGGCTTATCTCGCGATCGCGGCCATGACTTCGGCGATGACGCGCAACCAGGTGGTCAGCTTTATTCTCTCGGTCGTGCTCTGTCTGTTTTTGATTCTCGCCGGTTGGCCGCCGGTGACCGATTTGCTTGTTCACTGGGCCAATCCGTGGTTCGTCCAGGGCATCTCCGCCTTCAGCGTCATGACCCATTTCGACGCCATCCAGAAAGGCGTGCTCGATTCGCGTGACATTCTCTACTTCATCTCGGTGATCGTTTTCTGTCTTTTCACGACGAGCGTGATCCTGCGCGCTCATCGCGCCGGCTAAGGCTTTTTCCACGATGAAAAAGAAGAGCGCTTCAAACAGCTCTTTTCTCCGTCATCGGAGTCGTGGCGATGTTGCTCATCCTGGTTGCGATCAATTTCATCGCGGGCCGGGTGAAGCAGCGGGTGGACCTCACTGCGGAACATGCCTACACCCTCTCCGCCGGGACCAAGGCGATCCTCGCGAAACTCGATACCCCGGTTCAGATTCGGTTTTACGCCTCCCAAAGTGCGGAGGGTATGCCGGTCTTTCTGAAAAACTACGCTCAAGAGGTCGATGATTTGCTCGGCGAATATCGGCAGAATTCGCGCGGGCTGATTCAAATCCAGAAGCTCGATCCGGAGCCGGATTCCGACGCGGAGGATTCGGCCAAGCTTGAAGGCGTCGAGCCGCAACTCCTCTCGAACGGCGAGCGCGTCTATCTCGGTTTGAGTGTCAGTCTCCTCGATCAGAAGGAGGCGATTTCCTTCCTCAGTCCGGAGCGCGAACGCCTCCTCGAGTACGACATCTCGCGCGCGATCGCGCGGGTCATGACGCCCGACAAACCGGCCATCGGTGTGCTCAGTTCGCTCCCAGTGATGGGGACCGGCGGGATGATGCCGATGCAGCAACGAGGTGAACCGCCCTGGGCCTTGATCGAGGAGTTGAAACGCGATTTCAACGTTAAGGAAATCGAGCCGAATGCGAGCACCATCCCGGATGACATCAAGGTGCTGGTCGTCATTCATCCAAAAGGGATTTCCGAGTTGACGCAGTTTGCACTCGATCAATTTGTCCTCCGCGGCGGCAAACTCATTGCCTTCCTTGACCCGCTGGCAGTGCTTGATCCTTCGACTGCCTCGGCGGGCTTTGGTCGCCGCCGAGCAAATCGAATCTCGGCCGGCTTCTCAAAGCCTGGGGTATGACCTTCGAAGATTCAAAGGTTCTGGCCGACCTGAATTTCGTTGGCCGCACCAGCTCAGGGACCAGCCCCCGCCGTCCTCGCACTGAACGAAAAGGCGATGAACAAAGATGATATCGCGACCGCCGACGCGGGCAATCTCTTCGTCGATCTTCAGCGGAGTTTTTGGCGGAACACCTGCGCCTGGGTTTGAAGGAAACTGTGCTTCTTCATTCATCGAAAGATTCTGAATTGGTCGAACCGATGATGGCGCGAATGTCCGAGCGACCAGATCACAACTTCCTTCAAACCTTCCGGAACTGAATACCCGCTGGCGATCCGGCTCAGCGGGAAGTTCAAGACCGCATTTCCGGAGGGAAAACCGAAACCGCCGAAAGAGGAGTCCGAGGAGAAAAATGAAGAAAAGCCAGCTCCGGGCGCTCAAGGAATCGAAGCAGGATACGACAGTCGTGCTCATCGGAGACAGCGACATGATCCAGGACCAGGTGGCCGTCCGCCAGATCGGGAGCCCGTTCGGCCAGCGATTATTCATGCCAGCGAACGGCAACCTGGCCTTTGCCGAAAACGTGATCGATCAACTGACGGGCGACAGCAACCTGATCGCCGTCCGAAGCCGGGCGTCGCGTGAACGGCCTTTTACGGTCGTGAAAGAAATGCAGGCCGGTGCTGAGGCAAGCTACCGGAGCAAGATCAAGGAGCTCGAGGAGAGTCTGGCCGACGCGCAACGCAAGATCGGCCAGTTGCAGAGCGGCAAACAGGAGGGACAGCGTTTCATCCTTTCGCCGCAACAACAGGAAGAGCTGGCGAATTTCCGGAAAAAGGAAGGTGAGGCGAAAACTCAGCTTAAAGAAGTCCGCAAGAAACTGCGGGCCGACATCGATTCGCTCGAGAATCGGATCAAATGGCTCGACATCGCCGCGATGCCCGCGCTCGTCGCCCTCGCGGGTCTGGCGTTCGCAGTCATCAAACGCCGCCGCTCCGCCGCCGATGAATTCCCGCCAGCTTACTCTCATTCTCATCATCGCGATCGTGCTTGGCGCGATCGGGTGGATTCTTTTCATCGCGGGGCGCGCTCATGGGAAAACCAGCCGACCGCCGGTGACAAGAAGGTCATCGAGTTCCCACTAAACGACGTCGCGCATATCACGATCAAGGATGGATCAAGTGAATTGAACCTCGTCAGGAAAGAGAATGGCTGGGTGGTGCACGAACGCGCGGATTATCCGGCGAACTTCGAACAGGTAAGCCGGCTCCTGCAAAAAGTGTGGAACTTGAAACCCATCCAAACTCTTCAAGTCGGGCCTTCGCAATTCGGACGCTTTGACCTGATGAAACCGGCAAGCGGTGCGAAAGGCGGGACATTGCTCGATTTGAAAGACACGGAAGGAAAACAAATCGCTGCTCTTCTCGTCGGGAAACAGTTCCTCAAGAAGTCGAACCAGAAGTTTCGGTCCGGCAGGATTCCCGGCGGGGCGATATGTCATGCCGGAGGATGGTTCGAAGCGCGTCGCGCTCGTCTCCGATCCTCTTCAGGATCTTGTGACCAAACCCGAGCGTTGGTTGAACCGGGATTTCATCAAAATCGAGAGGCCAAAAACGATTGCGCTGGACGGGACTATCGCCCTCCATGAAATGGAAACTGGAGCGCGAAAATGACTCTGCCGACTGGAAATTCGTGGACACCAAACCGAGCGAAGAACTCGACAAAGCCAAGGCCTCGGCTCTGACCAATCTCGATCTCGAACCTGAGTTTCACGGACGTCCTCGATCCACAGACCAAACCCGAGACAACCGGTCTCGACCACCCGTCGACTGCGACGATCGAAACCTTCGACGGCTTCGATTACACCCTGAGAATCGGCAAACTGAATGGCGAGGCCTACCCGGTGACGCTTTCGATGGAAGCCACGCCTGCCCGCAGAAAGCACCCCCGCCCCGAGCGAAAAACCTGAGGACAAAAAGAAACGTGAGGACGAATTCTCCAAGAAGAAGAAGACGCTCGAAGAAAAACTGGCGAAGGAGAAGAAGTTCGAAGGCCGGCCGTTTCTGATCAACAAGTTTACCGTTGAGCAACTCCTCAAAAATCGCGCCGACCTGATCAAGACGGAGTCGAGCCCCGCGCCGAGCCCTTCGGAGGGAGCAAAACTTCCGATGTTGCCGCCGATGCTGCCCGAGCCGCAACCTCGAGCAACGCCAAAGGCCAAACCTTAGAGGGCGTCTAAAAAGTCGGGTTGATCGTCGAATTGTAGGGCGGGCGCTTCGCCTGCCTCGGTTCCGGGCAACCGAAGCGGTTGCCCTACAATTTGCCCAATCCCGTTCTTTTTGGCGCCCTCCCCGGGAAGTCAGCCGCTTGCAGAAGTGTCCCGCGAGGCGCGTGACACAGCGGGCGAGGCGCCCGCGCTCCCCCGGAGGAAACGTTGCCCCGACGCGGGCCAAGGGATTGACCCTAACGAAGAATTCTCTGATAAAGTGCCTCGTACTCTGGCACGATCCGATCCGCGCTGAAATGTGATTCCGCACGTTGCCGGCCGCGCGCCCCCATCTCGCTCGCGAGATCCGGAGACTCGGCCAGAAACGCAATCGATCGTGCGACGGCTTCGGTATCGCCAAAGGGATGGAGAAAACCATTCTCGCCATCGACCACCACTTCCGGAATACCGCCGACGCGGAAGGCCACCACCGGTTTTGCATGGAAAAGGGTTTCGAGAATGCTTAACCCGAAACTCTCGCTCTCTGAGGTATAGAGACCGGCATCGGCGGCATTCAGATATTCTTCCACGTCGCGCACCTGCTCCTTCACCATAACGCGCGCACCCAGATCGAGCTGATCGAGAAACGGCTCATAAGGAGCAAACGAACCACCCGCCAGGATCAACAGGCGGATGGGCCGCGAGCTTTGCGCCGCGGCGAAGCTTTGCAGGAGAAGGTCGATCCGTTTCAAGGGCCGCACATTGGAGATATGGACGACAAGAAACTCGTTGTTCGTGAGGCCAAGCTCCCGTCGAATCTCATCGCGCGAGCGCAGCCTCGCCGCGGGCACAAAAAAATTCCGGATAACCTCGACCGGTCGATCGAGGCGAAAGGTGGCCACTGTCTCCTGGCGCAGACTTTCGGAGACGGTCGTTATCTCATCAGAGTGCGAGAGCGCATGCTCGATCGCGGGCCGATAACTTGGATCCTGTCCCAGCAATGTCGTATCTGTCCCGTGCAGCGTGGTGATGATCTTCGGCGCGTGCCCCCCGGCGCCACCCAACATCTGGACTGCGAGATAAGCCGCAGTCGCGTGCGGCACCGCGTAGTGAACATGAAAGATATCGAGTTCTGACTCGCGCGCGACCTGGGCCATTTTTACCGCCAATGGCAGGGTGTAATCCGGGTAAGTGAAAAGGCTGTATTCGTTCACAATCACTTTGTGAAAAAAGATTCCCGGCTGGGCGAGATTAAGGCGAACAGGCTGGGCGGAGCTGAAAAAATGCACCTGGTGCCCGCGATGCGCCAGCTCGGAGCCGAGGGCGGTGGCGAGGATTCCACTCCCGCCGATCAACGGATAACAAGTGATGCCAATCCTGAGCGAGCCGGACTTTTCCATTCTAGAAAAGGCGTCCGGAGGGAGGAAGCTCGCCGAAATTCTTGATCAGGAAAGCGTCGCGCAGGTAAAGCGTCTGCGCGTATTCGACTCCCGATTCGAGACCGATGAGGCGGGCCCGCGCGGTTTGCAACTCGATGTAGCGCCGCGTCCGCAACTGAGTCTGATGACATTCCATCAGTTCAACCCAACGCGCGAAATACTCGCCAATATCGACGCGAATCGTGCCCTGCTCCCGGTCCGGTTCCGCGCCGGGAGTGATCGCGTATTCCAGGTGATGCTTGATCGCATGCGGTAACCAATCGTGCAGTTCGGCCAAACCCCCGTAGCGCGCAAGGCGCGCCGCGTTCCGGCAAAGATGACTAACGACAATGTGGTCGGGATGCTGATCGTGGGAAGCTACTGGCGAGAGAAGGACGTCAGGCCGGGTGGTTCGGATTTGCCGGGCGATGCCGATGTTGTTCACGGCGGAGATCTCAAGGTGCGCGTCGCCGCCCATTTCGAGGAAATCGATCTTCGCGCCGAGGATCTGGGCGGCGTTGCGGGCTTCCGCTTCACGTTCGGCAGGCGTCCCGTTGCTCCCCGCTTCGCCGCGCGAACAGATGCAAAGTGAGATTTCGCTCCCTCCCGCCGCCTCGGCGAGCAACACGCCGCCGCAGCCAAACTCGATATCGTCCGGGTGTGCGCCAACAACTAAAATACGAAGTTTGGAGTCAGGCATCTCGCAATGTAGCGAAAGCTTTTGGCTTGCGCAGCTGTCGCCGGGGACGCTGTTCGGTCTCCGGCGGTGGGAGCTGGGGCCGGTCACCTCAGCAGAGGACGAAACAATGCCGCGCATCTACCGGGGACAGCGTCCCCGGCTACAGCTGCGGAATATAAGCGCGATCCGACTCCGATATCTCGTCGCGGGTGATGAATTGAACGCCGGGCGCCTCTTCCGTGCTCAAATATTTGACCTCACTCGCACCGGCGACGTAATGCGTACACCCGATGACCGATTGCATCCAGCGCAGCCGCGTGTCCCGCGTCGGACTGATCTGGCTGGCGTCATGATCCTGTAACGGCAGCTTCAGATACGACTTTCCGCCCTTGTGCAAAAGGAGGCATTCAGGACTGATTCGCGCCCGCACCAATTCACCTTCATAATTCACGTCGACGAAATAGTCATCGATCGCGGCTGCGCGACGCCGGAATTCCGGAGCGCCGGAACGCATCACGCGAAGCCCCTCGAGGAGGCCGAGATGCCGATACATTTCGAGACAAAAATCGGCCACATTCTGCGCCTGGATTTTCTTGAAATCCTCGACCAACGGATTCGGGACGTAATTGGGCAGCTGACGCGCGGTTTCCTCCCGCCATTCGGCCAGAACGCGCTTGGCGAAGAGCGGCGAGAACTGCTTTTGCAGCTTGTTCGCGAACCGGAAATTAAGCCTTTGCTCGTGGCCGCTGCGCAGGTCGCGAAGAATTGAGACCGTCTCGCGCGGATCGTGGTCGCTGTCGTGGTAAAAAAAAACGATTTCGCCCCCGATTTCGCGTTGCAGGCGGCGCGCGGTCTGGATTTTTGAGAAAAGAAAACGCCGCGGAAAAATCCCGCACGGTTGCTGTCCGAAACAAATAATTGGCGCCGCCATGTCGTTAGGCCGCGGTCCGGGCGCGGAAGAGCGTTTTCTCGAGCAGAGCCGAAAGAGCGAGAACCACGACGCAGCCGAGCAGGTTGTACCAGAGGTAGCCGATTTCCGTGCTGTAAAAGAGAATGAGGACGAGGGCCTGGGAAGTGAGCGCGGCGACGAAGACGGCCGAGCCGCGAACAAATCGGAGGAAGAACGCGACGAGAAAGATCCCGAGAATGCTCCCGTAAAAGATTGAGCCGAGAATGTTGATCGCCTGGATCAGGTTCTCGAGCAGATTGGCGAAAAGCGCGAATGAGATGGCGACTCCGCCCCAGGCGGCCGTGAGTAATTTCGAAACGAAGAGATAATGACCATCGCTCGCATTGGGATGAAGGAGCGGACGATAGAAATCCACCACCGTGGTCGAGCCAAGCGCGTTCAATTCCGAAGCGCTCGAAGACATCGCGGCACATAAAATCACCGCGATGAGCAATCCGATCACGCCGTGGGGCAGATAATTTAAGACAAAGCTGATGAAAACGTAGTCGGCGTCGCCGGTTTGGGTTTTCGGGTCGGCCGCTTTCAAGGTTTGCTTCACTTCGTCGCGGATCGTCTCAATTTCCTTCTGAGGTCGTAAAACGTCGTTCGTCGCGCTCGCAATCGCCGGCCCAGAATGCGAATCCAAGGCACTCGTGAGGGCCCGGACTGCGATCTGCTTTTTCGCGAAGACCTGATCGTAGCGGGTTTGAAGAGTGGCCAGTTTTTCTCCCTGCGCGCTCTGCGCGGCGTGTTCGTAGGCCGGCCGATTAAAAAAAAGCGGCGGCTTCTCGAACTGAAAGAAAACGAAAACCATCACTCCGGTGAGAAGAATGAAGAACTGCATCGGCAGTTTGAGGACCGCGTTGAAAATGAGTCCAAAGCGACTCCCGGTGAGCGAGCCGCCGGCGAGGTAACGCTGGACCTGCGATTGGTCGGTTCCGAAATAAGAGAGCGCGAGAAAAAATCCTCCGAGCGTGCCCGACCAAAAAGTGTAGCGCCGCTGGAGATCGAGCGAGAAATCGACCGCATTCAATTTGCCCATCCGGCCGCCGATCGAAAGGGCATCGAGGAATGAGACGTCAGGGGGAAGCCGATGCAGAATCATTCCAAACGCGACCGCCATCCCGGCGAGGATGACGGCCATTTGCCATTTCTGGGTGTGACTGACGGCAGTCGTGCCACCCGAGGTCGTGTAAACGACGACGAAGAGGCCAGCCAAAAGGATCGTCAGACGCAAATTCCATCCGAGAAGCGCGGAAAGAATGATCGCCGGCGCGTAAATCGTAATCCCGGCGGCAAGCCCGCGCTGGAGGAGAAAGAGAAATGCGCCTAACAAACGCGTCTTCTGATCGAAACGCTGGCCGAGATATTCGTAGGCTGTGACGACCTTGAGCCGGTGATAAATCGGGATGAAAACCGCGCAAACAACAATGAGTGCGAAGGGCAGGCCGAAATAGTTTTGGAGGAAACCCATCCCGCTCTCGTAAGCCTGGCCGGGAGTGGAAAGGAAAGTGACCGCGCTGGCCTGCGTCGCCATGACGGAGAGCCCGATTGTGCCCCAGCGAATGCTCGAATCACCGCGCAGATAATGGTTGAAATCGTGATCCGCCCGCGTCTTCCACCACCCGTAAATCGCAATCGCGAGGAGCGTGCCGAAAAGCACGGCATAATCGAGGCCGCTCACAAAAAGAAACGACTGACGAAATAAAAAAACGCGACCTCGAGAACGAAGACAACCACGACCGTGAGGTAAGCGTTGCGCCAACTGCCGAAGAGCGGAATCGCGCCGCTTTCCTGGCGAGTTGGATTCGGGGCGTCGTTCGCCTTTTGACCCTCTGCAGGCATCGTTAGGTCGAAATTACCGAAACCAAGGCCTTGTCCTCTGCATGGACCGGCAACCGGGAGTCGAGAGTGACGAGGTGACCTCGCTGTTTGTGGGCCATCGCAACGAGATAGGCATCGTTTACCTCCTGACGACCGAGGGCCTGGAGGTAGATCGAGGGTTCGCTCGCGTCCGGCGAAGGCCAGAAACTATGCTTTTTGTGCGAAAGCAGTTCGCGCCGAAGCGCGGCCGCCTGCTGAGGGGGCACGGCTGCGGGCGTGTAAGCCGGATTCGAAGAAAGCCGGACGAACCCCAACTGAGTCACCGCACAACTTGCCCAGCCGCGCCCGGCCTCGAGCCGAAACCCGCGGTGGACCGCAGCATGATGCTGGTGGTTAGGCCAGGCGAGCGCGGGGAGAACATTCGGATCGAGGAGAGCCGGTTTCACATCGCGTCGTTGGCAAGGAGCTCGCCCGCGCGATTGCCGGGAATGATGGGAGCGTCCGCGCCAACCTGGAAAACTGGCAGGCCGCTGCGGCGCGAGGTCGCCGCCTCAACCCGCAAGCCGCGCCGCGCGAGCTGCGACAGGAGCTTCCCCAACTTCTTCCCAGAGGAGGCTGCTAACGTCTGCGCTGCCTCGAAGACGTCGTCGTCCAAAGATACCGTGATACGCATATCGATACGCTGATACTTGGATGTCAATTGACCGCTTTGCCTAGCGAAATCATGTTGGCGAAGATTCGATAGGCACCGGGCACCCCGGCCGGGAGCTCACGGAACCAGGAATAGCCGGTGTAAACAAACCAGCCTTTCCCGCAGCGCGTTACGAGGAGACCGCCGTCGCATGGGGGTTCGCCCGGGTCGTTGCTGGAGAGAATCGGCGTCCAGGCGGCGTCCCATTGATCCGGAAAATAGAGACCGCGTTCCTGCACCCAGCCGGCGAAATCCTCTTTCGTGATCTTGTTTGGAAAATTCATCACCGGATGATCCGGGGCGAGAATACGGACCTCGGCATTTTCGTCGGTCACCCGATCACGCGAAACACGAAGAGGATGCGGTAACTCGTCGGGCTTGGGCCCGGGCATGGTGTTGTATTGCACGATGACGACCCCGCCTTGTTTGGCGTAGGCGAGCAACTCCGGATAGAGCGCGCCGATCCGTTCCGGGTGGACGTTGTAGGCGCGCACCCCGAGAACGATGGCATCGAAGCGGGCGAGGCTTGCCGCCTTCATTTCCTCGTCGGCGAGGATTTTCACCTCGGAACCGATCTCCCCCAGGCTTTCCGGGATGGCATCGCCAGCCCCAGGGATGTAGCCGATCAGCGCAGCCTGATTCTCGATTTTCGCCCTGACCAGTTTTGCCTGGGCGCGAGAAATGAGGGTTTGCGGCTCGATGTGCGCGTAATCAATCCGCTCTCGTCGGTAGGCGTCGGTCCGTTCGCCGCCGGACATGAAAACGGCACGCAGAATTCCCTCACTTTCCGTCTCAGGCGGCGTCACTTGAAAGGCGCAGTCCGCTTCGCTTCCCATGCCTGCCAGTTGCACCGGAACGGAAACAGGCTCGACTTTCCAGCCGGCCGGGACCGCGAGGGCGAGGTTGCTGACAAATTTTTCCGACGCGGCCACGACGCGGACGTTGATCGTTTTCGTTTCCGCCTTGCCGAAAACGAAAACGGGACGCGGCAACTCGGCGAAAGCCGGCGGGGCGATGACGAGCGGTTCGCTCACTTCGCCCGCGACTCGATCCACTTTTCGGAATCGCGGCTGCAAGGCGTAGGTGATGATCTCGCTCCCAATCTGCAGATTAACGTCGACTGGAAGAACGGGGGGATTCTCGGGCCGGCCAATGAGCGTTTGGTCGGAGACGGCATAGGTACCGATCGTGCCCGGCTCGCGCAACCAATAGGGCTGGGAGAACGCAAGATCCCCGGGCAGCGCGACGCTCGTTTTCTCGGTCAACAGTTCGTTAGGCGCTAACGCCTTTGCCACCGGCACGGACGCACCGTCCGGTCCGACGCGCATCGATTCAAACTTCACTTCAACCGGGGAGCGATTAATCGCTTCAACTTGAAGATCAATCTTCTCGCCCGGTTGCGCGATCGGCTTTCCCGTGACCGCCTCGAGGTGAAGACCGAGGCAAGCGGCGACAATGCGATCCAACTCGGCCATCTTTTGTCTGCCCCAGTGATCCTGGTCGAGACCGCGCAAAGTTTTCCGGAGCTCGAGAAGCGCGGGTACGGAGGCAGACGGCTGGGTCGCATCGAAGTCGGCGAGAATCTTCTTCATCTTGTCGCTCACGCCCGCGGCTTTCGGGACACGCGCCCAGGTTGTATCGATACCGTCGAAGATCCCGCCGCCATTTTCGATCGGTTTCCCTTCGAGAAATTTGAAATATTCTTTGCGCTCGCCGCGCTCGATCTCGACGCCAAATCCCTGACTCTTGTGCATGCTGCGGCTGGCGGCGGCGATCTCGGGATAGGATTTTCCGAGGAGCGGTTGATATCCGCCCGCCTCGAGGGGTATCAATCCGGTCAGATCGATCGGTTCGTTGCGCGACTGCGCACGAAAGGCCGCCCAGGAATTCCAGAGCAGCCGGCTCGGTCGCCACGGTTGGACGTACTTAAGCTGCTCCGGAAAACTCTTCGGGTCGCCCGCGGCGCGAAAGGCTTCCGCGGCCAGGATCGCCGAGGCGGTGTGATGACCGTGCGTCTCCCTGTCGTCGGTCGGGAACCGGGTCACGACGAGATCAGGCCGGAATTTTCGGATCACCCAAACGACATCCGCGAGAATTTTTTCCCGGTCCCAAATGCGCAAAGTTTCCTCAGGCGATTTGGAGAAGCCAAAATCGTTCGCGCGGGTGAAGAATTGCCGGCCGTGATCGATCCGGCGCGCCGCGAGCAGTTCCTGGGTGCGAATAACGCCGAGCTGATCGCGCAACTCCGGGCCGATCAGGTTCTGGCCGCCATCGCCGCGGGTGAGAGAAAGGTATGCGGTGTCATAGAGTGCGCCATTCGCCCAATAGGCAATGAGGCGGGTGTTCTCATCGTCCGGATGCGCCGCAATGTAGAGGACCCGGCCGAGGACGTTCAGCTTCTCCAGGGCGAGACGAACCTGCGCGGAATCCATTGACTGCGGCGCCTCGTCGGCCCGGATCGATGAATCGAGACTAACGAACGGGAGCAAGACCGCCACCACGAGACAACGCGAGACCGTAAACATTGATGGATGACGATGCGCGCCGCCGCAGGCCGGTTTCCGACCCTTAATGCAGACTGTCGATGAGGAGTTGGCTGTTCCTGATCGCCGCTTCGTCGGGAGTCTCCCCGGCTTTCAATAGTTCGATCGATTTCTCTGCCGCCGCCTTAGCCTCGGCGGTGTGGCCCAGCTTTGCCTCGATTTGCGCCTTCTTGTAATAGAGGAAGTAACGCGCCGGCTGCTGCTTCTCGATCGCTTGATCCACCCATTTGGCGGCCTGCGCGAGGTCCTTGTCATGCTCATAGTAGAAACTGGCGGCCTGATAGTAGAAGATCGGTTCGAGCGATTTTGGATTCTTCAGTGCGGTCGCGATCTCCTCATTCACTTTCTCCACCGTGTTGGTCGTCAGTTCGACCGGCACTCGCGTTTTGTCCCACTTCAAGACGATCGTGGCGCCGTCGTCTTTCAAGTCGTCGAAGGCGATTGTGAAAGATTCGACCGGGTTGGCGAGAGTGGACGATTTCGCCATGACCCGCACCGCATCCGCATCGGGTTTGTAGCCGTAAGCGCCCCAGAGTTTCAAATTCTTGGAAAGGATGATGGTCCACTCCTCCTTGTCCGGGATCGTGTAAAAAGCGTATTCCCCGGCAGCGACATCCTTCCCTCCGATCTTCACGGCGTCGCTGAACGTGATCTTAGTGGGAGAATTCGCTCCGGTCCGCCAGACCTTGCCGTAAGGGACCAGTCCGCCAAAAATTTCGCGACCGCGCATGTCCGGGCGCGAATAGTCGACTGACACATTCGTCAGGCCAATGCGCTGCGTGATCGTGGCGTGCTGGCTCGCGTCCGGGAATTCAAATTTCTTTTCCGCAGCAACGAGAACAGGCGTGAGGGCAAGGGATGAAACGAAGGCGACGACCGCGCTGGCACGGCGTCCGGACAAGAAGAGTGAAGTCATAATTTTTTGGAAGTTGATTGGACCTGAAGTCGAGAAAATTGGCGAAATGCCAACTGCTCTAAAAGGAGCCGGAGACCGCGAGCGAGTCAAATGGCGGCCCCGTCGCCCCCGCCATCCCGAACTGCGAAGGCGACTCGGATCTCACAATACGCGATCGGCGCTCTCGTCGCCTAACGATTCAGTGGGATGCTGGATTATTCCCATGGCGGAAGCCGCTCGACGCTTGCGAGGTTTGAAAGCCCGGCCTCGGCCGCCATGCAGCCTGCGTTCCGGCTCGCCGCGCTTCGCCGGCTCGGGATGACAGAATGAGAGCGCGCTAAGATTTTATCAACTGGTAGACGTCCGGTGACGGCAATCGGAGCAAAGTCACATCAACGATCGTGCTGCGATGCGGCTGGATCAGGTTCTTCAGCTGTTTGCCCGAGAGCGGGATGCGCAGCGGCAAATACGAGATGAGGGGATTTTGCGCCGGGGCGGCGGGCTCGATCGCGGTGATCTCGAGAGCAAAATCACTTACATTTGCCATTTGATCGATCCATCCCTTCGCCCGTCGATCGAATTTTTGCGTTCGGACATAGAATGTGATGACGTTAGGCGCGACTCCACTCACGGAGGTGTGTTCGATGATTGACTGGATCGGGATCGTCCCTTTTACGCCCTGCTCCGAGACAAAGAATATGTCTGAACTCGCAATTGGAATCGGCAATCCATCCTGGTCGCGCAGCCGGAAAATAATCTGCGCGTGCGGATCGTATTGGTTGCGCGGGTCGGCGAGGAAATTGAAGAGGCCCGGCTTTTGCATCGTCCTGGCCGTCTCGAAAGTGAGCGCGGTTTCGCGGTCGTAGGCCGCCACGGCGCGCTGGTAGGCGGCCAGGGTGCGCTCCGGTGTTTCCAAGGCGAGTTTCAACATTCGCTCCACCTGTTCGCGTGGCACCGTCCCGGAGACGATCCCCATTTTGTCGCCTGAATGAGCGCATCGGTAAGGAATGCCGCAGGGAACCAACGGCCGATCTTTGCCCGCGCAAGATTGCCTTTTGACCGCATAATATTCCGGGAAATCCGCCTTGACCGCCGCCGCCTGGACGGCGTTCCGGATGGCCGGCCAGGAGAGCAAGGCCGCTGTTTCGTTGGGCTCAACCACGAAATGGTTGAAGTTCAAATTGGCCGCCGCAACGCGAACAACGCCGTCCGATCCGTCTTCGTGCGCAAAACGAATCGGAAAGGCGAACCACTCCGGATCGGCCTGCGTGCCAATGATGATGAATTCCTGGACTTTGTAATCCTCCAGAATGCGCGATTCGGGTTCGATGAAGGAAAGATGCAGGTCGATCGTGGGCGACGATCCGAGCTCGAGGGACTGAAGCACTTTCACGCCGCGCTGCGCGCCGCGCTCGAAAACGAAACGGCCCCAGCGGGCGACCTGCCCCTGCCCGATGCTCGCCCAGCCGCTACCGAGGTTGGCGCCGGCGAGATAGACCAGATTTCGCACGGGCGACGGACGCGGACTGAAAAGCCGGATCCAGGTGCGAATGACGAGCGCGCCGGTACTGTGGATGACGACGTGAAAGCCGCTCTCAAGCAAATCCGGATGCTGCTCGACCAGAGCCCGGTTGAGCGCCCGCGCGACGTCCGAGATCGAAACTGAATCGTTCAGCGAGACGTAGCGCGAAAGATCGACCTCGACGATGTCGTAGCTCTCGCGTAAACGCCGGGGCAGATCCCCGTAGATATTGGCAATCGAAGTCGGGTCCGGCGTGGGACTTTCCGAGCTGTAACCGTGAATCAGGACAATCGGTTTCATGGAGGAGGCTGGCTTGCGCAGGATATCCGGGGTGTTTCACCAGCAACAAGACCAATTCCTCCTTCTCGCCTAACGATGTGGTGTTCGGACATTGCCGGTTTGTGAATCGATCTCGTCACTGTCTCGTTCTCGAGGTACAATCAAGTTTTCGTTTTCGGAATTTGACCGCGGATTGCACTGATTGAAAGCCGTGGCTGCGCACCCTACCCGACCTCCGTTACGGCCCCATTTGGGGAAAGGAACCCTTTTTGCGCGGTTCGGTCCCGCCATTTTATCCGTGTCAGCCGCGGTAGAATGGCTTCCGTTCATCTGAGGCTGTCGAATTTAACCGCGGATTACGCGGATTGCGCTGATTGAAAGGCCGGGTTGCGCAGCCTCCCGCCGTAGTAACCCTCTGTTAGGCCCGCAATTGGTAAAAGAAACCCCGCTTGCGCTGTTTGGTCCCATCCGCTTTATCCGCGTCATCCGCGGTAAATTAGCTTCCGTTTGCGATCTGAGGCTCGTTTCGGAATTTGACCGCGGATTACACGGATTGCGCTGATTGAAAGCCTGGGTTGCGCAGCCTGCCCGCCGTAGTGTCCCTCCGTTAGGCCCCGCAATTGGTAAAAGAAACCCTGCTTGCGCGGTTCGGTCCCCGCCATTTTATCCGTGTCATCCGCGGTGAAATGGCATTCGCTCGGTTTGAGGTTCCGCCTCGCTAGGCTACCAAGAATGAAAACCCGGCGCCGTCTCGCTGAATTCTTCGGACTGCGCCGCAACCTCGTCATCCTCCTCATCGCCATTTTCGCAATTGGCGCGGGCGAGGAATTGTGGATGCGCTTCATCCCGAAATATCTCCAGGCGCTTGGGGCGACGGTTTTCATCATCGGAAGCTTCGATGCGATCCGAACCCTGCTCGGCGCGATCTACGCTTATCCCGGCGGCTTGGTTGTCGACCGGTGGGGATTTCGCCGCGCCTTCATCGCTTTCAATGTTCTTTCCATCGCAGGCTACGCGCTCGTTCTGCTCGTGCCGCACTGGGGCGCGGTGATCTGCGCCATGTTTCTCTTCCTCTCGTGGACCTGCTTCTCACTCCCGGCAACCTTTTCTCTGATTGCCGAAACGCTCGAAGCCAATCGCCACTCGATGGGGATCGGACTGCAGTCGGTGATCAAACGATTGCCGATCATGATCGCCCCCTTTCTCGGCGGCGTGCTGATTGATCGTTTCGGCATCATTACTGGCGTGCGGATCGGACTGCTCGTTTCCATCGTCTTGTCTGTCGCCACGATCGGTGTGCAACGACAGTTTCGGAAAACGCCGTCTCCGAGCAGCGCGGCAGCTCCGGAGCACTGGAATTTCTGGCGCAGCCTAACGAGCTTCAACGCGCCGCTGCGACGTTTGCTTTTGAGCGACATTCTCATTCGTTTCTGCGAAAGAATTCCTTTCGCCTGGGTCGTGATCTACGCCATGGACTACGTCGGCGCGGACGCCAAGCAGGTCGGCCTTCTGACCACAATCGAGATGCTGGCGGCGACGCTCTGCATCATCCCGGCATCGCATTTTGCCGATAAATACGGCCGCGAACCGTTCGTCTTCGTTACCTTCGCCATCTTCACGCTATTTCCCTTAACCCTTTGGTTATCCGGCAGCTTTGCAATGCTGTCGCTGGCCTTTGCCATCCGCGGACTGAAGGAATTTGGTGACCCATCGCGCAAGGCGCTCATCATCGGTTACAGTGATCCGCAGCGGCGCGGGCAGATGATCGGTGCCTATTATTTGGTCCGCGACCTTCTCGTCAGCACGGGCGCATTGGCTGGAGCGCTGCTCTGGAAAATCGGACCCGGCGCCAATTTCGCCACAGCCGCCGTGCTCGGTGCGATCGGCACGACTTACTACTTCTTCACGGCGCGTCTGGGCCCGAGGGTGCAGCCGTGGCGGGGAAATTTTGGAGCCTAGGGGATCGAATTCCCCGACCGCGCCGTCGATGAAAGGCGAAAACACCGCCGAGTCCGAGCCCGAGAAGTGCCAGAGTCGAACCGCCGTCCGGGACGGGCAGTTGTGTTCCCAACACAAAATTGGCTCCGTGCAGGTCGGAGTCAAAGAAAGCAAATGCCGGAACTCCCAAACCGAAAATTTCGAACGGGACAGTGGTATCGATATTGAATATTTCGGCAGCAGAAATTCAGATGGGCCACGAGGCCACACTATTCCATGTCCCTCCAAGTGCGACAGGATCGACATGGGCTATCACCTCCCACCCATAATCCCGTGGGGCTGTCCATGCGTCGATATAGGATCCCCCTTCGCCTGTGACAAATACTGGATCAATATCGCCTGGGTCACTCCAGTCCAAATGGAAATACAGACGCGTAGAGCTGTCTTCGTACGGCGTGATTATGATATTGGCATTACTTGTGGACGCAGTCAGAGCCGCAATAGAAAAGATCCAAAACAGGCTGAAAAAACAGCGCATGCTTACAAGGGTTGGTGTCGTTTTCATGGAAATTCTGACTTGATTTGAATCGCCCTCCGACCTGAAAGATCTGGAAAGGAGCTGTCCAGCACCAGATCCAGATCTGTGCGATACGACGATTGCACACTTTTGCGGCGACTGGCGTCAAGATATATTTCACTGTCGGCCCTTGCATTCATCGCGGTCATCGTTCTCGGAGCGATCGGCACGATCTTGTTATTTCTTACGCCTCTCGCGAACCGCTGGCGTGAAAATTCTGGAGCCTAGGGGGTTCGAACCCCTGACCTCCTCAATGCCATTGAGGCGCTCTACCAACTGAGCTAAGACCCCGCGGGAGAATTCCGATTTTCGAGGCTCGCGAGCCGAATTGCAACGAGGAAGTTGCGAGGCTCCCCTGAACGAGCGACCTAAGTGGCGATGAGCAAGATATCCGGACGCCCATTGCGAACTTCCTGATTACGCCGAGTCCCGTTCGAGCGGTGCGCCTCGCCTATCGCTCTGTAACTCCCCTCGCGCAGATTGCGGAACAGGTCGAGGAGCGATCTCTGGAAAATAGGCCGGCACTTCAGTGCCGGGTCTGTCCGAGCCAAACAAAGCGTCACTTCGCGGAGCGACGGTTGAAGGTAAACGATCCGCTCGTCAGCCGTCGCTCAGCGACGAGGAACCTCAATTTCGAGCAACCCCGGCCTTGAAGCGCCGGGCTATTCTCGTAGCGTCCCCGGCCGGCGCCCGCAGCGCACACTAATTGTTCGATACGGTCAAAATGAGCTGAATTTTCCACACATCAAGGTGACATTGCTGCACTCGTCCGGCTTGAGGTCGAAGACTACGTTTAAACAGATACTCACCTAAAAGGTGAAATTCAGGCCAACTGAATAACGATTGCGCGTATAATCCTGAAATGGATCGGTGGAAGCGTTTTCGCTATGCTGAAAGCCAAGATCGCAATCAAGACGACGGTTAATCTGGTAGCGAAGGCTGGCTAAAACATCGTAGGCATCTGTCGCGAAACTTGCCCCCGTCGGCTGCACGCTTCCCGTGCTCGAGACTCCGCCCTGATTGTCATTGTGCTGATAATTAAAGCCAACCGCGGAACTGATCCTGGCAGTGAAAGCATAGCGAAACTGCAATCCAGTCCGAAACGTAATCTGACTTGAAGAGTTCTGCTCCGTGGGCTGCTCGACCCCGTACCGGGCGGTCCAGCCAATGGATGAGTGCCTCCCCAGAGCGTAATCCAGTGATCCTTCGAACTCCGGGTCAGCCTCGGACCCTCCCTGTTCAAACGAGCGGAAGCTTACTCCACCGCGAAACTGACCATGCAGCCTCCGATTAAACAAATGCTCCACCCCGGCCAGAGCGAAATTCGTCGTAGAGTCCAAAGGATTGGTGACATAGTTGACCAGAAGAAAGCGGTAATCGGCAACCAGGGCCGTGTCTCGCCATAGGTCAAACCGGAATTCTTCACCGAGTGTGTTCTCTTGCCGATCTGAAAAAGCTGCTGTCGAGCTGTCCTGATATCGGACAAGCCTAAAGGAATAGCCGCTGATAGTTGAGAACCGGGCGCGACCACTGATAGGCAGCCGAAAGCCCGTCTGCCGTCGACAAAATAGTTCCCGGCGCGTTGGGTCGGACCCACGTTGGCCGCAAAACTCGGCTCCGAAGTATAGACAGCGTTTACAGTCGTGCCCAAAGTGAGCCGCGGCGATGCTTGATAGTTGAGTGCAAGGTCCAGCGAGGTGTTGACATCCGTCTGTCCGTCAAATCTCTCGACTACTCCGAGCGCCGCCAGCGTCTTAAGGTCGAGTGGCCCGCGCAATCGATCATACGCGAGCGTGAGTTGTTGGTCCGTGAACGCCGACCCCGAGCCATTTCTCGTCGTGTTGGGATTGCTATCGTACCCGCCATGAAGTCCAAATGTGATCAGGAAGGGAAATGTCCACAACGCTCGGCTTTTATCCTCAACTGCACTTGCCGTGGTGGTATCCTCGGGACCGGGTTCCACCACCGGATCCGCCCAGGTAAGTGAAGCCTGCAATAGGACCAGGATCGTCGTTAAGAGACTCAATCCAAGACGGCGCACGGATGGCCGTTGTGCGCAAGACGACTCGAAGGGTCGCTTTTGTGGGAGGCGACTATCCAATGATCCGCTCCGGCATCTCCGCGACACATTCAAAGTGCGGCATCGCATTTGGAAAGAGTTATTTGCGGCGTAATGCAAAATCTGCAGCACTCAACTTTCGAATTGCCCCGGGGCTTTCTTGGTTCCGTTATACCACAGAGAGTTCGCAGGAACAGGAATTTATGCAAACAAGGCAGACCTGGTTTGATGTGCCGCCCAACCCCGAGCGTTTGGGCCCGAGGGCTCGCGTCTGCTTAACCAGCCGTAACTCCGCTCACGCAGACCGTGAAACGAGTCAGGGAGCGAACTCGGGATGATAGCCCGGCACTTCAATGCCAGGTGCGCCTCAGCCAAAGCCCGCGTCGCGGAGCGACGGATTGAAGGCACACGCCCGCTCGTCAGTCGTCGCTCCGCAACGAGGAAACAATATTCGAGCACCTCGCCCCTGAAGCGGCCGGGCTATTTTCGTTGCGACCCTCCGGGGCGGCTCTGCAGACCACGCCAAAAAGGTAGTGGCCTCTTTCACAGATATGTAAGAAAATCAATAAAGCCGTGTACACAATTCATACAAAAGTGTATCGAAAAAATACCTAATTTTGCCTGCGATCGCCCGCGAGTTGAGCGCACTCGTTGTTCAACGCAAAAATATCATCCTCTTAGAATACAATTTACGTCCGGCCTTCGGGATTTTTCGGCACAAAACTTGCTCAAATATTGGCATGCTTACCGTCCTGAGCCTGCTCGGATTGTCCGCCGCCTCGGTAGCCCTGCTGGTTCACGAATTGAGAACCGCGCCAGTGGCCTACGAAGATCATAATGGCTTCCATATCGTCGATAAGCCGGCGACAGGATTCAAGACTTGGATCTTGAAACACCGGCCCGTCGAAAACGCCAGCCACGAAGAAACTGCCGTCCCCGCGGAAAAGCGTGCTGTCACGGCCAGTCGAGAACTGGACTCGGTCACAGCTGCTGCGAAGTAACTCCCCTGTCAGCGGCATTTCGACTCTAGCAATAAAGGAGCGAGCGCGGGCTGAATCCGGGGAGCGGTCGCCGCGGCGACCCCGCTATTTTTTGCGCCTCGCGAAAAATCCTCTGGGAGGGGCGCTGCGTCGGGAGGGATGCGATGCGCCCGGTAACGCGCGAGGTGCGTGGCACTGCGCGGTCGCCGCGGCTACCGCTCCCCGGATTCAGTGTATCCATAGTGCATGACCCGCTCTAGGGTTGGTCGCTTCGACCTTGCTTTTGGAGTCCTTCAAGGGCTTGTCTGGCTTCTGTTGCCATGGGCTCTTCCAGCGCAGCGGCAAATGCCCGCTCGAGAGTTACACGGCCTTCCGAGTCAAGCTTGGTCTGCAACTGAGACATTCCAAGGAAGAAGAGGGCTTTCGCATCCAGCGGCTTGCGCCGCCCGCTTTCTTGTAACAATTGGATGGTACGGGCGTATTCCTTTTTTCGATAGCTGATCTCAGCCAAAATCTCGGACAGTTCGGGATCTTCCGTGAGAACTTTACGAGCTTTCGTGGCCAATTCGTAGGCGCTGGCACTCTTGTCCGGATCGCGCACGTAAAGCGCCGCCAAATGCTTTTGCGCCAGCGCGAATTCAGGGGCGTCTTGCAAAACTTTCTTGAGGGTCTCGACAGCGGCCTCGGTTTGATTGCTCTGGGCTTGGGCGACTGCCCGAGCAATCAGCGCCGGGAGGTAATCTGGATGACTCTTCAAAACCTTATTGATCTCAGCTTCCGCGGCCACAGCATCCTGAGGTTGTAGACTCGAGAGCGAGCATGGCGAGGAATTCTCGGGCATCTTCCGCCTCGGGAGCATTTGGGTTGGTGTCACCCACCTTTTGCATCGCTTTCTGGGCCTCGTCGATTTTTCCCAGTCTGTAAGCGGCCCAGGCAAAGTCGCGCAGCGCGGTCGTGTTATTCGCAAGCTGATGCACGCTCTCTTGGAGAAGACTGTAGGCCCATGAGATATTTCCATTATCGAATGCGATCCGCCCCAGAACGCCGGCCACTTGCGGGTCGAGCGGCGCCAGATCTCTGGATTTTTTTGCAAATTCAAGGGCCTTCTCTCCGTTATGCAGCGGACCGGAATACAGTTGCGCCAGTTTGAGCGCGACAACGGCAAGTCTCGGGTTCGAGGCGAGAGCTGCCTCATAGGCCACGGCTGCGCGGTCAAATGCACCTTGTTTCTCGTAGATCTCTGCCAGGTGCAATCGAGCGACAACATCATTGGGATCTTGCTTGAGCATTTCCTCAATTTGACTGGCTGTCGGTGCATTTGCGTTGCCAGTTGCCTGCCCGAGAAAATCGAGCCTGCGCTGCGCTTCCCTCTTGCTCGGAAATTCGTCAGGAGCTGCGATCGCTTTTTGGAAGGCCGCGCGGGCGGCGTCGGCCTGGCCCATCATGTACATGAGCCATCCCAAGGTGATATTGGATCTCGGGATTGGTTCCGAGCTTGGCCGCGCTCTCTTGGAACAGGGTAACGGCCTGAGGATAATCGCCCCGTTTGTAGGCAGCCCAGCCCAGGGTATCGGCCACTGCGGAATTGCCCGGGTCGAGGGTGCGGGCCTTCCGTGCCAGCTCATAGCCTTTGTCCGGCTGATTGAGATATTCGGCATAAAGGTAAGATAAATTATTGAGAGCCGGAACAAAGCTTGGGTTGAATGCGAGTAACTTTTTCGTAGGAAGCGCGTGCCTCCTGATAGTCTTTCTGCTTTTCTCGTATGGTTGCCAGCGTCATCAAGGCGCTTTGGTTCTGGGGCGCTCTCTTGAGAACCGTTTCGAGTTCGCCCGCGGCTTGGGGAAGCTTGTTATTTGCCAGATAGCTTCTGACCAGCATCTCATAGGCAGGAGCGGAGTTCGGATCCAGCTCGAGAGCTTTGTGTGAAGCCAGCTCGGCCTCCTTCCATTCTCCTTGAGCAAGTCGGACTCGGCCCTCCAGAATATACGAGGCCGCGCGATCGGGATGTTTCTCCAATTGTCCCTGCAACCCGGTGCGTGGCAGCGGAAAAATCCTTGGCCTCGAGATCGGCGTTAATGAGCTGCTCCACAGCAAGCACATTGTCGGGCGATAACTCCAGAACCTTCTCAAATGATTTGCGGGCCTCCTCCGTTTTGTTTTGCTGCAGTTCGGTCAGCCCGAGAAAAAAATAAGGTTCGGGAGCGTTTGGCGTGACCTCGATCTGTTCGTGAAAAATGTTGACGGCGTCATCGAATCGGCCCGCCGTGCGGTAGGCATCAGCGAGAAGGAATTGAGCCGGACTTAAACCGGCATTTTTCTTCAGCAAGTCCTCCAGCCCACTGATTGCCGCCTGGCCGTGACCGGTGCGAATATTCAGTTCGGCCCGGAGCAGAATCGCCTCGGTATAGTTGGGATTGGCGGCCAGCGCCTGATCCAAAACAGCCGCGGCTTGAGAAGTCTTGTTATCCTGCAAATAGGCGTGGGCAAGCCGATATTTGGCCAGGAGGCAGACCTGGAAATGCCTTGTCCAGTTTCTCCAATTCCGTGATCGCTTTTTTCGTTTCCCCCTGAGCAAGCCAGACGTCGCTCTGAAGCAGACGCGCATCAATATTTTCTGGGTCGCGGGAAAAAACGTTCTCCAGGTAGCTCAGCGCCTGGTCGAATTTTTTTTCGCTGAAAGCAATCCGCCCGAGCAGGGTCCAGGCGGGCAAAAAGTCAGGGGCCTTTGCCGTGAGACTGCTTAAGAAAGTGCTCGCGGCTTCTCCGCCCTCGGTCTGCCGCTTGTATTCGGCGTAAGCCATCCGGATATCGGAACGGAGCGGGGCCAGCCCAGCCGCGGTTTTGAATTCCTCGGCCGCGCCCTTCTGGTTCTTCTGCAGCAGATGCAGGATTCCCATCGCCTGGTGGGCCTCAGGTGATTTGGGAGCGAGCGCGATGGCTTGGTTTATCGACTCCTGCGCCGCAGGCAAATCGTTTTTGCGCAAAGCGAGATTGGCGACGGCCAGTTGGCATGACTCCGTCTCCTGTTTGGGAATTTCGCGATCGCCAGCTCGGCTGCGCTGATTTCTTCCGGGGTGCGCGCCATCTCAGTCAGGAAGACCAAGCGCATCGCCCATGGCGGGCGACTGCTGCAATACCGCGAGCGCTTCCCGCCTCGCCTCGGCGGTTTGTCCAACCGCAAAATAAACCCGGGCCAGTCGCAGACGATTTTCCGCATCCGTCGGCGCAAGGTCCGCCGCCTTCTTCAGTGGTGCTCCGGCCCGCAGCGGCGCTCCATCCTCCAACCAAATCTGCCCAAGGCGCGCCAAAGCCGTCGCGTTAGTCGGATCGATTTGCAGCACTTTCATATAATCGATCCTGGCCTCGTCATAGGCACCAGATCTGAAAATCCTTCGCACCTTCGTCGAGATAACGATTCGTTTTTGCCTCCCGGGAACAGCCAGAAAGCATCGACAAGGAGAGGAGAATTATTCCGCAGGAGAAACCAGGAACGGGGATTAATAATCATCGCTGTAAGATGGTTTGGCGGCCGATTCCAGGCGAACGGCAAAGTTCGACGGGCGAGCAAAAGAACTCCTCCGGCAAAGATGGTTTGTCTCGTTGCCCACGCTGACCTGATTGAGTCGCTCAGCCTTTTAGGGTTGTGTAACAGGTAGGCTACACAAAACTAGGAGTAGTGTCTGTCGGGGGAAGGTCAACTCGATTTTGTCTGAAATTGCCACCGCCCAAGGAGCGTGAAAACCAACAACTCATGCGAGCCAGCAATCGACTCGCCGAACGCGGGCGGCTCGCTCAGGACTTATCCGGCGAAACCGTGCCACCGGGAACGGTGCTAGGTGCTTTCTGAGCGAAAGGAATTTGGTATCTTTTCCCGATCGCCAAGGCGAGGAGGACGGCTCCGAGAAGGCAGACGGTTGCTCCTCCATCTGGAACGGGGTTCAAGGGGACCACGTAGTCCTGGCCTGGTCCAGTCAGTCCAACGAGATCGGCACCGGGACCGGTATAGGTGCTGAGGCTGGCGATCAGGGCACTGGCGCCAAAATCATTTGCTACGTGAAATTTCGAACCACCGACCAGCATCCAGATGGCAATCTGCAGACCGGCAGCGTCTGTCGCGGACATCTTTGGTGAAAAGTACATGGCCCAGAGGTTACTGATTGCGGTCGCCGTGCCTGCACCCATGCTACTGCCGCCATTGCCACTCTTCGGAGCGTCTTCGAGCGCCACAAAGTCGTAGCCCGGGGACGAATCGAGACTGAAATGGAAAGGATCGATGCAGAAGCCCATCATGGGCGTCCCGTCTACGAGAAGGTTGTTGATGCCGGCATAAACGTTTCCTGACCAAAAACCATCGACCGTAATATTAGCGATTTGGTAAGGAGTGACTGAGATCTCCTGGACGGTAAACGCTTCGACGCGAGGAGCGACGGTGAGTGTCACGAGAAAAAGTGCGAGATGAGCAAGGAATGTCGCGTGACTTTTGAGAGGTTGGTTGGCTGGTGCATAAAGAAGGTGCGGGCGTGACAATCGGTTTAGTGAAAAACTAGAATTATCCGCAAGCAACCCGTGGGCCACCTTCGCTGTATCCGAACGCAAGTCACACTGGTTAAACTAATTAAATTATCTAAACTTTCGATCGATCCGACTTCGTCTTCCAATTTCTGTAAATTATCCCGACGTTTAGGGATCTTTTGAAAATACTGGAGTGAGTCACGCGTTGGGGCAGATCGGGCGAAATGGCCAGGAGAGAACGAGGCCTTCCCTGAAAGTGGCTGCAACGAGCGGTCGCCGCGGGCAGACGCCCCCACACCCCTAAACCTTTTGCGACCCACTCGGGGATTTCAACAGTCTTTAGTCGTCTTTACGGTTCTGTTCCCGGGTCCGGACAACCCCGAGCTTTTCCATAAGTTCATAGAGGGTCGGTCGGCTGATCCCTAGTTCGCTCGCAGCAGCACTGATTTTTCCCCGATTTCGACGCAGCGAACTTTCGACCAACTCTCTTTCGAGAGCTTCACGGGCGTCCTTCAGAGTCATAACGACCTGGCTGCCATGGTCCAATTCCAAATCGGCCGCAGCGATCCTTTTCCTATCAGCCATGATAACCGCGCGTTTCACCCGGTTTTGCATTTCGCGAACGTTTCCGGACCAGGTATGAGCACAAATGGCACGCAACGCATCGGGAGAAAAAGTCAGGCCTTTTTTGTTATTTTGGACCGCGTAGCGCTGAAGAAATTCCCGTGCGAGGAGGGTAATGTCATCCCCACGGTCTCGGAGCGGGGGCAATTGAATCACCACCACAGCCAGTCGAAAATAGAGATCCTCGCGGAATTTCCCCTCACCAATGGCTTCTTTGAGATTGGCATTGGTTGCCGCGATCACCCGGGTATCGATTTGAATCTCCTGACGTCCACCGACACGCTGAAATCTTTGTTCCTGGAGGAAACGCAGGAGCTTGACCTGAAGGGAGGGCGGTAGCTCCGCGATTTCGTCAAGAAACAAGGTTCCGTCGGATGCATTCTCGATCAGACCCTTGCGCTGCATATGTGCCCCGGTAAAGGCGCCCTTTTCATGTCCGAAAAGCTCGCTCTCCAGCAAATTCTCGGGAATGCCGCTGCAGTTGATCGCGACAAATGGCTTTTCTTTCCGCGCACTGCGTTGATGAATGGCCAGCGCTGCCAGCTCTTTCCCCGTCCCGCTTTCCCCCAGCAGGAGGACTGGCGCGGTAGTCGCTGCAACCTTCCGGATGGAGGCAAAAATCGCTTCCATTTGAGGACTTGTCCCGATCATCTGTTCGAATTCACCGGCTCGCGCTTCGACCTGTAAGTGGCGATATTCGCGTTCCAGATTGGACAAATGAATAGCACGCTGGAGAACAAGTTTTAGTTCGTCCATCTCCACCGGCTTGCAGAGAAAATCATAGGCTCCCGCTCCGACTGCCTGGATTGCATTTTGCCTTTCGCCCTGACCCGAAATGATTATTACCTTCGCCGCGGAATCGATCGCGAGAAACTCACTTAGCGCAGCGAGGCCTTCCCCACTCTCATTAGGCTGAGGCGGAAGTCCTAGGTCGAGCAACGTTAAAGCGGGGGACTCCTCTCGAAATGCTGTGACCGCCTCGGGGCGATCACCGGCCATGCTTAATTCATACTCTCCGCCCAGAGCCCATTTCATCTGAGTGCGGATTTCTTCGTCGTCGTCGACGATGAGCAACCTGGGTTTCATACCGGCCGGGTCTTCAAAGGCAACAACACTCGAAAGGTCGTGCCGGCTCCTACTTCACTCTCCACCGATATTCTCCCATGATGGGCTTCGATGATCATCTTGGACTGGAACATTCCGATTCCGAGGCCTTCTTTCTTCGTCGTTCGGAAAGGCCGGAAGAGGGATTCTTGCACGAACTTCCGGCTCATCCCACATCCATTATCGGCAACGATCAACTGAGCCCATTCATCCTGCTGACTTGTTTCTATTCTCACCCAACCATTTTTTCCGACCGCGGCGGCAGCGTTCAGGAGCAGGTTCATAACCACGCTCTGGAGTTGCTCTCGATCGCCGGAAAAACTTGGAACGGGTTGAAGGTTTTTCACCCATTGCGGGCCGGAATTGCTGTCCACCTGCGCGACAGCCTCGGTCAACAGGGCATTGAGGTTTAGCTCAGCCGGCTTGAGCTCCAAATCGTCCTTCAGTGCGCCGGCGCGGGCAATCAGTCGATTGATCCGTTTAACCGTACTGCTGATTCCGCGCAATGCATCTTCGCGAAAACCGGGGTCGTCGAAATGGACCGGCAGGTTGGTCAACATTAAGCTAAGCGTTGAAGCTGCGTTCTTGAGATCGTGGACGAAAAACGCCGAGATCGTTTGAAAGGCTTCCCGTTCCTTCGCCGCGGACATTTCAGCGGCCAGATGCAAATTTAGGAGACTGGCGCCGACCTGGCTCCCGATGCATTCGAGGAGGTCAATGTCTTCGACGGAGTACGGGATGCCGTTGACCCGATCCGCCAAGATGGCGGCGCCGAGGCACCGATTGTCTGCCCGCAGCGGTACGCAAATCCGGTGACCGCCATGACGGAATTGGCCAAAGCCGATTTTTCGTAGTTCTTCAGCCCATTCTCCACTCGACGCATCCAGGTTAAAAGGTCGGGTCAACTCTTGTAACCTCTCGACTATGGGTCCGAC
>CAVRGZ010000004.1:0-412090 GCA_963720895.1 uncultured Verrucomicrobiae bacterium
TTTTTGGGCTTAGCAAAAAGCGCCAGGCGTACCTCTGGGGTCCGGATCCTGGCACTGGCCGAGATTGGTCATCTGAGAGACTCCGTGAAGTGCTAAAGCGGGAAACCACTATTGGCCTTAATGGGCAAGCCATTAATTTGATTGCCTACCGGGATATTGCTATTAGCATTAGCCGTCGCTTTATGCGGCCCTCTAGCGTTTTCCCCAATAATACGCGGCAGGACGTACGGGCCGAGGCTTCAGAGGAAGACGACGAAGACGGCATAAATGCAGAGCAATGGATGGGCCATATTGCTGATCTCCAGGCGGCCCATTCATCTCACGTGGCCGGCATGATTTATGGCCGTGGTATCACCGAGCAGCCCGGTACGACGGCCTACCGGCGTGAGATGTTCCGGCTTAGCAGCACCGATTAGCATCGGTTCTTAGGCTTTATGTCTACCGATGACGGTGGAGCTGAGAGTGCATTAGGACTAGGCCATTTTTCACCATGGCAAAAGGAGGCCGAAATTAGCCGTACGGAACGTCGCTGGCAATTGACCCAGGCAGCCATAGAACCCGAGATGCAACGAATGCTAGGCAGCAGCGAGCTTAGACTCCGAGGAGTTCAGGCACCGGCATTGGAAGCTATTCAGCACGGCCAGAGCCCGGTGGTCGCCGTGATGCCTACTAGGGGTGGAAAAAGCTTGCTTTTCATACTACCCGCGTGGATCAGCCCCCGTGGGGTGACGGTAGTGGTAGTGCCGCTAATAGCATTACGTGGAGATATGCTACAGCGGTGCTATCACCTCGGCATTTCATGCGTGGAGTGGGAGAGCCGTCGGCCGGCAGACCAGGCATCTATTGTGCTAGTCACACCTGAATCGGCCATTACGGAGGATTTCATGACATTTTTGAACCGCCAGCGGCTATGTCATCGGCTAGATCGCATTGTGATTGACGAATGCCACGTTATACTCAATGATCAGACCAATTTCCGACCCGCTATGGCCCAATTAGGCAAATTGATCGTTGCTCAGGCTCAGATGATATATCTGACTGCTACGTTGCCACCGACAGTCGAAACTCAGCTATTTCAACGGCTACGTACGACCAAGAACGACGTCCATTTGTTTCGGGCACGTACGCATCGGACGAATATCGTATACCGTTTCTGGCAACCGACAGTTTCCAACCGGTACGCCAATAGCTACGACTGGGTCGAGATCTCCGAGGTTGTGGGCTTCATTCAGGACCGTATTAAGCGCGCGCGGTTGCAAGCTGGCCGATCAGTTATTTACGGGCCTACCACAAAAACCGTGGAGCAACTAGCTCAGTTGCTTGGCTGTGAGGCATATCATAGCCGTACGCTTAACCGTAAGGGTGTACTAGCTCGGTTCCAGGCTAATACCACGGGGGTAGTGGTAGCAACCAGCGCGCTAGGTATGGGTGTTGATATACCGAACATTCGGAGTATCATTCACATTGGACTTCCCCGCAGTTTATTGGATTACGCGCAAGAAAGTGGCCGAGCTGGCCGAGACGGGCATCGGAGTGAGGCCATTATCATTCAGCCGTACGGGTTTAGCCGGCCGAAATGGGACCCAATTCATGAAGACCCCGTTAAGGCCCAGGCTGAACAAGAACGGCTGGACCGATATACCGGAGCAGGCTGCCGACGGGTCGTACTCGACGAGTATTTGGACGGTCATTTACGGCAATATTGCGGAGATTCCGATGCTAGTGAACAGCTTTGTGATAGCTGCGATAAGGACTGGCTAGCCAATGAAGAAGAGGTCGAGAGTGAGCATGAAGCTGAGCATGAAGCTGAGCATGAAGCTGAGCATGAAGCTGAGCATGAAGCTGAGCTAGCTACTGAGCATGAAGGTGAGCTAGCTACTGAGCTAGCAACTGAGCGTGAGAGTGAGAGGAATACCCCCGAGGACATAGTCCATTCATCCCGTACGGAGCAGCCCATGGAGGACATTCAATATGGCCGAGTCGACGCCGAAGTGATCGAATTAAGCACCGATTCGGCCGCGAGTTCTCAGCGAAGTGACAGCGAATCAATTGGGTTTCGATCCCAAGTCGGTTCAATTAGTCCGATTTATCGGCGGAGTATTGAGCCAATTCCAGCTCATACAGCACCACCACGGGTTTCCACGCCGCTAGCTTCAATTTCAAACCCAATACGGCCGGCCCAACGGACTCAGTCTGGGGTCCCATCGCATGCTATTACTCAATTTCAGCGCCAGGACCGTGAGAGGCAAGCAGTCCGAGCAATATACCAAGAAAGACATCAGGAAATTGCTACGGGGCTAGAGTTTTTACAACAGCAGGCCCAATTATGGCAAGGACGATGCTGGTTTTGTACGCAGCGTGGGCTAGATGACCGGCATGATTTATACCAGTGCGGAGCTCAGGCGCAGCACGGTAATAGAGCAGCTAAAAATTGGTGGATCCGTGTACGGCGGCAGATCAGATATGCTACATTTAGTGGGTGCTACGGGTGTGGAATGCCGCAGTCAATTTGCACGAGATATGTCAGTGCCGGCACGCAGGGTCATTGTATATACCGAGGGTTATTGTTATCGGGGTGGCTGTAATGGTGTACGGGGAGGGAAGTGAGGTGATTAAGGAGGCGTGGGCTCAGAGATTAGCGGGGGTGGGTGTGTCAACGGTAATGAGGAAGAGCTAGTACGATATTTGGGGTCACGGCATGACGGGGAGACGGTGAAATTGGTACATGAGTATATATGGATTCGAAAGAGATGGATTGAGCATGGTGAGAGGACATAGTGGAGGGTGGAGGAATGATATGTATTCAGATTGAGTAGTGAGAGTAGTTAATAGAGGTTAAGTAATGACATATATTGAGATTGAGTATTGAGAGAGTAATTGGTGGAGGCAGGGTAATGATATATATCAAGATGAGGAATGAGAGAGTAATGGGTGGAGGCAGCGTAATAAGATATACTGAGATTGAGCATAGAGAGAGTAATTAATAGAGATTGAGTAATGATATATATTGAGGTTAAACATTAAGAGAGTAATTAGTATTAGTATAAGCGTAGAGAGGTGAGAGCTAAGCAGTGAGAGTGTAAGGACGAGACCATACTTAGAGGTGAGAGTATTAGCATGAAAATTGAGAGGTGAGGTCATGCTTAGAGGTGAGAGCATTTGGCATGAAAATTGAGAGGTGAGGTTATGCTTGGAGGTGAGAGCTAAGCAGTGAGAGTGTAAGGTGAGACCATGCTTGGAGGTCAGAGTATTAGCATGAAAATTGAGAGGTGAGGACATGCTTGGAGGTGAGAGTTTGGCATGGAAATTGAGAGGTAAGGGCTGAGCAGTAGAGTATGAGGGTGAGACCATACTTGGAGGTGAGAGTATTGGCATGAAAATTGAGAGGTGAGACCATGCTTGGAGGTGAGAGTATTGGCATAAAATTGAGAGGTGAGGACATGCTTGGAGGCGAAGGCAGAAGTATGAGGGTGAGATCATGCTTGGAGGTGAGAGTATTGGCAGTGAAATTGAGAGGTGAGACCATGCTTGGAGGTGAGAGTATTGGCATGAAAATTGAGAGGTAAGGTCATGCTTGGAGGTGAGAGCATTTGGCATGAAAATTGAGAGGTGAGATCATGCTTGGAGGTGAGAGTATTGGCATGAAAATTGAGAGGTGAGATCATGCTTGGAGGTGAGAGTATTGGCATGAAAATTGAGAGGTGAGACCATGCTTGGAGGTGAGAGTATTGGCATGAAAATTGAGAGGTGAGATCATACTTGGAGGTGAGAGTATTGGCATAAAATTGAGAGGTGAGAGCTCAGTAGCTTAGAGGTGAGAGTATTGGCATGAAAATTGAGAGGTGAGAGCTGAGCAGTGAGAGCATAAGGGTAAGACCATGCTTGGAGGTGAGAGTATTGGCATGAAAATTGAGAGGTGAGATCATACTTGGAGGTGAGAGTATTAGCATCAAAATTGAGAGGTGAGAGCTGAGCAGTGAGAGCATGAGGGTGAGACCATACTTGGAGTGAGAGTATTGGCATAAAATTGAGAGGTGAGGTCATGCTTGGAGGTGAGAGCATTGGCATGAAAATTGAGAGGTGAGACCATACTTGGAGGTGAGAGTATTGGCATGAAAATTGAGAGGTGAGACCATGCTTGGAGGTGAGAGCATTGGCATGAAAATTGAGAGGTGAGACCATGCTTGGAGGTGAGAGTATTGGCATGAAAATTGAGAGGTAAGGTCATGCTTGGAGGTGAGAGTATTGGCATGAAAATTGAGAGGTGAGATCATGCTTGGAGGTGAGAGTATTGGCATGAAAGTTGAGAGGTGAGACCATGCTTAGAGGTGAGAGTATTAGCATGAAAATTGAGAGGTGAGGTCATGCTTGGAGGTGAGAGTATTGGTATGAAAATTGAGAGGTAAGATCATGCTTGGAGGTGAGAGTATTGGCATGAAAATTGAGAGGTAAGATCATGCTTGGAGGTGAGAGTATTCGGCATGAAATCGCCGCGCTCTTTAGCAATACGACCGGTAACAACAATACTGCCAGCGGCACAAGCGCACTCCTTTTTAATACCACTGGGAATGACAATACCGCCACCGGAGTTAGCGCGCTCGCCAACAACACCACCGGCGGCAACAACACGGCCAGTGGTTCTGGTGCGCTCCAATCCAACACCGCCGGGTTCGGCAATACCGCTCCGGCTTTCAGGCGCTTCAGCAAAACACATTGGCGGAACGAATACGGCCAATGGTTCCTTTGCCCTCTTCGCCAACACCCAGGGTGCTAATAACACCGCCACGGGTTACGCCGCGCTGCAGAGCAACACGACCGGCAACTATAATACCGCCGTGGGATTGAACGCGCTTCTCAGGAATACCGCTGGCTTTCTCAATACCGGTCTCGGGGCGGTCGCACTAAACGGCAACACCACTGGTAGCAGCAACACTGCGGTCGGCTATTTCGCGCTCGTTAACAACACCACCGGCAATGGTAACATCGCACTGGGCGAGTCAGCCGGAATCAATCTTACCACCGGGAAGAACAATATCGACATCGGCAATGCCGGAAGCGCAGCCGAATCGGCCAAGATCCGCATCGGCAACAAGGCGCACAAAAACACCTTCATTGCCGGAATCAGTGGGACCACCGTCGCCGGCGGCGTCGGGGTAGTGATCGATTCGGATGGTCACCTGGGCACTCTGACCTCTTCGAAGCGATTCAAAGAACAGATCAAGCCGATGGACAAAGCGAGCGAAGCAATCTTCGCGCTCGAACCGGTTACCTTCCATTACAAGCACGAGCTTGATCCGAATGGCATTCCGCAATTTGGCCTGATTGCCGAAGAGGTGGCCGAGGTCGATCCAGAGCTTGGTAGCGCGTGACGAAGTGGGCCGTCCCAGCACCGTTCGCTACGAGGCTGTCAACGCCATGTTGTTGAACGAGTTCTTAAAGGCTCGCCGCCTTTTGGCGGAGCAAGACCATCGTTTGAAGGAGCAGAACGCGAAGATTGCAAATCTCGAGCTTACCCTCGCCCAACTCGCATCGGCCTTGAAAGCAGAGGGGTTGTAAAAGGAGAACGGCCAATTCGAACGAGATGTGACACTTCGGTTTCTCTGCCCTTCATCCTTTCTGTCTGCTTCCCGCGAGAGCCAGAATCACGTCGGTTTTCGCCAGACTTCCAACCAGCCGATGCAGTTCCCTGGTCGGTCACCACTGGCAGGCGTTCCCCCGGTGCCGCGCGAAACGATCGAGAGCTTCGTTCAATGACGCGGCCGGATGAATCGATCGGAATATCTTCCCGCAAGATATCCCCCGCGATCACCAGCTCTGCCAATTCCGGCGCATTGAGATAGTTCTTGATGTCATGCAACGAAATCGCACCGACAAAACGCCCTTCCTCGGTCACGTAAAGATAGTTGAATCGATTCGCGATAAATTTTTCCCCGATCTCCGCGAAACGCGCCGTGGGCGAAACAGTCAGCGGATCCGGTTTCATCAGATCGCGGACATGCAACTCGGCAAGCTGATGCCGGTAATCCCCGGCCCCTTTGCGCTGCAAGGCCTCGCTATAAATCGAACGTTTCTCGAAGCTGACGGAAACATAGTAGCCGACGACGCAGGCCAACATAAGCGGCAGAATGATTTGATAATCGAGCGTCAACTCGAAGATCATGATGATCGCCATGATCGGCGCGTGCGTCGTCGCGGCGAGAAACGCGCCCATCCCGACGAGGGCAAAGGCGCTCGGGTTGATCGTTAGGCCAAACGGTACGTGATCCGCCGCGATGCCAAACAAATATCCAAGACTTGCTCCGACAAAAAGGGTCGGCGTAAAGACACCGCCGACCGCGCCTGAGCCAAAAGTCGCAGCCGTGGCCAGCACTTTGCTGAGCAAAATCACGGCCACGATTTGCCAGGCCCAATTTCCAGCCAGGATCGTATTGACCGCGCTGTAGCCGTTCCCGCACACTTCCGGATGAAACACCGCGAGCGCTCCGACGATTAATCCGCCCAGCAGCATTTTCAGAAAAACCGGAGCCCGGACTCGACCGGCGAGACGCTCGCTCGCATCGAGCAGGCGCAGAAACCATGGTGCGACCAGCCCGGCAAAGAGCCCGAGCAAGATATATGGGAGGATCTCCCAATTCGAGTTCAACTGGAAATGCGGGATCGTGTAGATCGGATCGCTCCCCATGAAACCGCGCACGGTCAGGGTCGCAATGACCGATGCGAAAACGAGCGGCCCAAAAATTTCCATTGCGACCGAGCCGAGCACGATTTCGGCAACGAAGAGCGCCCCCGCGATCGGAGCGTTGTAGGCCGACGCGATTCCGGCCGCGGCACCGCAACCCACGAGCAAGCGCAACCGCGGGGTCGACCAATGCCGCAAACGCCCCGCGATTGAAGCCACGAGCGAGGACAACTGGACAAGCGGACCCTCGCGCCCGATCGAACCGCCCGAAGCGATCGTAAACATCGCTGAGAGACATTTTACGAGACTGCGCCGGGTCGAAATCTTTCCGTCGCCCAGGACGACAGCCTCCATGTAATCGGCTGTGGTCACACCACCGCGCCAGCGCGTCCCGAAATAGAGCACCAATCCCGCGAGCAACCCGCCGACCGCCGGGATCGCAAGACGGTGCCACCAGGAGAGCTCGATGAAACTTTCCACCAACCCGGACGCCGTGTTACCCGTCATGAGCTTATGCAACTCACTGGTCAGGTAACGAAAACCGATCGAAGTCAGCGCGCCGCCGAACCCAATCACCCCTGCCCAACCGAGCGTGACTTGGAGATCGCTCGGGTGGATGACTTCGGTAAACCAAACCCACCACCTGAGCCGGCGAAGAAAGCCGAGCCGGAGGGGCAGCGCGCCGCAAGGCGGTTCGTCGGTCGACACGCCTACGATGTGAGCCCGTCACGCACACACGTCAACTCCGACCTCGGAAGAACAAACGCGGGCGCGACAGCACTGGTCTGAGGAGAGCGGACGCCTCGCCAAAGCTCTGCGTGCACAGCGCGCGTCCCGCGAGGCGCGTGACACTGCGGGCGAGGCGCCCGCGCTCCCCGGAGGCCGCCACTGTGCGCGGCCTTTCGCAATCACTTTCAAATCAGAATCCCCGAGGCGTATTCCTAGTCAGGCGCCACGGTTTCTTCCGTGGGTCGCGCTGAAAAACATGCTCCCCGTAAAACTCAAGGCAGCGAGGCTCTTTAACCTGGTCAATCCGGATGGAAAGCAGGTAGCCCTTCCTGGTTCGCCGAAATGTGCCGGTGCCTTTATTGGAAAAGCTATCCTCGAAAGTGAAATGAAAGACCCCGTCGCGATCGATGCTTCCCTCGCCCTCTCCGTCGGGCGCCGCGCCATGAGCATCCGGGTGAGCGGCCATCAAAGAAAACATAAACTTACCGTCCGCTTTCGCTTCGACCGTGACGGAAATGGAAATTGCTTCCCGATCGGAGCCGCTTTTATGAACGTAGGAACCCGTAAGATCAGGCTTCGCATCCGCCAGAACGATGCCGGCGCAGGCGGCAAACATGATTGGGATAAGCAATATTTTTGTTTCGGACATCGGCCTAACGATCAAACTCGCTAGCACTGCTGACGACAGTGCCCGGCGAATATAGCTGACGCATTCCAAAATTCTCCACCACATCAAGCGGCTCACCTGCAGAGATCGAGAGGAAAAGTGCAACCGCCAGATAGCATACGCTGGCAGTAAGCTGCGACTCACTAACGAGGCTTGTCTGTAAAGGTTATTGGGATTTGAAGGGTATGAATCGAACGAGGTTTGGCTTTCCAGAGCTTCAGAGCTCCAATTGCATGCCCGTCAAGCGCATCGTGACCAGTGCTTTTAACAACATGGATTTCGCGAAGATGTCCTGTCTCATAATCGAACTTCAACTCGAAGATACCAGTGCCAGAAAGATGCTGCCTGCGGGCCTCGTAAGGGTAGCTGGGCCGGGCAGCAAAAGGAGCAACCCCTTCGCCTCAACTTCTTCCGCTGTCATCGGCTTCGGCGAATCGGCAAACGAAGACGCTTGAAGCTCGATGACGGTCAGGAACATCGCGCCAATGCGCAGGAGTCTACGAGAACAAGTTAAGCCACGGCGAGCAGACGGGGCAGAAGGGTGCGGTCGAACGCTTCTAGACATATGAAAACTAGGTCATACGGCGCCTCTGCGGGTTATTTGGTCCGATCAAAACGTTCCGAAGGCGTTCGGTGGGACTTGGAATTCACAAAAGTGCTTTTTGGCAGATTCCCGCGGGGACGGCAACCGTAAAGCGGACTTGGGCGCGATAATTTCAATCTAGACCGCGGATGATCCGAATTTACCGGATCAGATTTTTCCCAACTGGTTGGCTATCTTTTATCCGTGTCATCCGCGGTTCAATTCTTCTGCAGACTCACCGCAACTGAGACGCTGATCGCTTTGGTTTGACCGCGGATGACGCGGATTTACCGGATCAGATCCTTTCCCTGCCTGGCTTGCCCCTTACCCGCGTCATTCGCGTAATCCGCGGTTCCATTCTTCTAGCCAGTCACCATCTGGAAACACCAGGGCGGGCTTGAATCTCCTTCAAATGTCTTTATGCACCAGGTATGCAGCAGCATCGTTTCCGTTCGCTTCTCGTCGTCTTTCTCCTTGTCCTCGCGACACCGGCTCTTGCGCAACTCGACCGTTGTCTCGATGCCCACGGCGGTCTGGCGAAATGGCGCGCCTTCGCCGGCGTCGAGTACGATCTGACCTGGAAGTCGACCAGGGAGAACCGCACGGATCATCAACTTTTCGATCTGCAAACCCGCTCCGGATTGATCACGAGCGATAAATACACCCTTGGAAGAAGCGGCGACGAGGTCTGGATCAAGCCGGGGCTCGCCGCGCTCGGTGGAACCCCGCCGCGTTTTTACATGGGGACGCCATTTTATTTTTTCGGGATGCCGTTCGTCTTCGCCGATCCGGGCGCGAAACAGGAGTCGCTCGGCAGTAAAATGTTTCAGGGAAAGGAATACGATGTGATCAGGATCACGTTCACGAAGGGCGCGGGCGATACGCCGGATGATTATTATGGCGCTTATATCGATCCGGCGACGGCGCATCTGAAATTGGTCTATTACGTCGTCACCTATCCGTCGATGCGCAAAGGCCGGCCGGTCTCGGAGCTCGTGCCGCATGCGATCGTCTTCGAGGATTGGCAGACGGTGGATGGATTGCTCGTGCCGAAAACCGCGCCCTTCTACAAGTGGACGGGCGGCGACATCGAAGGCGATCCGCTCGGCCGGCTTGAATTCAGCAACGTGCATTTCCTGACGCAGCCGCCGGATCCGGCGAAATTCCGGAAGCCGGCGGATACCGTTATCGCGCCGATGGCCGACAGTTGAGAGTTTAGTGGTGAGAGTTGAGAGTCCGGATGGTTGCGGATTCTTTTCCCGTCTCTCAACTCTTTCAACAACTCTCAACTTCTCAACGACTCTCAATTTCCGATGGCTCTGAGCAAAAAAGACAAACTTCGTCTCCTCACCATTATTCTCGAAAGCCGGCATGGCGATCTGCGGGAGCAGAATCTCAATCGCCAGGGCAAGGGCCATTTTCACGTTTCGGGCATGGGACACGAGGCGCTGGCGGCAATTTCGTTTGCGACCGAGCCAGGCGATTACATCTGCGGGTATTATCGCGACCGCGCTTTGGTGGTCGGGCGCGGTGTAACCTCGCGCGAGCTGGCGCTCGATTATTTCGCGAAGCGCAAAGGACAAAGCCACGGCCGGCAAATGCCTTCGCACTACAGCTACGCAACGAAGCACATTTGGAGCGTCCCCACGCCGACCGGCGCGCAACTCCTCCCCGCCTGCGGTATCGCCTGGGGCATCAAGCTCGATGGAAAACCAGACTTCGTCATCGCGACGGTCGGCGATGCGGCGACACGACAGGGCGATTTTTACGAAGCGATTTCCTTCGCAAAAGAGCGCCAGCTTCCGGTCCTCTTCATCGTCGAGGACAACGGCTACGGGATCAGCAGTCCCACCCGGCAGATCAATCCGCTCGCGATCGACGTCCTTCAGCCTAACGACTGGCGCGAGCTCGACGGGAGCGACGTGGCCGCGGTCTACGAAGCCGGTCAGGAAGCGATCGCGCATCTCCGCTCCGGCAAAGGGCCAGTCTTTTTCTGGGTGAAAATGGAGCGACTCTCGAGCCATACCAGCTCGGACGATCACAAACTTTATCGAAGCGAAGAAGAGATCGCGAACCTGAGCGGAGGGCGATCCTCTGACGAAATGGAAAGACGCCCTGATCGCCGATGGGGTGATCACGGAGGAGGATTACGCCAGGCTCGAACAGGAAATCAAGGAGCGCATCCGGCAGGAATTCAGCGAGGCGGAACGCGACCGGGATCCGGCAGCCGATGAACTGGAACTGGAAGTGACTGGCAAGCTGCCACAAGCTCGACGACGAAGTGCTTCCCGCCGGCAAATACCGGATCGGTGATGTCGTGAACGAGACGTTGCGTGCCGGCCTGGCGAAAGACTCGCGACGCATCATCTTTGGCGAGGACGTGGAAGATCCGAAGGGCGGCGTTTTCCGTCTCACGCAGAATCTTTCGACCGAATTCCCAAAGCAGGTTTTCAATTCGCCCCTCGCTGAATCGACAATCATGGGCGTCGCCTGTGGGCTCGCATCGTACGGCAAACGGCCGGTCTTCGAATTGCAGTTCATCGACTTCATTGGACCGGCTTGGAACCAGGTCGTGACGAATCTCTGCAACCTGCGCTGGCGCTCTTTTGGCACCTGGACCTGTCCGCTCGTCATCTATGCCCCCTATGGCGCTTATCTTCCAGGCGGCAGCCTCTGGCATAGCCAGGCCAACGAGGCTTCCCTCGCCCATTATCCCGGGATCAATGTCGCGATCCCGAGTAACCCGGAGGACGCGGCTGGGCTTCTTTGGACCGCAATGCATTGCGAAGATCCAACTTTTGTTCTTATCCCGAAACATCTGCTTTGGGCGGAACACGAGTCGGCCAGACCAGTTCGCGCGGTGTCGTTAGGCAAAGCAGCGCATCCATCGTCGGGGCTCCGATGTAACGGTCGTTGCCTGGGGCAACACGATGGAAAAATCGATCGAAGCGCTCGGCAAACTCGGCGACAGAGCGAGCGTCGAGCTGATCGATCTCCGCTCGATTGCTCCCTGGGACCGCGAGACGATCGAGGAATCGGTGCGCAAAACCGGCCGGCTCATCGTCGTCCAGGAAGACACGGAGAATTGCAGCGTTGGACAGATGATCATTTCACACGTCACCGGCCAGGCCGAACTCTGGGAGGCGATGATCAGCCCGCCGATTTTGGTCAGCAAAGGCAACGTCATGATCGGCTACAACCCGATCTACGAATACGCAGCGCTGCCTGACGTGGATCGAATCGTTAGGGCGATCGAAAGTTCGATTTCGGTGGAGCGGCAGCGGGGAGAGGCGGCCAGGCCGACCGCAGCGGAGCAAACCAGCTCTTCCAGCCGGAGCCTGCTGCGACGCCGAAACCCGGCGAGCCAAGATGGCAGTGCCGACAACGGCGGGAGGCAAAAAATCGTCGTCCCGATCATGGGCGAAGGCATTCGTTCGGCCAAAGTGGTCGCTCTCTTGAAAAAACCCGGCGATCGGATTGAGCTCGATGACGCACTCTGCGAAGTCGAAACTGACAAAGCGGTTTATCCGATCGAATCGTCGTTTGCGGGCACGATGGGTGAATGGAAAACGGAGGTCGATGCGACGGTCGAGATCGGCCAGGAACTCGGCACCATCCTTACGCAAGGCGAAGTCGCCGATCTCGCGGATCAGATGGAGACCGCAGCGGAAGTCTCAGCGGACGAAGAATCCACCGGCGCGACTCCAGTCGTCGAAACCAAAACAACGACTTCTCGCGAGCCCGCGCTTTCGGCGACGATTACGCGCAGACTTGGCCGCGTCGTCCCGGCCAATCTGCAAATAGATGCCCGCTGGGACGCCATCCGAAGGCGCGCGAAACGGCGAAGAAAAGCGAGGGAAAGAATGCACCTTCACCCTCGGTCATGGTCGCGTGGGCGGTGGTCCGGGCGATGGAAAAACACGCGCCTTTCCGCAGCCTGATGCTGGATGATGATCGGATTATCGAAAGTGAAAATTTCGATCTCGGTGTGGCGGTTGCGATGGAAGACGATCGACTGGCGACGGCCGTGATCACGAAGCGAACAATCTTCCCTGGCCGGACTTCGTCAGGCGTTACAACGAGACCGTTGAGGCGACACGCGGCGGGCGGGTCGATGCCATGAACGCGCCGATTGTCATCAGTAGTCTGGGCGCGTTCGGCGTCCGGGCGGCGGCGCCGATTGTGGTTCCGCCCTCCGTCGGGACGCTTTTCATCGGCTCCGCGCACTATGAACTTTCGCCTAACGGGAAGAAAGCGCAGAGCGTGGAGATGATTACACTTTCACTTACCTTCGATCACCGCGTAGTGAACGGCGCCGGGGCGGCCAATTTCGTCCACGAGATCAAGGAATTGATCGAGGGTTTTGCGATTCCCGCGGCGGCTGCGGTTTCCTGACTTCATTCGGGCGCTCGAGTCTAATTCTCCAACAGCTCACGGGCTGCGGGGAAAATCAGTTCTTCCCAACATGCGTAGGTTTTCGCAGAGGGATGCAGACCGTCGGCGGCGGTCAATTCCGGATCGCGATCCATCTTTTGGCTGAGGGGGAAGATATCGACCACGCGGACACGACGCTTCTGCGCTTCGTCCGCAATGATGCGATTGAAATTTGCCAGGCCGGCCCGGATATCACGGCCATGGGCATATTTAGGACCGTTGGGAGTGACGGAAAAGTCGGGAATATTAATCACAAGCAGATGCTTGTCGTTAGGCAGGACTTTTAACATTTCATCGAGTAAATGCCCAAACCGCCTTCGGAAAGTCGCTCCGTCCACCGCCTGCACCCAATCGTTCACACCGATCATAAGGGTCGCAAAATCGGGCTTGGCGGCGCGGAAGGCGGGTAACTCGCGTTCAATGGCATCCTGTGTCGTCCAACCGGTTCGCGCGGGATTCGACACAAGCTCCACCGGTCGAACCCGCCTCGTTAGGTCACGCGTCAGGAGCGCAGGCCACGATTGGATCTCGGTCGCTCCCTCGCCGATTGAATAGGAATCGCCGATGACCGCATAACGAAGTGTCTTGCCTCTATCGGTTGCGCGGATTTGTTCCGCGTTCGCCATCATGATCGTTGCCAGAAAAATTGCCGTGATCAATCTCACTTTTTTGTGAAGGACAAGGCGCGCCGATTCGAGCCGCTTGATCCACGCAGCCGCATTGCGATATCACGATCTGAAAGGCCGAGTGTGCTCATCAGACTGCGCAGTTGCTCATGCCCGTTTTGATATCGCCCTGCAACCATGCGAAAAACGCGGCCAACGGCGTGCCGCGTGTCCTCGATCGAATGCTCAGCTCCAAAACACCGATCCGGCCGGCCGTAATGATCCTTCAGGTAAATGTCGATTTGATCGTCTGGCCATCGCGTCATTCATTCCTTACAATCGTGCTCCACTCAGTGGGGGTCGTCATCGCTTGCGCAAAAGCGGCCTTGCGTTGCCTGGGAGGTGAACGAGCCGGCCCAAACGCGCGCCATCATCCATCTCGACATGGATTGTTTTTACGCTGCGATCGAAGTGCGCGATCGGCCAGAGCTGCGCGGGAAACCTGTCGGCGTCGGCGGCGCGCGGGATCGCCGCGGCGTGCTCACAACCTGTAATTATGAAGCGAGAAAATTCGGTGTCCGCTCCGCCATGCCGACTTTCATGGCGTTGCAGCGTTGTCCTAAATTAATCGTGCTGCCAACACGCTTCGACGTCTACCGGCGGGAGTCGGCCGTGATCCGCGGAATCCTCCATCGCTTTACACCGCTGGTCGAGCCGCTTTCGCTCGATGAAGCATACCTCGATGTCAGCGCGCATCCGGGCGCACCGGGAGCGCTCGCCGAAGTGATTCGTAATCTCATTTTTCGAAAGACGAAGTTAACCGCCTCGGCCGGGATTGCTCCAAATAAACTCGTGGCCAAGATCGCAAGCGAATTGAACAAGCCTAACGGACAATACGAGGTCGCGCCGGAAGAGGTGCAGGAGTTCATGGCGACGCTGCCAGTGCGCAAAATCTGGGGCATCGGGGCCGTCACCGAGCAAAAGTTGCAACAGCGGGGAATTACGACCTGTGGCGAGTTGCAGCGTTTTAGCCGCGTCCAATTACTCGAATATCTTCGGCAAATTTGGCGACTGAACTTTACGATCTCTGCCGTGGGATCGACGACCGGCCGGTAGAGCCGCATCGCGAACGCAAATCGCTCAGTAATGAGGAAACATTTTCCATCGATCTCCAGACGCTCGCCGCCTGCGAGGAAAAGCTCGAGGAACTATTCGCGGAGTTGATGGCGGAACTTGCGCAGAAGGAGACGACTCGAACGGTGACGAAAATTTTCGTCAAACTGAAGTTCGCCGACTTCACTCGAACGACTGTAGAGAGGGCTGGGCTGGCGCCTTCGTTAGGCGATTATCGCTCGCTTCTGGCCGAAGCATTTGCCCGCACCGGAAAGAGTGTGCGCTTGCTTGGGGTCGGCGTTCGCTTCGCGTCGCTTGATTTGCCCGACGCAACGCAGTTGCCCTCCTGTAGCCGGGGACGCCGTCCCCGGAGGTGCACTGCTCGGCTTCCAATCGACGCGGCCGGGGTCGGCGACCCCAGCTACAGGAGGAACGCCGTTTCTGTGGCGTGACGCTTGGCTGGCAGTCGACATGCGACCGGGTCAGCGAACCGGTTAACGCGGTTTCTGCGGGGCGAGTGAGGCGACAAATTGCTCGAAGCGCGGGTCGTCACGCAGCGGATTCCAGCTCGGATCGACCTTGAGATATCCATAGGTCAGATAGCCCGGGATGCTCATCAGCTGGCGCACCAACTCAAGCGCCTTTTCCTTTTCTCCGGTCCAGGTGTAAACCTGTGCGAGTCCTTGGAGAACGAACATGCCATCGTAGGCGTCGCGGCTTAACGGCATCAGATTGACCGCGCGGCGACCTTCCGCGATCGCCGCTTCCTTTTGCCCGAGGCCCGCGTCGACCTGCGCGAGCACCGCGATGGTGCGGGCGTCGTCGGGCTTGATCGTTAGGCGCTGTTCCAGAATTTTGCGGGTCGCAGCAAAAGCGGCCCGAGCTTTCTCTTTATTGCCGGCGGCGCGCGCGATGATCGCCTCGTACCAGGCGACGTGGGTAATAGAAGCTGAAGTCGACCTCCTGAAAGGTATCGCGGGGCGACGCCTCCAGCGTCCGGGCCGCTGCCGCATTGTCCTGTCGGACCAGCGCGAGGAGGATTCGGACTGGCGTTTCTCCGCCGCCGACATCGATATCCGGCGGCGCCTGGGCCAGGGCGCGTTCCAGTATTTCGGGATCGCCGGTCGCCGCGAAACGGATGAATTCACGCCGCAGATGCGTGATCGGAAGGTCGAGGCCGGAGGCGATGCTTCGGTCGGCGACGGCAATCGCCTCGCGGAACTGTCGCAGGAGAACGTAGGTATCGGCCAGGAGATTGCTGGCGTTGATGTTTCGCGGATCGAGATCAACGGCGCGGATAAAATCGCGTTTTCCTTCCTCCCATTTTCCTTCGCGCCGGTGCAGGTATCCCGAGAGAGTAAGGAAAGGAACGCTGTTCGGCATCGCCGGCCGGGCCAGCGCGAGCTCCTTTTCGGCCCGATGGTAGTCGCGCTGACAACGAAAATAATAATCAGCCATGGTAAGATGCGCTTCGGCCGAATCGGGGGCGAGGCGCAGCGCCGTCTCGGCCGCCACCTGGGCGCGAACCGCGCGCGCCGGGGTCGGATCGAGGTCGAGAAAATAGAGCAGAGCCTGGGCTCGGGCGGCGTAACAGTAGGCGAGCACAAAGCCTGGATCGCGCACCGTCGCCTCGTCGAGCAGCCGGATCGCCTTTAAGAACGAGGCCTTTGGATCCGGAGCGTTCGTATAGCTGTCCACCAGCTCTTTCGCCTGCAATAAAGGTCGTAGGCCGCGAGGTCTTTGGTCGGGCGCTCTTCGATCAGGGCCTTTTCCTGGGGCGAGATCGTCGCCTGCAACTGGCGGACAATCTCCTGTGCGATTTCGCTCTGGATCGTGAAAACATCGGCCAATTCCCGGTCGTATGTCTCCGCCCATAGCTGCGCATTGCTTCGCGCGTCGATCAGGTGCGCGATAATCCGCAGGCGATGCTCTGATCTTTGGACGGATCCTTCGAGAAGGTAAGCAACTCCCAGTTGCTCACTGATTTTTGCCCGATCGTGTTCGGGATCGTTCTTGTATTGCTGCACGCTGGTGTGCCCAATCACTTTCAGGTCGGCCACCTTGGCCAGGTCGGTCAGGATTTGATCCTGAACGCCGTCGGTAAAAATGCGTTTTCCTTATCGGTGCTCAGGTTCTCAAAAGGCAGGACTGCGATGCTTTTGTCCGGAACGGAATGGTTGGTCAGGCTGGGATTTCGCCATGGATGCCAGAACCAATAGGCGCCAAGGGCGAGAGCCGCGATCGCCGTCCCTACTCCGGCGAGCGTCCAGACTTGGCGTGGATGCGAGACGAGCAGTCCGCTGATGTTCGGCGTCCGTTGAATGCCGGAACTGGTGATATCGAAGGCCCAGGCCAGGACGAGGGCGATAGGAAAGCCGCCCGCCACCAAGGCGACAAAGACCTGCTGGACCCACGGTGGCGCAGCAAAAATCGGCAGGATCGTGCCGCCAATCTGGACCAGAGCCAGACGCGACGACGCCGTAGGCCAACGCGACCCGGTAAACTCGCCGGTCTTTTAGTTCGCGAAAGAAGCTGCCCATCCGCCGTTATTCTACCGAAGACGTTGCAAAAGTCCACAGATTTCACAGATGGACACCGGTTTTCCGGGAACTTTCGGATATGCTTCGTTTGGGAAACTGGCCAATCTGGGGACGCTCTTTTCCGGTCTCTCAGCAGGCGGCCAGCGAAAGGCCCGCTGGGGGCGAAGGAACTGGAATCAGCGATCCATCTAGAGCGCTCCGAACTCGCCCGGGTCGAAAACAATTTCTCCGCCCACAACGGTCATGAGACAGCGGGTCCGCAAGAATCTCGGGCTCGGGAATTTTCATAATGTCATCCGAGAGAATTGTCAGGTCGGCCAGTTTGCCCGCTTCGATTGAACCTTTATCCTTCTCCTCAAAGGCGGCAAAGGCCGGCCAGAGCGTCAGCATCTTGAGAGCCTGTTCGCGGGTCACAGCCTGTTCCGGATGCCAGCCGGGGCCGCGAAAGCCATTCCGACTTTTCCGCGCGACTGCGGCGTAAAATTCAATCATCGGTTCGCCGCGCTCGACCGGCGGCGTCGGAACCTGCGGCAATGATTGCGCCGGTCTTGAGCAGACTTTGCCAGGCATAGGCGCCGGCCAGCCGCTTCTCTCCGAGACGGGCCGGAGCAAAAAACAAATCGCTGATCGCGTGCGATGGCTGCATCGATGCGAATCACTCCGAGCTTGGCGAAACGCGGAATGTCGGAGGGACTCAAAATCTGCGCGTGCTCGACTCGCCAGCGTGGTTCCTTAATTTTTCGTATCGTTAGGCGGAACTGCTTTGAACGCTTCTTCGTAAAGATCGAGAATGGTCCGGTTGGCGCGATCGCCAATGGCGTGCGTCTCGACCTGGATGCCGCGGCGCAATGCGTCACGAAACATCGGGCGCAAATCGGATTCCTTTTGGATAAGAAAACCAGAGGTCTCGGCATCGGCATAAGGTTCGAGGAGCGCGGCACTGCGCGAGCCGAGCGAGCCGTCGAAGATGACCTTGATCGTGCGGGTCGTGAAATGATCGTCGGACTGCGTTGAGAATCGGACCGTCCTTGAGGATTCTGCTGGCCGGTTCGCCTGGGCCATAGACCGCGTTATAGATGCGGACCTTTACTTTGCCTTCACCATAAAGCTTCCGCATGAGCGCGAGCTCGGTGAGATCGCTCCCGGCATTCTGGATCTCGCACCAGCCGAGGTTGATCGTCCGTTGCACTCCGAGAAGAAACTCGCCGTCCTTTTTCCTCCGAGCTCGGCGATGGGATTTTCCGCGCGACCAAATCCATCGCGTTGTCGAGCAGCATGCCGATGGGTTTGCCCGTTTTTTTGTCGTGGAGAATTTCGCCGCCGAAACGGAGCCGGCGTTTGCCCGTCGATCCCGGCGAGTTGCAGCGCCTTGCTGTTTGCGACTGCGCCGTGGCCATCGGCGCGCTCAAGGAAAACCGGGTTGACCGGGGCAACCTGGTCGAGTTCTTCGCGAGTTGAGAAAGCCGGACGGTTTCCAGAAAGTCTCGATCCAGCCGCGTCCGGTGATCCATTTTCCAGGGGCGCTCTTCTCTGCCTCTTGTTTCACCCTGGCCAGGACCGCGTCGCGTGAGGTCGTTTCATCAAAACTCGGCTGCGCTGCCCGGTGTCCGACCTCGAAAATGTGGTAGTGCGAGTCGGTCAATCCCGGGAGCACCGTTTTTCCCTTGAGATCGAGCGTGCGTGTGCCGGGGCCGGAATATTTGGTTGCCTCCGCGTTCGAACCGACGAAAACGATGCGTTCACCTTTTAATCCCAATCGCTTCCGCCTGCGGGGTAGTGTCGCTTACGGTGTAGATGTTGCCGTTGAGGAAGATGGTGTCGGCGACGGCGGTTGCGCTCGCGCGATGAAGACGGGAGCAGGATTGGGAGCGAGGAGCAGGAGAGAAGAAGCGTTTCATGTCCAGTTTGGTGGCCGTTTTTCGAGGAAGGCTGCGATTCCTTCTTTAGCTTCGGCGGACTCGCGCGCTTCCATGTGATGGCGCAGCGCAGTTTCCACATCTTCTTTCACGGACGACGACCAGAGTTTCTCGATCAATCGTTTCGTGCTCGCGAGTGCCGTCGGCGCGTTTTGCAGGACCGCGGTCGATGATTTTCTGCGTCTCATTTTCCAGTTCGTCAGATGGCACGACGCGATTAACGAGTCCGATTTCACGGGCGCGTTCGGCGCTGATCAGGTCACCCGTGAAAAGGAGTTCACGAATATCTCGCTCGCGCAGTTGCCGCCGGAGGAAGGTCATGACAAGGCCGGCGACAAGGCCGCGTTTTGTTTCCGGGTAGCCGATCTTCGTCCGTTCCGCCGCGACGACGAAATCACAGGCCGACATCAGCCCAGCCCCACCGGCCACCGCTGCCCCATGAATTTGTGCGATCGTGATGAGCCGCGTCTGGCTGATCGCGAGCAAGGTTTTCGCGACCATCTCGGCGGAGCGATGCGCCTTTTCGGTGACGGTTGTTTCCTGCAGATCGAGACCTGCGCAGAAGGCTTTGCCCGCTCCGCGGAGAACGAGGATGCGCTGGCCGGAATCCGCCTCGGCAGCCTCCATTGCCGCGGTTAATTCACTCAGCAATTCAATCGTGAGAGCATTGCGCCGCTCTGGCCGGTTGAGGGTGACGACAGTTGCGCGATCTTTCTTTTCAACAAGGACGTTAGGCATAAGGAGTGATCTCGGTGGTGAAGAGGAGACGATCTTCGCTACCCTTCAGATGACAAGGACTAAAGGCGGTGCTGAATGAAAGACGAAACTTTGAAATTAATCGAATGCCCGCGGGACGCCTGGCAGGGGTTGCCGAAGCAGATCCCGACGGAGCTGAAAGTGGGCTACCTTCGCGCACTGATCACGGCCGGGTTCCGCCACCTGGACGCCGTCAGCTTCGTGTCGCCCAAGGCCGTGCCCCAGATGGCGGATAGCGAAGCGGTCCTCGCTCAGCTCGCTCCGCCTTCCGAGGTCGAGATCATCGGCATCGTGGTCAACGAAAAAGGCGCGGAGCGCGCGATCGCGACTGGGGCGGTCACGACCCTCGGTTTCCCCTGCTCGATTTCGGAAACATTTTTGCGCCGAAATCAAAACCAATCGCTGGAAGAAAACCTCGCGACCCTGACCAGGATTCGCGAGCAGGCCGAGGTCAGCGGTCTCAAGATGGTCGTTTACATTTCGATGGCATTCGGAAATCCGTATCAGGACCTTTGGAGGATCGAACGCCTCGTCGAAGCGGTGCGAGGGATCGCCGCGCTCGAGATCGCCTCGATTTCTCTGGCGGATACGGTTGGCGTCGCCGACGCGGATTTGATCCGAAAGGTCGTGACCGCAGTGATCGACGGAGCGGGCGGCCAGGAGATCGGAGTTCATCTGCACAGCACCCGGGCAGAGGCCTCGGCCAAAGTTCTGGCCGCGTATGACGCCGGCTGCCGCCGTTTCGACGCGGCGTTCGGCGGTCTTGGCGGCTGTCCTTTCGCGCAGGACGAAATGGTGGGAAACATCCCGACCGAAGAAGTCATCCACGCCATTGCGCAGCGCCAGGTCCCCTCGCCCGTCCGCAACCGACTCAGTGAAGTCGCGCGACTGAACGAAGAAATTAGCCAGGAATTCGGCGGCTAAGGCACAATGCTGGGAAGGCCTCATTGTCGGTTGGCAAACTTGCGCTCGTTCTCGTCCTCGATTTTCCGTCTCTTTTCGAGGACGAGGAGGATTCAGAAACTGAGAATAGCGGAAAATTTCCCTAACAGGTCTGCGGTCAATTTTTCTTCCCCTGTGCACTTCTGATCTATAGAAATGCGCGTTTCATGCCCCGTGCCCGCTCCTCCGTTCAGCCTTACCTTCGGCTGTGTCTGCTTTGCTTCGATTCAGCTGCCAGTTTTGAAATCCCGACGCAGGCGGAAAGCGTCGCATGGATTGCAGCGATATGTGGGTGACGGGGGTAGAAAGGCTAAAGAGTCTTAAGATCGTATCCGGATGTTGACAATTTAGCTGGGTGCCGCTTCATCAGTTTCCTGCAAAACAGACAACTGAATTCGAAAAGCAGCCTTAAGGCTTTTGTAGCGACGAAAGCCGTGTTTTCCAGGTTTAGCGCTGAGGCGAATCTGCAACTGGGAGTCTTGGCGCTCATCCTGGCGTTTACTGTCATGGGCCAAGGCGCGCCGGCGAAATCGGAAAATCGACCGCGGATTTATGTCGATGCCAGCCTTGTGAACGGTCTGATCTCCGCGCCGGTCCCGAATTATCCGCTCGCAGCAATGAAGGAGAAGTGGGGCGGTCTCGGGGTGTTTGAATTGCAGTTTCGACCGGACGGTACCGTGAAGAATGTCGTGACTGATGCTGACCACGGGGCAGCAGTTATTGGACGACACGGCCCGGATCGCCCTGTGGCAGTGGCGCTCAGCGCCCCATGTGCAAACCCGCGCACGTCTGACGATGACGTTTTCAAGCAGGCATCATCCCGTCACGATCGATCCGGACGGCGCTGGGGCGATAAAGAACATTCCAGTTCACCCAGCGCCTACCTACCCGTTGGAAGCGCGCCAGAAACGGTGGGTCGGCGGCGGCTTGTTTGTGATGCGCTTCCGGCCCGACGGCGGAATGGAAAAGGTTGTCGCGCTAAAGTCCACCGGCTATGCGGTACTCGATGAGGAAGCCGTGCGGACACTCCTGCGCTGGCGTTGCCTCCCCGACGTCTACACAACTGCATACGTCCCGATCAGCTTCACCTTGGACCGGTGAGGCCGCTCTAGCGGCATTGGATTGCCACCCAGGTCTTCCTGCATTCCTGTCGTTCCTCTCGTCCCAAGTTGCACTTCGGGAACATGAGACGCGAGGATGGGATAGAGACGAGTCCTTCAGCGACGGCAGCAATCGGTGCATTAGCGCGGAAGCGATTTTAACAAGCGGTTCCATAAGCGCTGGACTCCGAAATGGTTTCGCGCGCGGTTAAGACGCCTTCCTTCAGAATTTATCCCTTTCCTGAGTTCCTGCTTTCCTGATTGAAGATTCTCGCGGCGGCGGCCAACATGGCCGCCCTACATTCCCTCCTCCAAGTCCGCACCACGCCCATTATGAAAGCATGCCTGCGGCATCGGCCGGACGACCTAGCCTGACAATCGCACGAGGACGTCACCGTCTCGTGCGGCTGGGATTACCTTTCGTCTTAGGTTTTATTAGTGTCGCTGAAGTATATTTTTCTTGCCAAAAATCGGTTAACTCGTTCTAACGGGTTGGTGATGATATTTTGCACTCCCGCGCTGGTTTCATCGAGTCGACGCGCCCCGAACGCAGCGCTTCTTTCGCTGGTATTCACTGCCATGCTCGCGGTAAGCGCCAGCGCGGGCACGCTTCTCGATCCCCTGCCCGAGCCTTCGACAACCCGCTTCGGTCAAACGATCGTAACGATGGGTGACTTGAACGGCGATGGTATTCCCGACCTGGCTGTTGCCGCTCCTTTTCAGGATGGCGATTTCGTTTCAACGGACACGTCCTACGGCAAACCGCAGAATGTTGGAAAAATCTTCCTTCTCGATGGAGTCAATCTGTCGATTCTCAATGAGCTGACCGATCCGCAATTTGAGCAGGTTCAACCAAAGCATTTCGGTGGACAAATGGGCGCATCCATGGCGTCGGTTGGGGATCTAAATGGCGATGGCGTGGGCGAGCTTCTTGTGGGCGTGCCGCGTCATGCTGTCAATTTAGGAGGGAAGAGAGATTTCCCTAACGCAGGTGAGGCTTTTGTCTTCAGCGGCAAGGATGGGGCGCTAATGTATACCCTCACCGATCCAACGGCCCAGGAAGGTGCGAGACTAGGCGCGGCCATGGTTGGCCTGGGGGACGTAGACGCCGACGGCGTGCCTGACCTCCTCGTGGGAGTGCCGGGCAAGGATATTGGAGGCGACGAGAATCTCGTGGAGGTAGGTCTGGCTTATGTTTTCAGCGGCAAGAATGGCCAGCTTATTCGGACGTTGAATCCTCCGGCGCCGACGGTAGGGGCCGAGTTTGGCTCCGCGGTCGCAAATGCAGGCGACATCGACAGGGACGGTGTCAGCGATATACTCATCGGCGCGCCTGGTGAAGGTCACGCTTACGTCTTTAGCGGTAAGACTGGAGTTCTCCTCTTTAACCTCGTCGGTCCCTTTGTCGAGTTTCTTCATTCCTTCGGCACTGCGGTGGCAGGCGGGACGGATTTCAATCGCGACCGCGTACCCGACTTCATAATCAGCGCTCCATTACAAGAGGAAGTGCGCGGCGCGGTCTATATCTTCAACGGGAGCGATGGCAGCCTGCAACGCACCCTTTTGCCAAGACCGCGGCAACAATTTGCCCAGTTCGGTGCGGCGCTTTGCGTTGCGAACGACCTCACTGGCGACCGCCGTGCGGATATCGTGGTGGGCGCCCCGGGACAAAATGTAAATGATCTGCATCAGGCCGGCGCGATCACGGTCTTCGATGGTCAGAGCGGTCGCGTTGCCGAGACCATCAACAGCGCGGTGCCGCAGCGGGGGGCATTGTTTGGCTCGGCCGTGACTGCGGCCGATTTTGTTCACCACGGTCTGTCAACAGTTGTCGTTGGTACTCCGAATCAGGACGCCTCCATCGACGTCGGGATGGGGCCCGTTCCGCATCTCGAAATCGGACAGATCGAGATTCAGCCCTAACGATTTACCCATCATGAAACCCCACCTTCGCGTTCGCTCATTGCTGGCTGGCTTCACTATAACGACTATTTTCGCGGGCTCTGCGCTTGCGAGCCATCTTTCCGGTGACTTTGCCCTCCCGGATCTGATTGCACCCGGCGACTATAACCAGGACGGGAAACTGGACCTGGCCGTCAATCTCTCGGGCTTCGATAATATCGCCATCCTGGATGGAGATGGACAGGGTGGATTCACAATCAAGGAGCATATCCAAAGTGACACCTTGCCGAAAGGGCTCGCTGCCGGTTACGTGGACAAGGATGGCTATCTCGATTTAGTCTCGATTTGTGGGTGGGGTTATACCATCCGCGTCTATCGCGGCGACGGTGGCGGCGGATTCGTGCAAGTAAACGAGTTGAAAGCCGACGGTGAGCCCAGTCGGATTTCGCTCGCGGACGTCAACAACGACGGCGTTCTCGATCTCATAGCTAATGCTCCAGACGAGGGGAAAATCCTGATCTATTTGGGATTTGGAAAAGGCGGCTTCAGCAAGCCGGCACTGGAGATTGAAGACTTGGGCATCGATGACTCTTTTGCCGTGAGCGATCTCAATAACGATGGCAAGCTCGATCTTGCTGTGGTTCGGGTAATCAACGCCACGAATACCGGCGAAGTCATCATTCTTTTGGGCGACGGCTCGGGCGGCTTTACAATTGCCAACAAATTCACGCTCGACAATACCGCCTCGACGGTGTCCGTCGCCGATCTCAACCGTGATGGTAAGACCGATCTCCTCATCGCCGGAGCGGGACCTGAAGATCAGTCAGGATTGTATCTCTCTTCTTACCTCGGCGATGGCGCTGGGAACTTCGCTTTGAAACAGACTGTCGCTTTGGGAAAGGGCGCTTTGGAAGGTGTGCTGGGCGTGGGTGACTTCGACGAAGACGGAAATGTCGACGTCGCCTATCCGGTCACCTTTAGCCAGAATGGGAATTCGAGCACCACTCTCTTCACCCTTCTCGGCGACGGGACCGGCAAATTTTCCCAGGATCAGACCATCCGGATCGGCAAGGGACCGCATACTGCATTGGTGACCGATTTCAACGCCGACGGCCATCTCGATCTTGCCGTTACGAGCCGGATCGCCGGCACCCTTTCGATCCTGCTCGGTGACGGGAATGGAACGTTTACCATTCACGCGAACGTCCACGTAGCCGACCTTCCCCAGCCCTGAGTTCGCGTTGGCGGAGTTTGCAGGCATCCCCGAGCCGCCAAGCCGATTTCACAAGCTTCGAGAGCTGACATACTTAAAAGCACGTGGGGCTGCCGGGAACTATAGGATGAACGGGATGATTCGCTTCACCCGTTCTTGGTAGGCGGGGTATTGGTCGGGGAATTGTTTGAGCATCACTTCTTCTTCCTGGGTCGATTTAATCCAGAAGCTGACGGCGACGAGGAGGAAGCCGATGAGACCGCCGGTGTTCCCTTGTTGGATGGCGGTGGCGAGGGCCATGGCGAGCAGGCCAGTGTAGATCGGATGGCGGACGAGCCGGTACGGGCCGCGCACGATCAATTCGTGATTTTCTTTGAGGGTGACCGTGCCGCTCCAGTTGCGTCCGAGAGCGGCCCGGGCCCAGAAACAGAAGGCAACTCCACAAATGCAGAGGATCGCAGCCGCAAGAAGCAGGGCGTCGGCGTGGGGGATGATGGGGACGTTGAACGGGTCAGCGCGACGGGGCCCGCGAAAGAGGAGCCAGCAACCGATCACGACCGGGAGCATGTAGGCGAAACGCTGGGCACCGCTCTGACGGTAGACGGTTCGCTTGGTGAAGATCGCGGCCAGCAGCCAGACAGCGATAAAGAGGCTCCAGCAACTGCTGATAATGTGTTTTACGAGCGAATCCATGAGCGAAGGACTCCGAAAGATTTCGCGAGAAGACGGCGCGCCGCTTCCTTAAGAATTTATCCTTTTCGCGAGTTCCTGCTTTCCTGATTCAAGATTCAGGGGGCGGCGGCCAACATGGCCGCCCTACATTCTCTCCGCTAAGTTTGGACCACACCCATGTGAAAGCGTGCCCGCGGCATCGGCCGGGCGACGTAGCCTAACAATCGGATCAGGACATCGCGTGTCTCGTGCGGCTGGATGATCGCGTCGAGCCAGCCGCGGGCCGCGCCGTAGCGAATGTCGGTCTGCTCTTCATAGGTCTCTTTCACCTTGGCCCGTAATTGTTCGAGTTCCTCCGCCGACGCTTTCTTGTCCCCCGTCTCCCGCGACCGCGCGAGAACCGAGAAGACTGTGTCGGAAGCCTGCGCTGCGCCCATCACGGCATAGCGTGCGTTCGGCCAGGCGAGAATGAAGCGCGGATCATAAGCCTTGCCGCAAAGCGCGTAGTTGCCCGCGCCAAACGAACCGCCAACCACGACCGTGATCTTTGGGACAATCGAATTACTGACTGCGCTGACCAGTTTGGCGCCGCTCCGAATGATGCCGCTCTGTTCCGCGTCGCGGCCGACCATGAACCCGGTTACATCCTGGAAAAAAATGATCGGCAATCCGGTTTGATTGCAATCCATAACGAAGCGCGCGGCTTTGTCGGCGCTGTCGGAGTAGATGACCCCGCCCATCTGAATGCCCGCTTTTTTCGTTCGAACCTGATGACGTTGATTGGCCACGATTCCGACAGAATGTCCGCCGATCCGGACGTAGGCAGTGACGAGTGTCTTTCCGTAGTCGGCCTTGTACTCATCGAGCGAATCCGCGTCGATGATCGAGGCGAGGAGGTCGCGCGCGTCGTACTGCTTTTGGCCGTCGAGACTGATCAGGTCGTAAACCGCGTCTGGATTTCTCGCCGGCGCGGTCCCCTTTTTCTCCGCGTCATTTTTTTTCACTGCTTCGGCTTCCGGCAAATGCGCAACGAGCGAACGGAGACGTTTCAGGCAGGCCGGGTCGTCTTTTTCGTAAAAGTCGACTGTCCCACTGACTTCGGCGTGCATGCGGGCGCCGCCCAACTCTTCGGCTTCGACAACCTGACCGATCGCTGCTTTGACTAAAGACGGTCCCGCGAGATAGAGGCCGCTGCCCTCGGTCATGAGCACTTTGTCGCAAAGCACCGGCAGGTAAGCGCCCCCGGCCACGCAGTTACCCATGATCGCGGCGAACTGCGGGATACCCGCGGCGGAAATGACCGAGTTATTGCGAAAAATCCGCCCGAAATCGTCTTCATCAGGGAAAATTTCGTCCTGCATGGGAAGGAAAACACCGGATGAATCGACCAGATAAATGATCGGCAGCGCGCATTCAAAGGCGATCCGCTGCGCACGGATAAGCTTCTTCGCGGTCTGGGGAAAAAGGCGCCCGCTTTCACGGTCGCATCATTGGCGATGATCATGCACGGAATGCCGGCGACCTGACCGATCCCCGCGACCGCGCCGGCGGCGGGAACGCTGCCCCACTGCTCATACATTTTGTAGGCAGCCCACAAGCCGAGCTCGAAAAAAACCGTGTCCCGATCGAGCAGGTGCTCGATCCGCTCGCGTGCCGGGAGACGCCCCTTCTCGCGTTGCCGGTCCTGACCGACTTTGCCGCCGCCTTCGCGTAGAATTTCTTCTTCGCGGAGGATTGCTTCGCATCTCTCGCGAAGGGCACTGCGGGTAGCGGAGTCGGCGCGTGAAGTCATCGGGTGGACTTACTTCGGCGAGGGCCGCCGATCAAGCACGGGAACTGGCTTGTCGCTTCCTGCAGGCGCTGGAAAGTCCGGCCATTGCTTCGCATCCGATACCGCGCTCTGCGATGCGCGGCGGAAACTCTGGTCGCCGAAAAAGCGCTCGGAGCGCAATCAGATCGCGGAACGAGTCGCGTAGCGATGCCAGGAAGATGCCCCGGCACTTCAGTGCCGGGTCTACTCGGCCAAAGTCCCCCGTCGCGGAGCGACGGTTGAATGCACGCCTGATATTTTCGCGGAGCGCCCTAACGGATGCGAAGCAACGATCGGGCCCTTCCGGCGTCTACAATAGCTGTGCGACGCGTTGTTCGGAAACCATTTCGACAGCGAGAATGTCATCCCGATCCGCCGAAGAAAGGACAGAGGATCTGACAAGCAATGTCCAGCTTAGCCAGCGAAGCTTTGCGGGCAAAATGCCCGCCCTACATCAAAATCAGAAATCCTAGTAAATGTCGTGCTCGGACTTCGTAGCCCAAGTCGCCGCGAATTGAGCGCAGGCGCCGTCGCATGCCGCGTTCGGATTCCGGCCGGTTGATCCGTTCCAACGCCATCTTTACGAGCAGTGGAATGACGGCGAGCGTCCCGACCGAGACGAGTGCGATCGCTGTGGCTTGCCGCGCCGGGCGATTGAGACGTTCAGCCACGAGCAGGCCGACGCCGAGACCAAAGGCGGTCCGGGTCAGGGTGAGCAATCCGTCCAACGGTAGCGCATCCGCCGTTTTTGGAATGGATAACGAAATTGACATCGCCTAACCTTATACTTCCCGGAGCGAAAAAAGGAAACGGGAAATACTTTTGACCGTCTTGCGATCATGCCCTTCCCAATGACGAATCCGCTTTACGCGCTCATCCTGGCTGGCGGAAGCGGCGAACGCTTCTGGCCGCTGAGCCGGCGCGCGCGGCCCAAACAACTATTGCAACTGGTCTCCGATAAGACCCTCCTCGAGGAGACAATCGATCGCCTCGAAGGGTTGGTGCCACACGACCGGGTCCTGGTCCTGACCAACGTCGACCAGGAAGCCGCCGTGCGAGAATTGCTCCCCGACTTGCCGCCGGAGAACATCCTCGCCGAGCCCGCGAAACGCGACACGGCCGCGGCCATAGCTCTCGCCACCGCTTGGGTCGCGGCGCGGGACCATCGCGCGACGATGATGGTGTTGCCGGCGGATCACGTGATCAAGGACAGGGCCGCCTTTCAGAAGACGATGCAGACAGCGACCCGCGCCGCGGAAGAGACAGGCGCGATGATCACGATCGGCATCAAGCCAACCTGGGCATGCCCGGGATTTGGCTACATCGAACAAGGCGCACCTGCTCCCCTGAAAGGGGGCTCCACTCCCAATGACGTTTTTCGCGTCCTTCGTTTTCGCGAAAAACCGAACTCCGAATTGGCCGACAGCTTCGTCCGGAGGAATAATTTCCGCTGGAACGCCGGAATGTTCGTCTGGTCGGTCCCGACGGTCCTGAGCGAATTCAATCGCCATGCGCCGGAACTGGCCGATTTTATTTCCCAAGTCCGGGCGATCGGGAACTGGGAACACGCCCTCAGCAGTCGCTTCGCCAAGTTGCCGGTCATCTCCTTTGACTACGCAATCATGGAGAAAGCCGATCGCGTCCTGATGGTGGAAGCGAGTTTCGATTGGGACGACGTCGGAGGATGGCGCGCGGTCGCGTCGTATCTGCCGAAAGACGAAAGTTCCAACGCAGCCAACTGCGACCTAACGACTCTGCAGGCGAGCAACAATATTGTCTTCAGCGAAAATCCGACCAAGGTCGCTCTTCTTGGGGTGCACAATCTTATCGTCATTCGGACCGATGATGCCATCCTCGTTTGTAGCCGGCACGATGCGGAGAAGATCAAAAATCTGGTGGGCAAACTCCCGTCGAATTTACAGTGAAGAGAGATTGTCTGACGAAATGAAACGGATCATGGGAATCGATTACGGAAGTGCGCGGATCGGCGTGGCGCTTTCCGATGAACTGCAGATGCTGGCCCATCCGACCGAGACGATAGTGGTCGCGAAGGTGAACGATCCGCTGGCGAGAATCGCGGCCCTCGTCTCGGAGAAAAACGTCGAACTCATCGTCGTCGGTCTCCCACGGCATATGAACGGGGACGAAGGCGCGTCGGCGGACGAAGCGAACGGCTTCGCGGAGAAACTGAAGGCGAAAGTCGAATGCGAAGTCCGGACTTGGGACGAGCGCCTGTCGACCATGGCGGCGCAGCGAGCGCTGCATGAAGCAGGAAAGTCCGTCCGGGAAAGTCGCGGCTATATCGACCAGGTGGCGGCACAGATGATTTTACAAGGCTATCTCGACTCCCTGCTCTCCAACCAGGGCGGCCTCGAGCCGGACCCCTTTGCCTAAAGAAAAACGGATGTCGCGCGCCGCAGTCGGGCGGCGGCTAAAATTGATCGTCGCTTATGACGGTACGAGCTTTTGCGGCTGGCAAAGTCAGGCGCGCGGCAACGCGATCCAGGATCGAATCGAAGCTGCCTTTATCCAGATCACAGGGCAAAAAATCCGAGTGCACGGTGCAGGCCGAACGGATGCCGGAGTTCACGCGCTCGGGCAGTGCGCCCACGTTGATCTCCCGCCTACAAGGCTCGAGCCTGCTGTCCTGGCGGCAGCTTTAAACGCATCGCTCCCGCCGCAGATTCGCATCCTGCGGTGCGAATTTACCTCGCAAACTTTTCACGCCCGTTTCTCGGCGCGTGGAAAAGTCTATCGTTACCGCGTTGCTACGACCGCAGTCCTGTCACCCTTTGAACTCGGCCGCGCCTGGCATGTGACCGGCGCTCTCAATGACAGGTCACTCCGAGCGTGTGCGCGGGAATTTGTCGGCGAACACAACTTCGCGGGCTTCGCCGCCAATCGCGGGCATCCGGTCGAGTCGACCGTCCGCACTATCCGCCGTGTGCGTGTGCAACGCACTTCCAACAGTACCGACGATCGAGTTCGACGGTGACGGTTTCCTCTACAAAATGGCTCGACTCATGGTGGGCGCGATCGTTCGTTGCGGGCGCGGCAAGACCTGCCTTGAGGAGGTGCGGGCGAGTCTGCGTAACGGAACCCCGGCAGAACCCCGGCTAGTCGCGCCGGCCGACGGACTCACGCTCGTCCGCGTGCGCTATTAATCTCGCATTGGCAGTTGTTTGGAGAAAAATCCGTTCCGCCCAATGGCAGAAAAATTGCTGTGGAAATGGCCGATATGCGTCCCGTATCGACTCCTGCCGAAATGAGGAGTATCCCCGAGAAAACGCGCGACGACACCGTGTCGTCTGAAAATACGCATCGCAATTTGCCTTTCCTCCCGAAAAGAATGGATCTGGGCCGCATAGGCGCAGTCTAGTCTCCGCAAAAGACGCATCCTACAAATACGTAAAATTATCTCTCACTATCCACTGCAACAATCGTTTACCTAACTTTCTAAATAGAACCATAAACGAATGATTCGTAATATTACTCTAAATCAGAAAACCGAGACGTTCGACAAAGGCGTGGGCCGCATTCTCGTGGTGGACGATGAGGAGGCAATCCGTGCCTTGGCCGAACTTACTCTTGGCCGTTTCGGTTACGAAGTCGTAAGCGCGGAGACAGCGTCGGAAGGGATCGAACTTTATCGCGAAGCGCAAGCACCGGCGAGACGATTCGATCTCGTCATCCTCGATCTCACGTTGCCCGGCGGCATCGGGGGGACAGAAGCATTGAAGACAGTTGATTGAAATCGATCCGATGGTGACGGCGATGGTTTCCAGCGGTTACGCCACGGACGCCACGCTCTCACGGCTACAAAGACCTGGGTTTCCGCGGCGCCATCGTGAAGCCCTACGAAGCAGCCGAGTTGGGATGCAAGGCACGCGATGTCATCGCCGCGAGCCGCCTTCGTTTGTGAATTTCAGAGCGCCACAACTGTAGACGTTGCGAAGCTCGGCCGTTGCTTGTCCGGCGGAAACCGGCCCAGGCGCATCTCCGGAAGATCGCTGAGGGTTCGTTCCCGAGTTGCTTGCGGAGTAGAACGTTAAACAGATGCTCTTGCGGACGTCTACAGTTGCGCGAAGCGCAGCCGCTCCATAGCTTGTTTGTAGGATGAACGCCGTGCCTGCCAGTAAGGATTTGCAAACACTTCCTGCCGCTTACGATTCAAAGATCGAAGGCAACGTCATTTTCACGAGGCTCGACGCGGCGATGAACTGGATGCGCAAAAATTCTCTCTGGCCGATGCCGATGGGTTTGGCTTGTTGCGCGATCGAGCTCATGGCCACCGCTTCCGCGCGCTTCGACATCGCTCGTTTCGGCGCCGAGGTCATGCGCTTTTCGCCGCGCCAATGCGACGTTATGATTGTGGCCGGGACAGTGACTTACAAAATGGCCCTTGCGGTCAAACGGATTTACGACCAGATGCCCGAGCCAAAGTGGGTTATTGCGATGGGCGCCTGCGCCTCGAGCGGCGGGATGTATCGTTCCTACGCCGTCCTCCAGGGCATCGACCGGCTCCTCCCGGTCGACGTCTATGTTTCCGGTTGCCCGCCCCGGCCTGAAGCCCTCCTCGCCGGCCTTATGAAACTGCAGGACAAAATCGCCGGAGAACGATCTTTCACCGCTCAAAAGCGCGGCCTCGTCGAAAAAATCGAGGCCCTCGTCTAACCCCCTCCCCCGTCACTTTCCAATGAATGGCCCTCAATTCCTTGATTCGTTAGGCACCCGCCTCGGACTGAAGGTTCAGGAACGGATCGAATTCCGCGGTGAGACGACCTTCCTGATCGACCGCGGGGATATCCGGGAAGTAGCGAATTTGTGCAAAGAAGAGCTCTTTGATTACCTGCTCGACATTTCGAGCGTCGATAACTTCGGCACCGAACCTCGCTTCGAAGTCGTCTATGAGCTTTACTCCATGACCAAGGCGACCCATCTGCGGCTCAAGCTGCGGGTCTCGGAAGAAGATCCAACCGTCGATACTGTCTCCGACATCTGGCCGACCGCTAACTGGCACGAACGGGAGATTTGGGACATGATGGGTCTGCGTTTCAATAACCACCCCGACCTGCGCCGGATCCTCATGTGGGAGGGCTACCCGTATTTCCCGTTGCGCAAAGAATTCCCGCTCGAAGGACTGCCGAGCGACATGCCGGATGTCGCCTTCACTTCGGCCGCGCCGATGGAGGGCGGCCCTTTCGTCACCCAACCCAGCACGGCGACGACGAAAGACCGTGAGCCTCGCGCCCGCGGTCCGATCTAGCGCCTCGCGGCTGCGCCTTCCAGTGCAATGTATCAATTAAACTGAGAACTACTCCGCGCCTGAAAACTAGACGCGCAGAAGCGCGTCCCTCCGGAGGGACATGCTTCCGCATGTCCAGGCTCTGCCCCAGCGGCCTCGATTCATCTGATACAGCGCTCGAGTTGTTTTGGTGGAGCCAAGACTTACCGCGCACCTTGGACTAACGAGTTAAGTCCGGAACCGTGAGCAATAGCGATCCCCGCTCCGTCCTTGCGTATTCACGCGAGCGCTGAATCTGTCCACTTCTCAAGCGGCCGAGACCGGGGGCGCGTTAGCCGGGCGCTTCGTCACCGCCATCACGTCAGGCCGCGCGCCATCGTCGCGCGTGGTGGTTTTGCCCTCCTTGGGATAGGCAATACGGGTGTGGAGCATGTTCATCAGGGTGAAACGGAAACGCTCGGCGATGGTCTTTAACTGGCGCAGGGTAAGGTCGCACTCGTCAAGTTGGTGATCGGCCAGGCGCTGGTCGATCAGGTCGTTCACGAGTTGCTCGATCTTCTGCGGAGTGGGTTTTTCAAGCGAGCGTGACGCGCTTTCCACCATGTCAGCCAGGCTTATGATTGCACTTTCACGGGTTTGCGGTTTCGGCCCGCTATAGCGAAAACTCTCTTCCGACACTTCCGGGATGTCTTCCTCCCGCATCTTCATGATCTTGCCCCCGGCCCGGGCATCCTCGTACTGCTGCAAGGCGCGCTTGTAAAAGTAATAGACTAACGAAGTGCCATGGTGCTGCTGGATGACGTCAATGACCTGTTGGTTGAGTCCGTGTTTAAGCGCGAGGTCGACGCCTTCCTTGACGTGCGCGATAATGATGAGCGCGCTCATCGTTGGAGCGAGGTCGTCGTGCGGATTGCGCTCGAAGTTCATGTTCTCAGTGAAATAATCGGGCTTCACCAGCTTCCCGATATCGTGGAAGTATGAACAGACGCGGCAAAGCGTGGCGTTCGCGCCGATCGCTTCGGCGGCGGACTCGGCGAGGTTTGCGACGACAAGGCTGTGATGATAGGTGCCAGGCGCTTCAATCGTCATTCGGCGGAGGAGCGGATGGTTCAAGTCGGAGGCTTCGAGCCAGGAAATGTCGGTCGTAATTTGGAAGAGCTGCTCGAGGATGGGCAGCGCTCCGCCCACGAGCATGGCCGTCACGATGCCGTTGCCGATGGCGAATGCGCTCTGGATCCCGATCATCGACCAATCGGTCGCGGCGGGATCGAAGAGATTGAACGGGCCGATCGATCCCAAAGGTGAGCGAGAGCAGCCAGATGGCGAGCCCAACGCAAAGCCCGGCCCGGATCAGCCGACTCCGGCGGCGGACGGTTTGGGTGAGGAGGACGGCGGTGAAGCCGCTGACCAAACCAATGAAGAGCATGGGTGCGTCGATCCTGTTGACCAAAATGCTGCTAAAGAGACTAACGAACACAGTGCCATAGAGACCGTGGTTGCGGCCGAGCAAGACACAGAGGACGAGCGGGGCAAAGGCGTAGGGCGCAATCAGCCATGCAGTCTCGGGTCTGAGGAAGGTGAAGACGCCGCTGTTGCAGAGAACGAGGAGGATCTTCGTCGCCGCAAGCTGCAGGTAGATGATGCCGAAGACGAGAAAGAGACGCGAATTTCGGAGAAACGTCTTTGGCTGATTGATCCAGAGTTGCGCCACCGCGGTCGCGACGAGGAGGAGAGCAAAGACAAAGCTGCGGGTCGGCTCCGGTTGCTGCCCGCTAAAAATAAGGAGGGCGAGCCCGGCCACGAATGCGACGAAGATCGTGATCCTCATCCAGGGGGCGTGCTCGAGACTGCGCAGCATCTCATTCGAGGCTCGTCGTCGCCGGGTTTTGCCCGAGGCAAGCCCGCGTCTGATGAGGCTTTTTCTGTGCAGAAATTTGAACATCCTTATTTCCTAACGGAGCCACCGGTGTTGGCCGGCGAACGGTGTTGCTGGTAGGCGTTTATGATCGCGCGAACAAGCTCGTGCCTAACGACATCTTTGTCGCTGAAATAAACGAACCCGATCCCGGGCACATTCTTGAGCGCCTGAAGGGCCTCGCGCAAGCCGGAGCGTTTGTTAGGCGGGAGATCAATCTGGGTGCCGTCGCCGGTCACGACACATTTCGAACGCGGGCCGATACGGGTCAGGAGCATGAACATTTGCTCGGTCGTGGTGTTCTGCGCTTCATCAAGAATAACAAAGGCGTTGCTCAGAGTGCGGCCGCGCATGTAGGCGAGCGGCGCAATCTCGATCGTTTCGCGCGCCACGTAGCGTTCCAATTCCTCCGGCTCGAGCATGTCGTGCAAGGCGTCATAAAGCGGGCGCAGATAAGGGGTAATCTTTTGCTGCAGGTCGCCGGGCAAAAACCCGAGTGCCTCACCCGCTTCCACCGCCGGGCGGGTTAGAATGATGCGGTCTACCTGTTCCTTTTTCAACGCAGAAACCGCCATCGCGACCGCGAGGTATGTCTTCCCCGTCCCCGCCGGGCCGATGCCGAAAACGACGTCATGTTTCTGGATCGCCTCGAGATAATTGCGCTGGCCAAGGGTGCGCGCCACGATGGGCGGCTTGCGGGACGAGGTGACGACTTTTGTCGTGACGAGGTCATCCAGTTTGTCGGCCCGCGCTTCGTTCACCGAATCGAGCGCGTAGTTGAACTCGTGGCGCTGGATCTCGACCCCGCGCTGCCGCGCGTTCTCGAGCTGAGTGAAGACCTGTTCGGCTTTCGCGACCTGCGCCGGCTCGCCTTCCAACTTAATCCAACCTTCACGAGTCGTTACTTTCACGCCGAGTGATTCTTCGAGATTTTTGATCAATTTGAAATCGTGGGCATAGAGCGACTGCACGGCCCGCGCATTTTCAAATTGCAGGGTACGCGTCTCAGTCATCTCGCGGCTGGACCGTCATCAGCCGCGAGAATACCGCTTCGCCCGGAAGAGTGTCAAACTGACAGGCGCCCTGTCATCCCGAGCCGGCGAAGCGCGGAGAGGCGCCTCGCAGTTGCCAACAACGCTCTCTCGTTCCAAAAAGCACGGGACTTCGACTGCGAGGTCCCTCGCCGTCTACGCGGCTCGGGATGACAATTTGAGACGATCTACCGAAACCCGTAAACCAGTGCCCAATGCGTCCGCTCTTCCGGCGAGCTCTCCACTGCGACGATTACAAAATAACTGCCCGTCGCCTTCGGGATCAGGTGGGCGGCGGCGAAGTGCCCTTTTTGCCAGCTGTCGGGTTGCTCGCAGAGGCGGCCGTCGGCGTCATAAATGTGCACCGATATCTTGGCCTGCTCCACTTCGGTGCCCATCCAGAACCAGTAGTCGTTGCCTTTGAAAAGCTGTTGTCGAACTGCTTTTTTCTCCCCCACCCCGAGGTCGCCGCCCCAATAATCTTCGCGCACTTGAAAGCCCTGCTTGACGTAGGGCTCGGCCGATTGGAGTGCGAAGGATTGTGCGTCATCGACCGAAGCCCGGGAAGCCGCGACCTGCAAGACGAGGAGCAGGCCGAGGAGAAGAGCGGTGCGGCGGGCGCTGGAGTTGGGCGGACGCATTGCGGGGCCGATCACGGGTTGCGAGTCACAATCGCGGTATCGAGGCGCGAGGTGATTTCATTGATTTTTTTGACGGAGGCCGGCGAAATCGGATCGTCGGTCTCGATCAACGGTTTCACTTCCTGCAATGCGCTTTTGATCTCAGTAATGACCGGGATGTTAAATTCCGGCATGGTAGCGAGCTTGCGCTGGAAATAGTCGAGCAGATCCGGCTGATGCAGCAACTCGGCGCCGTCCTCGGAGAAATGGCGGTTCACGACCGCGGTCAAGACTTCAGTGCCGCGCAACCAGCCGCCGAGACTAACAAGCTGGGAAAGTTTCTCATCATGCACTTCGTTCATCGCCTGTTGCACACTGTTCTGCGTCCGGTCGAGTTCCTGGCGCACGGCGGGCCAGTTTCGCCGATCGGCCGCCTCGGTGATCGCCTTGGCATGCGGCACAATCGAATTCCCCACCCCGATGCCTTTGGCCAGGCTCACGACGCGTTGCCCGATTTCCTTTACGCTCGGCGCATCCTCCGCCTGCACGGCGATAAAGCCATCGGCGATCACCGTCCCGAGGAAAAGGGCGATGCGCGGACGCTCGGTGAAAGTTGTCCCCTTGTTCGTGCGCACGAAGGCCTTCCAGTTCACACTGTCGAGCTTGTTCAGGGCCGAGAAAATCTCGTTAGGCAAAGGGACCACCACGTCATCGATGTTTTTCGAGAGGCGTTTGACATCGATCTTGCGCGGCGGTTCGGCTGCGCTGGCTCCCCTCGGCAGGAAGGCGAGAGTCCATCCAGCAAGTAATATCAGATTAATAAAAGGTCTCATCCGCAGCTTCGACTATTGATTTTGAGAAGGTATTCAGGATTAGTTGGGCACTTTATGCAGAAGCGCCGCCCGGCACAAACCGCGATACGATCCAGTTTTCTGGAATCGGAGCAAACCATTTCAGTGGCGGCATCCCTAACGGATTAATTTGGGACGTTGTTTATGAAACTCGAACGCCTCCGGGAAATCCTCGCCCGGGCCTCCGGTAAACGCATCGCCGTGGCCGGCGACCTGATGCTTGACGAATTCGTCTGGGGCAAGGTTGGTCGGATCTCTCCCGAGGCGCCCGTTCCAGTGGTCGAGGTGACGGGCGAAACTTTTTATCCCGGTGGCGCGGCCAACGTTGCGCGCAATCTGCGGGAATTTATCGACGGCGTCTCGGTCATCGGCACGGTTGGCACCGACGGCAGCGGACGGCGACTTCTCGATCTCCTCCGGGCCCAAAACATCGAGACGGATCTCGTCATCGAGGATTCGGATTTCCGCACGATTGTAAAAACGCGAATTGTCGCGCGACACCAGCAGGTCGTGCGAGTCGATCGCGAAGAAATTCGCGGGCCGATGGAAAAACAAGTCGCGCAGGTGACCGCTGGCCTGCGCAATATCCTGCCCGGACTCGACGCGTTCATTTTTGAAGATTACGGAAAGGGTTTCCTTGGCCCCGAACTCGTCAGGCAACTTTCGGCCGACCTCAATTCCGCCGGCAAAATCACAACCGCGGATCCGAACCCGCAGCGCAAAGTAGACTGGGGCAAGGTCACAGCGGTCAAACCGAACCGGAGCGAGGCATTACTCGCCGCCGGATTTCCGGTAACCGACCCGGTTGATCCGGCAACGGAAGACGCGGTTTTGCTCGAGGCCGGCATGAAACTGCTTCAAGTGTGGGACTCGAAGATGCTCCTTATCACGCTGGGCGAGCAAGGAATGATGCTCCTCGAACGCGACCAGCCGCCGCTCCACATTCCGACCAAAGCGCGCCAGGTGTTCGATGTTTCCGGGGCCGGCGATACGGCGATCGCGCTTTTCACGCTCGCGCTCTCTTGTCAGGCTTCGCCCGTCGAGGCGGCCGAAATCGCCAACCACGCGAGCGCGGTGGTCGTGGCCAAGCTGGGAACGGCGACCGTGACTCCAAAGGAATTGCTCGCCAGCTTCGAGGATGAAAACCGCGCCTAACGACACGCAGGCGGCAATCTTTCTCGATCGTGACGGGACGCTGATGCGCGAGGTCAATTACTGTTCCGATCCGAAGCAGGTGGAAATTTTCCCGGGTGTCCCGAAGGCCCTCCTCGAGTTGAAAGCGGCTGGCTACAAACTCATCGTCATTTCTAACCAGGCTGGCATTGGGCGCGGTTATTTCACGGAGGCACAATACCGATTAGTCGAAGCGGAAGTGGCCCGCGCGGTTTTGCCGGCAACTTTCGACGCCGTGTATTTTTGTCCCGATAGACCGGATCTCGCGACCGACCGGCGTAAACCCGCTCCCGGGATGGTCTTCGAAGCGGAGCGCGATCACCACATCGATCTCGCCCGATCGTTCTTTATCGGCGACAAGGCGATCGATATTGCCTGCGGGCGCAACGCTGGCCTCCGGACGATCCTCGTTCGGACTGGGTATGGAGCGAAAGAAACTCAGGCAAAGCCGGACTGGATCGCGGACAATCTGAGCGCGGCGGCCGGAATCATTCTGAATGTGGGAAAAATGTCGTGCTAAAAAAGAAGCGTGCATTACCCAGGCGGTAGCCGCCATCGTTGTAAAACGTTTGGTGCCTCTGTTAGCCTCCCGGATTCATGACAAAAATCGTCGGCATAATCCCAGCCCGCTGGGGCTCGACCCGCTTCCCGGGCAAGCCCCTGCATGTGATCGCGGGAAAGCCACTCCTCCAGCACGTCTGGGAACGATGCCGGCGTGCCAGGACACTCGACGAAGTGATCATCGCGACCGACGATATGCGGATCGCGGAAGCCGCCTTTGCCTGGGGCGCGGAAGTTAGTTTGACGAATCCAGATCACGCCAGCGGAACTGATCGCATCGCGGAAGTCGCGGCAAAGATGCGCGATGTTTCGCATGTCATTAATGTCCAGGGCGACGAGCCGTTGGTTGAGCCGAAACTGCTCAATCAGCTCGCGCGCCGCATGCGGCGCGACCCGAAGATCGAGATGATCACCGCGGTTCATCCCTTCGAAAGGGCTGCCGACGCGCAATCACCGCACCAGGTGAAGGCGGTCCTCGATCGCCAGAATTGCGCGCTCTATTTCTCCCGCTGCCCGATTCCCTTCGCGCGCGAGCCGGCCATCTCGCCGCAATACTTCCGCCACCAGGGCATTTATGGTTATCGTCGCGAGCTTCTCTTGCGTTTTGTCCGCTGGAAACCGTCGCCCCTGGAGAAGGCGGAAGCGCTCGAGCAATTGCGCGCGTTGGAGAATGGCGTAAACATTCACGTGATCGTCACCGAAAGCGGCTCGCCCGGAGTGGATACGCCGGACGATGCCCGGGCGATCGAGCGCCAGCTGCTCGGCCCGTCACGGCGATCGCACCAGGTTCGTTCCCGATGAAATATATTTTTGTTACTGGAGGTGTGGTTAGTTCGTTAGGCAAAGGACTGGCGGCGGCCTCCCTCGGCACACTCCTCGAACTGCGCGGTCAACGGGTTCTTCTGCAAAAGTTCGACCCTTATCTGAACGTCGATCCCGGGACAATGAACCCGTTTCAACACGGCGAAGTCTACGTCCTGAACGATGGCGCTGAAACCGATCTCGATCTCGGCCACTACGAACGCTTCACCAATTGTGTCCTCTCCCGAAACAACAATCTGACGAGTGGACAAGTATACGAGAGCGTCATTTTAAAGGAGCGCCGGGGCGATTATCTTGGCAATACCGTTCAGGTCATCCCGCACGTCACTGACGAGATCAAGGCCCGCATTCGCCAGGTGGCCGATCCTGAAAAGGTCGACGTCGTCATCACCGAGATTGGTGGAACCGTCGGCGACATCGAGGGTTTGCCCTTTCTCGAAGCGATCCGCCAATTCACCCTCGAGGTCGGCGCGCGCAACGTCGTCGACATGCACGTTACGCTCGTGCCTTACATTCGCGCCGCCGGCGAATTGAAAACCAAGCCGACCCAGCAGAGCATCGCCAAGCTCCGTGAGATCGGCCTCCAACCGCAGGTCCTGATTTGCCGCACCGAGCGTCCGCTCGACGCCGATGTCAGGCAAAAGCTTTCCATGTTCGGCAATGTCGGCCCGAACGCGGTCATCGAAGCGCGCGACGTGCCGCACACGATTTACGAAATGCCGCTCCTTTTGCACGAGGAAGGACTCGACGAGCTGGTCTGCCAGCTCCTCCAGATCGAAGCGCCGCCGCCCGATCTGAGCGACTGGCGCAAGTTCGTTAGTCGGGTCATCAACCCGAAGAAGCAGGTCAAGATCGCGGTTGTCGGCAAATACATCGACCTGCAGGACGCCTACAAGAGCATCTACGAATCACTCACTCACGCCGCCGCGAGCCACGACTGCGGGATCGATCTGCGCCTGATCGACGCCGAATCGCTTGAGAACGGTGTCGATGGCCAGCTCGCTGATGTCGCCGGCATTCTGATTCCCGGTGGTTTTGGCGAACGCGGCGTCGAGGGAAAAATCCGCGCAGCTCAATATGCCCGCGAAAACAACGTCCCCTATCTCGGTCTTTGCCTGGGAATGCAGGTGGCGACGATTGAGTTCGCGCGCAACGTTTGCGGGATTGCTAGCGCCAATAGCAGTGAGTTCGATCAGGAATCGTCCGAGCCGGTCATATGCCTCCTCGATGAGCAGCGCAAGATCAGGAAAAAGGGCGGCAGCATGCGGCTCGGCACCTGGCCGACCAAAATCGTGCCGGGCACGCTCGCGGAAAAAATTTACAAACACGGCGAAGTCCTGGAACGACATCGGCACCGCTACGAATTCAACATGAGATACCGTGCAGCAGATGGAAGAGAAAGGGTTTCTCATCAGCGGTACGTCGCCTGACGGCGCGCTCGCGGAATTAATCGAGCTAAAAGGCCATCCTTTCTTCCTCGCCTGCCAGTATCATCCGGAATTTCAGAGCAAACCGAACAAGCCGCACCCGCTCTTCAGCGGATTCATCCGCGCCTCCCTCGCGCACCAGGACTAGTCGCACGGTTGTAAACCGCCCTCCGCGAAGTTTGGACCCGGCGCTGAACTGCTGGTTACCTTCCTGAGTCGTTCCGCGACTCCTTCGCGTTCTGCGTTAAACGGAAGTAGGGATGCTAAATAGACGCTTGAGGGGCGCTCGATAACGCGACGCTCCCGCTATTTGCGGCTCTCACGCCTGCACTTCGGGCAGCGAACCATCTGCAGCAGCGCGCCTGAGACGATCCATGATCGCGACGCCCAAACCTTCCTCGGGGATAGTCTCGGCCACAATGCAATCCAGTCCCGCGCGATCGAGCTCGCGCAATTGACGAAAAAGATTCGCTCGCCGCCTCCCGCAAATTTCCGGTTGTGCTCAGCCGCCGGGATTCAACGAACGTCTCTGAAAATGGCGTATCACTCCAAAGCAACGCGCCATAACGCTTTCCTTTTGGCACTGCGATCTCCGAAATTTCGTCCGCAATCATGAGTGGCGTTTGCGGGCGATAATGAGAGGGCAACTGCCCCGGCGCTTCCGTCCGGCCGGAGGCGTGCAGCCGGACCTCGGCAAATCCCGCCAATCTTCTCGCCCGATCGGCCCCGCGCGCAGCACTTCGATAACACCTTCGCGCGCCGCAATCACGGTCGATTCGATCCCGTGTTCGGTCGCTCCGCCATCCACGATATACGGGATGCGCCCGGACAATTCCTCCATCACATGACCCGCCGCGGTCGGGCTGATACGGCCAAACCGATTTGCGCTTGGCGCCGCGAGCGGTTGACCGAAGGCGCGCACCACCTCCATGAAAATCGAATTCGCACTCATCCGAACCGCAATCGTTTCCAGACCCGCGGTCACAATCGGCGGCACCATATCCCTGCGCGGAAGGACGATCGTTAGCGGCCCGGGCCAGAATCTGGCGATCAAACGCTCGATCAGGGGCCGTTCCTTTTCATCGATCACCGCCACTTTCTCGAGCCAGGAGAGTTCCGGCAAATGCACGATCAGCGGATCGAAACGCGGACGTTTTTTTGTTTCAAAAATCTTTGACCACTGCTTCAGCGGAAAGAGCATCCGCCGCCAGGCCGTAGACCGTCTCGGTGGGAAGGGCCACGACTTCCCCGCTCGCAGCAAATCGACCGACGCGAGCCACCGCCGCCTCCGGTCGTTAGGCGAAGTCGTCCTGCCGATCTGCGTTTTCATTCGGCTGCAGACGATCGCGCGCCTGTTGAGCGATGGCCGCCGCGGACTTCGACCGTTTCGGCAAGCGCGGTCAGATGTCCCATCTTGCGGCCGGGCCGCGGTTCGCGCTTCCCGTAGAGATGCAAATGCACATTCGGCTCGGCCAGGGCATCGGCCCAGTCCGGTTCGCCCTCGCTCCAGACATCCCCGAGCAGGTTGACCATTGCCGCCGGACGCAACGGGTCGGTCGCGCCCAAAGGCAGTCCGCAGATGGCGCGGAGGTGTTGTTCAAACTGGCTCGTGACGCAGCCCTCGATCGTCCAATGTCCGGAGTTGTGGGGACGTGGGGCGAGCTCGTTGATGATCAGTTCGCCGTCGCTCTGCAAGAACATCTCGACGGCCAAGAGGCCGACGAGGTCGAGGCTCCCGGCCACCTCGCAGGCGAGGTCGCGGGCCGCGTTGGCAACGCGTTCCGTGACGCGCCCCGGGGCGAGGGTAAGATCGAGGATGTGGTTCCGGTGAATATTTTCGCAAACCGGAAACACCGCCATCTTTCCGTCCGGTCCGCGCGCCACGATGACCGAGATCTCCTTCTCGAAATCGATCACGCGCTCCAGGACGCACTCTGAATTTTCCCGCGCGGACCAGACCCGGTCGAGGTCCGTCTCAGGATCGATCCGTTGCTGTCCCTTTCCGTCGTAGCCAAAGGCCGCGCCTTTCAAAATCGACGGTCGGCCAATCGTCTCAAGGGCGCTATTCAGCGTTCGCCCCACTCTCAACCCGATGAAACGGCGCGACGGGAAAGCCACGCACCGGCGAGAAACTCTTTTTCTCGCAGACGATTCTGCGCGATGAGAAGGACTTCGCCGCCTGGCCTAACGAGTTGTTCGCGCGTCGCCCATGCGATCGTGGCGGCGGGGATATTCTCAAACTCGAAAGTGAGCACGTCGATCGCGCGGGCGAAGACTGTGACGGCCGCTTCTTCGTCATGGTAACTCTGCTGCCGTGGCGCAGTCGGATAATTGCGCGGCCGGGCCATTCTTTTCCGGCGAAAAGGTGTGCACGTGATAACCCATCCGGCGCGCCGCGACGCAAACATGCGTCCCAATTGTCCGCCTCCCATTACCCCAATCATGGCTCCGGGGAGGAGCGCATTTCGCTCGGTCATGGCAACTTCTGACTGAGAACGTTTTTCGTTTGGCCTTGGCGGAATTTCTCGACCGCCGCGCGGATCCTGGTGTCATGCAATGCAATGATACTGGCGGCAAGAAGAGCAGCGTTCTTTGCTCCCGAGACTCCAATCGCGAGGGTACCGACCGCAACCCCGGCGGGCATTTGCGCAATCGAAAGCAAAGAGTCGAGACCCTTCAATGCGCGCGATTCGACCGGCACTCCGAGCACTGGCAGCCAGGTTTGGGCGGCAATCATGCCGGGCAAGATGGGCGGCGCCACCCGCGCCAGCGACGATCACCTGGGTTCCGCGCTCGGCGGCTTCCCGTGCGAATTTGGCCATCAAATCGGGCGTTCGATGCGCCGAGACAATCCATGCTCGTTAGGCACACCAAACCGATCGAGCAACGCCACGCAATGTTGCATTGTTTCCCAATCCGAGGCGCTTCCCATCACAACACTGACGAGAGTGAGAGCGGATTGTTTTTTTCGCCATAAGACGGGCTGAGCGGAAGTTCATCCCTTCTCTGGAAGCGGCCGAATTGCAACGAGGTTTTTGCGCGGGATGCCCGTCGTGACTCGGACGCTTCGCCGCATGCGGGCAACGGCCGGCCAATCCTGGTGACGTTGATTTTGCGGGCCACGATCTTCATCGGGAGCGCCTTCTCGCCGCCGACTAACTTCGAGTGACGCTCGCTCGAAATAGGCGCTTCGACGGGTCCACAGCCCGGCGCCGAATCCCCACCGTTTCCAAGTCCCAGATCAAATTAGGAAATTGCAACGATTTCAATTTTATTGACAATCCGAGACTCCGCCGGGCAGAATCTTCAATGCTTCTACTTCGTTCGCGGCCTTTCACCACTCTCCAAAACGGCCTTTGCGTTTTCTCTATCCTGCTTTCTGGATTGACCCTCGCTTCCGGCCAGACCGTCCCGCGCAAACCGCTCCCAGACGAAGAGCTGGAGAAATACGGCGATCCGCCGGCTTTACCCTGGCGGACCGGCGTCTCGCCTCGCATGATTTCGCAGCACGACGCCTTTACCAGCGTGCAGGTGAATGTGAACGCGAGCGGCCAAAACATCACGGGCGACGCGGCCAACGAGCCATCGATCGCGGTGGATTCGACCAACGGGAATAAGATAACGATTGGTTGGCGGCAGTTTAATAGCGTCGCCTCCAACTTTCGCCAGGCCGGCTGGAGCTTTACGAGCGACGGGGGCACGACCTGGACCTTTCCCGGCGTGCTCGAGAACAACGTTTTTCGCAGCGACCCCGTTTTGGATACCGATAGCACGGGCAATTTTTTCTACCTTAGCCTGCTCCAGACCTTCTTTGACGACATGTGGCGTTCGCTCAATGGTGGCATGACCTGGACGAATATCGCCCCCGCCAAAGGAGGCGATAAGCAATGGTTCGTGATCGATAACACGAACAGCAGCGGCCGCGGCTTTCAGTATCAACACTGGAGCAGCAGCGGAAACAACTTCGGGGGCAAGCAATTTACCCGTTCGACCGATGGCGGCGCGACCTGGCTTAACCCAGTCAATATTCCCAACTCTCCCTCCTGGGGCACGCCCGACGTCGACAGTAATGGCGTTCTCTATATCGGTGGCGTGAATCTCGGTACTGGCCAGATCTGGTGCGTGCGCTCGACGAATGCCAAAGACGGCGGAGTTACGCCGACCTTCGACCAGAGCACGAAGGTCAATCTCGGCGGTGATATCTCGATCGGCGAACCGATCAACCCCGAGGGATTGGTCGGACAGATCTTTCTCGCCTGCGATCGCTCCGGGAGCGCGACGAACAATAACGTCTACATGATAGCGAGCGTAGTTCCGACCGGATCCAACACCGGGAGCGATGTCATGTTCGTCCGTAGTAGCGATGGCGGCGCGATCTTCAGTTCTCCGGTGCGGGTCAATGACGATCCGGTCAACCACAACAAATGGCATTGGTTCGGGACCCTCGCCGTCGCGCCTAACGGGCGGGTCGACAGCGTCTGGCTCGATAGCCGAAATGCCACTAACAACACCGATTCCCAGCTTTTCTATTCCTACAGCACTGACGGCGGAATGACCTGGGCGCCCAACGTTGCCGTCAGTAACTCGTTCAATCCTTTCCTTGGCTACCCGAACCAGAGCAAGATGGGCGATTACATCACGATCGTCTCCGACAACACCGGCGGCGACGTTGCCTATACGGCCACATTCAACGGCGAGGAAGACGTCTACTATGTGCGCGTCGCACCGGCCGCGTCGGACTTTGCCCTGGTCGGCGCTGATTCCATCAAAGGTGGATTCCCGATCGATCTGCCTCTGACGGGAGCTCCGGGCATCGAAGACCGGAGCGGAGGCTCGAAAGGCCGGTTCACGGTTGAGTTCACCTTCAACAATGAGTTGGCCAGCGTCGGCAGCGTCATGACGAGCTGCGGTATGGTTCAAAACAGCATGATCGACAGCAGCGATCCGCACCGTTTCATCGTCAACCTGAGAAACGTCACCTGTAACGCAGAAGACGTCACCGTCACTCTGAACAACATTACCGACGGGACGTCGAACACCATCCTGTTTTCGGAGGCCGTCATGGGCCTGCTCCTGGGTGATGTGGATGGCGACGGCAGTGTGACCAACGCCGACTTGTCGATTGAGAAAGCCGATCAGGGACAGACAACCGATGAGACAAACTTCCGGGCAGATATCGATGCCAGCGGGAGCATCGACCGCCGCGATGGAAAGGCCGTTAAGCAGCAGATAGGAACCGCGCTGCCGTAGGAGACTGTTTCATCTTCGGGCTGCCGCCGGCGGAGTTAGCCGTTCATCCATCCGGAGAGAATGGCGGACAGAAGTTTTGGTTTGTGTGCGACGATGTCGACAGGTTGTCGCCGAAATGAGAAAGCACGGTATCCCAGGCGACAGCGTGGAAGAACAAGGCTACGGGCGCCTGACGAAATTCACTCTCCCCCGGCGGCGGAAAGAACGGCGTCTACCAACCGCGCCACGACCGGCCAGCGCCCATGTCCTTGGGAGACTGTTGACCTTGCCTCGACGAATCCACGCGCGTTGTCGTGGTCACAATGCCCATTTCTCGCATCTGACAAAAAGATGATTCTTCGTGAACAATTCGGTTCATGGTTGTTGCAGATCGGCTTCGGACTGTACACTTGTTTTCGCAGCTGGTTGCGAAACAGTTCCAGGCTTGCCGTCGCAAGCCCGCTTTCTCTCCGGATTACCAGCCGGTAACTGTCATCATCTATCCTACTCAACAAACCAAAGCGCTGATCCTCTCTAAGTAAAAAAAAATGCCTGCCTATCAATCCGTTATCCGTCCTGCTACCTGTCGTTTCGCTTTCTTCGTCGTCGTGCTTGCCAGTGCGGCATTTGCGTGGCCTGTCACAGGCGCGAATTCGGACCCCGGGCCCTGGATTTGGCAAAATCCCCTGCCGCAGGGAAACGATCTTCGGGCCGCGTCATTTCTCGACGCGAACACCGGGACGGTGGTCGGGTTCTACGGCACCATCGTGCGGACAACGGATGGCGGCGCCAGTTGGATGATTCAGGACAGCGGCACGACCCAAAACTTGTGGGCGGTTTCGTTCTCCGACGCCAACAATGGTATGACTGTGGGCGAAGGCGGGACCATTCTCCACACGACGGACGGTGGCACGACCTGGGTGCCGCAGGTCAGCGGTACGACTTTTCAGCTGCGCGGCGTTTCCTTGACCGACGCAAACACAGGAACGGCAGTGGGCGAAGGCGGCCTCATTCTCCATACGACCGATGGCGGAAACACATGGGTGCAGCAGACCAGCGGAACGCTTTTCACCCTTTTCGGCGTTTCCTTTACCGATCCGAGCAACGGCACAGCGGTCGGCGGGACGATTGGCGCGAGCCAGATCCTGCACACTACCGATGGCGGTTCCACCTGGACTATCCAGCCAAATCCAAGCACACAGTTTCTCTTCGATGTCTCATTCACCGATGCGAACACCGGAACTGCGGTGGGCGATGTCGGCACCATCCTGCGAACGACTGATGGCGGAGCCACGTGGACGGCGCAGGTCAGCGGGACGAGCAAAACGCTCTACGGCGTTTCGTTCAGCGATGGTAACAACGGCACGGCCGTCGGATTCGAGTTTGGCGGCACCGGCATCATCCTTCACACGACGGATGGAGGAACCACCTGGGCTGAACAGCCTACCCCAACGACCAACGCTTTCTATGCTGTCTTCGCCGTGGATGCGACTAATGAAACCGTCGTGGGTAACTCAGGCACGCTCCTGCATACTACCAATGGCGGCGGCACCTGGGCCTTCTCCCAGCCGAGCGCGACTTTCCAGTTTCTCTACGGTATCTCCTTTACCGACGAGAATACCGGGACCGCGGTGGGCTACGACTACCCTTCCGGCAATATCCTGCGCACGACCGATGGTGGCAAGACCTGGGTGCATCAGGATAGCGGCATGACAAATACGTTTAGCGGTCTCAATTTTTTCGGCGTCGATTTTAGCAACGCCAATACGGGCACGCTCGTGGGCGAGGAAGGAATTATTCTCCGCACGACCGACGGCGGCGCGAACTGGGTGAGTCAAACCAGTGGCACTAATGACTGGCTTTATGCGGTCAAGTTTACCGACGATAACAACGGCACCGCGGTCGGTTTTCTTTTCGGGACCATCGTCCACACGACCGACGGCGGCGCGACCTGGGTCACGCAAAAGAGCGGAACCACCGAGGGATTGCTGGGCGTCGATTTCACCGATTCCAATAAGGGAACGGTAGTCGGCGACGCGGGTACGATCCTGCATACGACCGATAACGGCGCGACCTGGGCGCCACAAGTCAGCGGCACCTCGGTGCAACTGCGCGCAGTCTCATTCTCCGACGCGGAGACCGGCACCGTCGTAGGTGAGTTGGGCACCATCCTGCGCACGACCGATGGCGGAGCAACCTGGACCTCGCAAACCAGCGGGACAACCACCACTCTCCTCGCCGTTACTTTCACCGATGCGAATAACGGAATAGCCGTGGGTCAGCTCGGTGTCATTCTGAGCACGACCGATGGAGGAGCCACCTGGGCCCGGTCGGAAAGCGGCACGAACCAGGACCTCTACAACGTCGCCTTTACCAGCACCGAGATGGGAACGGCTGTCGGAGGCTTTGGCGCCATTCTTCACACAGCATCGAGCACGACGAACACCTGTCCGATCAGCCTCGATCACTGGCGTGCCCATCCCGATAGTTGGCCCATCGATACCCTTACTCTTGGTCGTGAAATTTACGACGATACGGAGTTACTCGACCTTGTGAACGCGCGCCCACGCGGCACCGAATCCATCGACGCCAGCCTCACCCTGGCTCACCAGCTCATTGCCGCAAAATTGAATGCCGCGAATGGCGCCGACCCGGCTCCAATCTGGAGTGTGCTTGTCGATGCTGATGCGCTCCTGAGTCAGGTACTCCGGCAAGTTACCCTATGGAGTCGGTCGCTCTTCCGAAAACGGCCGTGCCATGATTGAAGACGCGGATACGCTTAAGGATTACAACAAAGGACGACTGACACCCGGTTGCGGCCCCTAACCCCGTGGGAGTTACAGGGTCCGGAGAATATTCCCGCGTCGTCAAACTGCCGCTTAGCCGTCACTTCCTGGCACCCTTTCTGCGTAACCGCTGCGGCGGCGCAAACCGGAGAGTCGCGAAATCGCAGAAACAGTATTTAGGGGACGTCAACATTGCCGGCGGCGACTGATAGGCTGATCGCTCGCTTTCGTTCGGCGTTGGTGTTTCGGAGAGCGGGCGCAAGCTCTGCTTTATCTGCAGCTTGCGCGAGTTTCCAATGGCCGACAGTCGATCGCTGGGGGTCGGAATTCCGGGCCGAGGATGGCGTCTCCATCCTTGAGATTGCTTCCTATCAAATTCAAGCTCGGAAAAACCTTGCCATCCAGCCTTCCACCTGCGCAATATCCCCGCCTTATGAAGACCCTGGCCGCACTCTTGCTTGTCTCTACCCAGGTCGCGCTCACAGTCTTGGCCGGTCAGGCACCTTCGGTGGACCCAATCGCCACGGCCAGACAGGTTCCGAGGAATATCGATATGAGCGAGAGGCCCCGCAATGAGGCAGAAACGGCTGTGGCCATTAGTCATACTAACCCGCGCCTGATCACAAGTGTTTCCAATCTGGAGATCAACGGACTTTTTCATAGCTGGAGCACTGACGGCGGCCACACCTGGCAGAACGATGTCATCGCCACCGGCTCTGACTCTCTCACCGCCGCCTGCTGCGACGCGCAGTTGGCGTCCGACGATTACGGCAATATTTTCCTCACCTACCTTTCGTCCAACATCGCGGTGAAGATGGCGATCTCAATCGATGGCGGGGCGACCTTTCAACAACTCTCGTTTCTAACCTCGTTACCTGCGGGATTGCCAGTCTATCCCTGGAAGAGTCTCGCCAACATCGGACAAACAGTCAGCGGCGATCAGCCTTCGATCGCCGCGGCAGCGGGAAGTGTCTGGATTTCGTGGACGGCATTTGACGGATCCATCCAGGCGAGTGGCGCACCTGTCACGGGGCTCGGCCAAGTCGGGACGTTCACTCCTGCGCAAGGCATCGCGAGTGGCAACGGCGTCGGCGATTATGGCGACACCGCCATTGGCCCGGATGGTCAGGTGTTTGTCGTCTTTCAGAATCCAACGGGCGGTGAAGGCCCGGCCACGATTTACGGTGCGCTCGATCCCGACGGTCTCGGGCCGCAGGGCTTTGGTCCGGCTCAAGTGCTGCAGACAACCAATGTCGGCGGCTTTGACTTCATTCCCGCGCAATCCGGGCGCTCGATCGACGCCGAAGCCGGGCTGGCCTGGGATCGAACCGGCGGCCCGCACAATGGCCGGCTCTATCTTATTTATCTCTCAGAGGAACCCGCGGAGAGTAACGACACCAATATTCAGTTGCGCTCCTCGGACGATAACGGTTCCACTTGGAGCAGCCCGCTGCGGGTCAACGATGACCATGGCACCAACAGCCAGTTCAATCCCAAGATCGCGCTCGATTCCACCACTGGAAATATCGCGCTCGCCTGGTACGACGCTCGCAACGACGCGGGCGATAATGGGCGTGGCGACACGAACGGCATCCCTAACGATGATATCATGATCTACTCCGCGGTGAGCAAGGATGGTGGCGTGTCCTTCGAGCGTAACAACCGCCTTTCGGCCGGCGCATCAAATGACAACGAAGCCCGTAGCGGAGTCGACTACGGAGACTACAGCGGCTTCGCCTTTCATCACGGGTCGATGTACTTCTCCGCGGCCGATAACTCGAATTCCACGGGCGATAACCCAGATGGAACCCTCGCTACTTTTGACCTCTACGTTGCGCCGCTGAGTATTCGCTGAGCCTCTGTTTGGGAAGGGCGAGCGCGACGAACTGTCCTTTCTTCGTGCTCTGATCGTGCTCGATCAGCATTCGAAATGACACGAGACGAGGACGAGTGGGAAGCCCGATAGCTACCTGTCGCGCTTGTGAGGTCCCGCTGCTACTTCAGCGGATCGGCATGACGCTCTCTGCATCTATTTATTAGATGGTTTCAAATGAAAGCAACATCTCGAAGTTCAGGGTAACACAGCAGTGCGGTTGGCGGGACAAGAACGCCTTGTCGGCGGTGCCGCTCGGCGGCCTCGGAGTTGTCAGTGCCGTTGGAGCTATCGTGAATGCCGTTTTGTTCCTTATCTACGGCGGTTGGCCATCCAATTCTCTCTATCCGCGTCATCTGTGCGATCCGCGGTTAGTCGACGAGATGCAATCACCTCTGAAAAATGGTTTCATGGCTCGGCGCCCGATTGCCCGCGGACAGCGTTCCATAGGTTGCAGCATGAGCATCGACAAGTTCACGCAGAAAATGCAGGAGGCGGTCCAGGCCTCGCAGGATGTGGCCTCGGAGTTCAATCAGCAGGAGATCACGAACGAGCATTTTCTCCCCGCGCTGCTCGACCAGGCTGAAGCCATCACCCGTCCTCTTCTCGAGAAGCTGGGCGTGCCCGCGGAGTCGTTGAAAGAGCGGCTGCGCGACACGCTCCAGAAGCTGCCCGTGTAACCGGTGGCAACGGGTTTATCCATTTGCCGAAGAATTAAATTTTGCGCAAACTGCCGCCAAAATGGGCGCTGAATTACGCATATCATCGAGTTGTAAGACTCGGTATTCACGAACTGGATCCTTTTGGCAGGGGGCGCCCTCATGACGGCAATTGGCATTGGAGAACGTCTCTGGCGGAAAGAAGTTCACTGGAAAGCTTATGTGAGCATCTTAGGCGGCCTGCTTTTTGTAGCGTTCTATACGTCGTGGAGGGATATGCGAATCGCCCTAAATGTCGACCATCTTGGCCTTTCGAATCCAAAGGCCGGCGGTGCGATCGCTATAGGAGAAGTTTCCCGCTGGGCGATTGTCTGTTTGCATCCCGTGAGAAGCTTAAACAGTAGCAGAGCCGAGTAGGGCCTGCATCCCGTGAACATAGAGTGCATGCGAGGGCCCTGGATAATGCCGCGACCTCTAGCGGTCGTAGCCATGGTAATTCCAAGATCATAGAGTTCCGCGCTCGCGAGAACGCCTCCGCTGTTAGATCCCCCGGCAACGAGCACCTGGATGTTGGGCAGGAGCGTTCGGCGCTCGCGAGATATTTGCTGTTCGTATCCTCTCCTCCAGCGACGAGCACCTGGCTGTCGGACAGCAACGTCGCGGTATGGAAGGCTCGCTTGGTGGCGAGGCTGTCCGTCGCGGTCCACAGCCCGGTCACCGGATCATAGAGTTCCGCGCTCCCGAGAGTCAGGGTTTTCTCGAGCAGCGACGAGCACCTGGCCGTTGGGCAGGAGCGTCGCGGTGTGGCCGTATCGCTCGGTAGCCATGCTGCCCGTCGCCTCCCACGTACCAAGTCTTTGCGCCGGCGCCTTCGTAGCGATCGTTCCAGTTACAGATTGACTGAATGCAGCCAAAGCCGGGAGAAGCCCGAGGAAGCAAAGAGCAAAGGCGATAAGACGCGGTAGAATTAAAGAAAGCAGGTTGAGACAAATAGCATCGGCACGTCGCATTCTGGATCAGTGGATTTTCTTTTCATGGATGTGGTTCGATCTTTGTGTTTGGATGTTCGTGGCAGAGGCGCTAAATCAGAGCTATCGGTTGCGCGGGCAGAGCACATGAAGCGCTTAAAATTTCGGCGGAAGATGCGATCAAAAGCCTTTTCATGATTTGAGCCCTCCGATGAACCGGAGGCCGCGCTCGATAAAGTCGGCGCGATCTACCCTCTAACGCGGGTCGGGATTACCAGCGGGACTTAGGTAAGGTGCGATTAGGCGCGCCGCGCCGTGATGATGTCAATCTTCTTCTCCTAAAACAGATCGCAACGGAAGTGTTCGGAATTGTCAGTTTGTGAATCGTGCTCGTCCTCGTCATCGTTCTTCGAAAAGCAACTGAACATCGAGGACGAGGACGAAGACGAGGAGGAGCGGGGACGGCAAAACTGACGATCAGGCCAACACTACCGATCGCAACGGGGCGCAAAAAGGAGTAAGGAATAGCGCCCGATTGCCAGGCGGACAGCGTTCCATAGGTTGAGTCATGCGCATCGACAAGTTTACGCAGAAAATGCAGGAGGCGGTCCAGGCCTCACAGGATGTGGCCGCCGAGTTCAACCAGCAGGAGATTACGAATGAGCACTTTCTCCTCGCGCTGCTCGACCAGGCGGATGGAATCACGCGTCCATTGCTCGAGAAGATGGGCCTCGGGGCGGAGTCGCTCAAAGAACAACTACGAGCCGCGCTCCAGAAATTGCCCCGGATTAGCGGGGCAAACGTCGATCAGCGGCTCGGAAACGATCTCCGCAGTGTGCTCGACGGCGCAGAAAAAGAGATGGCTAAGTTGAAGGACGAATTCGTCAGCGCGGAGCATTACCTTCTTGCCCTGACAAATTCGAAAGCTCCGGCCGCGCGCATTCTGCAGGGAGCGGGTGTAACGCGCGACAAGCTCATGCAGGCCTTGCAACAGGTGCGCGGCTCGCAGCGCGTGACCGATCAAAATCCGGAGGGAAAATATCAGACGATCGAAAAATACAGCCAGGATCTGACGCAGCGGGCGCGCCAGGGAAAAATCGATCCTGTCATCGGTCGCGACAACGAAATCCGGCGCGTCATGCAGGTCCTCTCGCGGCGGACGAAAAACAATCCCGTCCTGATCGGCGAACCCGGGGTGGGCAAGACCGCGATCGTCGAAGGGCTCGCCCGCCGGATCATCTCCGGTGACGTGCCGGAGTCGCTCAAAAACAAGCGACTGATTGCGGTGGATATTGGCGCGATGGTGGCGGGCGCGAAGTTCCGCGGCGAATTCGAGGACCGGCTCAAAGCGTTCCTCAAGGAAGTAACCGATTCCCAGGGACAGATCATTCTATTCATCGACGAACTGCACACGATCGTCGGCGCTGGCGCGGCGGAAGGCTCGGTTGACGCTTCGAATTTGCTCAAACCACAACTGGCGCGAGGCGAGCTGCGCACGATCGGCGCCACGACGCTGAATGAGTATCGCAAATACATCGAGAAAGACGCGGCACTGGAGCGCCGTTTCCAGCCGGTGATGGTGGACGAGCCGAGTGTCGAGGACACGATCGCGATTCTGCGCGGATTAAAGGAGCGCTACGAAGTGCATCACGGCGTCCGCATTCGCGACGCAGCACTGGTCGCGGCCGCGGTCCTTTCGAATCGTTACATCAGCGATCGTTTTCTACCCGACAAAGCGGTTGACCTTGTCGACGAAGCGGCCTCGCGTCTGAAGATCGAGCTCGACTCGATGCCGACCGAGATTGACGTCATCGAGCGCGAGATCATGCAGCTCGAGATGGAACGCCAGGCCCTGAAAAAAGAAAAGGATCCGGCGAGCAGGGAGCGCCTGACGAAACTTGAAAGAGAGCTGGCCAGCCTGAAAGAAAAGTCCGGCGGGATGAAAGCCGAATGGCAGAAGGAGAAGTCGGAAATCGACGCCCAGGCCAAAGTGAAGGAGGAACTCGACACCGCCCGGACCGAACTCGAGCGCGCCCAGCGGCGGGGAGAGCTCGGCAAGGCGAGCGAAATCCAATACGGCCGCATTCCCGAGCTCGAAAAAAACCTGCGCGAGATCACGGAGAAAGAAGCGACCGACAAGAAACCGCGCCTCCTCCGTGAAGAGGTCACCGAGGAGGACATCGCGCAGGTCGTCTCGAGCTGGACGCACATCCCGGTCTCGCGTTTACAGGAGGGCGAGCGCGAGAAGCTGGTAAAAATGGAAGAACGCCTGATGGAGCGGGTCATCGGGCAAAAGGAAGCGATCGTCGCGGTTTCGAACGCCGTCAGGCGGGCGCGCGCCGGTTTGCAGGACGAGAATCGGCCGATCGGTTCGTTCATCTTTCTCGGCCCGACCGGTGTAGGAAAGACGGAACTGTCCCGCGCACTCGCGGAATTCCTGTTCGACGACGAGAACGCCATGATTCGTATCGACATGAGCGAATACATGGAGAAACACACCGTCGCGCGCCTGATCGGAGCGCCGCCCGGTTACGTCGGCTATGAGGAAGGCGGGCAACTGAGCGAAGCCGTCAGACGAAAGCCTTACTCCGTGATTCTCTTCGACGAGATCGAGAAAGCGCATCACGATGTTTTCAACGTCCTCCTGCAGGTGCTCGACGACGGGCGGATCACCGATGGGCAGGGACGGACGGTGGATTTCAAAAACACCGTCATCATCATGACCTCGAACATCGGGTCACAGTTCATCACCGAGGAAGCATCGAGTGAAGGCCGGTCGCGACTGGTGCTGGACGCGTTGCGCCAGCATTTCCGGCCGGAATTTTTGAATCGCGTTGACGAGATCATTATCTTCGACCGGTTGAATGAAGAGGACCTCAAGAAAATCGTTGAGATTCAACTGCGCCGCCTAACGAAACGTCTTGAGAATCAAAAGATCACGCTTGAGCTGACCGATGCCGCGAAGGCGCGGATCGCACGCGAAGGCTACGATCCGGTCTACGGCGCGCGTCCATTGAAACGCGCGATCCAGAAAGAAATTCTCGACCCGCTCAGTCTCCAGATTCTTGAAGGAAAGTTCCACGAGGGCCAGACGATCCGGGTCAACGAGGAAAAAGGGAAACTGGTCTTCCAGAGTCGAAACGGAGATCGCTCCTGAAGCTCGAATTATTCGCGGCTTCGAGCGCGAGGATATTTTTGGGATGGCCGATTCTCTTCGTTAGGCAAGAATGCTTCCGCCGCGCCTGACGAATCTCGTGCGAAGAGAAGGAAAACGAGATGCATCGCTGGATCCAACTGGCCGACGACGTCGCGCTCCTGCAATTTCCATGGCGCGTCGCCGGGATTGATTTTCGGCGCAACGTGAGCCTCCTCCGCCTGCGCGACGGACGACTCATTATTCATTCGACCGCGCCCTTCGATCCCGAAGATCTCGCGACAATCCGCGATTTTGGCGAGCCGGCCTGGTTGGTCGAGGCGACATGGATGCACGACACTTTCGCGAGGGAAGGACGGGCCCCTTTTCCCGATCTTCCCTACCTTGCCCCGAAAGGATTTTCGGAGACGAGCGGGATCGCGACGACCTCGTTGCTTTCTCCACCTGACGAATGGATCGGCGAAGTGGAGACGATGGAAATCGCCGGTTTGCGCTGGAATCACGAGCACGTCTTTTTCCATCGTGGCGCCCGTGTCCTTGTCCTCGCCGATGCCCTGACCCATTTTCCACCGGAGACGCGCGGCTGGCCCCGATTCTTCGTGCACCACCTCATGCGACTGCCGCGGCTCGTCGGGACAAGCATCTTCTTTCGCATGATCATTCGCGACAGAACCGCCTTTGCTCGCTCGATGCGGAAGCTGCTCGAATGGGACTTCGAACAAATTGTCGTCGGGCATGGCGAGCCGATTCAAAAGGGTGCGAAGACAATCTTCGCGCAAGCCCTGCGCGATCGCGGTCTCACCATAGACAGTTGAATTCGAACGCTGCGGTGCGATTTCATGCGCATGATAAAACCAATTTTTGCCTTGATTGCCTCGGCCATTCTCGCCGCCAGTTCTGCTTTCGCCGGGAGCGCTTGCTGTGCTGGCATGTCCGCCGATGGCAAAATGGATTGCTCAAAAACGTTTGCCCAGATGAACCTCTCGTCGGAGCAGAAGTCGAAACTCGACGCGGCTCAAGGGCAGTGCCAAAAGGAAGGCTGCACGGAAAAGAGCCTTGAGAAGTTCATGCGATCCGCCAAAGGCATCCTCTCGCCCGAACAATATGCGCAACTCAAAGCCGCGTGCCCAAAGATCAAGCCTTCCGAAAAAACGCAGGGCTAGGCCCGAAGCGGCGTCCCATCGTTCTAACGCCAGAGCCAGGGCGTGAGCTGTCGCTCCACGCTGGGCGTGAGTTCGATCCGGCAGGAATCCCCGGCTTCGATCCGCACGGTTTCGCCGCCATCACTCGTCATCATGAGCGTGACCGGCTGCGCACCCGGTGAGGAGGCAAGAATCTCGCGCACGGTCCGCAACTCGTCCGCGCCGATCCCCGCGGCAAAGCGCAAGGTGACTGGTGCGTCCTCTCTGACCCGCGCTGCGCCGTTGGTCTCCGACCCATTGGCGGTTTCTTTCGGGACAACGGTCGCGCTCTCCGGCGTAAGCATTTTCACTTTTTGCGCCGTCGCACGGATGGTGTCGTCGCGTTTGTCGATCGTACCCCGGATGGCAATGACGATGCCCGGCTCGAGGGCGTGGGCCAGAGGGACGTAGGTCTCGTTCCAAAGCACAACCTCGAGTGACCCGGTCAAATCCTCGAGAAAGACAACCGCAAATGGTTTGCCCTCTTTCTTGGTGAACTTCCGGTCCACTTGCGAGATCGCACCTGCGATGGTGAAGGTGGCACGATCGGCCAGCTCGCCTAACGACGCGATGGTCTGATATTTTCCGCTCGCCAGAAGCGGTGCGTAGGCGTCGAGCGGGTGACCGGTGACATAAAAGCCGAGTAGTTCCTTTTCGAACGACAACGTCTCGCGGTCTGTCCACGGCGTGTAGGCGTGCGCCGCGCGCGCGATCGGTGCCGGTGGCAAATCGCCGAAAAGCGAGACCTGGCCGGCCGCCCGATCGCGGTGCGAGACGGCAGAGGCGGCGAGCGTTTCTTCGATGCAGGCGAAAAGCTCGGCCCGCTTGCGTTTGAGAAAGTCGAATGCGCCGGCCTTAACCAGACTTTCAATGATTTTCCTGTTCGCGATTCGAGAGTCGAGTCGGCTGCAAAAATCCTCAAGCGAAGTGAAGTCCCCTCCCCGCTCACGTTCGGCGATCGCGGCGGCCATCGCGCCTTGACCTACATTCTTGATCGCGGCGAGCCCGTAACGGATGGCGTTACTGTAACCGGGGACGCTGCCCCCGGCTGGGGAAATATTGAGCGCAGTCAGCAGCCCGGGCACGGCGGTCCCGACCGGTCTTTGTTCATTGTTTTCCCGAAGAGCCGTGGGTGATCGCGGCTCCACGTCGCCGGGGACAGCGTCCCCAGCTACAGCGACTACAGGGATGGCGCCAGCGACAGCCTCCGGCGTGAATTTCAAACTGCTCCGGTTCATGTCCGGCGGCAGAATCGGAATGCCCATCCGTTTGCACTCGCCGACAAAGATCGAGATTTTGTCGGTATTGTTGATTTCGTTGCTGAGCAGACCAGCCATGAATTCGACCGGATAATTCGCCTTCAGATAGGCCGTCTGGTAGCTGATCACGCCATAGGCGGCGCTGTGGCTCTTGTTAAATCCATAGCCGGCGAATTTCTCGAGCAAATCAAAAATCGCGTTCGCCTTTTTCTCCGGAATCTTGTTCGTCCGCGCGCAACCCGAGATGAAATTGACGCGCTCTTTCGCCATCTTTGCCTTGTCCTTTTTGCCCATCGCCCGACGGAGCAGGTCGGACTGGCCTAACGAGTATCCGGCGAGCCGGTTAGCCGCCGCCATCACCTGCTCCTGGTAAATCATGACGCCGTAGGTGTCGGAGCAGATTTCCTCGAGGAGCGGGTGGGCATATTTGATTTTCGTCAGGCCGCGCTTGCGCTTGATGTAGTCGCCGATCAGATCCATCGGGCCGGGGCGGTAGAGAGCGATCAGTGCCATGATGTCGTCGAGCTTTTGCACGTCCATCTGCTTCGAGACGCTGGTCATGCCGCCTGATTCCATTTGGAAAATGCCGATCGTTTCGCCGCGGTTGAAGAGAGCGAAACTGCCCGGATCATCGAGCGGAATATTCTCGAGTGAAAAATCCGGTAGACGCTGGCGGATCAAAGTGAGCGTGTCCTCGATTACGGTGAGTGTCTTGAGTCCGAGGAAATCCATCTTCAGCATGCCGAGATCATTCAGCGGTCCCATTGCGTACTGGCTGACGATGTCGTTGCCCTTCGAGTCGCGGCAGAGCGGGACGTATTCCGACAAATCGCGGTCACCAATCACGACGCCGGCGGCATGGACTCCGGCATTGCGCGAAAGGCCCTCCAGCAATTCGGCATACTCCCAGAGCTGACGGGTCGCCGGTTCGGTTTCGATCGCTTTCTTTAGATCCGGAGTTTTTTCCGCCGCGGCGGCCAGGGTGATATTCAACTCGTTGGGGATCATTTTTGCGATCCGGTCGCAGTCGCCATAGCTCAAGCCCATCACGCGACCAACGTCGCGGACCACGCTTTTCGCTTTCAGTTTGCCGAAGGTAATGATCTGCGAGACGCGGCGCTCGCCGTATTTTTGTCGCACGTATTCGAGGACTTCACCGCGGCGCGCTTCGCAAAAATCGACGTCGATATCGGGCGGCGAAACACGTTCGGGATTGAGAAAGCGCTCGAAGAGCAGGCCGAATTGGAGCGGATCAATATCGGTAATCTCGAGAACGTAGGCGACGAGCGATCCGGCTGCCGATCCACGCCCCGGGCCGACTGGGATGCCGCGTTGTTTGGCGAAATGAATGAAATCCCAAACAATGAGAAAATAACTGACGAAGCCGGTCTTCTCGAGGACGTCGAGTTCCTTGTTCAAACGGGCCAGCAGCTCTTCGTCAGCCGCCGCTCGTTCACCGAAACGTTTGCGTAATCCTTCGGCACAGAGCTCCCGCAAATATTGCCGGCGCGTCTTGCCCGCAGGCGCCTCGTATTCGGGAAACTTCGAGGTCCCAAATTCAAGTTTGAGATTGCAACGCTCGGCGATTGCGACGGTATTCGAAATCGCTTTCGGATAGTCCGGAAAGAGAGCGCGCATTTCGTCGGCGCTTTTGAAATAAAGCTCCGGGGTGTAACGCATCCGTTTTTCGTCGTGCACCATCTTCCCGGTGCCGATACAGATCATGACGTCGTGAGCTTCGTGGTGGCCGCGTTCGAGAAAATGCACATCGTTGGCTGCGACCAGCCCGAGCCCAAATTCCTGCGCGATCTGAGGGAGCACCCGGTTGCATTTTTGCTGCGCCTCGAGACCGTGATCATGCAACTCGAGAAAGAAATTCTCCGCTCCGAGGATGTCGCGAAAAGTGGCCGCGCTGGTCCGCGCTCGATCGAGCTGATCGGCCTGGATGGCCATGTTGATCTCGCCCTTGAGACAGGCACTCATCCCGATCAACCCCTCGGCATGTTGCGCGAGCAGTTCGCGATCGATCCGCGGCTTATAATGCATCCCTTCAAGATGTGCTATCGACATGAGCCGAACGAGATTCCGATAACCGGTCTCGTCGCGGGCCAAAAGCGTGAAATGGTAGGCCGCGTCGCGCATCGAATTTGGGCGATCTTTGATCGAGCCCGGCGCCATATAGGCCTCGACGCCGATGATCGGCTTGATCCCGGTCTCCGTCGCCGACTGGTAAAACTCGATCGCGCCATGTAGATTACCATGGTCCGTAATCGCGACCGCCGGCATCTTCATTTCGGCCGCTTTTTTCATCAGCTCCTTCATCCGCACCGCGCCATCGAGGAGCGAATACTCGGTGTGCAGGTGGAGATGAACGAAGGAGTCGGACGGCATGCTAGGTCATTATAAACTCGGCACCGGAAGCGGCAAGAAGTCGGACTTCACGACTCGCGTGGGAGATGTTCTCGGTGGCGGAAAGAGGGGTCGACGCCGAGGCAAAGCGCACAATAGTATAAACATCCATGCTTTGGGTTCGCGACGGCTGTTCGTTGAGCAGCGCCATTCCTCGCGCCCTCAAAGGCGTGAACAACCTATTGAACCTTCACACTTCACCTTAATGCAAAGGAAACAGGCATGAAGCAATTACCAGAAGCCAGGATCGAAGAATTGAAAGCACACTTCGGCGGGGATGTGCTTACTCCCGGGGACCCGAACTACGATGAGGTGCGTCAGATCTGGAACGCCATGATCGACCGCAGGCCCGCGCTCATCGCCCGCTGCACGTCGCCCGAAGACGTTGTGCAGGCCGTCAAGTTCGCACGTCAAAACGAACTGCTCGTTTCGATCCGGGGAGGCGGACACAATATCGCGGGCAATGCCGTCTGCGACGACGGTTTAATGATCGACCTCTCGCTGATGAAGAACGTCAAAATCGATCCGAACGCGCGTCGGGCCACCGTGGACCCCGGGTGTCTCCTCTCCGACTTCGATGCGGCCGCCCAAGCATATGGTCTCGCGACGCCTTTGGGCATCAATTCGACCACCGGCGTAGCTGGCCTGACGATCGGTGGCGGTTTTGGCTGGCTGAGCCGGAAGTACGGCATGACCGTCGACAACCTCCTCTCCGTAAACGTTGTCACAGCGGATGGAAACCAGCTGCGCGCCAGCGAAACAGAAAACGACGATCTTTTCTGGGGACTGCGTGGTGGTGGAGGGAATTTCGGGATTGTCACCGGCTTTGAGTTCCAGCTCCATCCAGTTGGGCCGAATGTTCTGAGCGGGCTGATCGCCTTTCCATTCGACCAGGCGAAGTCTGTGATCACACAGTTCGCCCGTTTCACCGAGAAGATGCCGGACGAACTCAATGTCTGGATGGTCACTCGCAAGGCGCCCCCCTTGCCCTTCCTCCCGACGGACGTCCACGGGAAAGAGATTGTCGTGCTCGCCCTCTGCTATGCGGGCGATCCCGCTGAGGGCGAGAAACTGATCGAACCGTTGCGAGGGTTCGGCACGGCACATGGTGAACATGTCGGAGTGCAGCCGTATGTCGCGTGGCAACAGGCCTTCGATCCCCTCCTTGCACGAGGTGCGCGCAACTATTGGAAGTCGCATAACTTCTCGCAGCTGAACGAAGGAGTGATCGACGCCATCGTCGAATATGCCGCCAACCTGCCGTCGCCCCACTGCGAGATCTTTGTTGGCTCGATCGGCGGCCAGACAGGGCGCGTTGCGCCGGATGCGATGGCCTATTCAAGCCGCGACGCCAACTACGTCATGAACGTGCACGGTCGCTGGGAATCGGCCGCGGAGGACGAGCGCTGTATCGCCTGGGCACGCGAATTCTTCGCCAAGTCACAACCGTTCGCCAGCGGCGGCGCCTATATCAATTTCCTGACCGAAGATGAGACCGATCGCGTCGCGTTCGCCTACGGTCCGGTCTACAGACAACTGGTGGAACTGAAGAAGAAATACGATCCGACGAATTTCTTTCGAATGAACCAGAACATCAAGCCGACCTAAACGGGACAGGAAAGCGATCGGTTAGATCCTGAGAATTGGAAACAATCTAACAGATACGAACGTGGAAACGCCGGAGGCGAGACTTAGTCGGCGAAAACTGACGAGCTTTCGAAAGACGAAGTGTTGTCATCCTGAGGCACGCCCGTAACGCATCCCTGAAAGGGCGCGGCCGGGCTTTCAACGGGGAAGGACTTCACAAGTGCAATCCGCGGGACTCGTTAGGGAAACGCCTCAAGGACGCTAATCGGCCAACGTCAGGGCTAATTCCGCGCAGAATACGAGCAAGAGGAGCGCCAGAACGAGCAGGCCCGCGTAAACGACAAAGTCCTGGCGACGCGCACGGCGGGCCGCCTCCGCATAAGGAATGCGGGTGAATGAAACCATGGTGTAAAGCGGGAGGTAGAGTCCGGGAAGCAGGCCTTCAAGTGCATGGTCGAGTTTCTTTTTTGCCCGGAAGGTGCGCGAGGTGGTCTTATCGCGCATCTCTACGAAATTATGCACCGCGAGATCGGCGAGAGCGTCGGCGTTCTCCTTGCGCCGAAAAAAATACTCGGCAAAGGCTCGCTTACGATCGTTAGGAAACTCGGCCAGGCATTCGTCGAAAACAAGGCAATCTTCGAAGGCAGCGTTCATCCCCTGCCCATAAAATGGGACAACGGCGTGGGCCGCGTCGCCAACCAGCGCGACCTTGTCGTGGTAATGCCAGGGCGCGCAACGGATCGTGACGAGTGAGCCGGTGGGATTCTCACGAAAGTCATCGAAGAGCGCGGGCATGAGCGGAACGGCATCGGGAAATTCATCATCGAAGAAGCGGCGCACTTCGTCGTCGGTGCGTCGTGCTGGCGAAGCTACACGGGCCATCGAACTCCCAAAAAAGGGTACAGGTGAAAGAGCCGTCGGGATTGGGAAGCGCAATCATCATGAAACTCTTGCGCGGCCAGATGTGAAGGGCATTTTTCTCCATCCGCCACGCGCCGTCGGACGCAGGCGGGATGGTAAGCTCCTTATACCCGTGGGCGAGATAGCTCTGACTGTATTCGAAGCGGTCAAGCCGCTGCATGGAGCGACGGACCGCGGAAAAGGCGCCGTCGACACCGATGACGGCGTCGGCAGAAGCGGTCAGCGGCTGAGAGGTTGAGAGGTTGAGCGAGTTCAGCCGAAGGCGCATCGAGGTCGACGTCGTTACAGCGGTGATTGAATTTCACCCGGACATTCGAATAACGCTGAGCAGCCTCGATGACGATGGTGTTGAGGGCGCCGCGGCCGATGGAGTTGATGCACTTATTCGGGTCGCGATCGTAGGGCGAGAAATGGAGCGTGCCGGATTTGTCATGGATCATGCGTCCGCGCATCGGGATGGCGTGCTGCAGGACTTCATCGGCGAGGCCGAGTTGCTCGAGGGCATGAATGCCGCGGGTGGAGAGAGCGAGATTAATCGAGCGGCCGCCAACAGTGTTGCCTGCGCGCGGGTCGGCCCGGCGCTCGTAGAGGTCGATCTCAATACCTCGCCGGCCGAGAAAAGTGGCGAGCAAGCCTCCTGCGAGACCACTACCGACGAGAATAAACTTTGGCACAAGCAAGAATGAACTAATCAGATGCGCAATCGAGGGAAATCCGACATGAAACGGAAGCTACGAGTGCCAGAGATGCCCTGCCAAGTGATTCGACATGGAAAGCGGGTTGGTCTTGCTCGATCTCCGGTCGAAAGCTAAAAGAACTCCAGGAAGCGATTTTCGACTGAATGGGAAAGTGACAAGCCCACCGAATGCGGCGATGGCATCATCGCTGCTGAAATGATCCTTTAACCGCCATGAACCCGCAGCCCGAACCGGAGCCGAACGAGCCCGACGACAACTCGCTTGAGCTGAAAGCCATCCTCGTGGTCGACGACGACCAGCAGCTCGCTTCGGCACTGCAGTGGATCCTGGCGGACGCGAATTTCCTCGTCGATGTCGCTTTCGACGGCGAGGAGGCGATTCTCAAGGTCACGGCGCACGAATACGACGCGGTCATTTGCGATTTGAAAATGCCCAAGCTGCGTGGTGACGAGTTTTATCTCAAAGCGCGCGAGCTGCGGCCGGCGCTCTCGGATCGCTTCATTTTCATCACTGGCTATGCGACCGATCCGGTGCTCCGGACGTTTCTCGTGGAGAATGAGGTCAAGTTCCTGGTCAAACCCTTTCCGATCAAAGGTCTGATCGCCTGTGTGCAGGAGTTATCCGGCTGAGCTGGCTGCTATAGCCGGGGAACGCTGTCCCCGGATTGGATCGCCCGGCGCGTGGCCGGGGATAGCATCCCCCCGGCTACAGAAGAGATCAATGATGCTCGCTGAGAATCCTGGCGAAGCGCCAGACCTCATAAAAGGTGTTGTAAAGTGGTGTCGGCGCGACACGGATGACGTTCGGCTCGCGGAAATCGCTCTTCACCCCCGCGGCTTCGAGTTTCCTAAACAACTCTTTCGGATGTTGGTGGACAAGAATCGAAAGCTGCGCCCCATGTTCGTTAGGCTGAGGCGGGGTGATGGCAGTAAACAGCTGAGATGGCACGCGCGCGAGGAGAAATTGCAGGTAACCCGTGAGTCGAAGTGATTTCGCGCGGAGCGCGACCATGCCGCCGGCTTCGTCGAAGATCGCAAACGAGGTTTGAAGCGGAGCCATCGCGAGAATAGGCGGATTGCTCAACTGCCACGAGTCAGCCGAGGCCACCGGCACGAATTCCGGTTCAAGCTGCATGCGAAAGCGTGTTGCCGGGTCGTTCCCCCACCATCCCGCGAGACGCGGCAGGTCGCGGTTGGCCGCATGCCGCTCATGGACGAACGCCCCCGCCACCGCACCCGGACCGGAGTTGAGATATTTGTAGGAACACCAAACGGCGAAATCGACCTTCCAATCGTGCAGCGCGAGCGGGACGTTGCCGGCTGCGTGGGCAAGGTCGATCCCTACCACACAGCCTCGTTGCTGGGCGAATTCGGTGATTTTCGCAATGTCGAAGAGCTGGCCGGTGAAAAAATTTACTCCGGCAAAAAGGACAAGCGCAATCTCGTCGCCGTGTTTTTCGAGCAACATTTCGATGTCTTCCCCGCGGATCGCGTATTCCCCCTCCCGCGGCCGCGCGAGGAGAAGCGACTCGTCAGGCTCGAAACCGTGGTGTGCGATCTGCGATTTGATCGCGTAGGTGTCCGACGGGAAGGCTGGATCTTCCATCAGGATCTTGTGGCGGGCCTTCGTCGGACGGTAGAACGTCGCCATCAGCAGGTGAAGATTCACCGTCAGGCTGTTCATGCAGACGACTTCGCCAGGCAGCGCGCCGACCAGCCGTGCGACCGGTTCGCGCAAGGTTTCGTGGTAGGAATACCAGGGGGTGGCGGCATCGAAGTGTCCGTCCACGCCCAGCCGTGCCCAGTCGTCCAGTTCCTGATCGACGATCTTCCGCGTCGCTTTCGGCATTAAGCCTAACGAATTACCGACAAAGTAAATGAGCGGCTGGCCACCGGGGCCGACCGGAAGGTGGAATCGGTCGCGGAAGAGGCGGAGCGGATCTTCGCGGTCCTGTTGCCAGGCAAAATCTTCGTCGGCGGAAAAGGAATCTGACATGGTGAGTTTTTGCAAATGACTAACGACACGAATTAATCCGGCGAATCCGCGGCGTCGCGAGAATCGCACCAGTAACCCTGGTCAAAACCCGGATCAATGTTCATGACCTGAAAACCACGATGAATGAATCAGGCCGTAACGGATGCTTTGCAACGCCCGGGGTTTCAAAGGACGAAAAGAGGAAAAACACTCGACTGTAGTCAAGCTTTGCAGGCATCCGCGAACGATCAACTCTTGTCCGTCGGCGGCTCCATGAATTCAATCGTAGTGCCGTCGGGGTCGCGCACGTAGACGACGCGTTTCCCGGCATTGGGGCCGCTTTTCAGTGTTTGTGGACTGCCGGCCGCCTGCCAACCTGAGGCGGCGATGCGCTCCAGGAGTGCCTCGAGATTATCGACCATAAATGCCACGTGCACCGACCCGACGTCGCAGGGACGAAGCGCAATGCGTTGGCGGTCCGGCGGCTCAAGATACTCGAGCAATTCAATCTTGTGCCCGTAACCTTTCAGCACCGCGATCGAGATTTCCGCCCCCGGGACGCCGGTGATTTCGCTGGCGAGCTTACCGCTCTGGTGCGGACGATGGGAGAGCCGAAAGCCGAGGACATCCCGCCAAAAAGCGAGCGACCGCTCGAGGTCCGTTACGGTGAAGCCGGTGTGATCGGCGGCGATGATTTGGAAGTTCTGCGGCATCAAGTCGTTGAGGCATCGTTTAAGGCGACCTTTTACTGATTTCAACCGTTGCTTCGTCCGATCCAGCAGAGCTGTCCTCCTCACGGCCTGATTCGGAGCGCGTTTTTTTTCCGCGGGCCGGCGAATGACCGACAAATCAAGGATTGAGAACCCCGGCGGAGCCCACTCTTTTCCCAACCATGACCGCAATGCGGACAACGAGTTGATCGCCAAATTTTGCCTAACGAATTGAAAGCCGCGCTAATTCGGACGATGGAATTTGGGAAACTGTTATGAGCGCGCGCATCTGCTGCCCTGTTCTCGAGCTTCGCCAATACACCCTGAGGCCGGGGATGCGCGACGTGCTGATCGAGCTTTTCGAACGCGAATTTATCGAGAGCCAGGAAGCCCTCGGCTTAACGCTCGTCGGACAGTTTCGCGACTTGGATAACCCGGATCGCTTCGTTTGGCTTCGCGGCTTTGCCGACATGCCGGCGCGAGCGCAAGCCCTAAAAGATTTTTATGGCGGGCCGGTTTGGAAAGCGCATCGCGAGGTGGCCAACGAAACGATGATCGACTCCGACAACGTCCTGCTTTTGCGTCCCGCGCGGCTGGCCTCTGGGTTTTCGCTCGGGAACGCCCAACGTCAAGCGCCTGGAGTCAGGGAGAATCCGCCGGGCCTGGTGGCGGCTACAATTTGCAATCTCAAGGAAAAAAGTGGAGACGACCTGATCGATTTTTTGAGAACGCGATTCGATCGGAACTGACCAAAGCTGGCGCGTCCATTCTGGCGTATTTCGTGACCGAGACCCATCCGAACACTTTTCCGGCGTTGCCCGTGCGTGAAACGGCAAATGTTCTCGTCTGGTTCTCAATTTTTCAAGATGAGATGGATTATGAGCGCCACACCGCGGCTCTCGCGGACTCGATGCAGTGGAAGGACAACGTCGCCAAAGAGCTCGGTGCTCTGCTCGAAGAGCGTCCGGAAATCCTGCGACTTCTGCCGACGCCGCGCTCCCGATTACACGGCTGACCCGCTGTGAGCCAAATGTGGGAGGGGCCTTTGCGACGCGATTGTCGCGAGACCGGTAGCCGTAGTTCGGGGTCAACGCTCCCGGCTACGAGCCGCGATTACCTTTAGCTCGATCGCAATCGGAGTCGGTAACGCGCCGACTTCGACCGTCGTTCGCGTCGGGTTTGGCTTTCCAGGCCCGGCAAAGTATTCCGGATAAATACGGTTAAAGATCGGGAAGTCTTTCTTCATGTTGGTTAAGAAGACGGTGACATCCACGATGTCGTTCCAAGTAACGCCAGCGTCTTCCAAAACAAGGCGTACGTTTTCGAAAACCGCGTGGCACTGTTTTTCGATGTCGTAATTCACAATATTGCGTTCGGCATCAAGCATAACACCGGGAATTTCCTTGCTTCCCCGCACCCGAGGCCCAATCCCGGAAAGAAAGAGGAAGTCGCCGACTCGTCGCGCATGAGGAAACGCGCCTACAGGTTCAGCTGCACGCGAACTTTCAAACGATTTGCTCATAAATTGGAAAGTCGGATTCGAGATCAGAGTGACACACCTGGACATTCTCAACAATCAAACGCTTCATCGAGCGGCAGCAATGCCGGGTTGATCGTGCATGCCAAACTACCAATTGCTCTGGCAGCTGCTTGGACCAGGCCAATCAGTTAGTTGGAGAGGTGATCGACGGCCGTGCGCAATTCCTCCAAATCAAACGGTTTTGGGAAGATCGCCTGCACGTTCAGTCGCTCGTAAGCTTCGCGGATTTCCGGTACAACGTGGGCCGACAAAACAATAATATCGCCGGGAATACCGCGCTTTCTGATCGCGTCGACTAATTCCACGCCAGTGAGGTTTGGCATTTTTTGATCGACAATAATCAGGTCGTAGGGATCCGAAGGGGCATCGAGCATGGCGAGTGCAGCCGGGCCGCTTTCCGCGCTCGAGACTTCATAGCGCGGCCGGGCGAAGACATACTTTAGAGACACGGCGACAGAGGGTTCGTTATCAACCGCCAGGATCCTGTAGGGTACGCCCATTATCTCTACAAAAGGAGCAACGTCCGTACCGGCAGCGAGCCGAGAACGCGCCGCTTAATTTTCGGGGCGCGATCGGATTGAGTCGCTTCGACTTGAGGAGCGCGTTCTCCCATTTCGAACTCCAAGGGGCTGATCGATGAAGCGGCAGTCACTGGCCTCCTTCGCCGTTCAGCAGAACGAGAGCGCATGCCCGGGTAAGCGAGCCCTTCCAGGCAGTGTGAAATTCCGGATTGCACGGATGAACAATCGAAGTCAATTGATTATCAACAGTTAAAACCGGAAGTTTCACAAGCCGATCCAAGTATCAGGTGAATCCATAGCGCCGGGAGAAACTTGAAGGGATCAGGCCTTAAAAAGGTGGGCGACCCGTGCTGGGTTGGGAAAGGATCCTCGCCTATCCAGACGTTCCTCTCCCAGTGCATCCGCGGCGGTTTGGTAGACGCAGTATGCCTGAAAGTTTCCCGCGATTCCAGAATAAATTTGTGGTGCATGGTAAATTTTCCAGACAGGATCCCGTTTCACTCTCGCATGTCGCAATGTCGGCACCAATCCAGCGTCCTCCCTCACCCTTTTATCCGGGCCGGCCCCGATTGTTTCGGGGAACTGCCGCGCCCGGGTAGAAAACCGAAACAGAAAGAAAAAACATGAAATCGAAAACACTCCTCGCTGGCGCTGCGATTGCCGGCCTCATGAGCGGTTCATTCGCCGTCCAGGCGCATGCCGCCAACACATCCACCAAAGCTGGTGTTTCGCTCAGTCAAATGGGCCACAAGAAAGAGAAAAAGGATGTTCACTCCTGCAAAGGCGAGAACTCCTGTAAAGGCAAGGGCGGTTGCAAGACCAGCGACAACGGCTGCAAAGGCAAGAATTCCTGCAAGGGAAACGGCGGCTGTGCGACCGACGGCAGCCATCCAGCGGAAAGCCCGGCCAAGTAAGGTGAGTGTCTTCGCGCGGATTGGCGCGAGGCACCCGGAGTCGGAGTTCCATCCTCCGATTCTCTTCTTTGCGGTCTCTTTCCCAGAGGGTGTCGTGCACTTTTCTGAAGGGAAGAGAAAGAACGTACCTGAGCAATAAATGGGCAAGCGCGGGCGCTTCGCCCGCCGTTTTTTCGCCTCGCGAAAAACCTTTGGGAGGGACTGTGTCCGGAATGGATGCGATGCGCGTGGCACTGCGGGGTCGCCGCGGCGACCGCTCCCCGGATTCAGTGTATCCATAGTGCATGACACGCTCTTGAGCTGGAAATTCGTTTTAGAATTCTAGCGAAGAGCGAATAAGGATCGGCCGGAACGCACCGCGGAACCGGCGCATTGTGCAAAACAACTTGGAACTGGCCGAGGACAGGTGAGTATTAGAGCCTTATGGGAAACAGCCAAGGCAGAGACAACGTCAAGAAACGCGCGGCGCGGCGCAAGAAAACGGAACGCCTCGCGGCCGCCAAAGCAACAAAGAAAAAGGCGGCAAAATAGCGCGCGATTCCGCTTGGTAGGATCCGCATCACCATGCCAAGGAAAGTTTTGGAAGGTGCCCGACGGGCCAGACTCCTGGTCCTGGTGGACGAATCAAACGTTGGCAGCTCGGTGCGGACCGCGGGTCGAGGGCTCGACTGGTTAAGGTTGCGTGAGTTTCTCGCGGGATCGGACTCCGGGCGCGACCTGATCGAGATGGTGGTGTATGCGGGGTTACCACCGGCGATCCCGCTTTGGCAGGACGAGCGGGATAAGAAGAACAAGTTTATTCATTGGCTCCGCTCCAACGGTTTCATGGTGGTGACCAAGGATGGGGCGCCGGCTGAAGAAGGCCATTACAAGGCAAACGTGGATGTCGTGATGGCGATCGACGCCCTCGAGCTATCGGTCGAAATGCAGCCCGATGTGGTGATTCTTGTCACCGGTGATGCTGATTTCGCTTATCTCGCGACGAAGTTGCGGCGGCGCGGGATTCGGGTGGAGGTCGCTTCGGTGACGCAAAATCTTGGCAACGTTCTGAAATCAGCCGCTCACACGGTAATCGACCTGGCGCCATTGTTTCGAACTTTTGAGCTCATGGCGGTGTCGGATTCGCCGTCGTTGCCGCGTCGGAAACGGACCCTGTAGCCGGGGTCGGTGACCCCGGCCTAGCCGTGTTGATGATACGAGAACGAGGGTCAGCGACCCCGGCTACTGAACAATTATTGCAGGTTGTAGGCTTCGATCAGGGCTACCCCGGTGGCATTGTTCTTCCCCTTCACAATGGCCGTATAAGCGCCGGCGGCTAACGTTTGTAAGATGACCGACTCACGGTCGTCGCTCGGTGCCAGGCCAGTCGCTTCGATCTCGCTTTTTTGTGCGCCCTTCCAGTTGTCATTGCTCGCCACAACCGCGCCATTCGAATCGTGCAATTCGAGGGTTGGATCGGCCAGCGCGCCGACGATCCCCGCTGCACCGAGCGACGGGCCTATCGCACGGACGATTACGTCGGTCGCACCGGCGCCGGTGTCGAGAACGATGAAGCCGCCAATCATCACGTTGTCACCCGTTTGAACCAGACCGCGAGTTGAGATATTGGCGAGGGTGGCACTTCCGTCGAGACCATATGCTTCGACGAGACCGATTCCGATGCCATTATTCTTGCCTTTGACGATCGCAGTATAAGCGCCGGACGTAAGCCGCCGCACAATGACCGACTCCTTCGTGTTGCTAGGCGCAAGACCGGCCGCGGTAATGTCCGCTTCCTGTGTATCCTTCCAATTATCGTTCGTCGCGATGGTCGCCCCGGTCTGATCATGCAGTTCCAAGATTGGATCAGCCAGTGCGCCGCTTATCCCGAAATCGCCTAACGACGGACCGATCGCACGTACCGCCACATTCTTGTCACCGGTGCCGGTGATGATGAAACCGCCAATCAGGACGCTGTCGTCCGTGCCAACACTGAGACGAGTGGAGATATTGCCAAGATTGGGCGGAAGCGGTGCGGGCAACGCAGTGCGCGACCAGCTTGGTGTGTTGGCGCCAGCTCCGCGCACTTTGGTCAAACCGGTGCCGTCGTTGTTGACGACGTAGACTTCGCTCGTCTCGGGCGAGGCGTGTTGCTGAGGTCCAAGCGGACCGGGCGCCTGCTGGCCGAGATCGAAGACCAACTGCGTCCCGTCAGGTGACCAATCCAGACTGGAGATGTAGAGACCGGGGTTAAACTGGATGACCTGCGAATCGGCGCCAGTCGTGAGATTGACGATGCGAATGGATTGAATGTCGGGATCCGGCGTCTGGCTGGTGAGGAGGAAGAAATTTTGAAACGAACGGACATAAGCAAGACCGACTCCGTTGGGGGAAAACTTTGGCTGGTAATCGTGCTCGCCCCAAAGGAAAGGGGTTTGTCCGGAGATTTGCGAATCGGCGCGCGGAAATGTGACCTGCTGGAAATGGCCGGCGACCACCGCCCCCGCGCTCGGCTCGATGAGATTGATTGAGGTAATCTCTCCTGGTCCGCCGCCGCTGATGAAATTGGTCGTCCCCTCAAGAGGCGCGGCGAGGACAGTTCCATCCGGCGACCAATCAACCCCTTCGCCACCGTGATGGGTTCCGTTTAACCCTTTGTCGACGTGCACCTGGATGGGCGCGCTGGCTGTCGTGGTGGAATAAATTTCGAGCGAAGGCGTGGTCGTTTGGGTGCCGATATCGCCCAGATTGGCATATTGAATGTAGGCAAAGACGGCCAGCTTGGTGTTATCCGGCGAGAAGGCTTTGTAATAAGGGAAGTTGTAAATTATGACGCCGTTGGCCTGATCGACGAGGTCGCCGTAAAAGGTGAGTTCGTTCACCGCCCCGGTAGTCATGTTGAGAGAAAAGACATTTTGGCTGCGTTCGATGGGGAGTGCGGGATCGAGTGCGCTCACCGCCACCTGGGTGCCGTCACGCGAGAAGGTGGGAAAATCGAAGGTTGTGAAGGGCAGGCCGATCTGCAGATCGCCTGTGCCGTCAGCATTCATGCGCCGGAGCTGCAAGCTGCCATCGGCTTGCAACTGCACATAGCCGATCTGAGCCATGAGCGACGAAATCGCGCCGGATGCGAAGAGGCAGAGCAGTCCGAGGAGAGCGGCACGAAAGGACGGCTTGAGCTTCCGCCGCTTGCAGAACCGGATGGGGAAAAAACGAATTGGGGTCATGCGTTGAGTTTAAGAACAAGCGGACTCGGCTCGCCATATGCCGATCGGCAGATGCCGGAATGGCGCGGTTCTTGACATGGCAGCGCAAGTTTGGGAGAAAGAGAGTGCCCCCGGCCGCCACGATGAATTCTCTTCGGAAGCTTGACTGGCTGCGAATGCAGGAGTTCCTCCTTCGGCTGCACACTGCTGCTCCGGTGCTCGGGGAATTACCCGGAACCATTCTGGGCGGTCTGCGGGAGCTGATTCCCTACGACTCCGGCAGCTTGCAGGATGACCGCGGTGGTCTACGGGAAATCCCATGGCTTTATGAGGAGGAATCGTGGCACCCAGAGATCTCTCCGGACGTCGAACTTGGCGTGCGCGTGATGTCGCACTGGGCGCCCGAGTTTGCCTCGATGCGGGATGCGTTCTTTGCCGCCAGCGCGGAACGCCATCCGCACAGCGCCTACTATCGGCGCACTGGAGATGGCGCAGCCCGGCGTTTATCCGAAATCATCTCGATGGGGGCGCTGCGAAAAACGATCTTTTTCAATGAAATCTCGCGCAAGAATCGGCTTGTGCGCCAGCTTACGATTTATATGCCGGCGCCGCCCGGAAACACCGTTATGGTAGCGCTTTGCCGCGAGACACCGGACTTCTCCGAGCGAGACCGCACGCTCTTCGAATTGCTCCGGCCGCACATCGCCAGCGCATGGCAGTTGGCTTGGGAGCGCAAGCGGAATCAAGCCGAGGTGCGACGCCTGCTCTCGCGTCGCACGCCGTCGACCGATCCGGCGGAGGTCAGGGCGACGCTGCAACAGGATCTTGCTCTCACGCCACGCGAAGCGGAAGTGCTGAATTGGGTCGCGCAAGGTAAGACGAACGGCGAGATCGCGGTTATCCTCGAAATCGCACCGGGCACGGTGAAGGTCTACGTCGAACGGATTTTGGGGAAACTCGGGTGCGAGACGCGGACGGCGGCCGCGCGCATTGCACTCGACGCAATGACAGGAAATTAGCGGCCGTTCTGCGCGCAGATCGTGAAACCGGCGTGAATCTCGCCGCCCGGGGCGATCTTTTGGATGCCGTCCTTGTCTTCGAAAGCGCGCTGCTCGTGCCGATCGGTCAGACCCCAGCATGGCTCGATGCAGAGGAAGGGACCGCCATCTGACCATAGAGTGAGATAAGGAACCTCTGCGAAATCAAGAGTGACACTTCGGCTGCTCGGTGGGTCGTGGAAGACGAAGGTACGATCTGGAACGTCGACGAATTCGAGGATAAAAGAACCGGGGAGTTGCGCGCGTTCGAATGGCATCGCGCCGCCCGGATGGTCAATCTCCGCTGTTTCGCCGCTAAGGTAATTTCCAGGCGAAAACCAGCGACGGTAACGTCCCGCTGGCATCTCGAGCTGAAAAGTGGCGAAGCCGGTGGCGGCAAACCCGGGATGCAATCCGAACTCGAGGTGCGCGAAAAGCTCGGGCTCGTGATTTTGAAAATGAAAACGCACCTCCAGCTTTTCGCGGCCTAAGGAATAGGCGAGCTCGAGAGAAACCTTGAGCGGGTATTCCTCCGGTGCGATTTCGTCAGGCGAGATGCGGTAGGTGATCGACACACCCTCCCCTCCACCAAGGTCGGCGTTCACATCCGCAAACAGCGTGTGGCGGAGGAAACCATGGGTGCCACCCCGGATCTCGCGTCCGCGGTAAAGACTGCGTTCATTCTTCAGCCGATGCAGGAAGTAGCCCATAACCGTGGCGTGATTCCCCCACCCGCTCACCGGTTTGGCGATCTCGTTGTCGCGGTATAGGAAACCGATCCAATTCCCGTTCGCATCACGCCGCGCCAGACTAACGAGCTCGGCACCGAGGCGCGAGACAACGATGCGCAGACCTTGTTCTTCGTCGGTGAGGACATCGAGCAGGCGCTCGTCACGGATTTCTTCGCGATGCGAGAACTTCATACGCTGCAATAATGGAACAGCACTTTTCGAGGGTAAAGTTCCAATCTGCTGTTGAGATATCTGGTGGGCGAGACTCCCGTCGAGCCAGGGACTGGAGGTCGCCTTGCTGACCGCGCGTCCTCCCTGGCTCGACGGAGTCTCGCCCACCAGAAGCCCGTCGCCTTGCCTGCCGAAGGCTGTCGATCCTGGCTCCGTCCCGACTGAGCGATCAGGGAAATAATCCGCGGATATGCTTCGCGTGCATGACCCGCTCGACACCGATCGCCATTGCCGCGGTGCGATGTGAGACATTATCCCTTTTCGCCCGCCGGATGACCTGGACAAAGGAATGCTCGAGGATGCGGAATAGTTTGTCGGTCACTTCCGTCTCGCTCCACATGAAGGCTTGCAGGCCTTGGACCCACTCGAAGTAGGAAACAATCACGCCACCCGCATTACAAAGAATGTCTGGGATAACGAAAACTTCGTCCCAACGCTTGTTGAGATGCAAATCGGCTTCCGGACTGGTCGGCCCGTTGGCGCCCTCGGCCAGGATACGGCACTTGATCTTGTCAGCGTTTTTTTCCGTGATCACGCGATCAATCGCGCACGGCGCGAGAACGTCGCACGGCATCTCGAGCAGTTCATTCGGATCAATCCGATCGCCCTGATCAAAGGCGCGCAGGTTGCCCTTTTTCTGCACGTGAAGGTCAGCGGCCTTCACATCGATGCCCTTGGGATTGTAGAGCGCGACTGTGTGGTCGCTGATTCCCACCACTTTGACACCGGTCTTTAAGCCTAACGAAAGTGCGGCGACCGAGCCAACGTTGCCGAAACCCTGAATGATGGCGGTCGACTTTTCCGGATTCATCTTCAGCATGTCCATCGCGCGTTCGATGAGATAGACGACGCCGCGTCCAGTCGACTCGCGCCGGCCCTCCGTCCCACCGATGGCGACCGGCTTACCGGTAACAATTTCATTCACCGAATAGCCCTGATAAACCGAATAGGTATCCATGAACCAGGCCATCACCTGTTCGTTAGTCCCCATGTCCGGTCCCATGATGTCGGTCTTTGGGCCGACAAACGGGATCATTTCCTGCATGTAACGGCGCGAGACCGCTTCGAGCTCCTTGTGAGAAAGCTTGGGCGGGTCGCACGCAACGCCACCCTTCGCTCCCCCGTAGGGCAGATTATTAAGCGCGCATTTCCAGCTCATCCACATCGCGAGCGCCGCGGTTTCGCCCATCGAAAGATTCGGCGCAAACCGCGTTCCGCCCTTCGTCGGACCGAGCGTGAGATGATGTTGCACCCGGTAGCCCTGGAAGGTTTTCGTGCTCCCATCATCCATGTGCACCGGGAGAGTGACGGCCATCGCTCGCTTCGGATACATCAGCCGGTCGCGATCGTTCTTGTCGATGTTCAGGTAATCGGCGATGACCTGAAACTGGTCGCAGGCCATCTGGAAGACTTCATCGTCGTATATCATAAAGGCAGAGCCGACACGGTAGAGCAGGACGGCGATTGGTGCTGTTGGTTTTTCCGCTGCAACGAGTGGGCCGTCAAATGCAAATCGCGTCCTGCGCGTCATCGTGCTCGTGATCGACCTACGAGAATTCAATTGCGAGCACGAACAGGAGGTCGGAGCCGGCGATTGGCAGCGAGGCTGCCGTGCTCTAATCTCTGCGAAATGGCGGGACCCGATTCGCAATTGCATTCAGAAACCATCGCGGTGCACGCTGGCCGCGAAGTGGACCCCGCGACTGGTGCAGTTGCACCGCCGATTCACCTTTCGACGACCTTCGAACGAGCGATAGACGGAAGTTTTCCGACCGGCTTCAATTACACGCGTTCCAATAATCCGAATCGCGCCGCTCTCGAACGGGCGCTCGCCGCCGTCGAAGGCGGCGCGGTCGCGGCGGCCTTTGCTTCCGGCGTGGCGGCGGCGATGGCGGTCTTCCAAACGCTCTCGCCAAACGATCACGTGATCGCGCCACGTGAGGCGTATCACGGCATCCTCCAGCTCTTGCGCAGCGTCTTCAGGCGTTGGCAGCTGGAGATCGATTTCGTTGATCTGACCGATCTTGTCGCACTCGAAAAGGCGGTGCGCGGAAACACCAAGCTGGTCTGGGTCGAGACGCCATCGAACCCAACCCTTAAGCTGACCGACATCGGGGCCGTTGCGGAGATCGCACATCGGGCCGGTGCGCGTCTCGTTTGCGACAACACCTGGTCCCCTATCATTCAGCAACCATTCGAGCTGGGCGCGGATCTGGTCATGCATTCGACCACAAAATATTTCGGCGGCCATAGCGACGTCCTCGGCGGCGCATTGATCGCGCAATGCGATGACGAATTTTTCCAGAGTCTGCGCGAGATCCAGTCGATTGGCGGGGCGGTGCCTGCTCCCTTCGATTGCTGGCTGGTGCATCGCGGCATGCAGACGCTGCCATGCCGAATACACGCGCAGTGCGAGAACGCGCGGCAGGTGGCGGCCTTTCTCGAGTCGCATTCGCGCGTCGCGCGGGTGCATTATCCGGGTCTCGCCTCGCATCCACAATACGCCCTCGCCCAACGACAGATGAAGCGGTTTGGCGCGATGATTTCGTTTGAAATACGGGGCGATCGCGCGGCGGCGATGGCGGTGCCGAATCGGACTCGGATTTTCACCCGCGCAACCAGCCTTGGCGGAGTGGAAAGCCTGATCGAACACCGGCAATCGATCGAAGGTCCGGACACGCCCACGCCCGAGGCGCTGCTCCGCCTTTCGATCGGGCTCGAACACGCGGATGACTTGATCGCCGATCTCGATCGCGCGCTGGCGTCTTAGCCAACTCATGCTCCTGCTCCTGCTCCTAATTCCTGCTCTCCATCTGAGGGAACGTTCTACCGAAGATTAGGATTAGGAGCATGAGCAAGAGAAGGAAGATGAAGAATCCCAAGCCGCGACACTAAATCTTGAGCCTCCGGCGCACCATGGTGACGACATCATGGACTTCCGCGACTCCTAACAAATAGGCGACGCCAAAGAACAATCCGGCACCGACGGCAATTGTGAGAAGCACTTCGACGATCAATTTCCATTGCGACTCATGAGTCGGCGTTGGCAAAAGAAATCGTTGCGAGGCCAAACAAACCACGGCCAGCACCGCACCGGCGACGATAATTTTGCCTAATATCATCAGCATGGTGCCCGTCTCGAGGCGGCCGGTGTGATGGCGCATCATGGTGTAGAGAAGAAGAAAATTGGTCATTGCCACAAAGCTGGTGGAGAGCGCGAGCCCACGCGGTCCGAGTCCGAGATGAAAGGTGAAGAGCCAGTTAAGCCCGAAGTTTACCCCGATCGAGATCAGACTGACGATCATCGGCAGATGGCGTTTATCGAGAGCATAGAAAGCAGGCGCGAGCACTTTGACCCCCGCATAACCGGCCAGGCCGATCGCATAAAAACGCAAGACAGCGGCGGTCTGCACGGTGGCCGCGGCAGTAAAGCGGCCGTGCTGGTAAATGAGCGCGATGATTGGCTCGGCGAGAATGATCAAACCAATCGCAGACGGAATCGTGAGGAGCATGACCAGTCGCATGGCGTGAGCGAGCGCGCCGCGAAATTCGCGCGTGTTGCCCATCGCGGCACTACGCGACACAAGCGGCAGCGTAACCGTCGCGACCGCGACGCCGAAAACACCGAGCGGAAGTTGCATCAGGCGGAAAGCGATGTTGAGCCAGGTAATCGGACCGTTGCCTAACGTCGAGGCAAAGCCACTGTTTACGGCGACATTCACCTGGACCGCGCTGGCCGCGATCGTGGCCGGTCCCATCAGGCCCAGGATGGTCCGCACGCCGGGATCGTGCCAGTTGAAGTCGAATCGGAAACGAAAACCTGTGCGGGTGGCCGAGGGAATCTGGACAAGTAATTGCAAGAGACCGCCGAGCAGAGTCCCGAGGGCGAGCCCGACCAGGCCGCGTTCGCCAAAATGGGGATGGCGCCAGTCCGCCTGCGGGTCGAGCCAGTAACACAGCGCAACGCCACCGACGATCGAGCCGATATTGAAGAAGCTCGAAGCGAGCGCCGGAATGCCGAAGACGTGTTTCGCGTTCAGCATTCCCATGACAAGCGCGGCGAGTGAAACGAGAAGGATGAACGGAAACATGATCCGCGTGAGCAGGATTGTTAGGGCTGCTTTTTCCGGAGGGAAACCAGGGGCGAGAATGCCGATCACGAACGGTGCAAAAAGAATCCCGAGGAGCGTTATTGCGCTCATGAAAACGAGGGTGAGAGTCGCGACCTTGCTCGCCAGTCGCCAGGCCGATTGGTCGCCGTCCGTCGCAATACGGCGCGAGAAAGTGGTCACGAAGGCGGTCGAGAGCGCGCCCTCCGCGAAGAGATCACGCAACATGTTAGGCGCGCGAAAGGCAGTCAGAAACGCGTCCATGTTGCGCGACGCACCGAAGAGCGCGGCGATCACCATCTCGCGGATCAGCCCAAGCACACGGCTGCAGAGCACGGCGAGACCGACGATGCTTGTCGCTTTTGTGCTGACCCGTTTCTCTTCCATTGCCGACATGGGCAAGAAAGAACAGCGGCCCGAGATTTGTGAAAGCAGAATTATTCTCGACCGCGGATTACGCGGATTTCATCGATCAGGAAAATGCGTTCTCCAGCCCTCTCCCCTATCCCGCGTTATCCGTGTAATCCGCGGTCAAATAGAGTTCCCGAGAGGAGTTTTTCTACGTTGCTTCCGGCGCGAGGAAACGCTGATAGACAAATGAGGCCGCCGATCAGGATCACCGCCACGCCAACGAAAAAGCGCGTGTCGCCGCGAAAGCAGAACTATCTCGACCGCGGATTACGCGGATTTCACGGATCAAGAAAATGAGTTCACCAGCCTTCCTTCCCATCCGCGTTATCCGTGTAATCCGCGGTCAAATAGAGTTACCGAGAGGAGTTTTTCTACGTTGCTTCCGGCGCGAGGAAACGCTGATGGACAAATGAGGCCGCCGATCAGGATCGCCGCCACGCCAACGAAAAAGCGCGTGTCGCCGCGAAAGCAGAACTATCTCGACCGCGGATTACGCGGATTTCACGGATTAAGAAAATGAGTTCACCACTCCCCCTATCCGCGTTATCCGTGTAATCCGCGGTCGGATAACTTTCCCGAGAGGAATTTTTCTACGTTGCTTCCGGTGCGAGGAAACGCTGGTAGACAAATGAGGCCGCAATCAAAATCAACGCCACCCCCACAAAAGCACCGATCCGGTAAAGCTCGTCAAGATCGCTCAGATCATGCAAAAACAGTTTCGCCAGCGTGATGCCGAGGAGCGCGACGCCGGCATAACGAGCGAAGCGTTGCTTGATCCACATTCCAGCCAGGATGAGCCCAAGCGCGAAGAGCGCCCAGGCGATGGAATACGTCATATCGCGGGCAAAATTGCCAGAGAAGGAAAAGGCAAGCGTCGGACCAACCGAGAAATAATCGGCAATCTCAATATTCAGAAGAAGGAAAGCGAGAATTACGCCTAACGACCCCAAGAGCGCTGCACCCCAATTGTAGCCGGGGACGCTTTCCGCGGCCGGGACAGGTCCGCGTGACGATCCTGCCGCCGGCGTCCCGACCAGCCCTGCCCCAACAAACAAACAAGCGCTGGTGACCCCATAGGCATAGAGATACCAGTTCCAGATCCGCGCCGCACTTCGTTTGTGATACTCGAAGACGGCCGGGTTAAGCGACAGCCTGATGAATGCAGCGCACAGCAGGACGACAGCGACCAGCCGTAAACCGCGATGCGGCAGGTGACGGAAAAGCCAGAGCAGCGCCACTCCTTCCAGGGCCCATCCCAGAGTGATCCATTCGCGTTCGAACTGAAGCGGAAAAATCAGACTAACGAAAAGCAGCAACGCGCCACCCTGCCACGCCAGCCGGGCATCGCCGCTCGCGGGATCGACCTGATAAAGTTTAAAGAGCGCCCAGACTCCGATTGCGCCCGGGAGGACAAAGATGGCCGGCAGCAGCCCCATCCATTCGTTAGGGAAGGCGAACGTGATGACCCGATAAAAGAGCCAGAATTGGAACAACTGCGCCAGCGCGCTCATCGCCCACGACCACGCCTTTTCCTTCTCCGACGAGCAAAACGGAAAGGCGACGAAGAGAATCAGGAAAAGTCCGTAGCAAACGAGAGCGGGGATCGCCTCTTCGTTCGAGAACCGCGCGGTCTGCCAGGTCAGCTCCACAAGGGCGGCGCCCAGCAGGGCGAAGAGCGCAAGCCAGTCCGCGCGCTTTACAATCGCGGCTGCGAGCAGGATTCCAGTGAGAATGAGAGCAACGACAAAAATCGGTGTCGGATTCCAAAGCGGAACCTGCTCGATCAAAAGAGCCAGGAGCAGAAACGGCGTCACCGTGCCGGCGCCGGTGAAGGGCAGAAGGCCCGGGCGCCAGGCCGATGCGGGAACGGTCGAGGCGTGGAGGAGCGCGAAAATGACGATTGCAGTCAGCGCCACGGCAAGCGGAGCCCGGTCGGCGAACATTCCGATCCATCCCGCCACGAGAATGAATGTCAGGCCACCGGCTCCGAGCGTGATCCCGCGGTGTCTCCGGCCGATCACCGGGAGCGCGAGCAAACCGGCGTCCGCCAGAAAGACAAAGCCAAAGAAAAAGAGTGGATGACGGGCGAGTGTGGGAATGGCCAAGAGCCAGAAAGAAAATCCGAGGGCGCTGAAGCCCGCGACGCCTGCCGCCAACGTTAACCAAATCTTTTCCTGGCTTCCTGGTTTCCTAATAAATCCAAGAAAACAGATCGCGAGAAAGAGCGCTTCAAACCCGAGGAAGATCCGGAACGCGCGGGCGCCTGTCGCGGCGCCGAAAAATTGCCCGGCCCAGCCTAGTTGAGTCAGCGCCGTTCCGATGGCCGCAAGAAAAACCAGATAATGCCAGTGTTTGCGCAGGGCGACCGCGGCGAGCCCGAGATCGAGCAAGGCGATGTAGAGAAAGAGCGAAGGCGCGTTATCCGCTCCGCTCGGCAACAGCGCCGGGGTGAGGAAGCCACCGCACAATCCGAGAATCACGATAACCTGGGCACCGAGGTTTACCGCGAGAAGAAACGAAAAGAGCGTGACCGCGGACATGGCAAAAAACGCCGTCGTTAGGGAAATGAGCGCGTAAAAGGAATGCGCGGCGAAAAGATCGGCGTAGAGAATGACGATGCCGGTGGCGCAGAGACTTTGGGCGGTGACCCGGTAGCGGCCGCGCGCCAGCCACCAACCCGTGGCGACCAAAGCCAGGCCAACCGTCCCCCCGATCACGAGCCGGCCGAGCGGCGTGATCAGGTTGTTCTCGAAGGAGTATTTGACCGTGAAAACGACGCCCAGAAAAAGAGCGAGCCCGCCCAGCCAGGCGAACAACTTCACTCCCATGAACGCTTCCCAATTGAACGGCGTCGCCGACGGAGGCGGTGGTGGCGGCGATGGTGGTAACGGCGGCGGGACCGCCGGTCCCGCTCTCGAAATGACTCGCCGCGGCGAGTCCCGGACGAGCGGACGCTCGTCCCTCTGTGGCGTCGCGGGCCGAGGTGACAGAGGAATCGCCGCCTTCTCAGGTGCTGCTGGGGCCTCGCTGTTGCGTAACTTCCGCTCGAGTGCGGCGATGCGGCCGGTCAATGCGTCAATTGTCCGATGCAGCTCTCTCAGGCGATTGAGCGACAGCAGAACAAGACCAAGACAAAAGAGAAGAAGAAAAATCGCGACCGTCGTGGACATCAGAAAACCTAACGAAAAGCACTCAGAACTCTTGCAAAGCGACTGTTATGCCACCCCTTGCGAAAAGAAAAACGTGTCCGGCAATGGTCCGTTGACATCGGTCCCGTCACCCACAGCCTCGTTCTGCGTTCCCATCCGAACTGCGATACCCGGATCCATTGCGAAAGACTTGCACCGTCCTCTCGTCAGTCGGCAGCCTAACGATTCGCTCGTTTGACGCCTTCGCGATTTGCCCCGTCGCCAGCACGATCTCGGTCAATCGACCCAAGCACCCTTCTGCTTTTCAATCAGGAGTTTGGAATAACCGACCAGATCGATGAACAGGACGTGCCCGATCTCGAGCCGAAGATTGTTATCAAACTCAGGCGTCATTCATCCTCCAGACGTCACGGCGGATCTGGTACCGATAAGCGGTCAAAGGAGGGTTTGCTCATTCTCGACCCCTGTTTCTCTCATAAGCCGGTCGGATGATCGAGAAATTCCCAGGGGACGTCGAATTGTCCTGAGAGTGCAGCTGCCAGGGCTTTGACCCCGAATGTCTCGGTCGCATAATGACCGCCAAGAAAAAGATTGATGCCCACTTCCTCCGCCGCGACTGCCGCCCAGTGCGGTGCTTCGCCTGTGATGTAGGTATCAACCCCTGCCCGCGCCACCGTGTAAATCTCGCCACCGGCGCCGCCGGTCACGATGCCGATGACTTTGCATTCCATCGGACCCGTCCCGAGGCAGCGGACCGGTCCGCCTAACGAATCTTCGAGTTTTGCAATCAACTCGTCGCGCCGCAACGTTGCTTCAACCTTGCGGCCAATCGGTTTGCCTTTCATTTCAAGGAACGGCTCCGTCTTCTCGAAACCAAGCGCCGCGGCCAGGAGCACGTTGTTGCCGATCTTTGGATGCAAATCGAGCGGCAGATGCGCACTGTAGAGCGCAAGATCGTTCTCCAGCGCAAGCTTCAGCGCGCGATAATGCGGACCGGTGATCGGCTGCAACCCAGTCCAGAAGAATCCGTGATGGACAACGAGCAGGTCGATTCCGCGCTCCGCAGCCATCTCCAGGGTCCGCCCGCAGGCGTCTACCGCCGCGCCGATTTTGGTCACCTCGCCGGAGTTCTCGATCTGCAGTCCGTTGAATGCATTTGGATAATCTTCAATCTCGGCGAGGCGCAAGATCTCGTCGGCGTAACGCACGATTTCGGTTAACGATGGCATCTTTCCTTTTAAGAGTAGCAACCGCCCTGACTCAATGCCAAAAGGATCGCGCCGATTCCCAAGGCCCCGATGCCGGCGCTGTGGCGCGCGAAGAGAATCTTCCCGGGAGCCTCCCTTTGCTTGCCTCTTATCCGCATAATCCGCGGTCGATTCTTCGCAAACGTGCCACGAAGACGAGGGCAATTCACACAAAATACCCATGCGCGAACACTTCCCTTGACGAAGACGCGCCTGCTGGTGACGATAGCCAGCGGAGGAATTGTTTTGGAATACACAGACGCACCCGCAACAGAATCGGCCGCACAGTCACTTCGATCGCCCACCCTGGCGACTGGACTTTTAGAAACCGCGGAAGGCCAGGCAAGCGATATGGTCGCGGTGATGCTCAGCATCGTCCCGGGGCTCGGACATATCTACAAGGGCTATCGCCTGATCGGCCTCTTGCTGATATTTCTTGGCACGCCGATGGCGATTGGCCTGGCTCTCTTGATCGCCACCGGCACGGCCGGTTTCGGTTTCTTCCTGCTTCCGATTTACTGGATCGCGGTCATGGTGAACGTCTGGGCCATTCCTGATCGGGTCGTGACCGCCCCGGAAGACGAAGGCGAGCAATATTAGGGGCCCATACGTCCCATATGACATATGAGACAGATGCGACCTATTCGAGGCGTCAAAAAGCGAATCCCGCTTCGAGCAGGTTAAGCGTGCCGTTCGCACTAACCCTAAAATCCGTTTCGGGATCGCGCGCTGCCCAATCGTGAGGACGATTGCGCGGCGTTAGACACGCTCGCCAATCATCCAGGTCAACTGCCCGTTAGGCGGATTAACCCGGCTGGCGGGAAACGCCGCATCCCCGGCCAGGACGCGTTCGAGGAGCATGGGATCCTTGTCCCCAGCGACAAGGAATAAGACCTGCCGCGATTGATTGAGGAGCGGCAAGGTCATCGTTAGGCGCCATGATTTGAGCTTCGGCACGAAGTTTGCCACCACTCGCCGGACCTGCTCGTCGAGCGCCGCGGTGCCCGGAAAAAGAGACGCGGTATGTCCATCTTCGCCCATCCCGAGTAAGAGCAGGTCGTGCCGGTAGATCGTTTCGCCGTGCTGCGTCGCGAGGAGCGCAAGCGCATCCTCGTATTCCTGCGCTGCAAGCTGCGGCTCAATCTCGCCCCGCATTCGCAGGACCGATTTCTCTGGAATGGCGCAAGAATCGAACAACGACTCACGCGCCATCCGATAATTGCTCCCCTCGTCATCCGGCGGCACACATCGTTCATCGCCAAAGGTGAAACGCACTCGCTCCCATGGCAGATCGTGCGCCTTTCTTCCAAACTCCGCGTAGATCGGCCGGGGCGTATTCCCGCCGGAAAGGGCCATCCGAAACTCGCCGCGCTCAGCCAGCGCCCGGCGCGCCTGGCGCAGAATGAAGGCAGCCGCGTCCGCAGTCAGATTGGGGGTGCGAATGACTTCCGGGTTCACGCGCTTAAAATGTGTCCCACTTGTCTCACAGGACCGGTTTCGGCCAATCCACCTTCCCAATCAGATCGCACAATGAGTGCGTCCGTGCTTCGCCAGATATTGCTGATGATATTCTTCCGCTCGATAGAACATTGGCGCGGGTTCGATCTGCGTGACGATCGGGCGCCGAAAACGTCCGCTTTTTTCGAGCTCGGCCAGTTTGGCTTCAGCCGCGGCTTTTTGTTCGGGTGAGTGATAAAAAACGACCGACCGATATTGCGAACCGACATCGGGACCCTGGCGATTGCGTGTGGTGGGGTCGTGATTTCGCCAAAAAACTTCGAGCAACGCCTCATAAGAAACTTCCGCGGGATCAAAAGTGACTTCGACTACTTCCGCATGTCCCGTTTCCTTGTTGCAAACTTCTTCATAAGTAGGCCTTTCCGTTTTTCCACCGGCATAGCCGACAGCAGCATCCTTGACTCCCTTGATCTGTCGAAAGATGGCTTCGACTCCCCAAAAACATCCGGCCCCAAAGGTCGCTTTTTCAACGCTCATTTTGCACGATGAACCGGAAGGAACATGCCTGCAACCTGTAGACGCGCTCGGCCTCCCGAAACGCCGAGATCAGCGCGAAAGCCTTTCGACTTCTTCCACCCAAACCAGCTCGCAAGCGCCGTTCCCGGAATCAGTGCGGCTGAGCGAACTCCGCCACGTACCAATCTCGGGACCCGTAGCTTCGACGAGCAGGCCCGAAAGATGAATCAGTTCGCCGGTGCGAAGGGACTTGCATTGGGCGGCTACCGCTTCGTTCGAGGGAATGAGGTGCAGGTTGGTGGCGTGAGATATGATCTCCCCGGTCGGAATGGGTGGCTGACGCTGATACTGATACCAGAAAAAGCGCGCACTCTGGCTGATTTCGAGTCGATCGAGCACGGCCTGGTCCGACATCGGTCCCCACCCGACTGCGAGATCGACCGGCACGAGCGCTGCCGCGCGATCATAACGATAAATCTTCTGGTGCAGGACGCGCGCATCGAGGGCGAAATGAGCGAGCGGCTGGAAATGGAATTTACCTTCATCGAAGGCGCGGTCCTGAGGTTTGGTTGCGGATTGTTGCGGCTCCGCGGTGATGAGCACGCCAGGTGGATAGGTAATGGGGGCGTTAATGCGGGTGTAGACGAACCAGGCGATCGCGATGAGGGCGATAAAGGCGAGCGTTTTCACAGGCGAGCAAAATTGCTCGCAGCAGGTTCAATGCTGACCGATTGGACCCGGGAGAAACGCTTAAGGTCCAAGGCTCAACGTCGAACGCCCAGCTCCTTGGATCAATGCCGCGGAGCGGCCAGGAGTTCCAATTTCGTACCAAAGGTGCGTAGGAACCCATGGCCCTCTTCGCTTTGAGCATCCCTTTATGGAATCCTGCTCCCTTATTTCTTTGGAAGGGATGTGACGTGGCAACGCGCTCCAGTCAAACCAATGACTTTGATTCAAGCCTTCGACCGCAAATATCAAACCACCAGGACAACCCCCTTATGAAAACAAGGTTGATTTCGCAGTTTCCAACTGTTCGCCGCCGCCTCGGCGAAGCCGGCCGGGTTCTCCAATTTACGAGTCGGTAAGCGGTCTTAAAGGCAGGAAAAGGCCGGCTGAGCAATCTGTAGCTGGAGCGAGCGCGACGGAGCCACAAGCGCGAACTATTGCTACCTGGATCCCGACAGGCAGCCTCGCCACCGCACGGAGCGCCCATACCGCGACGCTGTTAACGTCGCTGGAGGATTTTTGGGCCTCGAGTCTTTCGCGACTGCGGAACTCTATGATCCGACGACCGAGTCGTGGATAGTAACGGGCAGCATGGCTGAGAAGTGAGGATGGCATAGCGCGACGCTCCTGCCTAATGGCCAGGTGCTCGTCGCTGCGGGACGGAAAGGGGGCCAAGCTATCGCGAGCGCGGAACTCTATGATCCGGTGACGGGTTCGCCAATCACGCTTAGCGGCGCGGGGCGCAAGGTAGGAGGAATAAACACGGTGCGTCTGACCTGGAGCGGGGCGACTTCGACCGACATCGATGTTTACCGGAATGGTACGCTCATCGTCACGACGGCGAATGACGGCACCTACATCGATTCCACCGGCGACACGGGGCGAGCGCGCTACACCTATCAGGTTTGTGCAGCTGGCTCCCAAACTTGTTCCAACGAGGCAACCGTCACGTTTCAGCATTGAGGGCGATCGGCTTTTCTGATTTCAATCGCAGATCTGAATATGAAAGAAAGCCACTCCGCGTCAGGGCGTGAATCTTGGCATTAGCACGGCGACCCTTGCTTTATCTGCGTAAGCTGTGGATCGCGTCGAGCGTAATTCTCGTATTCGCCACGAGTATCCCTGCGAGTTAAGAGTCGAATGGCCGTTTCGTGCTTGACGATTGTCGCCGAACTTGAAAGCCTGAACGGACCAGCGCGGGCTTTCTCAGGCACCGACTTGCTCCGGATTTTTCCCCGTGCAGGTGAAAACCTATGAAAACAAACTCCATCTCTCGATCCGCTTTCTCCATCGGTCTTGCTCTTTGTTCCGTTGGCCTCCTCCCGGCTTCTGCTGAGTTGAGTGACTCTGTAACTAAAACGATCGCTACGAAGGCGCGCGCGCAAGCACTTGGAACCTGGACAGCTACCGGAAGCCTCGTCACCGAACGCGAAGATCACACGGCCACATTGCTGGCCGACGGCAAGGTCCTGGTCGCCGGCGGTTTTCCCAGCAGCGGTTCTCCCAACAGCGCGGAACTCTACGATCCGGAGAGCGGGATCTGGACGTCTACCAGCAGCCTCAACAACGGACGGGCTGTTCACACTGCAACGTTGCTGACTAACGGCGAGGTGCTCGTTGCAGGCGGTTACTCAGTCAACGGGGACCCCCTCGCGAGCGCGGAGCTTTACGATCCGGAAAGCGGGACTTGGACGTCTACCGACAGCCTCGCCACTGGACGGGCCTATCACACTGCAACGTTGCTGCCGAATGGGAAGGTGCTCGTCACAGGTGGTTTCAACTTCGGCTATCTTGCGAGCGCGGAACTTTACGACCCGACGAGCGGGACCTGGACGTCTACCGGCAGCCTCGCGAAGCGTCGCACTTTCCACACTGCGACGTTGCTGCCTAACGGCAGGGTGCTCGTTGCAGCCGGTTACAACGGGGTCTCCCTCGCGAGCGCGGAGCTTTACGATCCGGGAAGTGGGACTTGGACAGCAACCGGCAGCCTCGCCACCGCACGCGATAGTCACACGGCCACATTGCTAGCCGACGGCCAGGTCCTGGTCGCAGGGGGCCTTTTCAATCTCGCGAGCGCAGAACTTTACGATCCAGTGAGCGAAACGTGGACCGCGGCCGGCAGCCTCGCCAACGGACGCCAGAGTCACAAGGCGACGTTGCTACTCGATGGCAAGGTGCTGGTTGCGGGCGGCTATAATGGCAGCACCAGTCTCGCGAGCGCCGAACTCTATGATCCGGCGAGTGGGACGTGGGTCGCAACCGGGAGCCTCGCCACCGGACGCTATTCTCACAGGGCGACCTTGCTTACCGATGGCAAGGTGCTGGTGGAAGGCGGGATACATCTACCCGATGGCCGCTATCTCCGGAGCGCGGAACTCTACGTAAGCGACGGTGGCAGCGAACTCATGCTGGTGAGCGCGGCCGCGCGCAAGAAGCACGGCAACGCAGGCCCTTTCGATATTGACTTACCGCTTAGCGGGACTCCGGGTGTGGAGTGTCGGGTCGGGAACGGCGGCACGTTCCTGCAAACCATCGTGTTTACCTTTTCGGAGGCGGTTGCCAGGATCTCTGGCAGCACAACCACGACCTGCGGCAGCGTCAACAGCACCACGATCAGTGGCTCAACTGTCACGGTGGAACTAGGATTCGTTAACTGTGACGGCTCCGATATCACCGTGACCGTGCCCGGTGTAACCGGTGCTTCCGGCTCGGTCGATGCATCCGCCACCATGGCCTTGCGAACGGGCGACGTGAATGCGGACGGCGTCGTCAACCGGACAGACCTGGACGAGATCAGGACGCAAGTGGGCCGTGGCTTGGTGACCGAAGATAACTTCCGCGACGACATCACGGTTGATGGAAAGGTGAACCATGGCGACACGACCTTGGAGAAATCAAAGCTGTAATCAGAGGGCACCATGCGGACCGCAAGGATGAAACCTTCAAAGCAAACAATGGATCTAAATCTGGTGAGGAGACCTATCCTGGGGGGATCGCTTCGCTCATTCAAACCTATAGTCGCTAGTCAACCACCAGGTGAAAGGATATCCATGTGGATCGGCCAATTCAGCTAGCCAACACAAACTCATCGCGCAGAACTTCCACGGTTATCTGCCCTACCGATAACAAAGCCATCGGAACCTATTTGCACGCTCTGATCGCTGATCTTCTTCGGGTTGTTTCCATGCCTGTGCACCGGATCGGGTTCCCGCTGCTTTTGCTCGGTGCGTGGCTGGCGCTGGTACAGCCGTGCGCGGCTCAGAGCGGGACTTGGAGTGAGACCGGCAGCATGGCTACCGGGCGATGGCTCAATACCGCAACACTCCTGCCCAACGGGCAGGTGCTCGTCGCTGGGGGATTTAACGGCGACTATCTCACAAGCGCGGAACTCTATGATCCGGCGACCGGGGTGTGGAGCGCGACGGGCAGCATGGCTACCCCGCGATATGCCCATACCGCGACGCTCCTGCCCAACGGGCAGGTGCTCGTCGCTGGAGGAATTCAGAGCAGCGGCGCTCTCGCGAGCGCTGAACTTTATGATCCGGCAACCGGGCGGTGGAGTGCGACCGCGAGCATGCTGACCGCGCGAGCCAACCATACCGCGACGCTCTTGCTCAACGGCCAGGTGCTCGTCGCCGGGGGCGTTGACGCGAGCGCGGAACTCTATGATCCAGCGACCGGGCGGTGGAATGCGACTGGCAGCATGACTATCGCGCGAGGCGGCCATACCGCGACGCTTCTGCTCAATGGCCAGGTGCTCGTCGTGGGGGATTACTTCGCAAGCCCGGAACTCTATGATCCGGCGACCGGCCTGTGGAGCGCGACGGCCCGCATGATTGACGAGCGAGTACGTCATACCGCGACGCTCCTGCCTAACGGGCAGGTGCTCGTCGCTGGAGGATACGACGGCTTCGATCTCCGCAGCGCGGAACTCTATGACCCAGCGACCGGGCTGTGGACAAGGACGGGCAGCATGGCTGGATCGCGCGAAATCCACACCGCGACCCTCCTGCCCAACGGCCAGGTGCTGGTCGCTGGGGGACAGACCACTGGTATCGGCATAATCGGGAGCGCGGAACTCTACTATCCTGCGACCGGGCTGTGGAGCGTGACGGGCAGCCTCGTCACTGCGCGATACTACCATACCGCGACCCTCCTGCCCAACGGCGAGGTGCTCGTCGCTGCGGGATTTGGGAGAAACCTCGACTATCTCGCGAGTGCGGAACTCTATGATTCGGGGACCAGTGCACTGGAATTGGCCAGCGCAGCATCGAGGAAACACCACGGCAACGCCGGCGACTTCGATATTGACTTACCACTTAGTGGGACTCCGGGCGTTGAATGTCGGGTCGGAAATGGCGGCACATTCCTGCAAATCATCGTGTTTACCTTCTCAGAGGCGGTTACCAGTATCTCTGGCAGCACAACCACGACCTGCGGCAGCGTCAACAGCACCACGATCAGTGGCTCAACTGTCACGGTGGAATTAGGAAACGTTAACTGCGACGGCTCCGATATCACCGTGACCGTGCCCGGTGTAGCCGGTGCTTCCGGCTCGGTCGATGCATCCGCCACCATGACCTTACGTACCGGCGACGTGAACGCCGACGGCCGGGTCGGTACAGCTGACTTGAAGGAGATCAAGATGGAAGTGGGCCGTGGCTTGGTGACCGAAGATAACTTCCGCGACGACATCACGGTTGATGGAAAGGTGAACCATGGCGACACGACCCTAGAGAGATCGAAGCTGTAATCGAGAGGTCACCCTGCGGACCGCAAAAATGAAACTTCCACAAATGGATTTAAATCTAGTGAGGGGGGATCCCTCCGCTTATTCGGAGCTGTTTCCTTAGTCAAACACAAAGAACAACCAATATGAAAACAGACTCTACCTTTCGATCCGCCTTCTTCGATATACGCCTCTTAATCGGCTTCGCTCTTTACTCCATAAGCGTAGTCCCGGCTGGTTTGAGTCAATCTTTAACTGACACGATCGTTACACAGGCGTCGACGCAAACACCCGGGACCTGGGACGCTACGGGTAGCATGACCACGGCGCGATCCTCTCATACCGCGACGCTCCTGCCCAACGGCCAGGTGCTGGCGGCTGGGGGATTCGACGCTACCGGCTATCCTTCTACTACCGCGGAACTCTATGACCCGGCGACCGGGCGGTGGACCCCGACGGGGAGCATGACCACGGGGCGATACTTTCATACCGCGACGCTGCTGCCCAACGGCCAGGTGCTCGTCGCTGGCGGATCCCACCCGACCACTCTCGCGAGCGCGGAGCTTTATGACCCGGCGAGCGGGCAGTGGACCGTGACGGGCAGCATGGCCACGGCGCGAGAATCTCATACCGCGACTCTCCTGCTCAACGGCAAGGTGCTCGTCGCTGGGGGAGCTGGGGAGGGCTACCCCCCTCGTGACACAGAACTCTATGATCCAGCGACCGGGCTCTGGGCCACGACGGGCAGCATGACCACCGAGCATGTCGACCATACCGCGACACTCCTTCCTAGCGGCCAGGTGCTCGTCGCGGGGACATCTGGGAGCGGACTTAACAGGGGAAAGGACGCGGAACTCTATGACCCGGCGACCGGGCTCTGGACGGCGACGGGCAGTATGAGCGTCGCGCGAGCCGACCATACCGCAACGCTTCTGCCCAACGGCCACGTGCTCGTTGCTGGGGGAATTTCGCACTCCCGTCCTCTTGCGAGCGCAGAACTCTATGACCCGGCAACCGGGCTGTGGACGGCGACCGGCAGCATGGCCGTGACGCGAGACTCTCATACCGCGACGCTCTTACCCAACGATAAGGTGGTGGTGGCGGGGGGAAACGGCAGCAGCGCGGAACTTTACGACCCGGCTAGCGGAACTTGGACGGCCACCGGCAGCATGACGACGGCGCGACGCTCTCATACCGCGACGCTCCTCTTCAATGGTCAGGTGCTCGTCGCAGGGGGAACGGATACCGAGCAACTTCTCGCGAGCGCGGAACTCTATGATTCGGGAGATGCTCCAGTCACACTTAGCGCTGCAGGCCGCAAAGCAGGAGGAATAAACACGGTCCGGCTGACCTGGGGCGGGGCGACTTCGACTGACGTCGATGTTTACCGGAACGGAATGCTCATCACAACAACACCGAATGACGGTTCCCACATCGATTCCACCGGTGACACCGGCCGAGCGCGCTACACTTATCAGGTCTGCGAAGCTGGCACCCAAACCTGCTCAAACGAGGCAACCGTCAAGTTTCAGCATTAGGAAACAACCAAGTCTCTATCAGCCCGCGCTTTTGCCAGCGGCCGCAACGCCCAGATTTGACCGCAGCTCGCCAAAATTGTTAATCTCACCCGACTCTCATCCAGTTAACGCCGGCCAGTTTCAACGCCCAAACTCTGGCTCAACGAGCACGCTCCGCTTCGACCAGCGGACCGGCAGCGTGACAGGATGCCGGGGGCTTTCAGAGAAGGGTGCAAATCCTGACACGGCCTTCATTCGTGATTCATGGCACGACTGACAAAGGAGACGAGACGCAACTTCGCACTTGGCCTCCGTCCGCTCTCGCCGCACGAGCTGGCTGACATTGGCAGCGCGCCGCATCGCGCTTTCAGTCGGAGTAGAAACCAAGCGTAGATGGTGATGCTTAACCTACATGACCATCCCGCCATCGACGGTCAGGACCTGGCCGGTGATGTATTTCGCTTCCGGGGCGGCGAGAAAGGCGACCGCCGCGGCGATGTCTTCGCTTTCCCCAAACTTGCCTAGCGGAATTCGCGGCAGGACCGCCTTTTTCACCTCCTCGGATAAGACGTCCGTCATGTCGGTCATGATAAACCCGGGCGCGACCGCGTTAACCGTGATCCCGCGGCTGGCCAGTTCGCGTGCCAATGTTTTCGTTAGTCCAATCAGGCCGGCTTTGCTTGCGGAATAGTTAGCCTGCCCGGCGTTACCCGTCAGACCGGCGATGGAACTGATGTTAATGATCCGCCCGCTGCGCTGTTTGGTCATCGGCCGCATAAGAGCCTGAATGAAACTGAACGCGCCTTTCAAATTTGTGTCGATAACCGTTTCCCAATCTTCAATCGACATGCGCATGCTCAGTCCGTCCCGCGTCACACCGGCGTTGTTAATCAGAATATCGACGCGACCGAAGTCGGCGAGAATTCGCGCCGCCGCATCCTGCACAGCGGCGTGGTCAGCGACGTCGACGGCATACGCTTTGGCGGCGCCGGCCCGGCCGGCGTTGATTTCATCCGCGGTCCGCTGTGCATTCGCCTCGCTGCGACTGACGGAAGCGACCCGGGCTCCTTCGTTGGCCAAACGGACCGCGATGGCATGACCGATCCCCCGCCCCGCTCCAGTCACGACTGCGACCTGGTTTTCAAATCTCATCATACGCCATCCTGAGGGTCTGGATCGCCGAGTGTCAATCCAGTCGTCACCCCGGGCACACTCGATGGATCCGGCATCGTTACGTGAACTAACCTTTCCGATCTACGGCTTGACGTCGTTTTTCACAATCTTGCCATCCTTCATGACAAAAAAAACGCGCTCGGTCGCGGTGATGTCGGCAGTCGGATCGCCCGGCATGGCAATCACGTCCGCCAGCTTTCCTTTTTCGAGAGTGCCGAGTTTGTTCGCGACTCCAAACAGCTCCGCATCGACTGAGGTCGCGCTGAGGAGCGCATCGATCGGCTTCATCCCGAGCCCGGTCATGAGGGCGAATTCTTTCGCGTTCATCCCGTGCGGAAAAACGGCTGCATCGGTCCCGAACGAGATCTTCACTCCAATCTTCAAGGCGTTGCGAAACATCTCCGAGCGCGCCTCGGTCGCCGCCCTTCCCTTGGCCTGAATAGCCGGTGGATACTGGCTGATCTTTTGCATGACCCAGTCCGAGGCCATCAAAGTGGGCGTGAGATAGGTCCCTTTTTGCTTCATCAGTTGAAGGGTATCGGGTTTCATAAAGGATCCGTGCTCGATCGAGTCAACGCCCGCGTTGATCGCTTCCTTTGCCGCCGCATCGCCGTGGCAATGGACAGCGACTTTCTTGCGCAGCCGATGCGTCTCATCGACCAGCGCCGCCATTTCCGCCGGATCCAATTGTGGCACATCGACCTCATCACCCAGCGAGAGGACACCGCCGGAAACGGCGGCTTTGATCACATCGGCGCCGTTCTTTACCTCGAACCGGACCGCTTTCCGAATCGCATCGGGCCCGTCCGCAATTCCATCGGTCCAATCGGGTTCGGCCCCGAAGAGCATGTCGCGAAATCCGTTCGTGCCGTCAAAATGGCCGCCGGTCGCTCCGATGCCGTGCGTCGCCACGAGCATGCGTGGCCCCGGGATGAGACCCTTGTTGATTGCGTTACGGAGCGAGACGTCGGGGAAATCATGCGAATTCGGAAAACCACTCCCGACATCGCGCACGCTGGTAAAACCGGCGTCAACTGTGGCTTTGGCATTCGGGATCATCTCGAGGGCCAGCTGGGAGATGTTTTCGTCCAGCATGCGGAGGCGCAGTTCGTTGTAATTGCCGGAAAAGTCGAAGGTCAGGTGGGTATGCGCGTCCATGAATCCAGGTGAGAGCGTGGCGTCCCCGAGATCGATGATCTGGGCATTGTCTGGAATGGGAACGTTGCTCCCGGCGGCAACAATGGCGTTGCCCTCGACAACGACGACGCCGTTAGGCAGGAGCGTTTTCGATTTTCCATCGAAAAGCCGGGCGGCCTTGAGAGCGATCGGCTGCGCGGGTGTGGGCGATGGACCAGGGGTCGGTGCGCCTAACGAATTATGGACAAAACCGCCGAGAAGGCAGAGAAGGCAAAGATGACGACTGAAGTGCATCGATCATCCTTGCTGGACGCGCGGCGGCCTGTCAATCCGCGCGGTCTGCAGCGGCTGAGACATGGGATGGAATGCGCCGGCGAAAAAGTCCGGGACATCTCTCTCGCGAACGACAGAAAGTTTTGTTTTTTGCGCCATTCTATCTTGTCATCCCGAGCCGGCGGAAGCGCGCCGAGGGATCTCACAGTTACAATCCACGCTTTCCTTCCATGGAAAAAAAACGATTGCAGTTGCGAGGTTTAAAAACCCGGCCGTTGCTTCGCATCCCTTACGGCTCTCCGTCCTGCGGCGGATCGGGATGACAAATCGGGTGGCCGCAGCGTATGACTGACTGATGGCAAATATCGGCGACAACGACCAATGACCACCGGCCAATGGATTGAATCCTATGTGCCGGCGCGACTCGATCGCTTGCCGTGGGGCCGGCAGCACTGGCTCATCGTGATTGCGCTCGGCGCGACCTGGATTCTCGATGGCCTCGAGGTCACGCTCGCCGGATCGATTGGCGCCATCCTCACCCATCGTGCGACCCTCCACTTGAGCGACGCTCAGGTCGGAGCGAGTGCGACCTTTTACCTCATTGGAGCGGTCGTGGGCGCGCTCGTGTTTGGCTATGCCACCGATCGCCTCGGACGTAAACGGCTCTTCTTTGTCACGGTGGCGGTTTATCTGGTCGCGACAGCGGCCACGGCGACCTCCTGGAATTTTGCCAGTTACGCTTTTTTCCGGGCGCTTACCGGGGCCGGGATTGGCGGTGAATACGCCGCGATCAACTCCGCGATCGACGAACTCATCCCGGCGCGGGTGCGCGGCCGGGTCGATCTTATGATCAACGGTTCCTACTGGATCGGCGCCGCCCTTGGCGCGGGCGCGACGCTCTGGCTGCTCGACCCGCGCTTCCTCCCAGTCTCGTTAGGCTGGCGCTGCGCCTTCGGGATCGGGGCCGTCCTCGGGTTATTCGTCATGTTTTTTCGACAATGGATTCCGGAGAGTCCGCGCTGGCTCATGATCCACGGCCGTGAAGAAGAAGCAGAACGGATCGTCGATGGTTTCGAAAGCAAACTCGGCGGACAAGATCTGCCGCCGCATGATGATCCACCAACGCGTATCCGCACCCGCACTCACACCCCGTGGAACGAGATTTGGAAGGCAATCGTGCACGAGCATCGGCGTCGCTCGCTTCTCGGCTTCGTCCTCATGCTCACTCAGGCGTTTTTTTACAACGCAATCTTTTTCACCTACCCGCTCGTCCTCATGCGCTTCTACGGCGTGCCGGCGGAAAAGGCGGGACTCTATCTCCTCCCATTCGCTCTTGGCAATGTTCTTGGCCCGCTCATTATCGGACATCTCTTCGACACGATCGGGCGCAAGCCGATGATCACCGCGACCTATGTCATCTCAGGCGTTCTCCTGGCCTTGACCGGCTGGCTTTTTCACAAAGGTCTGCTCGATGCGCGAACGCAGACGATCGCCTGGATGATAATCTTCTTCGTCGCTTCGGCGGCGGCCAGCTCGGCTTATCTGACTGTGAGTGAGATTTTCCCTTTGGAAGTCCGGGCGTTCGCGATCGCCATCTTTTATGCCATCGGAACTTTGGCCGGCGGCGTCGGTGCGCCGCTCCTTTTCGGATGGATCATCGGCACCGGCTCGCGCACTGGTCTGTTCCTCGGTTATCTCGTCGGCGCTGCGCTGATGATCATTGGCGGACTGACCGAAGCATGGCTCGGCGTGCCGGCGGAGCGCCGCTCGCTAGAGAGTGTGGCAGCGCCGCTTTCCAGCCGCGGCTAGGTTGGTCACTTGTCAGTTTTGTTATCGTGCTCGTTCTCGTCGTCGTCCTCGTCCTCGATTTTCCATTCTCTTTCGAGGGAAGAGAACGAGGACGATTCACAAACTGACGATCTCCGAACACTTCCGCGCGCTGATCAGGCCCGCGGAATTGTCTTTACGTGGCAGGTGACTGGGACATAAAACGGGTTTTATGAAAACCCTCCTGTTCCTCGGTGCCACCTTGTTCTCGATCCTGGGTCCCAGTGGCGCCTTCGCCGGCAGTGCAACCTGGAATCTCAACCCGGGAGACGGCGATTGGAATAAGCCGGCCAACTGGACGCCCGCAACCGTTCCTAACGGACCCGGAGATGTTGCCACGTTCGAATTTTCCAATGGCCCTTCTGTAAGCCTTTCGGCGAACACTGAAGTCGGTTCGTTGGTCTTTAGCCCCGGCGCGACAATCTACTTGATCACCGCCAGGCCCGGTAAAGCTCTTACCATTAGCAACACGGGGATCACGAATAACTCCGGCCAGCTGCAATCCTTCGCAACCATGATCAATGGAGCTGGCCAGCCGGGGGAGATTTATTTTCTTCATAGCGCCAGCGCCGGAAGCAGCACGGCCTTTCTTAATCAAGGTGGTGGTGCCCTTGGTCAGCGGAACGAGCTTCTTCGACACGGCGACGGCTGAGAATGGCGCGTTCACAAATGCGGGCGGTTCTGTCTTGGGCGGCCTTACCCAATTTTTTGATTCCTCGACCGCCGGCAATGCGACCTTCACCAATCTGGATTCTGGGATAGGTCTTGGAGGTGCCGGCCACACGCAGTTTTTCGACACCTCCACGGCCGGCCATGCAACAATTACGAACGAGCCTGGAAAAACAGGCTTTATCTTCCCCGGCACGGTTTTCTTCGACGACATGTCGGACGCCGCCGAAAGTCTCATCACGAGCAACGGCACCGACCAGGTCTTTGCCGTGGGGGCCTTCGCGACGTTTGACGCCGCCTCAAGCGCTGGTAACGCAACCATTATCGCCAACGGAGGAACTGTTTCCGGTGCCACTACGGCCTTCATGGGTCACTCGACCGCGGGCAGCGCGATGCTCATCGCCAGGGGCAACTCCAGCGGTGGTGTGATCACCTTTCAGGAATCTTCCACGGGTGGTCTATCGCGGATAAAATTGGTCGGTAACGGCATGCTCGACCTTAGCTTGCACGACGCTCCCGGCATAACAATTGGCTCGCTCGAGGGAAAGGGAGAAGTACAACTTGGAGCCAATCGTCTGAAAATCGGGGGTAGCGATCGTAGCACCAGTTTCGGGGGAGTTATCCAGGGCACCGGGGCGCTCATGAAAGGTGGGAACGGCTGGCTGATTCTCAACGGCGTAAGCACTTACACGGGAGGAACGGTGATTATGGGCGGCGCGCTTTTGGTCGCCCAGCAGGGTGGCTCCGCCACAGGCACTGGACTGGTCCAAGTGAACGAAGGAACACTTGGGGGCGCCGGAAGGATTTCCGGGCCAGTAACAGTCGGAAACGGAACCGATGCGGCCGCCTCTCTCTCGCCCGGACTAAACAGCACGAATCCCGCCGTGCTTTCCCTTCAACGCACCCTCACCTTCTCCTCCTTCGCAGCCTATAAGGTAACTCTGGATAGCACCATGGTAACGGTCGACGAAGTAATTGCCAATGGCGTTACGATCGCGAGTGGCGCCATGGCGTTCATCCAGGACATCGGTACGAGTATGATTCCGATCGGGAGCGTCTTCACTATTATTAGTAACAGTTCAACAAGTCCGATCGCAGGAACCTTTGCCAACCTGGGGGATAACTCCTCTTTCACCCTAAACGGAAATAACTTCCTGGTTAGCTACTCTGGCGGCGACGGAAATGACCTCACACTAACGGTGGTGCCGTAGCTGTAGCCGGAGGCGGTGACCCCGGATGGTCTGGTGGGTGACGGACGTTTCGCCCCGACGAGGGTCAGCGGCCCCGGCTACAACCTGCTTTGCGTGAGGCCAAACAGAAGCTCGGGCGGTGACCCCAGCATCGGGCAAATTTCGCAGACTATTTCAGATCTCGCGAACGCCTCTCCCTCCTAACGCGCACTTGAGACGAGAAGCTCTGTTGTGTAGATTGAGCCGGCTAGCGTCAGGAGGCTGGATTTTAGCTGAAAGGAATCGATCGGGACGAGCCCGGCATCGAGCTCAGCCTTCGCGCGAAGAAAAGGACGGATCGATTCCGCGGAAACCTGTTCGCAGCGCGCCAGCGTGATGTGCGGACGCCACGGACGGAGATCCGCCTCGATACCGGCCGCAAGGGCGGCGTCTATGACTCGTTTGTGCAGTTGAAAGAGATGAGGATGTCCGTGCCCGACGCCGATCCAAATGATCTTTGGCCGTCCTCGCGCTGGAAAGCTGCCAATACCCTGCAACGGCAGGAAGAAATAGGTAAACTGAATCGCACTAAGACTCGCGCGCAATTTCCTCTCTTCTTCGGCGGGAACACCGCCAAGAAAAGCCAGCGTGAGATGAATCTGATCCGCGGCCAGCCAGCGGACACCGGGGACGCGCGGGTTCAGCCCCACGAGCAACTCTGCGGTCGAATCTGGCAATTCCAGACTAACGAAAAGGCGCTTCGCTCGCACCGGGGCGGATCATCCTTCGCTTTTGCGGGCGATCGTCGCATCGCCCAAACGAGCCAGCCAACCGGGAGCCCGCTGCTCCGTCCGCGCCTCACGCCCGGATTTCAATTCGTCCCCTTCCACTCCGACCGGTTTGGGTAGAAGGCGATTGACCAGCTTCATGATCTCGCCTGTCAGGCTTGGCAAGAGGGCGTTGCCGATGATCGCGACTCGCGCCGGCAGACCAATGACGAGGGAGGACTGGCCGCGTTGACAGGCGGTGACTATTTTCTCCGCGGCGCGATCGGCGTCGACCGCGGCAAAGGGAAGCGCGGTCGAGAGAGAAAACCAGGTGAACTCGGCGCCGTGATCGCCCTTGAAGGTCGCATTGATCTGCGAGCCAGTCCGCATCATCCCTGGAGTAACAGTCGTGATGTGAATCCCGTCGCGCGCCAGCTCAGCCCGGAGGGCGTCGGAAAGACCGACGAGCGCGAACTTGCTCGCGCTGTAGGGCGCGAGATGCGGCACGGCCACTTTCCCACCGATCGATGAGATGTTGACGATGCGACCGCCACCGGCCCGGCGCATATGGGGAATGACTTGTCGGATCAAATTGAACGGCGCCCAAAAATGGATCTGCATCGATTTTTCGAAATCGTGCCGGCGCATGTTCTCGAGCGGGCCGACTTCGATGATGCCAGCGTTATTGATCAACACATCAAGGGTACCGAAGTGATCGACGACTGTCTCGATCGCGCCTAACGACTGGCCCCGATCGAGCAGGTCGCAGGGAACCGCGAGAGCCTCGCCCCCGAGCTTGCGCAGCGTCTGACAGGCGTCCGCCAACTCTCCTTTGTCCCGCGCCACGAGCGCAACGCGTCCACCCTCCATCGCGATTTTCCGGGCAATGGCCAAGCCAAGTCCGCGTGAGCCGCCAGTGATGAGGACCACTTTCCCAACAAATGAAAAATCGCTCCGGAGCGAACGCGAGATCGCCCAGGCGGCAAAGCCGAGCCCGCCAAGGGTGAGTAAGGTGGAAGAGCGTTTCATTTGGAGACTGTAACAGCAAAAGGCAGAAAACGTTCAAGGTTCAAGGCGAAGGGTGCAGGCATCCTCGAATTCTCGCCGAGCGACTGCCGAGGAGCGGGGTGTGCCTTCAGGCGTCGCTCCGCGAAGCGAGACTTTGGCTGGCCAGACCCGGCACTGAAGCGCCGGGCTATTGTCCTGGCATCATTACGCAACTCGTTCCGCGATCTGTGTGAGCGAAGTTACGGAAGGTAAACAGATGCCCACCTTGAACGTTTGCCAGCATCCGCGCCGCGAAGGAATCCGCGCTACGCATCCGCTTCAACGGGAACGGGCGTCGGAACCTTGTCGCCGATCGGTCTGCGAACGCTGAAGGCGAGCACAAACGCCACCAGCAAAATCGCCGCACTGGCGAAAAAGGGCGTGCGCGCATAATGCGCGATTGGCTGGTTGAGATCAAACATGAGCAGCCAGCCTCCGAGGAGCGGGCCGACGAGCCGGCCGACGCTCCCAGCCGATTGCATAAGTCCGAGCGCGCGGCCTTGCCAGCTGCGATCGATCATTTGCGAGGCGAGTCCGTTAAGCGTCGGGTTAACGAGACCGTTGGCGATCGCAATCGTCGCACAGACGGCAAGCAGCATCGGCAGCGTCGGCACGAGCGGAAGGAGCGCCAGGGCGATCGCCAAGCAGGAGCAGACCCGTGCGGGCCAGAGCGGTTTCGCCGAATATTTTGATCAGTCGCCCGATCAAGCCGCCCTGCAGGATGACGCTGATGATCCCGATAAATCCAAACAGATAACCGGTCTTGCGCGCGTCAAAGCCGAAATGCTTTTCGGTAAAGAGGGCGAAAAGCGTCGTCATGATGGCGAAGCCGGTGATCGTGAAAAAATAGGTGGCGACGATCGTGCCAAACATGCGTCCATGACCATGGTGAAAAACCTCCGCCAGACGGGTGCGCTTCGTGCGGTTGCGACCGGTACTCGGGAGAGAGACTTTCCGGGAAAATGAAGTAGAGAAGGACGACGTTTACGGCCGCGAGTGCGGCGGCAAAATAAAAAGGCGCGCCATAGGAAATGCGGCTCATGATTCCGCCAATCATCGGGCCGAAGGTAAATCCAAGGCCAAAAGCCGCGCCGATCACGCCCATCGAACGGGAGCGATTTTCCGGCGTGCTGATGTCAGCGATATAGGCCTGCGCGGTGGAGATGTTGCCGCCGGTCGCACCGTCGATGATGCGGGCGGCAAACAGAAGCGGGAGGGACGTCGCCCAGCCCATGATCAGAAATCCGAGCGCGGTTCCGGCCAGACTAACGATCAGGACCGGACGCCGGCCGAAGCGGTCAGAGAGCCGACCGAGGATCGGCATGAAGATAATTTGCATCCCGGAATAAATGCCAGTGAGCCATCCGATCTCGACTGGGGTGGCGTGGAAATGTTCCGCGTAAAGCGGGAGCACCGGGATAACAATGCCGAACCCCACCATGTCGATGAAGACGGTGAGGAAGATGACGAAGAGTGGAGACATGGGTTTAGAGCGTGGATTGTGACTGGTGAATCGTGAACCGCAGGAAAGCAAGCTCGAGGTGAACCCGGCCGTCGGTTGGATTCACGATCCTCGATCGCACGCTACGATTCACGAATCATTCTCATCCATGCTTGCGATTGAAACGAGCGACTTCCCGCGCCGTCTCTCGGTCGGTCGCCCGCTTTTTCAAGATCGAGCCGTTTGTCGCGCGCTTCCTTGCCCTGCGCGACTCCGATCTCGGCTTTGATTCGTCCGTTTTTCCAATACAGCTTCAAGATGACGAGCGTCCGGCCGGCGATATTCGTCTGGCCATAGAGTTTGTCGATTTCGCGTCGGTGCAGGAGGAGTTTGCGCACGCGCTTCGATGCGGGCACTTCGTGGCTGGCGCGCTCGTATGGTTGAATGTCGGCGCCATAGAGAAACGCTTCGCCTTTTTCGATCCGGGCGAAGGCGTCGCCGATGTTGGCTTTGCCGGCGCGGATCGATTTGACCTCGCTGCCCTTCAGTTCGACCCCGGCCTCGTAACGTTCGAGAATGTGGAAATCGCGGAGCGCTTTCCGATTGAGAACGGTCTCAGCGGCCATGGTCGGTGATGAGTGGAAAACGCGGCGTCCTCCGCTTTTACTCAGCACGACGATTCCCTACGCCTCGGCGGGCGCGTCTTTCAGCTCTTCGTAGGTGAGCTTGCCGGCGATGATTTCCTTTAAAGCGATATCGGTGAGGGAGGATTTCGGAGTGGCTTCGACAAGCGGACGATGACCGATGCCGAGTTGCCGCACGCGCTTGGAAACGACGTTAATCAGCAGTTGCTGGTTCGGAATCACTTTGGCTGCTTCTTGCAGGAGTTGAGCGGTCATATTTCTCAAGGAACGGGCGGTACGACTTGGTTCCGACGGAAATTGCAGGATCGTCGGCGCGCCATTCGTTAGGGCTGAAGAGGTGGAAATCGAAGCAAGCATCGTCGCGGCAAGCGGATTCGGATAATGCGTGCCGCCGCCGGATTGTCAACGGATTTTCTCTCGGCGATTGGAATCACTTGCCAGCAGCGAGCGAAATGCGCGAAGTAGGGCGCGGTGCCGACGAGCGGCGCCGAGATGGCGGTGGCTGCGTCGCAGAAAAGTTCGGGCTGTGGCTCAGCTTGGTAGAGCGCCTGCCTCGGGTGCAGGAGGCCAGGGTTCAAATCCCTGCAGCCCGACCGCATTCTTCGTCCGGTGCTTATCGGAGGGCCGCCGCTCGACGCAGACTGAACCAGAAAAGCGCGATTTCTCTGGTTATTTTGACTGCGTGAATCAAGTGCTTATTCTGGGCCCACATCGATGAACGACTCCGTTCTCACCACGATCGCGATCACTGGATTCGGGATCGCTTTTTTTCACGCGGCGATTCCGACGCATTGGCTGCCATTTGTGCTTACCGCGCGGGCGCAACGTTGGAACCGCTCCAAGACGCTCGCTATCACCGCGATCGCGGCGACCGGGCACGCCTGTTTCACCGCTGCCCTCGGCCTGATTGTGGCCTGGCTTGGGATCGCGCTGAGCGACCGAATCGGAGCCCTCTTCCCGTGGATCGCTGGCGGCGCGCTCATCTCCTTCGGGCTTTTCTATATCATTCGCCAGCTAACCGGCCATCCCCACACTCACCTTCATATCGGGCAGCACAGGCATTCGCATGACCATGCGCACGAAAACCGGCGAAGAGCCGGAATGTCGCTTTCGAAATCCGATCTCGCCGCCATCTCCAGCCTCCTCGCGCTCCTCACCTTCTCGCCCTGTGAAGCGTTTGTACCGGTCTATGTCTCCGGCATTCGTTACGGCTGGTATGGCTTCGCCTTGCTCACCATCATTCTGACCCTGGCGACGATCGCCGGCATGGTCGCCTTCACCGGCCTCGCCCTAACCGGCATCGAACAGGTGAAACTGCGCTCTTCTTGAAAAATATGAAGCCGGCGTGATCGGCGCCTTGTTGTGCGCGGTCGGTCTGCTGATTATCCTTTTCGAGAAATGATCGCTGAATCCGCTGCAACTCAAGGTCGGCGATCCCGCGCCCAACTTCACGGCTACCGCGGTCGGCGGAAAATATGGAACCGGCCAGATCGTCCGGCTGAAGGATTTCCGCGGCGGACCGGTCGTCCTCTATTTTTATCCGAAAGACGACACGCCGGGGTGCACCGCGCAAGCCTGCGGCTTGCGCGACGCCTGGAGCGAATTCGACGGGCGGGCGGAGATTTTCGGGGTGAGCATCGATTCCGCACGCGAGCCATCGAAAAGTTCATCGCAAAATATGACCTCCCCTTTCCGCTGCTCTCGGATCCCGAGAAAAAGATCGTCAACGCCTATGGTGTCTGGGTGGAGAAAAGCATGTACGGCAGGAAATATATGGGCGCCGAGCGGACGACCTTCATCATCGATCCGCGGGGCCGGATCGCCACGATTCTGCGCAAAGTAAAGCCGGCGGAACACGTCGACTGCGAGGGTGTTACGCCTCGGCGTTAGGCATCGCGAAATGAGTTGCCAAGCGCACCATTCAATTTACCTTCGCTCCTCGTGACTGGGTTCGGTCACGGTTTGGTTTCAGATGCTGATCTTCGGCACTCCGAAATCCGCAGATTGAAATCTTCCCTATGGGCTCGCTGAAAAAACGACGAAAAGCAAAAATCTCCAAACACAAGCGCCGCAAGCGGATGAAAGAAAACCGCCACAAGAAGCGCTTGCGCTACAAGTCGTAGGGCTCCGGGTTCTCTCTTCGTCGCGGAAGGCGTTTTCCGCGAAAAGCAAGCGATCCATCCCCTCGCAGCGCCGTCGTTTTCCCGAAAGAACCAGCGGCCACTGTCAGGGACCCCGGTCGACCTGCGTTTTGGTTTAATCCGAGAGGACCAATTTTGCCTTGCCCCCCACGGCGGCTTCCGCCTCGTGAATTGCTGTAATCAGGCTTTGCAGAGCGGCCCGTAGGCTCTGAAATCGCATGAGTTCACTTGAACATACAACATCATGGTCGAACAAAGGACTTTCAAATTTTCGCGGAACTTTGTTATGATTCCCTCGTAGAAGAAGGTTGAACACGAGAACTTCCCCGGCTCCCAGCCCCGAACTCCATGGATTATGAAACGTGCTTTCCTTCTCCTCGCCGCTCTCCTCGGCTCGCTCGCTTCCGTTCTCGCGCAGACGTCTCCACCGAACATCGTCGTGATTGTGGCCGACGATCTCGGCTACGGCGACGTGAGTTTTAACGGTTGCCCCGATTATTCAACTCCCTACATCGACTCCATCGCGACAAACGGCGCGAGCTGTCCTGACGGCTACGCCACTCATCCGTTTTGCAGTCCCTCACGCGCCGGCCTCATAACCGGACGCTATCAAGAACGCTTCGGATATGAGAATCAACCGGAAGACGATTCGTATAATCCCAACCTCGGATTGCCGACAACCGAACTCACACTTGCTGACATCCTAAAACCGGCCGGTTATGCCTGCGGAGTGATTGGCAAGTGGCACCTCGGCTACGCCGACAACCTCCAGCCGCTCTCGCGCGGCTTTGATGAGTTTTGGGGATTCTTGTCAGCACAGTCGGCCTATTACGACGCCAAGATTCTTGATGGAACGACGACGGTTGTCGTCCCAGATTACCTGACGGATGCGTTCACAGCGCACGCCGTCGATTTTATCAATCGGCATGCCGCGGCGCCCTTCTTTCTCTACCTCGCATACAACGCCGTCCACGCTCCCCTCCAGGTCCCACCGCAACACTACATGGACCGGGTAAGTTACCTGACAGATTTCCATCGGCAGAAATATGCTGCCATGGTCCTGGCGCTGGATGACGGAGTCGGTGCAGTTTTACAGGCACTGACAAATAATGGTATTTACGACAATACCCTTGTTTTCTTTGTCAGCGACAATGGTCCGATTAGCAAGACCTTTACCCGGCCTTTTCCGCTCCGGGGTTACAAAGGTAATATGCTGGAAGGCGGCATCCGAGTCCCATATGCCGTCCAATGGCCCGGTCACATCCCGCCTGGAACGAACTACACAGGCATGCTTTCCACTCTCGACATTGTGGCCACTGCGGCGGCTGCGGCTGGAGTTACGCTGCCCTCCGATCGCCCATACGATGGCTACGACATCGTCCCGTTTCTGTCGGGCCAAGAGACCGCTCCACCGCGCAACTTGTTTTGGCGCTGGTTTGACCTCGGGCCCGGTGGTCCGCCCGGCTGCGAGCGTCCGATCTGGGCGGTGCGTAGCGGACCGCTCAAACTCGTGGTCGAGCGAGACAGCGATTCACTGCCTCCCGCACTCTATGATTTAAACGCCGACATCGGCGAGAGAACCAACTTGGCGACGCAGAACGCGAACGATGTCGAGACCCTGCAAAAAGACTACGATCTGTGGAACCTGGAAACCATCCCCCCGCTCTGGCAATCAACCCAATTTTCCACCAAACCCCTGGTTCTGGTGGGTGACTGGAATGGGTTTAATATAACCAATGCAGCCGCTCCCTGGTCACTCATCAGGAAAACCGGCCCGGATCCCGCTGGAACACCGGATAACTTTACCTGGTTTACCAGCACCCTGCATGTTGCGACAACCGGGGGTGACACCACTCCGGGCACGCATACTTTCGTCCTGGCGGGCGATAAGACGTGGGCTGAGCAATGGGGCGGGATCACGATCAATATCGACGCAATCAACCCAACCAGGTTTTACGCGGGGACGGCGCTCGGTCCGACTAATACTGTTACATTAAGCGAAGGCTATTACTCCTGCCATATTTTGGACCCACTGATAGATGATGGCGGGCCGCCAATCCTGAATCTTGCAATCTTTAAGACTTCCGCTCCTCCAGTCGAGTTATCCTGGAGCGGGCAAACCCCTGCAGCGCCCACCGCGGCGGATCCAACCGTCGTCAGTTTTACCACGACCCAGGCGCCCTCTCCCGAAGAGAAACTTTATCTGCGCTGGACGACTAACACTTTTACTGATTCTGCTCTCGTGCCGGCGACCGGCTCGGGCACGGCTTACTCGGCGACGATCCCTCCGCAGCCGGAAAATACGCTCGTTCAATATTCGATTCTCAGCTCGACCGCCGATCTCACGCCCTATACGAAGTCCGGCACAATCGATGCCCTGACTCTCGCCGTCACCGTTCAGCATCGTTTCGTTCCGACCGCCATCTCACCTACGCCCACTCCCTCACCTACGCCCACTCCCTCACCTACGTCCACTCCCTCACCTACGTCCACTCCCTCACCTACGCCCACTCCTTCACCTACGCCCACTCCCTCACCTACCGAGACCCCAACTCCCTCGCCAACCCCGACGCCGGGTTTTCCCACCATAACCGCTCAACCGAGCGACCGGACCGTAAACGCGGGTAAGGAAGCCAAGTTCAAAGTGATCGCTACCGGGAGCGTGCCTTTAAACTATCAATGGAGAAAGAATGCCAGCGACATCGCGGGAGCGACTCAGTCGTCCTACACGACACCCGCGACAACAATCGCCGATGATGGCGCTCTCTTTTCTGTGCTCGTGAGCAACAGCGCAGGCAGCGTAATTAGCAATGACGCCAAGCTCACCGTTAACGATGTCACGGCCCCTACGATCACTTCGCCGCCGGCCAATACGACCGTCAACGTCGGCGCAACCGCCCGCTTTCGGGTTACTGCCACCGGAAGCGTGCCGCTGCACTATCAGTGGAAAAAAAATGGTGCCAACATTACGGGAGCAACCAAGATCTCCTACACGACGCCACCAACCACTTCGGATGACAACGGCAGCTTGTTCTCGGTTGTTGTGGCTAATAGCGCCGGCAGTGTGACCAGTAGCGACGCCGTCCTGACCGTGAACTAATTTAGCGCGCGACTGCTACCTGACTTTGGATCGGAGTTAGATCAACACGGGGTGTTTGAGCCCGGCGGCCATGCACCTGCTGAGCGTGCGTCACTCCGCTCACGCAGACCGCGGAAAGGGTCGCCCAGCGATCCCTCGTCTGTAGCCCGGCATTTCAGTCTGCCTCCGGTGAAAATCCCTCGTCGCTGGAGTGCCGGGCTATTTTCGTTGCAGCCTTTCGAGACGGCTCCCTGAGGCGACGCTAAACAGATGCGCAGCCATAAACCGCTGTGACGGGACCACGGTTTGCGCCAGGTCGGCCCCGCCATTACCATTCGCTCAATGACATGTCGGCTGCGCACCCTCCTTCTTCTTTTGCTGGATCGCCGGTAGCTGCTGCCTTTGCCTGTCAGTCGCTGCGGCGCGGCCCGTGGACGAGGGCCGCCCCGCCCCCGTCCCGCCGCCCGCCGCTGGGGAAAGCATCCGGCCAGGATGACTCGCTCGTTTTGCATGCGCCAAGAGACCTCGCCCTGAAACCCGAAGGCGAGCGCAAGGTGCGGGCCCTGGTCGATTACATCGAGGCCCTTGATCTCCAGGAGAATGGGGAAAGCGAGAAGGCGCTCGAGGCATTCGAGCGCGTCCTGAATATCGATCCGGGCGAGATCGATCTCGCCACCCGGGTCGCCTTTCTCCTCACGCAGCAGGGCGATTACCCACGGGCAATCGACATCCTGAAGGATGCAGTCAAAGCCGAGCCGAAGGAGTCCGGCCCATATCTCCAACTGGCCTATATCTACGCCAAGTATCTCAAGAAAATGGAGCCGGCAATTCGTTATGCGGAGGAGGCGGTGACGCTTGAGCCTAACGAAATCGAGGGCTATCAACGCCTCGCCGAAGTGCAACTCGCGGCCGGCAATCGCAAAGGCGCACTGCAAACGCTCGATCGGGCGGCCAGGGTCGAAACCAATGTCCCCTCTTTCTGGACTCAGCTGGGCAAGCTCTATCTCGCACTCATCGCGCAACCGGAAAAGAACCCGAAGCCTGAAGAGCTCGAGAAAGTCAATGCGGTCTTCCGCAAAGCCCTGGCCCTCGCCCCGGGTGACGCATCGGTCCTGACCGCGGCGGCAGATTATTTCGCCGCTTCGCAACAGATGCAGGAAGCGATTCCGCTCTATCTTCGCGTCCTGGAGCTTCAGCCTAACGACTCTAATGCACGCGAGAAACTGGCCACCGGCTTCATGCTGACCAATCAGCGCGGCAAAGCGATCGAGATGCTTCAGGAAATCATTCAGCAGCATCCGGAAAAATATCAGCCATATGAGCTTCTCGGACGCGTTCTGGAGGAAGACGCCAAGGCGCTCGCGGAGAAGAAGACAAGGCGGAGGAAGCCAAAGCCGAATATTCGAAAGCAGCGGCCAGCTTCGAACAAAGCCTGCTCATCAACCCCACGCAGCCGGATAATTACGTCCATCTTGCCGAGTTGCTCCTCACCCGTCTGCGCGACAACGAACGCGCGGTTCGCCTGATGCAGGAGGCGCGCCGGCATTTTCCCAACACAGCGCAAATCACCTATCTCCTCGCCATCGCCTTGCGCGAGGCAAAGCAAGCCAGGAGGCCGTGACCACTTTCGAGGAAGCATTACACGAAAGCGAAGCCGGTGGTCAGGATATGGTCAACGACCGCTTCTTTTTCGAGTACGGAGCGGCCGCGGAACGGGCCGGTCTCTACGATAAGGCGGCCGAGCTTTTCAAACGCGCGATCGATCTCGATCCGGCGGACGCGGCCCAGGCCTACAATTATCTCGGCTTCATGTGGGCCGATCAAAACACTCACCTCGACGAAGCCGAGGATTACATCAAACGCGCCCTCGCGGCCGAACCCGAGAATGGCGCCTACCTCGACAGCCTCGGCTGGCTCCATTATCGCCAGGGGAAATACGAGCAGGCGCTGGCCGAGCTGCTCAGCGCGGCGGCAGAGCTCAAGGAAGACGATCCGACTGTCTTCGAACACATCGGCGATACCTATTCGATGTTGAAGCAAACCGCCAAGGCTCTGGAGTACTGGCAGAAGTCGCTCGCCCTCGATCCGGGTAACAAAGGGCTGGCGGGAAAGATAGCCGGCGCTAAAACCAAGCTGAGCAAAGGCGAACCGGCCGGCGCGACTCCAATCAAATGAAGCGATATCCGACGCCCTGGCAGCGCAAGACAATGTGGGCCTCGCTCACCGCGATCTTTGTCGTCGTGCTCTTTCTCATTGTCGGAACGGTCGTCTATCTGGGCGCAAACTTGATCGCGTTTCTCCAGCCGATTCTCATCCCGGTCGCGATCGCCGCCATTCTGGCTTACCTACTCGATCCGGTCGTGACCCATCTCGCGGCGCGCGGCTTTGGAAGGACCAAGGCGGTCCTAACCATTTTTGCGATTGCCTTTCTCGCCATCGCCGGGCTCTGCGCCTGGATCGTGCCTCTCATTTCCGTGCAAAGCGCGAGCCTGGCCCGAAAATTGCCCGCTTTCACCGAACGGACGCGCGACCGCGTCGTCGATTTGATTTATCGCTACGAACACACGTTCGGGCTGAGTTCCGATGGGAAACGCGCACCGGCCTCGTTAACTGGCTCCTCGCGGGACCGACACCCGTTCCCGCGCCCAAGCGCCACACCCAAGCGCCGCGCCCAGCCCGCCGCCGGCCAGCGGCGAAGTGATTGCACCCGCCTCAACCAAACTTACCTCCGCCGATCGGCAGCGAATCCAGGATTGGGTCCAAAAACAATTGCCGGCGCTGGAAAAACAACTGCCCGATCTCATCGCCAAGCTTTGGCTATTGGTTAAAACGAGCGTGGGCGGCTTTCTCGGCGTGACCGGATTTCTCCTCAGTCTTGTCATGGTGCCGATCTATTCCTTCTTTCTCCTCAAGGAACGACCTGCGATCCAGCGCCGCTGGCGCGAATATCTTCCGCTCCGCAATTCTCCGCTCAAAGACGAAGTCGCGACTACACTCTCGCAAATCAACAGCTACGTCATCGCCTACTTCCGCGGCCAGCTTCTCGTTTGCGTGGTCGACGGCATCCTGATCGGCACCGCCCTGACAATTTACGGTTTGAATTTCGCGCCGCTCATCGGCTTGCTCGTTATCCCTCTGACGATGATCCCCTACCTCGGCATCGTCATTTGCTGGATCCCGGCCGTCATCATCGCGGCCGCGCAATGGGGCGACTGGTGGCATCCCTTGGTCGTCACGATCATTTTCATTGGGGTGCAAAATCTCGAGGGCCTCTTTTATGCTCCGCGTATCGTCGGCAATTCCGTCGGCTTGCATCCGATGACGGTGATCGTCTCCATCTTCATCTGGGGTTTGCTCATCGGCGGACTGCTCGGTCCGTTGCTCGCCATCCCGCTCACCGCGACGCTCAAAGTTCTGCTCGCGCGCTACGTCTGGGGTCCGCGTCTCCGCGAGGAAGTGATGGATAACATCGACGCCGTGCCGGTAGTGAAGGCCGCACGCGAATCTGAGTTGGCGCAGTAGGCGGCGAACGCTCAGCTCCTGCCCGGTTGCAAGCGGCCCTGCGCAATCTAGGGAACGGAGACGATGCCTGCCAAAGACGAAACGCGTCCGCCGCAAACGCCGAGGCCGGCGTTCCTGGAGGCGCAGCATCCGGTTCCGAAGCGGTCTGGTCATTTCGCTCTTCGTCGTCCTCGGTTTTGGGGTCGGCCTCTTTCGGATTTGCGGCGGCCCGCAAGGGTTGGAATCGCTGGCACAAAACGCGTCTGCTTTCCGAGGCCACCGATCGTCTCGATCACGACAAGCGAATGAAGCCGAGGCGCTGGCGCGCAAGGCGCTCGCGATCGATCCGGATTCCCTCGCCGCCATCCGGCATCCTCGCCGAGACCACCGAAAAACAGAACCGCTCCGAGACCGTGGCCTGGCGCGCCCAGATCGCCCGGCTCGATCCCGGGCTTGAGAGCGAACTAAACCTGGCCTCCGCCGCCTTGCGTTTCGGCCAGTTCGATGTCGCCCGCGCCGCCCTCGGCCGGGTCGCACCAGCAAATCGCGAGAAAGCCGCCTATCCACATCGTCGCCGGCTGGCTTTCCCGCGCCCAGGGCAATATCGCGGAGGAGGAACGCCATTTTGCGGCCGCGGTCGCGAAGGAACCAACGAACGACGTTTACCAATTCAACCTCGCAGTCTTGCAGATCCTCTCCCCAGATCCGGAAAAGAACGCCGCTGCGCGCAATCAGCTCGAGCGCTTGAGCAAAGTGCCGCAGTTCCGGACCGAAGCTCTGCGCGCGTTGCTCGACAACGCGCTTCGCCAAAATCAAACCGACTCGGCCAACGAACTCGCGCAGGCATTGCAGATGAGTCCGCAGGTCACCTTCGCCGATTACCTTCTTTGCCTCGATCTCTATCGAAAACTGAGTCAGAAGAAATTCGATGCCCTGCTCGACAAGGTAAAACCGGTCGCGGCGCGCGAAGCCACGACCTCGCGCAGTTACTCGACTGGATGAACAAGAACGGTCTGGCGAGCGCAGCCTTGAAGTGGAGCGATAAGTTGCCGGCCGAGCCTCACGAATCGGCCAGCCCGTCGCCATCGCGGTCGCAGAAGCACTCGTCCAGACAAAGAACTGGTCGCGTCTGAAGCGCTGGACCAGCAGCGGCTCATGGGATGATGACGATTATTTGCGCCTGGCCTACGAGGCCTATGCCGCGCGTCGATCGCGCCGCAACGCGGCCGAGAAGCCGAATTCGGCGCGCTTTGGAATTCGGCGGTGAGCCGCGACTAACGGGCAACCCGAGCACGAGTTGGCTCTGGCCCGTCTTGCTTCGACCTGGGACCTCGCCCAGGAAGCCGAAGCAGCTCTGGCTTCGAGTGTCGCAAAAGCTCCTGCGACGCGGCGCGAAGCGCTCGACGCTCTCTATTCCGCATTTACCGGGAGACAAACGATCTGCCGAATCTTCGCCTGACCGCGGAGCGGCTGCACGAAAGTTCGCCCGACGAAGTCGGACTCGCCGCCAATGCCGCGCGTTTCGCCCTCCTCCTCGATCACAACGCCGTCGCCGGCCGCGCCCTTGCCAGGCAAGCCTACGAAAAAGCGCCTAACGATCCCGCAGTCGCGATCACTTACGCCTTCGCTCTCTATGGCACCGGCCGAACGGCGGAAGGGATCGGCATCCTGGAAAAACTTCCGCCGGACCAGCTTAACGACCCGCACGCCGCGGTCTACGCCGCTCTCTTGTACGATGACGAAAATCAGCTCGACGCCGCCGACAAATATATCGCTCTGGCCCGTGCCGGTCCCATTTTTCCCGAGGAAAAGCAGCTCCTCGAGGAAATCACGACTCGTCGTCAGAATCTGCTCACTTCTCCCACCCCGAGTTCTCCACCGGGTCACGACTAACTCCTGCGGCTGCTCTCGAAACACCGGGATTTGCAGGAGCAACTCAGGTTTTCAAACGGCAAAGGACCTTCCAAGTGGTGTCCGGCGACCGTGTTTCTCTCAGGACCGTGAACGCGTTTTTGGGAGTTTCTTTCGTTCGCGCAGGATGACAATTTTGGAGTGGAGAGGCACACCCGGCCCCTTAAGCCGGTGGAAAAAAAAACTTTTCTCCACGGAGCCATCGGCCTATGAACGGTTTTACCGTGGAAAAGGCGAAACCCGCAATCTCCTGCTGCTTTTCCGAGGCCGTAACCGTTTCGGGGAGTGGGACAGCCGTTCGTTCATGAAAAGCATGTCCGCACCGATCGAAGCCGCGGACCTGGCAGTGCCTGCCCAGAGAGCGGGTTGGCGCTCTGATTTCCATCAGCGAGCGATCACGACCTGCCTCCTTGTCTTTGCCGGCTATTATCTCGGCGCAAGAGTCGGATTTGCACTCACGTTCCAGCCGCACCCAGTGTCGGTGCTTTGGCCTCCAAACTCCATCCTGCTGGCTGCGCTCCTCCTCACACCGCCCCGTATTTGGTGGCTTGTGCTCATCGCCGCGTTCCCAGCGCATTGTGCAGCGCAATGGCAAAGCAACGTGCCGCCCCTGATGATTCTGTGCTGGTTCGTTAGCAACTGTTTCGAAGCATTGATCGGCGCAAGCCTGACCCGCTATTTCATTCGCGGCCCCTTGCGCTTCATCAGTCTGCGGAATGTTGGCATTTTTTGCCTGTGCGCCGCGGTGATCGGTCCCTTCCTCTCTTCCTTCCTCGATGCGGCACTTGTGCGCTGGAATCAATGGGGAGCCGACAGCTATTGGCAGCTCTGGCGAATTCGCTTTAGTTCGAACCTCCTGGCCGCCCTCATCCTGACACCTCTGGTCGTAACCTGGGCCAGGGGCGGCCTCGCTGCGCTGCGGAAGGCCACAGGGAAGCGTCATCTCGAAGGGGGCCTTCTTTTCCTTGGTCTCGTTTTGGTTAGCTCCGCCACTCTTTACACGCTTGGCCCAGAGAGCGATTCGGCTCTCCTCCTTCTCCCTCTGCCTTTTCTACTTTGGGCGGCCGTCCGTTTCGGTGCGCGCGGCGCGAGCACAGCGATCTGGATCGTCGCGCTTTCCGCGATTTGGAGCGCCGCTCATGGTCACGGCCCGTTTTCTGAAGGCTCGCCCGGGCAAATGGCGCGCTCCGTCCAGATGTTTCTAATTGTCTTGTCGCTTCCGACGATGTTTCTCGCCGCGCTCATCGAAGAGCGCGCGACGGTGGAGGAAACATTGCGGGAACGCGACGCCCTGAACCGCGGAATTATCGATTCACTGACCAGCCTAGTGACGATTCTCGATCGGTCTGGCTGCATCATTGCGACCAACGAGGCCTGGCGAAAATCTTACCGGTCAGGCGGTGTTCCGGCTCCAAAGATCGGCGTTGGCGCCAACTATGTCGAAGTATGCCGGCGCGCGGCCCGAGAAGGGGATCATTCGTCAACAGCGGTGTTGGCAGGCATTGAAGGGGTGTTATCCGGCAAGGAGTCGGAATTCCAGGACGAGTACCCTTGCCTCAGTCCTTCTGGCACTCTCTGGTTTGAAGTATTAGTCCTGCCGTTGCGTAGCGAAGCGGGTGGCGCGGTCATTAGTCATCAGAATATCACCTCGCGCAAAACTGCAGAGATGGCTTTGCGCGAACGCGATGAACGAATCAGCCTCGCTGCCGAATCGGCGAATCTCGCTCTCTGGACGATCGACCTTGAGCGGCACGAATCGTGGATGAGCAACCAGGGCCGCGCGATTTTTGGTCTTGCGCCTGATGAACGACTGACACGCGAGCTATTTCTCGCGCGAGTGCATCCGGAGGATCGAGATACGGTGGAGAAAGCGATCGCCAAGGCGCGCGCGGCGTCAGAATCCTTTGAGATTGAATACCGGCTGCTCCGGCCAGACGGCGAGACGCGCTGGCTCAACGCGCGAGGTCGCTACCTGCGCAACTCGCGAGGCGAGATGAGCGAACTCATCGGCGTGGCGATCGATGTCACCGCGCAAATGAAGGCCAATCTGGAATTGCGTCTGCAACGGCTGGAAGTAACACGCATGAGCCGGGTGGCGTTGATGGGTGAGTTGACAGCTTCGCTCGCGCATGAGCTGAACCAACCGCTTACCGCCATCGCGAGCAATGCTGCCGCGGGCAGGCGTTTTCTCCGGCAAGGATCGCTCACCCCGGGGCTGTTCGAAGAGTTGCTGCAAGACATCGCACTCGACGCGCGCCGCGCCGGCGACGTGATTCAGGGAATCCATCATTTTGTTCGTAAAAGCGAAGGGGAACGGCGCGCCGTCGATATAAATGAGACAATCCGCGAAGTCCTTCGTCTCTTACATTCCGACTTGCTTGGCCGCGCCGCCTCGGTCGAAACTCGGCTGGCTTCGAATCTTCCGTTGCTCAAAGCCGATCCGGTGCAATTGCAACAAATTCTCCTGAATCTGCTCATGAACGCTCTCGAAGCGATGCAGGCACTACCAACGGCGGAACGGCGGATTGTTGTTTCGACCGACTGCTCCGACGATTCCGTCATTATTGGCGTGCGCGATTTCGGTCGGGGGCTGCCCCGCGACGAGCCTGACAAGATTTTCACTCAATTTTATTCCACCAAACCCGGCGGAATGGGAATGGGTCTCACGATTGTCCGCTCGATCGTGGAAGCGCATGGCGGAAATTTAAGTGCGTCGAACGTCGAGCCCGGCGCCCAATTTTTCTTTGCTCTTCCCGTAACCCGGAAATCTGAGATCGTGCCGAACGCATGAGCATGACTCCCGAGTTGGTCTGCATTGTCGACGACGACCAGTCGGTGCTCCGGGCCGTCCGGCGTCTCTTCAAGTCGGCGGGCTATCGCGCGGAAATCTTTGCCAGCGCGGAAGATTATCTCGCGAGAGAAGTCTTTGAGGGGCCGAGTTGCCTCGTTCTCGATGTTCGGATGCCGGGATTGAACGGCCTCGGTTTACAGGAAGCGCTCGAGCCACGCGCAGCCGGTGAGCAGATTATTTTCCTGACCGGCCACGGCGACGTGCCGACCTGCAAGCAGGCAATGAAGAAAGGTGCGGTCGATTTTCTCGTCAAACCTTTCGACGACGAAGAGTTGCTCGGCGCGGTCCAGCGCGCTCTGGACCGGAGCGCGGACTACTTGCGCACGCGCGCCGAAAGACGCGAGGCCCGGGAGCGGATTGATAAATTGACGCCGCGCGAGTTTGAGGTTTTGCGCTTCGTTATCACCGGTCTGCTCAACAAGCAGATCGCGACCGAGCTGGAGACGGCGGAAAAGACGATCAAAGTCCATCGCGGCCGCGCCATGCAGAAACTCGGGGCCACCTCCGTTCCTGATCTTGTCCGTCTCGCGCAACGTGCGGGCATCACCCCAGCTATCCCCTCACATCGGCACGAAACACGCCTTTCAGCGTAGGCGCCACGACCTGGCCAGGGAGCGCAAAGACTCTATGGGACCAAGGTCCTATAGCCAGAACAGCAAAGACCTTTCACTCTTTGCTTTCAAAAACCATTCAAAAATGAAATCCAAATCCACACTCCTCTCTTACTTCGCTAGCCTCGCCATCCTGTTCACCCTGGCGGCCTGCGATACGATGACACCGGTCACGGTGAATACCTCCGCGAGTCCGACCGCGGTCTTTGGCAATTATCATACCTACGCGTTGGACGACAGCGCCATTGGGTTGAGCGCGACGGGTAGCGCAGCGTTGCAATCGGCGCTCCGGACAGATCTTGCGGCCAAGGGTCTGAAAGAATCGCGGGGCAGCTCAGATCTCTACATCGTCCCCACCGTTTACACCCAACAGAAGCTGAACGTCATGCCCGGGGGCGGATACACCGTTTTCCCTTCCGCCTATGGCAGCTATCAGGCGGGATACGTAGCATTGAACGCGGGGTTGCAGACCTATAGCGAGGGCACGCTGGTGATTGATTTTGTCGATCGCAGAACGCACAAGATCGTTTTTCGCGGTTCTGGCCAGGCAGCCGTGGGGAGCGCCGAAAGAAACGCCAACGCAATTACCGAGGCCGTCAACAAGATCGTCGCCAATTACCCGTAGCCGGCCTTCGACCGGAGCGCGAGAGAATGTCGAACCAGCTGTCCTTGCCAGATGGCGTTGTGCGCGGCTGAATTTGGGCGCCGCCGGAGACGCGGTGGCCGAGGTGGGTTGGGCTTCTCCTGGCAGCGACCGCGCGACACCGCGCATCGCACGCGCTCGGAAACAATTGATTTTCATGATTTTAACAGGAGTTGGCCGAAAGAGACAGACGTAGAACTAAGATTCACTATCCGGTGAGTCCATAGAGATTAGTCTGGGGTGTAATGCTAGTCCTGCCCTCGCTGGAAAAACGCGCAGAGCATATGACGTCCGACGAAACGACACCTGCGGAGATTGTTTGCCTCGTCGACGACGATAAGGCCGTTCTCACATCGATCGGTCGCCTGCTCACCTCCGACGGGTTAGAGGTCCGCTCTTTCGATAACCCGGAGAGTTTTCTCGCACATGTAAAAACGCATTCCGTCCCGCTCGTCATCCTCGATATCTGGATGGAGAAAATGACGGGATTGGAAGTGCAAGCCAAGCTGGCGAAGATCTCGCCGCAGACGCGCGTTATTATCATGACGGGCCGGAAAGATCCCGGCGCGAAACAGACCGCGCTGGAATTCGGAGCCACCGCTTTCTTTACCAAGCCATTCAACGACGAAGAGTTCCTCGACGTGGTCCATCGCGCCTTGTCCTCAGACGCATGACCGTGAAATCGCAAAAAGAGATCTATCGCCGGGAAAAGCGCGACCCGCGCCAGGGAAAAATTCGATTGACCGAAGTCGCTGCGCGCTTCTTCGTCGTCCTGCCCGCGACGCGCCAGGAACAAAGGCAGGCTGCATGAGTGACGCCGTCCAAACAGAGGAAGTCTGTTTGGTAGATGACGATCCATCGGTTCTCAGATCGATGCAGTATTTGCTCGCCTCCGATGGTCTGGCGGTCCGCGCGTTCAACAAACCGGAAGATTTCCTCGGTCATGTCGCGGCCCACCGCGTGCCGGTCGTGGTGCTCGACATCTGGATGGAAAAGGTAACTGGACTGGAAGTCCTGGCGCGGCTCTGTGCGCTCTCGCCGAAGACTCGTGTCATCGTCATCACAGCACGTGAGGATCTGGCCGCCCGCGCGACGGCAATGCAAATCGGCCCGGTCGCTTTCTTCATCAAGCCATTTAATGATGAACAATTTCTCGCGGCCGTGCACGACGCGCTCACCCAGGCCCGGGCAACGATGTAAGACCAAGGTCCAATAGACGAAAACGAAGGGGATTCGTAGCCTCATTCATAATGAGCCCTCCTTGGGGAAATTTGTTGGTCTTGGGATGTGTCTTCCTCTTCGCGTCCTGCGATGCGTCGCCTCCAGCCAGCACTCCTTTGTCGGAGCAAAAACGCGAGGTGCGACCGGAGAGCACGCAGGATTTGCAGCAACGGCAACTGGCGTTCTTAAATCGTATTCGCGAGGCCGATCCGCAACAACGGACCATCGACCGTGCCCTGATTAACGAACAGAACGAGCTTGGCCTGATTCTCGATCGCAGTGTCGAGATGCAAAAAATACCCGATCTTATGCGAACGATGCTCGGTCAGATGGCGCGAGCATTTCCCGATCAAGACCTGACCGTTCTCGCCTATACCCCGTCCAATCCGCCGCGCAAGATCGGCACCGCGCATCTCGATGCTAGAACGCGCGCAATGACCTACGTCCCCGCACGATGACCTTTCCTTAAATCACAAACTCAAAAGAAAGATAACTATGTCAGACACTGTTGATGACTTCATGCGGCGTTTTTCGAGCAGCGGTACCGTGGACGACGTGGATGCGGCCCGCTTGCACGACCGCTTCGTTTCCACCCATCCCGACGATGCCCAGTTTCAGTACTCAGGCCTATCACGAAGGGGCGGCGCAATATCTCGGCCAGCTTCCCGATGATCGTTTTCACGATGCGGCAAAGAATGCCGTGGCTCAGGCGCCGCCGGAGGAACGAGCGGGACTGCTCGGCGGCTTGCTCAGCGCCTTAGGTGGCGCCGTCGGGGGCGCTGGTCCAGTGGCCGCGAACGCTGGACCGCTCGCCGGTGCGGGCGGACTTGCCGGGATCGCGAGCATGCTTGGGCTTGGTTCGACCGACCCCAACAAGATGAGCGAAGACGATGCCGCCCGGGTGATGAATTACGCCCGGAAAGAACACCCCGAACTCATGCGCCAGACGGTCGAAGAAAAACCGTGGTTTGTAAAAGCGATGGGGAATCCGGTTGTTATGGGCGCATTGACCATGGCCGCAGCGAAACTCTTGAGCGATCAAAGGAAAAAGGCATCCACCTGATCGCAACGCTATCTCCAAAAGACTGTCCGAACACCAAACGAAACAAATAGAAAGCCAAAAAATAATGGGATTACTCAGCAATCTGATTTCAAAAATCTTTAGCCACGCCCCCGCGCCTGCCACGGCTTCCACTTCGGCGCCCGCCGCTGATACTGCCCCGGCAACTCAACCCGCTGCGACAACTCCACCCGCTGCTACTCCAGACGCGACTGCCGCGGCACCGGCGCCTGCCGCTCCAAAGCCCGCTCCACCGCCAGTCGTGGATATCGCCGCGGTGATGAATGGATTGGCCGCCAAGAACCCGGAAAAATTGGACTGGAAGCGATCAATCGTTGATTTGATGAAGCTGGTCGGGATGGACAGCAGCTTGAGCGCACGCAAAGAGCTGGCGACCGAACTTCACTACAGTGGAGACACGAATGATTCCGCGACAATGAACGTCTGGCTCCATAAGGAAGTGCTCAAGAAGCTATCCGAGAACGGCGGCAAGGTTCCACCGGAGCTGCTCAGCTGAATTCCGCGCTGTGATTCGCGGTCTATTTGTCGCCGCGATCCATCCTACTTCGACTTTCGCAACCGTTCACTCGTCACCGGACTCGTGGGTCAGGCGGGCCCGAACGAACGAGCGCGTAATTTGTCATTTAAGAGGACTTTGGCGGTCTCTTGTCTGCTCAGTTTATGTTAGAACCGCTTCCAGATGAGGAGCCACTGCAGGTCGTGGATTCCACCACGGATCGCAAACTCCTTGCGGATAAATTGCTTTGGGAGCCGCTCAAGCGTTGGAGAGGAGCGAGCCCTGAACTAAGTCGGATTCACTTCTTGAAAACGGTGCCGTTTTTCAATGAGTTATCGCAGCGGCAGCTCAAAAACGTTTCCGGAATCATGTTCGAACGGAGCTATGACGTGGGCGAATTAATTTTTGAGGAAGGACAGCCAGGCGCCGCCCTTTTCCTGATCCTGGCCGGGCGAGTCGCGATTGAACTCTGTCGTGAAGAAAACACGGTTGTTCTCGCTGCTCTGGGAGAAGGAGATTTTTTTGGTGAAATGGCCTTACTCAATGAAGCCCCCCGCTCGGCCGACGCCCGCGCCCTGGAAAATACCCGGGCCCTGGCCCTCTATCGGAACGACCTGAACGATCTGATTCGACGAGATCCCCAGGGCGCCTGCCAGATTTACCGGGCTTTGGCATCGATGATCAGCGATCGTCTCCGCCTGACCAACGAGTTGGTTCAGGCGGCTTCCGCAAGCGAAAGTTGAAGCCGAATGAATTCTGAGTCGGATTTTGAGGTCAAAGAACGGGAACGAAAAAGCCGCCGCAAGGCGTTTTACCTCACCGTCCTAATTCTCGCCCTTATTCTTGGCGGATTCCTGATCTGGAAGCTGGGCGGCCTTTTTTTGCCCATCATCGTGGGCGCCCTCCTGGCTTTCCTGTTTCGCCCCATCAAAGAGCGTTTCAAAATTCCCTGGTTGCCTCACGAGCTCCAGGTTTTGTGTTCTTTTGCGGTCATTGGCCTCGCTCTGTTTTTCGCCTTCGACAATGTCCGGAAACACATTCCGGATGAAAAACAGAAACTGGAGCTCAAGGTCCGGCTGAAGTACCGGTTGAATGAAAAGTATCAGGAGCTGACCGGAAAATCAGAGGGCGGCAAATCGGGCATGGTCAAGCCGTTGATCGCAAAGGAAGTGGGCCCTCTAATGGATCGACTCAATTCCATGCTTGAGCTTGATCCGGAAGAACGGGCGTTATTTCTCAAGTATCGGGTTCGGCGCAACGGGGAGGCCCCAATTGAAGACAGGTTCTTCGATTACTTTCGGGCCAACGAACGGACGAGCAAATACACCATATCTGAGGAGACTCCGCCGGCTGCGGCCGCAGGTCCGGCGGCCGCGGTTGCGGCCGAATCTCCCCCTGGCAAGGCCAAGGGTGACCCGTCCGTCTGGATTTTGGCACCGATGATTTTCATTTTTCTCGGCTTCGACGACGGTCAAATACGTCGCTACTTTATTAGTCTGGTGCCTAACCGCTATTTTGAATTGTCTCTGACGCTCCTGGACAGGCTGGATAATGCGATCGGCAAATATCTCCGAGGCACGGCGATGGAGTGTTGCCTGGTCGGCCTGACTCTTGGTCTGGGCCTCATCTTGCTCGGAATTCCCGTGGGCGTCGCGGTAGCCATTGGGGTGGTTTCCGGTTTGGTCAATGCGATTCCCTTCCTCGGCACCGTGATTGGTCTGATAGTTAGCCTCGGTTATGCCTTGATCGCTGAAGACATAAGACCTCTCATCCCTGGTCTGAATCCAAATAACCTCGCGCTTTATGTCCTGATCCTGATCGCCATCACCCATGTCCTGGATAACGCCGTATTCCAGCCTTTCGTCGTCGGAAGCGCTGTGAATATTCATCCCGTCGTGGTCGTAGTCGCAATTATCGGCGGCTCCTTGATTATGGGTCTGTGGGGCATGCTTTTCGCCGTTCCGACCGTGGTGGTGCTCAAAACCGCGGTGGAGACCTTATTTGGAGAACTTAGAGCTTATCGAATTACTTGATCGCCCTGCGATCCGTGCTGAAGCGATGGAACATTAGAATCGAGAAATGGCTGAGACAACTCACGATATCGGAGTGACGCGATCGCAAAGTGAGGAGCAGCTTCATTTGCTCGAGACAATCACGATGGAAGTAGCCGCGGCAAGCGACCTTTCCGGCGCGCTGGAGGTGGTGCTTCATCGCGTTTGCGAGAAGACAGGCTGGGCCCTTGGACAAGCCTGGGTCCCAAGCCAGGACGGAACGGTTCTGAAATGCGGACCGGTCTGGTATGGTGATGAGACAGATCTGAAATCTTTTCGGGCCGCGTCCGAAGAGTTTAGTTTCGCTCCGGGCATTGGACTTCCTGGTCGCGTCTGGGCCTTGCGGAAGGCGGCATGGGTCGAAGATGTGAGGAGCGATCCCAATTTTCCGCGAATGGAAGCGGCCAGAACCGTCGGCCTGAAGACGGGAGTAGGAATCCCTATTCTGTCGGGAGATCATGTCATCGCGGTGATCGAATTTCTCATGCGCGAATCCCGCGCGGAGAACGAGCAATTGGTCAAAGTAATTACAGCCGTCGCAGCCCAATTGGATATGGTGATGGAGCGAAAGCACGCGGCCGAAGAGCTCGCGCACACCAACGAAATCCTCCAATCGATTCTGTCCAATATGGGGGACGCGGTCATCGTTGCCGATACGGAGGGTGAATTTCTCCTCTTCAATCCAATGGCGGAGCGAATGTTTGGAATGGGTGCGACTCGGAAGGGCCCGGGTGACTGGTCACATCGCTACGGACTTTATCTGCCAGACAAGGTGACTTTGTTTCCGAACGACCAGTTGCCACTGACACGATCCATTCGGGGTGAAGACGTAAACAATGTCGAGATGTTCATTCGCCATGCAAAGTCCCCTTACGGGCTTTGGACCCGGGTAAGCGGCCGGCCTCTGCGAGATCCGAACGGCAAGCTGTTGGGTGGGGTCATCGTTTGTCGCGACATCACTCAAATCAAAGAGGAAGAACTCCTGCGAGCCGGACAAAGCCGGGTATTGGAGATGATCGCGGCCGACGCATCTTTGGCCGACGTGCTGACCAGCCTTGTTCTTCTCATGGAAGAGCAGGCCGAAGGTCTGCGATGCTCCATCCTCCTTTTGGACCGTGACGGCAAACGTGTTCGTCACGGCGCGGCGCCTCATTTGCCCAAAGCTTATGTCAACGCAGTGAATGGGGCCGCCATCGGACCGCGTAACGGTTCCTGCGGCACGGCAATGTATACTCGCAGACCAGTCGTTGTCACCGACGTGCTGACCGATCCGCTCTGGACCGATTATCGCGGCCTGGCGGAGATCTGCGGGCTCTGTGCCTGCTGGTCAACTCCAATTCTGTCGGCGAAAGGTGAGGTCCTGGGTTCGTTCGCGATGTATCGCCAGGAAAAACGCGGACCGCGATGCCGAAGAAACGAGATTGACTGAAATCGCCACCCACATAGCTGGTATTGCGATCGAGCGTCAGCGAGAGCAGGAGATAGTTGCGCGGGCGCGAAGCGCGCATCAAGTCTCGCCGCAGAGTCGGCTGACCTGGCTTTCTGGGTTATCTATCCGGAGCGGAACGACCGCCTGGATGAGTGAAAAGGGACGCGTAATTTACGGCTTTGATTCCGATCGGCCGATTAACTGTGATTTGATTCTCTCACGCATCCATCCGGACGAACGAGCCGCGGTAAAGGCGGCGTTCGATCGGGCCTGTGCCTCGCATGGAACTTTCGAGAGCGGAGCATCGGCTCGTGCTTCCCTCTGGCAAGACACGCTGGGTCATCATGCGTGGACGGTGTTTATCCGACTCACATGGAAATCTCCTCGAGACGATTGGTGTTACTCTCGATGTCAGCGCGCAAAAGCAGGCCAACCTTCAATTGCAATTGCAACGCGAAGAGATGGCTCATCGCAATCGTGTCGCTCTGATGGGTGAAATGACCGCGTCCTTTGCCCATGAACTCAATCAACCACTTACAGCCATAGCAAACAATGCCTCCGCTGCCCGCCGATTTCTCGAACGTGGCAACATCGACCCGGCACTCCTGGCGCAATTGTTAAAGGACATGGTAGCCGACAGTCAGCGTGCCGGCGAAGTGATTCGTGGGATCCGAAGTTTGGTCCGCAAGGATACGAATGTGCAACGCACCTTTCTCAACCTTAACGCCGTAATCGCAGACACAGTTCGATTAGTCAGTTCGGATGTCCTTTTGCGGGAAAGCATCATTACGACCGAGCTCGATCCGCGGCTTCCCGAGGTAGAGGCCGCTCTCGTTCAGGTCCAGCAGGTCTTACTTAATCTGATCATCAACGCGCTTGATGCGGTGGAATCACTCCCACCGAGCGAACGCCGCATCATTGTCAGCACCCGTTCAGGCGAGAGAGACGTCGTTGAGGTAAGCGTTCGCGATTTTGGAATGGGATTGCCAAAAGACCGGCCGGACAAAATTTTTGATCACTTCTTCTCCACGAAGCAACAAGGCATGGGGATGGGCCTGACCATCGTTCGCTCGATCGTCGAAGCACATGGCGGCACGATTGCGGCCGAGAATGCTTCTGACCGCGGTGCCCGCATTGTCGTTCGTTTGCCGGTGGCGCATGGCAGGATCCAGAGCGAGGCGGCGGCCTGAGACCGACAAGGACTTTCGCGCCACGATCAACGAACAGATTCACCGCCTGCTCGATCCGGCTGAGGAAACTGCCAGTAAAATTATCCTCCGAGCTCTGGCCAATCGACGATTCGCGGTCCAATCTAAGGAAGGCGAACGCAAGCGGCACAAATCTTCACGACGCGAGCGCTATTCTCGCTGCTCTCAATCGATCACTAGCATCACACCCTCATCGGAGATACATGAAGGGCCGGACGACGGTCATCGCCGTCAAAGCAAAGACTGCGCCGCCACCCGAAGTACCCTAGGCAAAACATGAGAGGGACATAAACCGACTTTTCTTTGAATCTTGATTGTGAATCGATTTGCTCGCGCCGGCCGGTGTGTAATGCTCGGACCCAAAAATAAGCGGGAAAGCCTTCTCGGCAAAAGACATCGACAAAAAGCGTAGCAACCCTGAAACTCAACGAGTGAAGCAAAGCTCGAACGGACAACCAAAATGAAATCGAGAAATCAAAAACAATCGCTCGCCCTATTTGTGCTGGCTGTGGTCGCGAGTTTGCTGCCATCACCGCTGATGGCGCAAGAGCTTGACCGGACTGTGCTCCCGGTTCCTGAGCCGCAGCCGCCAACTATCACGGAGCTTGACGCGCGCAATGTCAAACCACCGGCTAGATTTGAAGTAAGAGCGCCCCAAGGAGCGCCCAATGTGGTTATCGTCTTACTCGACGATATTGGGTTCGGACAATCGAGCGCCTTCGGTGGACCCTGCAAAATGCAGACGGCAGAAAGGCTGGCTGCAGGAGGGCTGCGCTACAACGGCTTTCGGACCACCTCGCTTTGCTCCCCGACGCGCACTGCCCTGCTGACGGGACGCAATCATCATGTTAACAACGCGGGCGCGATCATGGAATTGGCCACCGCTTTCCCAGGTAACACTGGCATTCGACCGCAAAGCGTTGCACCGCTCGCAGAGATGTTGCGCTTAAACGGCTACAGCACTGCGGCGTTTGGAAAGTATCATGAAACGCCGCCTTGGGAGGTTTCGGTCTCCGGGCCCTATGACCGTTGGCCAACGCACTCCGGCTTTGACAAGTTCTACGGTTTTATCGGCGGCGAGACCAATCAATGGGCCCCGGCCATTTTTGATGGGACGGTCCGAGTGGAGCCGCCGCACGAGCCCGGTTACCATTTTACGGTTGATATGACGAACCAGGCGATCGGCTGGATGCAGGCGCAACACTCCCTCACACCAGATAAACCCTTTTTCGTCTATTTCGCGACCGGCGCGCTGCACGCTCCACACCATGTTCCCAGGGAATATATCGATCAATACAAGGGCAAGTTTGATCAGGGTTGGGATGCGTTGCGGAATGAAACATTCGCCAAAGAAAAGCAAATGGGTGTCATCCCAACGACCGCGGAGTTAACCAAACGTCCTCCAGAAATTCCATCCTGGGATTCGCAAACGCCGGACCAGAAAAAACTTGAATCTCGGCAAATGGAAACCTTTGCCGGTTTCGCCGAACACACCGATGAGCAGGTGGGACGTCTGGTTGGCGCGTTGCAGGAAATGGGCACTTTGGACAACACCCTCTTTATTTACATTATCGGCGATAACGGAGCCAGCGCAGAAGGCGGGCCGGAGGGCGCCTATAACGAAATGATGGCGCTCAATGGGATCATCAATACCGCTGAGATCAACATGCCGCATCTCGAGCATTGGGGCGACCCAACGACCTTCCCCCACTATGCCATCGGCTGGGCCTGGGCCGGTGATACTCCCTTCCAATGGACGAAACAGATCGCTTCCCATTATGGCGGCACCACGAATGGTGTCGTGATCCAATGGCCCGCGCGGATTAAGGCAAAAGGCGAAATTCGCTCTCAGTTCACTTATGTGACGGATATCGCGCCGACGATTCTGGAAGCTGCTGGGTTGCCTTTCCCCAAGAGCGTCAATGGAACTGTCCAACGACCCTTCGATGGCACATCCATGGCTTATACCTTCGACGACCCCGAAGCGAAGGAGAGACATACAACTCAATATTTCGAAATGTTCGGAAACCGCGGCATTTACCACGACGGCTGGGTGGCTTGCACCCGCCATTCAATCCCCTGGTTGATGGTGCCTCTTCCGCCATTATCCAAGGACAAATGGGAACTCTACCATGTGGCGGAGGACTTCAGTGAAGCCCATGATCTCGCGGCCGAAAACCCCGCAAAACTGAAAGAGCTTCAGGCTCTCTTCACAAAGGAGGCAATCAAGAATCATGTCCTGCCGATCGATGATCGCAGATCGGAGCGCTTTGACCCATCGATTGCGGGAAGACCCGATCTGATGGGTGATCGCACTTCATTAACGGTCTATCCGGGAATGACCGGCATGACCGAAAACGCGTTCATCAACGTCAAAAACCGTTCCTATACCATTACCGCGCCGGTGGAGCTGCGCGACGGTAAGACCAACGGTGTGATCATCGCTCAAGCCGGAGCCTTCGGTGGCTGGGTCCTCTATATGAAGGAAGGCAAGGTCCACCATGAGTATAACTACTTCGGAATTGAAAGAACTAACATCGCCGGTGAAACGGCTTTGTCCCCCGGAAAACACGAGATCAAGTATGAGTTTCAGGTTGATTCTCCAAAACCTGGCTCAGGTGGCAAATGCATGCTTTATGTGGACGGAGAAAAAATAGCGGAGGGGCGGATCCAAAAACGGAACCGTTTGCCTTCTCTGCCGATGAAGGCGCCGACGTGGGCGTGGACAACGAAACGATGGTATCCAACGATTATGAGCCGGGAGCAAACAGGTTTACTGGCAAAATCACCAAGGTTACGATCGACACGCAGCCATCAAACCTGAATGCGCCGGACAAGAAAGCGATGGAAGCTGAAGAGGAACTAACAACGACAATAAAAGAGTAGCTGCGATAGGCGGTCTGAGCACCACAGCTGCTCAAAAAGTGAATCTGCGACGATCTTATGAAGTTAAAATTTTACGGCACACGCGGTTCCATCCCCATTTGCGATGCGGGTTTCCAACAATTCGGCGGTAACACGACCTGTCTGCAAATCACCTTTACCGATACCAACCGCATTGCTGTTATTGACGCCGGTACCGGACTGCGAAATCTGGGACGTGACCTCCGCGCCATCGGACACAAGCAGGAACAAATCGTGATCGCGTTCACGCACTTTCACTGGGACCACATCCAGGGCTTCCCGTTCTTTGCCCCGGCCTATGATTCCGGTCAGAAAATCACGTTCCTGGCGCTTGGCCGGGATCAGCCCGCTGGCCATCTGCGGGAGATCTTCGAGGTCCAGATGCAGGCAGAATACTTTCCGGTGCAATTAGAACAAATGGGAGCCGACTTCGAGTTCCTGAAAATCGCAGATGCCAGCAAACACTTCACCGGCATCAACAATGTGCAAACCGTAGTCACCGCTCAAAAGCACAACCATCCCGGCGGAGCGTATAGTTTCCGGATCGAGCGAAATGGGAAAGTGTTGGTCGTTTGCACGGACGTTGAGCATGGCGAGCAGATCGATCAGCGGTTGGTGGAGTTGGCACGTGGCGCGGACTTATTGGTCCATGACGCGCAATACACGGCCGAGGAACTGCAGAAACGTCGCGGCTGGGGACACAGCAGCTTCGATCAAGCCATGCAGGTTGCTGAAATGGCCGGCGTGAAAAGCCTGGCTCTGACCCACCACGACCCCGAGCACGACGACGAGTTTCTTCTCCGCATCGAAAAGTTGTGTCAGGAACGGTTCCCTAACACCGTATTGGCCCGCGAAGGAATGGAAATCCCAATTGGGTAGGCAATCTGAGGCGACACACTCTTCAGCCATGTTGCGGAAACTCATCGCCTTCCTCAAGACCAGCTTCCTCGGCAGTGCACTGATAGTGTTGCCGGCCTGGCTGGCCGTCCTTCTTGTTTGTCAAGGCGCTGGTTCGCCTCGAGGTGATCGTGAATCCGGTGAGCACACATCTCCCCGATGGCGCCCGGCGCCCGTTGATCATCGCGATTTTGCTGATTATCGGAGAACGGTAGACTGAGCAGTTTCATCGACGAGAGCCAAGAATGCGAAACGGGTGATCGGTAGTAGAGTCGTGGCCACCCGATAGCCGATGACTGAAAGTCCAATACTCGCAACGTTGGGAACGCTCCTAATCTTCGCGCTGCACATCGTCGTGATCATCCGAGTGATCCTGCGTCCACATCGGGAGCCTGCTTCTCGCGTTGCCTGGGTCGTGGTGATCATCACTTTACCCATAGTGGGCATGGTTGCCTATCTCCTCCTGGGCGAAACAAACATCGGTCGTCATCGGGTACGTCGAATGCGGGAAGTGCTTAGAGGACTGCCGAACGTCGCTAAGGCGCCCGGTACGGATGCGCCGGCGTTTCGGCCGCAAATCCCGGAAGCTTATATTCACCTCTTCCGCGTCGGGCGTTCGGTAAACGGCTTCGAACCGGTGGGAGGCAATCACGCGCGACTGCTGCCGGATTCCAATGCCGGCATTGAGTCCCTGGTTGCGGACATCGATGCCGCACGGGACCACGTGCACCTGATCTTTTATATCTGGCTGCCGGATAACAACGGGCTCAAGGTGGTCGACGCGCTCAAGCGGGCCGCGGCGCGCAAGGTCACATGTCGAGTCATGGCCGATGGCCTGGGTTCCCGGATCATGATCGACTCCACACATTGGAAAGCGATGCACGACGCGGGTGTGAATGTCGCCGTTGCGCTCCCGATCGGTAATCCCCTCCTCCGGCCTTTGCAAGGGCGCATCGACCTTCGTAACCATCGCAAGATCGCGGTGATCGACGACCTCATTACTTATTGCGGAAGCCAAAATTGCGCCGACCCGGAGTTTCGCATCAAGGCCAAGTATGCGCCCTGGGTTGATGCCCTTATGCGTTTCGAAGGTCCTATCGCCCGGCAGAATCAATATCTGTTCGCCAGCGACTGGATGGCACAAGTGAATGAAGACATTCGCGATCTCCTCCGGCGTCCGCTGCCCGCCGGCGAGCCGGGCTTTACCGCGCAGGTCATCGGTACCGGGCCGACCGTGCGCTATTCCGCCATGCCCGAGGTGTTCGAGACGCTGATGTATTCTGCTCATCACGAGCTCTTCATCACCACTCCTTATTATGTGCCCGACGAAGCGATGCAGGCTGCACTCTGCGCCAGCGTCCATCGCGGCGTCGAGACCACTATTATTTTTCCGGCACGTAATGACTCCTTTGTCGTGCAAGCGGCCAGTCGGAGTTATTACGCCGACCTCTTGGAAGCCGGAGTCCGCGTCTTCGAATTCGAAGGCGGCCTGCTTCACACCAAATCTCTCACTCTGGATGGCGAGATCACCCTCATCGGGTCCGCCAACATGGACCGGCGCAGCTTTGAATTGAACTACGAGAACAACATCCTGCTTTCCGATTCCGACGTGACAGCCGAAATGCGCCGACGTCAGGATGCCTACCTTGCCCGTTCTCACCCGGTGACGGCAGAGATGGTCGCTCAATGGCCGATGACGCGCCGGTTGTGGAATAACGGAGTCGCCATGCTCGGTCCGGTATTATGATCCGTCCGCTAACAGCATGCTCCAACTCATTCCCTGTGATGAAGCACTTCAAAGAGTTCTCGGCTGCGATCGTCGCTCACGATCGAAAGCCTGCATTGCTCGCTCTATCGTAGTGTTTATCCTCGCCCTTCGAAAACAGAGGAAAGATCGAGGACGAGGACGAAAGGGGAATGTGACAATCGATGAGCATGCAGGCATCTTGGAAATTGAGTTGCATCGGCGGTTCACCTCCTCCAATCTGAACTCTTTCCCACTGGTTAAAACGAAAGAAAAAGCATGAAACAAAAAGCCTCTCGACCCGGACTGGGCAGCCGATTATTTCATTGTTTGATGGCCGTCTTATCGGTCGCGCTTCTCTCACCGACCTATCCCCTGGCGTTTGCGCAGGAGACGGCCACGCAGACCGCATCGCCCGCGGCGGAGGAAGGCCACGCAGACTGCGTTGCCCGAGGAAGAAGCTCCGAAGATTCCGAATGATCAATTGGATTCGCTGGTGGCGCCGATCGCCCTTTATCCGGACCCGCTCCTGAGCCAGACGCTGGTGGCTTCCACCTACCCGCTCGAGATCGTTCAACTCCAGCAGTGGCTGGGAAAGAATGAGGACTTGAAGGGCAAGGCGCTGGCCAATGCGGTAGAAAAACAGCCTTGGGATCCCAGCATCCAGTCCATGGCGGCGTTCCCGACGTGGTCAAGCAGTTGGGCGATAATATCGCGTGGACGTCGGAGTTGGGAGACGCCTTCCTCGCGCAGCAAGGCGATGTGATGGACGCGGTCCAGCGCATGCGCACAAAGGCCGAGGGCGCGGGAACTCTAAAAACCAGCGAGCAACAGACGGTCCAAACCCAGCAGGTGGAAGGCAAGAAGCGTTGTCGTCATTCAGCCATCCAATCCCGACGTGGTTTACGTCCCTTCCTACAACCCAACCGTAGTTTACGGCGCGCCCGCCTATCCTTATCCCTCGATTTACTATCCACCGGTCGGAGCTTACGTGGCTGGGGCGGCTCTTTCCTTTGGCGTTGGAGTGGCGGTGGGATCAACTGGGGAAACGGGGGCTGGGGCTACGGTTGCGGCTGGGGTAACAACAACGTCAACGTCAACGTACAACAACAAATACGTAAACCATTACAATAAAAACAACGTCAACAACAAGATCGGGGCAACAACGGCTCCTGGCAGCACAACCCTCAACATCGCGGCGGAGCTCCTTACCCAAACAGGGACGTCGGCAAACAAGTATGGCGGGCGGCAATCGTCCCGGCGCAGCCAATCGACCTGGTGGCGGAGCTGGGAACGCCAATCGGCCCGGGGGCGGAACGCCAATCGACCTGGGGGCGGAACGCCAACCGACCCGGTGGCGGAAACGCCAATCGACCCGGTGGCGCGGAACGCCAATCGACCCGGTGGCGGCAACGCCAATCGACCCGGTGGCGGAAACGCCAATCGGCCTGGGCGGAGGAACCGCCAACCGACCCGGTGGCGGAACAGCCAATCGGCCCGGTGGCGGAAACGCTAATCGGCCCGGCGGAGGAACCGCCAATCGACCGAGCGGAGGAGCCAGCTCCCGGCCAGCGACTCGCCCATCAGAGCGGGGGCGCGAACCACATCGGTAACCGACAGGTTTCCAAGACTCCCAGTTCCAGCAACAGGAGCGCGTTCTGCGGCGCTTCTGGCGGAATGAACAGAAGTTCAGCTCAAGCCAGCCATAGCCGGGGTTCCCGCAGCATGGGTGGCGGCGGCGGCGGCGGTCGCCGTGGTGGAGGTCGCCGGAGGTAAACCAATGAAATCAAAATCAACCATCTGTTATTTCCATGAAACTTCCACTTCTCGCCGGTGTCGATCCTTGGTTGCTTTTCTCTGGTCCCTGCCCTCCAGGCGGCGCCTGAAGGAGAACAAAAGGGATTTGATACAGCCAAAGAAGCTGCCGATGCTCTCGTCCAGGCGGCCGATCCCTTTGATGTGTCGGCGCCTCGAGGCCATTCTGGGTCCGGGGAGCGAGGATCTCGTCGCTTCCGAAGATACGGTCCAGGACAAAAACCACGCCACTCAAGTTTGCCGAGATGGCGCACGAGAAGAGTGAGATCGAGGTCGATCCAAAGAACTCAAAGCGCGCTACTCTCTCGGTTGGTAATGATGCTTGGCCGCTGCCCGATTCCGATCGTCAAGCGGAACGGAAAATGGTTTTTCGATGCCAAAGCAGGCCGTGAAGAGGTTCTGCTCAGACGCATCGGTGCAAATGAGCTGGACGTTCTCAAGATTTGCCGCGGGCTACGTTGATGCCCAGGAAGAATATGCGACCGAGAAACATGATGGTTCCACCGTGAATCAATATGCGCAGCGCATAATCAGCACGCCGGGGAAGCAGGATGGTTTGGCCTGGAAAAATTCCGATGGGACTTGGGGAGGCCCAGTCGGAGAGGATGTCGCCAAGGCCCTGGAGCAGGGCTATACCGATAAGAGCGAACCTTATCACGGTTACTATTTCAAAGTTCTGAAGGGACAGGGTCCCGCGGCGCCCATGGGACAAATGGACTTTGTCGTGAAGGGAATGATGATTGGCGGATTTGCGCTCGCCGCCGCACCGGCCGATTACCGGGTCACCGGAGTGCAGACGTTCATCGTCAACCAAGAGCGGGGTCGTTTACCAAAAAGATCTCGGACCTGATACTCTGAAAACCTTCAAGGAGATGGAGCTTTTCAATCCCGACAAGACCTGGCATAAGACCGACGACGATTGGCAAGACGACGCGAAGACGACAAAGACGCGCAGGAGTAACTGTCGGCGCGGCGGCCAAGGAGCGTAACAAGTGAAACTGGGGGTTTATAGCGGCGGCTATCGACCGCCGAGCACACATCACAGACCGCCGCTACAGGGTGCCCTCCTATTTCGGCAATCGGCAAAAATGGACAACGTCATGCTTCTCTACATAGGTTATCGATCTTCGGCGTCGCACTTGCCCTTCTCGGGCATAAATGCGTTCGCAGCCGAACCGCCAAAAGGGCCGGCAGGAATGGTTTGGATACCGGGCGGAGAGTTCAACATGGGAGCGGTCGTAAACGGTCATGGCAGCCACGAGATGCCGATGGCCTCAAATGATGCGGAACCGGTTCATCCCGTGAGAGTCGACGGCTTCTGGATGGATAAGACCGTCGTGACGAATGCGGAATTCGAAAGATTTGTCGCCGCAACCGGTTACGTCACTATTGCGGAACGCGCGCCAACAAAAGAGGAATTCCCGGATGCACTGCCGGAAAATCTGGTTGCCGGCTCCGTCGTCTTCACACCACCGGATCACGAAGTCGAACTCAATAATCACTTTCAGTGGTGGGACTACGTCAAGGGAGCGAACTGGCGGCATCCAACCGGTCCCGACAGCAACATTGAAGGCAAGGGAGATTACCCGGTCGTCCAGGTCGCCTATCCTGATGCGGAAGCTTACGCCAAATGGGCGGGCAAGCGCCTGCCAACCGAAGCCGAGTTTGAACGCGCGGCGCGCGGAGGTCTGGAAGGGAAAACCTATGTCTGGGGCGACGACTTCAGGCCCAACGGCAAATGGATGGCTAACACTTACCAGGGAAAGTTTCCGGTTAAGGATCAGGCCGACGACGGTTACGAGGGCCTTGCGCCGGTGGCCAAGTTTCCGCCTAACGGGTATGGCCTCTACGACATGTCAGGCAACGTCTGGCAATGGTGCAGCGATTGGTATCGCGCGGACTATTACCCGGAGCTGGCCAAAGCCGGCGGCGTAGCGAACAATCCCAAAGGCCCGGAGACGCCGTTTGATCCGGCCGAGCCAAAGGAAAAAAAACGCGTCCAGCGCGGCGGCTCGTTTCTTTGCAACGATCAGTATTGTTCGCGCTACATCGTCGGCACCCGCGGCAAAGGAGAAGTCAATACTGGCACGAATCATCTTGGGTTCCGCTGTGTGAAATCCGCGGACCAGAAGCTGCAAGCGGACGCGGATGCAGCCCACCGCTAACGAAGACCTAATTTTGGAAGAGGCGCCTTTGGTCCTCTGGTGAAATGCTCCTGCGCCGGCAGTCAATCGCCCTCCGCTGCCACGATCCTAATGGGAGAACGGAAATTTGATTGAGGAGTGCCAAAACCATGAAGATATACCGCATCCCATCCTTGGCCATTGCGCTGACGCTGATAATTCTGACGATCCTTTCGGATCTCAAAGCTGCGACACCGGGAGAAACTCGCGCCATTGCCAAAGAGGCGTGGATTTACGCGTTCCCGATGATGGAGAGTTACAATACCTGGTATTCCCAGGCGGTCGATAAGAATTCGCCGACCTACATCGGCGGCTTCAACAAGTTTCGTCACTACTCTGAGGCCTTCACGCCGGCGAACCACGATGTCGTGACGCCAAACAACGACACTCCCTACTCGTGGGCCTGGCTCGATCTGCGCGCCGAACCGATTGTAATCAGCGTCCCAAAAATCCCGAAAAATCGCTATTACGTGCTCCAGTTCATCGACCTCTTCACCTACAACTGCGCTTATATTGGTTCGCGTTCGACGGGTAACGATGCGGGCGATTTCCTGATGGTTGGTCCGCAATGGAAAGGTGAGGTGCCGGCGGGGTTCAAGAAAGTGTTCAAGAGCGAGACGGAGATCGTTGGCATCCTCGGTCGCACCCAGCTTAACGGGCCGGGAGACGTGGAAAACGTCAAGGAAGTGCAAGCTGGTTTCAAACTCATACCTCTCAGTGCCTTTGAGAAAACACCCTCTCCGCCGGCCGTTCCGGCGCTCGACTTCCCCAGGCCGGACAAGGCCCGCGAAGCCACTCACGACTTTATTGCCTACCTGAATTTTTTCCTCGCGCTAACCCAGCCGCCAAACCTCCGGGAAGTGCCGCCGCTCGGCCGTTTCGAAAAAATCGGCATCGCGCCGGGCAAACCTTGGGACGCGAGCAAAGTGGAGCCCGCGACTCTCGCCGCGATCGATGCCGGGGTGAAGGAGGCGGAGGCCGAGTTAAAGGCGAAGATCGACGTGACGCACAGTTCGAATGGCCTCTTCGGCTCGCGCGAGGCCCAGGGCGAAAACTATCTTCAACGTGCGGTTGCAGCCGCCATGGGGCTCTATGGAAATGACCTCTCCGAAGCATGGTATGGCGGCTTCGTCGGCGATGGCACAAAGCTGCAACAGATGCATTTCACCAAGGACCAGCTCCCGCCCGCGAAGTTCTTCTGGTCGGTGACCCTCTACACGCTGCCCGATCGCTTCCTTTACGACAATCCGCTCAATCGTTACTCGATCGGCGATCGCACGAAGGGTCTGAAATACGACGCGAATGGTGGCCTCACGATCTACGTCGGCCACGAGTCACCCGGCCCGGAGAAGGAGAGTAACTGGCTGCCTGCGCCTTTCGGCAAATACAGCTTCGTCGCCCGTGTTTATGGGCCGCGCGAAGCGGCCATGAAGGGCGAGTGGAAGCTGCCTGCGCTAACCCCCATGCAGTAGCGAGCGAGAGAAAGAAGAATAACCTGACTATGAAAATATCACGGTTGGTCACGGTAACTGCCTTTCGCTGTTTGTAACGATAGTCTGCGCGCCGAGTCCAAATCGACGTCAACCGATAACGCATTCGAGTCACCGTAGGTGACTTTACCCGATCCGAATCGACTTGTATTTGAGTAATGCCACCAAGGACGATGGCTTTGCGAAATTCGTCCATTGTCGCGCGCTGACGTCATGATCTTGAAACGCGGGCAAACCACCAAAACAGACAAACAAGACAGTCCGCCTGAAAGGACCCTTCGTGAAATGGAGACTTATCTGAAGAACGCTAGAAAGCGGCACAGCGGCTCGGGGTTTTGCTCGAGACGATTATTCCACCGCCAAGGCGCAGCGCATTCCTTCAAATGTCGCCCCCAAAATAAGACCTCGTCCTCCTACTCGTCCTTCGTCCTCGTTCCCTGCTCTTTGAGATCGAGGACGAGGACGAGCACGACGACGAGGAGGAATTCGCACGGATGCGCCACTGCGGCTCACGCGTAGCACCAAAGTCCAATAGACACGGCGCGCGTTTAGTCCGATTTTCACGAACGCAAACCGCAACCAATGAATCCAGAGTTCTATGCTCCGCTCTTTGCCGTAAGTTTGCTCATCGGGACGCTCTTCCTGTTGGAAATGGGACGGCGCGTCGGCCTTCGTCATGTGGCTCGGCACGGTGACAAGGTTCATGCTGGCGTTGGCGCGGTTGAGGGCGCGGTCTTTGCCATCCTCGGCTTACTTATCGCCTTTAGCTTTTCCGGAGCGATGTCGCGCTTCGATGCCCGGCGACATTTGATTGTCGACGAGTCGAACGCCCTCGGGACGGCCTGGCTACGGCTGGACTTGCTTACACCCGCTGCTCAGCCAGAAATGCGCGATTTATTTCGCCGTTACCTCGATGCCCGTCTGGAGGTCTACAAAAAGCTGCCGGACATTGCCGCGGCCAAAGCGCAATACGCCGACTCTGAGAAAATGGGACAAGAGATCTGGGACCGGGCGGTGGTTGATACACGTGAGTCTGATCAACCGCAGACTGCGAGGTTGGTCTTGCCGGCGCTAAACGAAGTGTTCGATCTTGCGAACAGCGAATTGAGGGCGACCGAATTGCATCCGCCGCTGATCATCTTCTTTTTATTGGCCCTCCTCACGCTGGAAGCTTCTTTCCTCGCAGGGCATGCGATGGCTGCGGGAAAATCGCGCCATTGGATTCACGCCCTCACCTTCTGTGTCGTGATTACGACCACGGTTTACATTATTCTCGATATTGAATATCCACTCGTCGGGTTTATCCGGATCGACTCCATCAACCAAAACCTCGTGGAATTGAGACAGAGCATGTCGACGCGCCCTTAAGAGACTATTGAAAACCCTTTGAGCGGATGATTCGGATTTCGTCCTCAGATTGGAAAAACCCGGCATGAAACGCGGTGTTCGAGCCGTGGGACCAAAGTCCAATAGGCAGCGAGGGCTCGTTGGCCAAAGATTATTTTCAATGTTGCAACCAGGCGGGCAACAGCGACACCATGAGTACCTCTAAATTATGAACAAATACATCGCAGAGTTTATCGGAACCTTCTTTCTCGTCCTGACCGTCGGTTGCACGGTTGTTGGCGGCATCCCGGGTGTGATTGCGCCCCTCGCTATCGGCGCCGCGCTCATGGTGATGGTTTACGCTGGCGGCCATATCTCGGGCGGGCATTACAACCCGGCAGTGACACTCGGGGTCCTGATTCGCGGCAAAGTCAAGGCATCCGACGCGCTCCCCTACATCATTTCTCAACTCCTCGCCGCGACTGCCGCGGCGACAACCGTGAAGTTTCTCCGGGCTGGCATCGATATCACCCCATTGGTCCCGAAAATCGGGCCGGCTTTAGTGGCGGAGTTTCTCTTCACTTTTGCCCTCGTCTATGTGGTCCTGAACGCGGCCACGGCCGAGGGAACATCTGGGAATTCCTTTTATGGTCTGGCGATTGGAATGACGGTCATGACGGGCGCCTTCGCGGTCGGCGACATTTCGGGCGGAGCCTTCAATCCGGGGGTGGCGCTTGGGATTACCATCCTCGGCCTTGCCAGCTGGAGCAGCATCTGGATTTATCTCGTGGCGAACTTTGGCGGGGCGGTGTTTGCCGCCGTCGTTTTCAACCTGATCAATCCGTCCGAGCAGACGACTCCAATCGCAACCGACGAGCCGCCCTACAAAACTCCGAAATAGGGCGTGCCATTCTGGCCGCCCCGGGGAACTTCTGGCCGCGTCCGGGGAATTCCTTTCTGTCCCGGGGAACTTCTGGGCGCCTTGGGGAAATTTCCGGACACGCCCGGGGAAAGAATCGCGCTGGGGCGGCCAAGATGGCGCGCCCTACACGGGGAGATTAGCCTTCGCCAGATCGGGATGATGTGTTCCTTGGAGAATCCCTGAGATCGCTTCGCCAAGCCCCTCCCCGTCCCGCACCTTGCACGATTCCTGGTTTTGCAGATTGTGGAGCCGCGGAGGTCGAAATCCTCAAACTCCCCGGCATTTCCGATAATCAGTGAGGCGTGATCACCAAAAAACCATTTAAAGGAAAATCTCAACACTCGAAGATGCCTGGCTCTCACTCTAAAGCATTCATCTGGCGAAAGCTGGTCCGGATAAGCCGGCCAGTAATCACAGGACTCATCCTGAGTAGCTGCGCGCAAATCGCGACGGTCAAACCAACAACTCCGCATTTCGCGCCCGTCGGGCCCCAGGGCAGAGAGCTGAATACCGCTGATCGCCAACTGGAAAGTGCGGAAAAGCTGGAACGAACGGATCCGTTGCGGGCCCTTGGCGGGTACCTCGCCTCGGCCCACTCGGCCTACGATGAGCTGGCACGTCATCCGACCGACAAAGGGGCACGTGACCTCTACAACTTCGCGGTCGCGCGCTGCATCGGAGTCATTGAGCGCACCCCACTCGATCCGTGGAACAAGCCCCTTCGGGTGCCATCCCCAAACGGAACATATCTCCTAACGAGCGCTCGAGGTCGGAGCGCCGATCGCGACCCGGCTACCTACAGCATTGTTCCAGCCGATTCGATCGTCATCGGAGGCGCCTATTTCGAAAAGAGAAGCACTGTGCAGGGCCTCGGGGCGCCCGTCGTCGCGATCGGGCGCGAAGAAAAAAGCGACTTCCGCAAGAGCTACACCTCCCGCCGCCTTTATGCGGCTGCGACCGCGATCATTCGCTTCGACGATCACCGCGCAGAGATCGAGTTCATGGAACCGTTCGCGACCGACAAGGTCACGTTGGATGGACATACCCTGCCTCTCGCCGCCGATTTTTCCGCGCCGCTCGCGGTCGGCCTGGTCACTGAGCGCCCGGACAAGCTCGGACTCGCCCGGCTTCTGCGTCCGGACAAATATGCCGATACCGCGCGGCTCACCCGGCTGCAGCCTTACGATCCCAATCGAACGCCGGTGATTTTTGTTCATGGTTTGCAGGACACGCCTGCGAGTTGGGCGCCTCTGATCAACACCCTGCGGGCCGATCCCGAGATTCGCCGCCGCTATCAGTTCTGGGTTTACAGTTATCCGAGTGGTTATCCCTACTTCTATTCGGCGGCGCTTTTTCGTCAGGAACTCGATGGGATTACGCGCGCTTTTCCCCATCACAAACGTATCGTGCTCATCGGCCACAGCATGGGTGGGATGGTCAGCCGCCTTATGATTACAGATGCCGGCGACAAGATTTGGATCGACTTTTTCGGGAAGACGCCGGCGCAAACGCCCGTTCATGGCCGGGAACGTCAGATCCTCGAAGAGTCACTTATTTTTGAGCATCGCACCGATGTCCAACGCGTCATATTCATGTCCACACCACATCGCGGAAGCGATCTGGCGATCAACTGGATTGGCCGGATCAGCGCAAGTCTCGTCCGAATGCCGTTGATGATCGCGACCATTCCCATCTCGGCACTCTCTGTCGTGACAACCGGCGAAACGGTGGCGCCGATCAAACGAATCCCCAACAGCATCGACACCCTCTCTCCGAAAAACCGGTTCGTTATCGAAGTAAACAAGCTCCCAATCACTCCCGGCATTCCCTACTATTCCATCATCGGCGATCGCGGACGCGGCGACACGCCGCAGAGTAGCGATGGCGTGGTGGCCTACTGGAGTTCGCATCTCGACGGCGCTCAGTCCGAGCTGATTGTTCCATCAAACCATAGTTCCCCCCAAAATCCTCAGGCCATCGCGGAGGTCCGCCGAATTTTGGAATTGAAGAATTGATTGCGTCCTGTTTTTCGTCTAAAGAGCCGAAGCAAAATCAAATCTTTATGAAGCCGATCATCCAACTTTTCACCTGCTATCACCGCTCGTTATCGCGCCGCATGGGAGGCGTCCTCCTTTTCCTCGGGACCTTCGCTTTGTTTGCGTTTCAGGCGAATGGCAACCCGCCGGCAGCGCAAACTGAGCCCGTCGCTAAAACCGACACCTTCAGTAAGGCCGATACGAATCAAGACGGAAAGTTGTCCCGCGACGAGGCGAGCGATTACCTCGTGATCGAAGTTTTCGTTTCGCGCGACGCGAATCACGACGATCGCATGACCTTGGCGGAGTGGGTCGGCGGCGATCCCACGCGAACCGCCGATTTCAAAAAACGCGACGCGAACAACGATGGGATCGTGACGTTGGATGAAGCGACAACCTATGGGCGCGCCCACGGCGTCGTGAACGAGATTATGCGGGAAGCAGACACGGATCACGATGGCTCCCTCAGTCGCGCCGAAGTGAAGGCGTATTACGCGAGTCGCGAAGGGCCGGCGAACTAAAAAACGGTTGCGCGCGCTGGCGCCCTTTTTTCGCGACTTGCTCGTGGAACTGCAGTCCGATCCGCCCTGCACCATCGAGCGCCTTGGGTGCAGGCCTGACCATGAAGATTAATCGCCTGCCGACTTGCTGCCTTGCTTTCTGGTTCGGTTTGTCATTTACGAGTTTTGAACCCGCTCGCGCGCAGGGGGTGAATCTGCCGGGGACAAGCTGCGAGGTGCTCCCCGTGCTGAAGGCAAGGGAGATTCTTCGCGCCGACGTGCTAAACGGGCCGCATCACAAGGTCCGGGAAGAGGTTCCAACCTTCTCCGGGGCGAACCTTTTCACGATCGATTCCGATTTTGGTGTCTTCGAAGCCGCGGGCAATGCCATGCTCGTCAAGCGGATCAACGAAATCAACGCGATCGCGCGGCTCCGGGAAGTTTCGCGAACCGATCAATACAAGAACGCGCTGGCGAAGGCTGCAAAAGGTCCGCTCGGGACGGCGAAGAACATGGTCGAAGACCCGGTCAATACGATTAAACGGGTGCCGAAGGGAGTCATGAAATTCATGAAGGGCGCCGGAGAATCGATCAAGAACATCGGGAAGGAGAACGACTCGGACGCGTATTCCGGGAGTAAGATGGAACAGATCATCGGTTACGCGGCAACGAAACGAAAAGTGGCCATCGCGCTGGGGGTTGATCCCTACAGCAGTAACATGGTGCTCCAACATGAGCTCGAGGGGATCGCTTGGGCTTCCTTCGCCGGCGGCGCGACCTTTTCGCTCGCGACCCTTCCGATCGGTGGCGGCGCCGGAATCGCCCTTACAACCGCCGGCGTCCAAGGCAAGCTCGAAGATGTTCTGCGCGACAAATCCCCGGCCGATCTTAAACTCATGAATCGGGGCGCACTCGTAAAGATGGGTGCAACTGAAAGGGAAGCCGATCGGTTTCTCAGTAACGACGCTTTTTCTCCCACCGCGCAGACCGCCTTTGTCCTAAATCTTCAGTCGCTCGACGGAGTCGATAGTCGCGGCGCATTCGTCAGGCTAGCCGGGGAAACGAGCAGTAGCGAGGCCGATGCGATCTTTTTCGTTCAAACCGCCGGGCTCATGAGCAAGTTGCACCAGGGCGAAAAACCACTGGCGCGAATCGCCCTCGTGGAAAACTTCCCGATTTGTTTCGCGAAGGACGGAACCGTGATTGTGGCACTGCAATGGGATTATGCTGCCTGGACAAAGTTGGCGGCGAATTTTGCCAAAGAAATTCAGGCGCAACGCAAGGATAAAGCTGCCTGTCTTGTGGCGATCAGCGGGTTGGTATCGCCGCGACTTCGGCAAGAGCTGGAAGCGCTCGACTATTCGGTCGAAGATCGTGCGGAGCCTGGTCCGCTAAAGTGAAAATCGTCAGCCTTTCAAAGGATTGGCCAAATTCGACAACCGATCGGCTTGGTCGCTTAGTTCTGAGCAAGCAAGATCGTCCCGGCACCTGTGTTCGCCAGCTTCTCTCTTCGATTTAGGGATATTGGACCAAGGTCCCATAGGCAAAGCGACCGAATCTGGCCAAGTCTCCCTTTCGAATCCTCAATACAAAACGCACACACGACGGAGGATTTGGAGAAAATAAAAGTCCTGGAACAAATGCGAACCATTCGACGTTGCCGCCCCGAAGAGAGCGCGGCCGGAACGCAACATGAACGCCAAGCAGACGGCCGTCGCCCGGTTCATTGTTTCGCCGGTTCACGTTATTTGACGACCAATCCAGGTTTCGCTTTTCAGCCAGCGACAGTCCCTTCCTCCTGATAAACCTCCGGAACGAACACAATCGACAAACTAGAAAGAATCAACAAGATGAGAGAGACACTAACCACACTGAAATCCATCACCGTGATCGCGCTCCTCGCGGTCGCTGTGGGCTGTGCCAGCGAAGGCGAGAACAAACAGAACCTGGCCGTCGCGGCCGGATTCAAGATCATCTCGCCGAAAAACGCGGAACAGCAGAGCATCCTCACTCAGCTGCCGGCGGAGAAAGTGACCCCGGTCAACTACAAGGGCAAGACCTACTACGTCCTGCCGGACGTGGCGAATAACCAGGCTTATGTCGGCGGTTCCGAACAGTATCAAGCCTATCAACAGCTCCGTCTCGCCCAGCATCTGAGTAATGAGAATTTGCAGGCTGCCCAAATGAACCAGATGGCGACCATGAATTGGGGCGCCTGGGGCGGCTGGGGCGGCTATGGCGGATGGGGATGGCGCTGATCTGAACCAGCCAGCGGCCAGCCAACCTGAACTCTTTTGCGGAGCGACCATTCGTTCGATCACGAAATGAGTGCGCGGATTCGATTGACGGGGGGAGGCGACCGATCTAGACACGGACGCAGCCCTTTCCAGAACAAACGCGCGTAACAAAAAACCAAACCAAAGCAAACGAAAAACCAACGAACCATGAAACAGACACTAACCACACTGAAGTTCCTCGTCGTGATCGCCCTTGGCGTCTTCACGGTGAGCTGCGCCAGTGAGACTCACGAAAAACAGAACCTGGCCGTCGCGGCCGGATTCAAGATTATCTCCCCGAAAAATGCGGAGCACGAGGCGATCCTCGCGAACCTGCCCCCGGGGAAAGTGACTCCGGTCGACTACAAAGGGAAGCGATATTACGTCTTGCCGGACGCGCCGAACCATCAGGCCTATGTCGGTGGAGCTGAGCAGTATCAAGCCTATCAACAGCTCCGTCTCGCCCAGCACCTGAGTAATCAAAACTTGGAGGCTGCGCAGATGAACCAGATGGCAACCATGAATTGGGGCGGTTGGGGCGGCTGGTACGGGTATGGTGGCTGGGGGTGGCGCTGAGTTGATCGAGACTCTCTTTCGATCGTGAAAAACACGGGTTGTCTCCCACGAGGCGGCCCGTGACTTCACCAGCGAAAGCAAAAAAGCCAGTCAATTCATCGGTTCAGTCGTGAATGCGCGAGTCGTCTCGGACGAGGCGGCTCGCGAATTCAGCAAAAAACGAAACCGTTCCCGGAAGCGGGAAAACCAAAACTTGAAACAAAGACATGAAACAAATGCTTAGCATCACCAAATTGGCTGCCCTGCTCGCGCTGACTCTGGCCACAACACTTCCCGCTCACGCCGGAGACTTAAGAGCAAGGTCGGAAGAGGCCATTCGGAACTTCAAGCTGGCGGATCCCAGCCTGAGCCGGTTCTTCGCGAAGTCCGCCGGTTACGCGATCCTGCCTTCTGTCGGGGAAGGCGGATTAATCATCGGGGGCCAGCGGGGGGACGGTCTGGTCTACCAAAGAGGCAAAGTCATCGGCACAGTAACAATGACCGAAATCAGCATCGGGGCCCAGGCCGGTGGCGGGAAGTTCTCGGAAGTCGTATTTTTTGAAACGAACGCGGTCCTCAAGTCGTTCCAAGCCTCCGAGTTCAAGATGAGCGCCGCGGCGAAGGCGTCGGTCTCCGCGTCGGGCGTGGCGGCAAACGCCAAGTATGAACAAGGAATGGCGATTTTCACCCTGCCGAAGAGCGGCGCGATGGTCGCGGCTGTGATCGGCGGACAGAAGTTCAAGTTTACGCCTTTCCGGTAGGCGGCAACCGCCCGTCGGGAGGCTATAATAGGGATGAGGAATAGCTGAATAACCCGTGAAGGACCTTGCTTATTTAGTCACCCTCTCTTCAAGACCAGGAAATCCGGAATAACAAAAATATGAAACCAGTCCTCAACACACTGGCAATGCTGGCGATTTCCTTCGCCAGTATCACTCCCACTCAAGCGCAGGACCCGTTGCCTTCGTGGAATGACGGGCCCAGCAAACAGGCCATCGTGGATTTCGTGAAGACGACGACGGAAGAGGGCGGCGCGAAGTTTGTTCCGCCGGCGGAACGGATCGCCACCTTCGATCAGGATGGAACACTCTGGGTCGAGCATCCGGTCTATAGCCAGTTGATCTATTGCCTGGATCGCGTCGGCCCGCTCGTCAAAGCAAAGCCCGAACTGGCGAAGGTCGAACCGTTCAAAACAGTGATTTCCGGCGACCGTGCCGCCATCGCGAAGTTGCCCACCGAGGACCTGATCAAGATCGCGGCTGCGACGCTTTCCGGCATGACGACGGAGGAGTTCCAAGCCCAGGTGAAACCCTGGCTGACGGAAGCAAAGGATCCACGCTGGAAGCGACCATACACGGAATTAACTTACCTGCCGATGCAGGAGGTGCTCAAATATCTCCGCGCCAATGGTTATAAAACCTACATTGTTACCGGGGGCGGCCAGGACTTCGTGCGGATGTACTCCGAGGCGACCTATGATATCCCGATCGAACAGGTGGTTGGGACCGCCGGGGCGACGAAATATGGCTACGACAAAGAGGGCAAACCCATTCTGACCAAGGAGCCCAAGCTGACGCTCAACGATAACAATGGCGGCAAACCCGAGGGCATTCATATGATGATCGGTCGCCGTCCCAATGCCGCTTTCGGTAACTCAACTGGCGATCAGCAGATGCTCGAATACACCAAAGCCGGCGACGGTGCCCGTCTTTCGATGATCGTCCTCCACGACGACGCAGAGCGCGAGTACGCCTATGGTCCAGCCACCGGTCTGCCCGATACAAAAGTCGGTACTTTCACCCAGGCGCTCTACGAAGAGGCGAAGAAGGACGGCTGGAACGTCATCAGCATGAAGAAGGATTGGAAACGCATTTTCGCTTTCGAGCCGTAAGAAGGACCTCATTGCATGAGCCAGATTTCTGGTCACAACCAAAATGGACTTAAACCTTCGATTACTCGTCTACCCCTTAGACCGAGCGCGTTGCGTCAGAGGAAGCTGGACATGCGAAAGCCGTGTAGGGCGGGATTAGCCTTCGGCGGATCGCTATGACATACTGCTCATTGCATTATTTATGAAATGGCTTAGGGCGAAATATTAGGAGGTCAGCATGAAGCTTCCGGCCCATGTTTTATTCCGCAAAGATCATTCCCTCATCATGTGGAAGCCACACGGCATCCTGGATGAGGAGATCGTAAACGAGATCGTCGTTTTCATCGGAACCGCAGAAGCAAGATCGAGCAAACCGTTCAATCGATTCTCCAACCTGTCGGCGCTCGACGCGGTTGATCTGAACTTCAAGTTTGTCTTTGACGTCGCCCTTCACCGGCGTCTCACTTATGCGGGTCATCCGGCGGTCAAATCCGCCTTCTACGTTACGAGCCCAACCACAGTCCATTATGCCAAGTTGCATAAGCTGCTAACCGATTACTCGTCGCTTAACGTTCGGCTCTTTACAGACCTTGCCGAGGTGGCGAAATGGCTCGACGTCCCGCCGGAAGCACTGATGGCGCAAGAATAGGAGTTACGAACTCACGAGCCGCTGGGCTCCCTGTGCCGTGGCCACAGACCAACACGGATGAGCAAAATAGGATCATTTGGCTGTGCAGATCCGTGTTCACTGGCGGCCGCTTTTTTGTCCCGCGATACTTTGTATCGCGTTGGGCAGCTGGTATCTCCCTTTTCCTTTGCGATTGCGTCGCTCCCTTTATACAGCGACCAATTGAGGTAATGTGGTTGGCCGTTTTCTTCCTGCTCTGGGAAAATTCTTCGGATGCCAGAGTTTTGCGTTATCAGGCGGCGGATGACGGTCGCATTGGAGCTTCACATTCATGAGCACGGTGACCTTCGTCTGGGCGGCAATAACCGGAGCATGTGCGATGATGGCGCTCCCGTATTTGCTGCTTGGGATCAGAAATCGGGCCTGGCAGAATCTGTTCTTTGCTCTCGCCGCACTCTCCGGGGCGGGAATCGCCTGGGGGGAACTCGGAATATTGCAGTCGGCGACGACGGAGCAAATCGGTCGCGCGCAGCAGTGGGTTCACGTTCCCATATTTCTTCTCGCGGTCGCAATTGTAGGTTTCGTCCATTTTTACTTTGGGACCGGCCGGCTTTGGCTTGGTGTCTCCGGCTGCCTCGTGCGGTTTGTTGCTTTGGTCATCAATTTCGCCGCGCCGCCGAACCTGAACTTCCGCAATATCACCGCCTTGCGGCACGTCGCTTTCCTCGGAGAGACCGTGGCGATGCCGGAAGGCCCGGTCAGCCTGTGGGCACATCTTAGCGAGCTAAGTTCACTCTTGATCCTGGCTTTCGTGTTAGACGCGACGTTTGTCCTCTGGCGTCGCGGAGGGCCGGAAAATCGACGCCGCGCCGCAGTGGTCGGCGGAAGCATCACGCTTTTCATCGTGTTGGCAGCAGGCTTGTCCGCCTTGATTAATGCGAAGGTGCTTCATATGCCCTATCTCGTCAGCTTTCCCTTCGTCGGAGTGATCGTGGCGATGGGCTTCGAGTTGAGCTCCGACATCCTGCGCGCTGCCCAAACCGCGCAGCACTTGCGCACGAGCGAAGCCGCGCTGCGGGAAAGCGAAGCTCGAATGGGCCTCGCGGCGAGCGCGGCCAACCTCGCCCTCTGGTGTTGGGACGCGCAAAGAGACGACGTCTGGATAACGAAAGAAGGAAGAGCCTTGTTCGGTCTTGCAGACTCTTCGCGGATCGATCTGGATCGATTCCTGGGAACAATCGACACGGAGGATCGCGCCCGCATCGAGGAATGCGTTCGCGCATCTCTCGCCTCTGGTGGCGAGTATGAGAGCGAGTATCGCATCGTTCAGCCCGGCGGCCGCACGCTTTGGGTGGCGGGCTACGGCCGGACCGAGTTCGACGAACGCGGTAAACCAGTCTTGATGCGGGGTATGACGCGCAACATCACCAAGCGCAAGATGGCCGAGGAAGCATTACTCGAGAGTGACTCACGTTTTCGCGCCGTGGCCGACACCGCGCCGGTGATGATCTGGATGGCAGGACCGGACAAGCTTTGCAATTTTTTTAACAAGGGCTGGTTTGAGTTTACCGGGCGCACACCCGCCCAGGAACTCGGTAATGGGTGGACGGAAGGCGTGCATCGGGAGGATCTTGCGCATTGCCTGGAGATCTACGTGAATGCCTTCGATGCCAGGCAACCGTTTACGATGGAATATCGTTTGCGACGAAAGGATGGACAATATCGTTGGATTCTGGATTCAGGGACCGCGCGAATTGACCTTAACGGCGTTTTCCTTGGTTATATCGGCTCGTGCGTTGATATCACCGAGCGGCGCCAGGCCGAGTTGGACTATCAGCTCCAGAGCACAGAGCTGGCGCGAGTGGGGCGGGTTGCTTTGATGGGAGAACTGGCGGCATCCCTCGCCCACGAAGTAAACAATCCGGTCGGCGCAATGGTGGCAAACGCCAGCGCTGGGCAACGTTTAATCGCCCGCGGCAATATCAGGCCCGAAGAGTTGAGTGAGCTACTGACTGACATTGTGGCAGACGGCCACCGTGCACGCGAGGTTATCGAGGGAATCCGTAACATGGTACGGAGGGGCGAAGCGACCCATACTTCCGTTAATATCGAGGAAATTCTGCGCGACCTGCTGCGTATCTTGCGAGCCGATGCCCTGGCAAGAAACATTACCGTTACGATGGAGATTGATCCGAATGTCGGCTCTGTCGTCGGGAATCGCGTACAGTTGCTTCAGGTATTTCTCAATCTAACTCTCAATGCTTTTGAGGCAATGTCGGTCATGCGTCTCGACACGCGCCGGGTGGCGATTTGCGCCTCTCGCAACGAAAACGATGAAGTTTCTGTCAGCGTGAGCGATTCGGGCCCGGGATTCCCCCGGGGCCTCGCCGAGCAACTTTTCGAGCCTTTCTTTTCAACGAAAGCGGAGGGGACTGGGATGGGGCTGGCGATCGCTCGCAGTATCGTAGAAACGCATGGCGGATCGCTCTCGGGAGAAAACTGTGAGGATGGCGGCGCTTCTTTTACGGTGCAATTGCCGGCTGCGGAAGAACGTAGTCCCAATAGGTTCTAGTTCCGCATCCTGTAATCCGAAAATCGGAACGCGCGAAGCCGCGAGACAGATTCGATCGATTGTCAGCATTGTCATTCGTCCTCTCCTCGCCCTCAATTTCCTACTCCTTACGAGGGCGCGCACGAGAACACGACAAGAAGGATTGCCAAAGCTTACGATGCAGGAACGCTTCCAGTTGCCATCGTTTCCCCGCCGGCTAGCGGATCACACATCGCGCCCGCAAGGCGTTCCCCTACCCCCGGGTATGAGACCAAGGTCTCATAGCGCTGCCCCGAACAAAGCCTCAAGCTAGGAAATCCCTCATATTAAAACAATTCATCAGCCAAATGCCGGTATTCTTACTTTTGAAGAACTGGAGGAGAAGGGTGTGCCTTTGAACGCTCGGCGCGAGAATTCCATCTGGCTCCTGGACGACGATCTTTCGATGCTCAGGGCGCTTGGCCGCCTAATGGACTCGGCCGGCTTTGATGTCGAGAAGTTTAGCGATCCGACCGCCTTTTTGGCCAGGCTCAAGCAGGCCAAATGTCGCCTCGCCGTCCTCGACGTCTGGATGCCGCAGATGAGCGGTTTGGAAGTGCAGGAGCGCCTCCGGCAGGATTCGCCCGCGACGCGGGTCATCTTCGTGACCGGCCGCGACGACCCGATGGCGCGCCAGACGGCGATCGAAGCGGGCGCCTTCGCCTTTCTGGCCAAACCCTTCGACGACGAAGTTCTAATGCAACTGATTCGGGAAGCAGTCGCGACCTGAGACGTTTGCGTTGAAAGCGCGAGCGCCTCGCCCGCTGTGTCCCGCGCCCCGCGCGGGACACCCACTTGCGGGGCAGCTTCCTGGCGGGGCGCCCGCGCTCCCCGGCCCACGACAGGCGCGCCTCGAAATGCCGGATGCTCGCTTTCACGGCAGCTCACGGCGCCCATCCTTCAACGCATGAGACTAAAGTCCCATATCCCTCCGGTCCAAAATTCATCAGAGTTCCCTCATGAAAATGACCGGCTTAGCCAGTGTCTTGGCGGCAACTCTCTTTGTCGGGCTGGAGACACTCTGCGCGGCGGAAGGCCCGAAGGTGAACGCCGACGGAACGGCGATGGCCGAACCCGCGGCGCCAGAGTCAGGCGGTGATCAAGCCGCCGAACTCGCCAAGCAACTTTCCAATCCGGTCTCCGCGCTCATCAGCGTGCCCTTCCAGGCAAATGAAGATTTCAATATCGGCCCGGCCAACGGGACCAAATTCACTCTCAACATTCAGCCGGTTATCCCGATCTCCATCAGCAAGGACTGGAACCTGATCCTGCGCACGATTGTTCCCGTCATTTCGCAGACCAATGTCTTTGGCAAGTCCGGCACCCAATCCGGCCTTGGCAACACCACGCAGAGTTTTTTCCTCTCGCCTAAGGCGCCCGGCCCCGGCGGCATCATCTGGGGGCTCGGGCCAGTCGGCTACTATCCCACTGCGACGGATAGCCTTCTCGGGCCGGAAAAGTGGGGCCTCGGACCGACGCTCGTCGCGCTCGTGCAGAAAAAGGGTTGGACCATCGGCATTCTCGCCAACCAGATTTGGAGTCTCGGAGGCGATAACAACGAGGCAAACATCAACGCCACCTATCTCCAGCCGTTTCTTAATTACACGACGAAGACCCACACAACCCTCGGCCTGGATATGGAGGCCACCTACGACTGGGTAGACGACCAGTGGACCGTGCCATTCAACCTCACGGTGAGTCAAATTCTGAAAATCGGAAAGCAACCTGTTAGCATTCAGTTCGGCGGTCGCTATTACGCCGAAGCTCCCAGCGGAGGCCCCGACTGGGGCTTGCGCCTTAACTTCACCTTGCTCTTTCCGACTTCTAAACCCAAGCCGGGAGCCGTGCCCGGGACACATGACAAGTAAAACAGATGAAATCGTTGGGCCGCGCTCCCATCAAGCCACAGCGAAGACTAACAAACTCATGAAAACAATAAGCAAACTATCGCACCACAGCCTGGTGCTGCTAACAGCGGTGGCGGCGATTTTCGGCGCCTGCCCAGCGCAAGCTCAGCAAATCAATGGGACCCCTGGTTCACCGGACGCCACCGTCACGATCGGCGGGAAGGAACTTCCGCCGCCGCCGCTGCCCTTCGGTGGCGTGATCAAGGACAGCGCCGTGGATTCCAAGCCCTACTGGCCACCACGGGTCGTACCGCCCAAGGGCGCACCCAACGTGTTGCTCATCATGACCGATGACCAGGGTTACGGCGTGTCAGGGACTTTTGGCGGGGTCATTCCCACACCGGCGATGGACCGCATCGCCAAGGCGGGTTTGCGTTACACGCAGTTTCACTCCACTGCGCTCTGCTCACCGACCCGGGCAGCGCTGATTACCGGTCGGAATCACCACTCGGTTGGCTATGGCGTCATCGGCGAAATGTCCACCGGTTATCCGGGCTATGACTCTGTCATCGGTCAGGACGATGCCACGATCGGCGAAATCCTAAAAGAAAACGGTTATGCCACCTCGTGGTTCGGCAAGAACCATAACACTCCCACCTATCTCTACAGCGCCGCCGGACCATTCGACCAATGGCCGACAGGGATGGGATTCCAGTATTTCTATGGGTTCATGGGCGGCGAGACCGATCAGTGGACACCCTACCTTTATCAAAACACGACCCCGATTTTTCCCTGGATCGGCAAACCCGGTTATAACCTAACGACCGACATGGCGGACGAGGCGATCAAATACATGAGCAGCCTGAACGCGGCCGCGCCCGAGCAGCCGTTCTTCGTCTATTACGTGCCCGGCGGGACCCACTCGCCACACCAGCCAAAGACGGAGTGGAGAGACAAATTCAAGGGCAAGTTCGACATGGGCTGGGAAAAATTGCGCGAGCAGATTTTTGCCAACCAGAAGCGGCTCGGCGTGATCCCGGAGGGAACCCAGCTTACCCCGTGGCCGGACGGTCAGCCAGAGTATGGCGGCGCGAAGCTACCGCGCTGGGACTCGCTTTCGCTGATCCAAAAGAAACTCTATGCTCGCGAGGCGGAAAACTTTGCCGGCTATGCCGCCTATACGGACAATGAGATTGGCCGCGTCATCCAGGCGGTCGAAGACATGGGCAAGTTGGACAATACGCTGATTATCTACATCAGCGGTGACAACGGCACCAGCGCAGAAGGCACCCTCGAAGGCACGTTTAACCAGATGACTGCCTACAACGGTATCTTAACCCTGCCCGAAGTGCTGCAGATGTTGCATTACGAGAGCTGGGGCTCCGCTACGACCTACCCACACATGTCGGTCGCCTGGTCGTGGGCGTTCGATACACCGTTTAAGTGGACCAAGCAGATCGCCTCACATTTCGGCGGGACCCGGCAAGGCATGTGCATCTCGTGGCCCGGTCATATCAAGGATCTGGGCGGCATTCGTACCCAGTTCCATCACATGATCGATATCGTCCCGACCATTCTTGAAGTTACTGGCATCAAGGCCCCGGACATGGTCAACGGGATTAAGCAGAAACCGATCGAAGGCGTGAGCATGGCTTACACGTTCGACTCAGCAAACGCCAAGGCGCCGTCCAAGCGCGACACCCAGTATTTCGAAATGTTCGCCAACCGCGGCATCTATCACGACGGCTGGTACGCCTGCACCACGCCACCGCGAGGCGGTCTGGCTCCTTGGAGCCAAGCCGCTGCCGCCAGTGAACGACTACAAGTGGGAACTCTACAACATTGCCGAGGATTATTCGCAATACAATGATCTCGCGGCCAAGAATCCGGACAAGCTTAAGGAACTGCAGGCGATCTTCATGACAGAGGCAGGGAAATATCAGGTTTTTCCCCTCGATAACTCGATCCTGCCTCGCCTCGTCACCCCACGACCGAGCGCGGTCGCGGGGAAAACGGAATTCACCTATCAAGGTGAAAATGCCAACATTCCCGTCGGAAATGCGCCCAGTCTTCTGGATAAGGACTATACCATCACCGCTGAGATAACCGTTCCCAAAGGCGGTGCAGAGGGAATGATCGCAACGATGGGCGGTCGCTTTGGCGGCTACGGGCTATTCCTGCAAAAAGGCAAGCCGGTCTTTGTTTACAACATGCTCGATCTCGAGCGATTCCGTTGGGAAGGCGGCGTCGGTGGCAAGGTAGACTCGGACTTGTTTGGTCGCGCGCTCAAGCCGGGTAAGCACACGCTCGTCTTCGACTTCAAATATGACGGCCCCGGCATTGCCAAAGGCGGCACAGGCGTGCTGTCGGTGGACGGCAAGGAAGTGGACAATCACAAACAGCCCGCACACGATCGCGTTCCTGGAAGTCTCCGACGAGACCTTCGACGTCGGCGTGGACACCCGCTCAGGAGTGAACGACAACGACAAGCTACCTTTCGCTTTCACCGGCAAAATCGACAAACTGACCTTCAAAATGGGGCAGCCGCAGATGACGGCCGCGGACAAAAGGCTGCCGCAGACGCCGCCGTCAAAGCGGACTAGCCAACACTCACCCGAGAGTTATCCGCGAAGGAGGCGAAACGGCCGCCTGCTTCTCGGGCCCAACGCTATGAAACGCTTGCTCAAATTCACTGCCATTGTCGAAGCGGCCACGGGATTGGGATTGATCGCCGTGCCCGCTTATCGTCGTTCGGTTGTTGCTCGGTGCCGAGATTACCGGCGCAAGCATCTCCCTCGGTCGCGTCGCCGGGGTGGCACTACTCGCCCTTGGGGTTGCCTGTTGGTTCGCGAGTGACGACGGACAAAACCGCGCGGCGCGAGGGTTAGCCAGCGCGATGGTGCTCTATAACCTCGGCGTGTTTCTTATCCTCGGGGCGGCCGGGTTCCAGTTTCGGTCCGTCGGCATCGCGTTGTGGCCGGCAGTCATCCTGCATGCCGCGATGAGCGTCTGGTGTCTCGCGGCCCTCCGGCATAGTCCCTCTTGAACAACTGCGTGTAGCTCGTCATACTGCCGCGGTGAAGAAACTTTTCGCCCTCCTGATTTCCGCCGCTTGTCTTTCGGCGTTTCTTTCACCACTGAGAATGGGACAAGGATGAGTGATCCGCGTAAGAGTGAACCATGAAACCCGACTGGCTTTATGATCAGGGCGCATGCTGGATTGTCGTCGTTCTGCTCGCCGCCTCGCTCGTGGCGTTCGAGCTGGCCTATCGAAGCGGCCGCCGCTGGCACGCGGACACGCACGATGCCGGGCGGGAGGTCTACGTGGCCCTCAAGGTGGCACTGCTCGGCCTGCTGGCGCTGCTCCTGGCTTTTGCTTTCGGGATGGCGGCGGACCGTTATAGCGAGCGGCAACGCCTCGTGACGGAGGAAGCAAACATTCTGCATCGCCTCCTCCTTTGTGGCAGCCTTCTGCCCTTAACGGCTCACGCCCAGTTTGAAAAATATTTTCGTGAATTCGTTCAAGCCCGGTTGGCCTTCTTTGACGCAGGCCAGGATATCGTCGCCGTCGAAGGAGCGATTGACCGGACCGAGAAACTTCATAGCCAGCTCTGGGGCCTGGTCAGAGACGAAGCGCAACGCGACCCGGCGATGAAAGGTTTCGACGCCATGATGGGAGCGCTGAACGACGAATGGGCGGTGCATCGGCGACGGGTCCACGCTTTCGAGGACCGGGTACCGGACGGCGTCGTCTTCTTGCTCTTTGTGGGAACGGTCCTCGCCCTGGCTACGGTAGGTTTTGCCGGCGGGATTGCGAACCACCGGATGATGGTTGGAAAATGGCTCCTCGTTATCCTTATTGGCGCGACGATTTTTGTCGTGCTCGATCTGGATCGTCCGCGCCGCGGGATCTTCCGAATTAGCCAGGAACCCATCATCCACATCAAGGAAATCCTGAATCGCGAAGACCGCCTTTCACCATAAAGATTGCCGCCCTTGAATAACCGCGTGTTGCCAATCATACTGCCGCCATGAAAAAACCTTTTACCTTCCTGATCTCCACCGTTTGCCTTGCCGCGCTTCTGACCCTCGCTCCCGCGGCGCCGGGGCAGAATCCCGATGCGGCAGCGAAACTGCAAGACTTGTCAAAACAGCTCAACCTGACGCCTGAACAAAAGGTCAAACTCCTGCCAATCCTTGAGGCAGAGGCTCCCAAGATTAAGGCGATCAAAACTGATACGTCCCTCTCTGGAATGCAGAAGATGCGACAACTGCGCGCCATCCACAACGAAAGCGCGCCGCAACTGCAGAAGGTTCTTAGCCCGGCGCAATATCAGAAGCTCCAGACCATTCGTCAGCAGGAAATCCAGGAAGCGATCGCGAAAAAGCGCGCGGCGCAATAGTTTAGTAAGAAAGAATTAAACATTCCCTTGCAGGTGCCAGCCTGGCGCGCACGCCCTCTCGTGTTCCATGGCATGTCAGATCGAATTGCATGGTCCGTTGGAATACTGGTGTGGGTACCCTGCGAGCGGCGACGATTACAAGCATGGGCTTGAGCCCCGCGTGGGACATTGTTTCTAGCCACTCATGATTCCATCGTTCTCATTGAGATCTTTTCGCAAAATTCGAACTCAATGAGTAAAACACCAGTCGCCGACAAAAAGATCGTGCCACCCCCGCTCAAGGGGACGTCTTCGAAAAGCATGTTCAGGTTCGTTCTCGAAGTCGTCCAGCCTTACCGCAAATGGCTGATCGTGGTCTTCATCGCGATGCTGATTGAGACGGCGATGAGCATCGCCGCGCCCTGGCCGCTCAAGATCATCCTCGATAACGTCGTCGGGAAGCACAAGCTGCCGGACTTCCTGACCTGGCTGCGCGACTTCTCCTCGGGCGAACACACTCTGGCCCTTGCGGGCGTGGCCGCGCTCGCGGCGATCGCAATCGCTGCCGTCGGCGCGGTCGCGAGTTACATCGACAATTACTTCACCGAAAGTGTTGCGCAGTATGTCGCGCGCGATCTTCGTGGGAGGCTTTATCACCATCTCCAGCGGCTTTCGCTGACCTACTACGACAACCACCAGATCGGCAACATGGTGAGCACAATCACCTCCGACGTCAGCACCGATCCAAAGCTTCGCTTCGACCGCGCTCCTCAGCATCCTCGTCGATACCCTGACCATCTTCGGAATGCTCGGCGTGATGCTCTATCTCAATTTCGATTTCGCGCTCATCGTCGTGGTGGTGACGCCGGCTCTCCTCTTTTTTATCTCACACTTTAAGAAGGCGGTGAAGAAAGCGACGCACGAGGTGCGCAAACGCCAGAGCGAGATTGTCGGCGTCGTCGAACAGGGCCTGCAGTCGGTCCGTTCGGTCAAAGCCTTCGGGAGGCAGGACACGGAAGAAGAGCGCCTTAGGGAAGTGGGTCTGGCCTCCGTCCAGGCCTCGCTTAAGGCGCGACGCGTGAAATCGCTCCTTTCCCCCATCGTTTCGGTGACGGTCGCAGGTTGCGTGGCCTTTGTCCTTTGGCGGGGAGCCGGGCTGATCCTGAGCGACGCGATGACGATCGGTTCGCTCACCGTTTTCCTCTCTTATTTGAACAAGTTTTTCAAGCCGGTGCAGGATCTTGCGAAGATGACCAATGTCATCGCGCAGGCGGCGGTCGGTCTCGATCGCGTTCAGACGATTCTCGACGCCGACACGATTATCCCGGAAAAGCCTGAAGCGCACGATCCCGGCAACATCAAGGGCGAAATCACTTTCGAGCACGTTGCCTTTTCCTACGACCCGGCCGCGCCTGTGCTCCGTGACATCAACCTAACGATCAAACCTGGAATGCGCGTCGGCGTTTGCGGCCCGACCGGTGGTGGCAAGTCGACCATCCTTTCACTCATTCCGCGCTTTTACGATCCGACGCAGGGCCGGGTCTTGGTCGACGGGACTAATGTCGCTGACTACAAACTCCACGGTCTGCGTTCTCAGGTTGGTTTTGTCCTCCAGGACACGGTCCTCTTTGCCGGTACGGTTCGCGAGAACATCGCCTACGGCCGGCCCGATGCGACACCGGAGGAAATCATCGAAGCTGCAAAGATGGCCAACGCGGACGAGTTTATCGCACAAATGCCGCACGGCTACGATTCCATGGTCGGCGAACGCGGCCTGACCCTTTCCGGCGGCCAGCGTCAACGAATCGGTATCGCGCGCGCCGTGGTCCGCAATTCTCCGATTCTCATTCTCGATGAACCGACCGCCGCGCTCGACACAGAGTCAGAGAAACTCGTGATGGAGGCGCTCGAACGATTGATGGAAGGCCGGACTGTCATCACCATCGCGCACCGGCTGAGCACGATTCGCGACGCGCACAAGATTGTTGTCCTCAAAGGCGGTTTCGTCGCCGAAGAAGGCACTCACGACGAACTCATTGCCCGCAATGAGATTTATGCCGAGCTTTACCGCATTCAGGCCGGTTCCACGCCTGCCGCCTAAACTTAGGAGCGCATTTGGCCACAGATGCAACAAAGATGAGAGAGTTAGATATAAATCCGTGTTAATCTGTGGTCTTTCAACATTTCATAGATAGAATCTAACTCGTCCAAATCACATCATGTCTCACCGCTCCATCATTGTTCTCCCCGACGACACCGGAAAACCAATCATCGATGCGATCAACGCCGCCAAAAAATCTGTCCGGGTCAAAATGTTCATTTTCTCCGACCCGGATCTGATCAAAGCGGTTGTCGCCGCCAAGGATCGCGGACTCAAAATCCAGGTCATGCTCAATCCCGCGCGGCGGAGCGGTGAGGAGGAGAACGCCGAGACGCGCAAGACGCTGGAGAAAGCCGGGATCGAGGTCAAGGACAGCAATCCCGATTTCGGCATCACGCACGAAAAGTCGCTTGTCCTTGATGACGAAACCGCCTTTGTAAAATCGCTCAACTGGGAGACGAAGAATCTCACCGTAACCCGTGATTACGCTGTCGTTACCTCACACAAACACGAGGTCGATGAAGTTATCGCCGGCTTTGAAGCCGACTGGCATCGCAAGGATTTCAACCCAGGCGAGCACGCTCACCTCATCTGGTGCCGCGGCAATGGCCGCGAGCGTATCGCCCGCCTGATCGACGACGCCAAACATACTCTCTTCGTGCAAAACGAGCGCTACCAGGATTCTGTCATTATCGAGCGGCTCGTCCGCGCCGCGGTGCGCGGGGTAAAAGTCCACATCATGGCGCGTCCGCCGCATTCGCTGAAAAAAGAAAAGCTCGTCGAAGGCGTTGGCGGGCTGCGCATCATGGACGACGTCGGGATCAAGATTCACAAGCTCAAAGGCCTCAAACTCCACGGCAAAATGCTCCTCGCCGATGGCGTCCGTGCGATCATCGGCTCAATCAATCTCGCGCCGGGCAGCTTCGATGACCGGCGCGAACTGGCGATCGAAGTCTACGACGCAGATATCGTCGAGCGTTTGCACAAAGTGGCGAAACACGATTGGGAAAACTCCCATCCGCTCGACCTCTCGGACGAAGGCCTTTTCGCCGATCTCGAAGACCGCGCCGAAGGCAGCTCGGAAAAGCTCGCACTCGAGGTGGACGAGAAAGCCGTAAAGCACCACAAGAAGCATCACCCCAACAAGTAGGATCGTGAAAGTCGGCCCGGCGATGAATCGCCGCGCTACATTTCGTCGTCCGTTAGAGGGGATAATTCCAGCCGCGATAGCGGAGAAGTCGAAGATCCTTCCCCGCGACGAGAGCCAAGCGTTCAAAAATACTTGACCCGTTTTCGCCGCGTGGTCAGCCTTCCGGACATGGAACACCCGCTTTCGGCCTCGCACTCCGGCTTAAAGTTTCAAGGACCAGGAAGCTGTTTTTTGTCGAGTGAAACGTCGTAGCCTGGGCACGACAGTCGCGGCGATCGCCGCGGTGCTGATTCTCTCCGGCTGCATGGTCGGGCCGAACTTTCGTCTTCCCACAGCGCAGGTAGATCGGAAGTGGGTGCAGAGACAGGCGGTTTCCGAACACCCCTACGGCGCGGCGGAGGAATATTGGTGGCGCACGTTTCACGATCCTGTGCTCAACCGGCTGGTCGAAACGGCTTACGCGCGAAATCTCTCCCTCCAGATCGCCGGTGTCCGCATTTTGGAAGCACGGGCGGCGCTGAATGCGACGATCGGAAATCTCTTCCCACAGCAGCAGGGAGCAGCGGGCGGAATTAATTATTACCACCTGGGCGATGCGTCCCGGGCGGGCCCAACTCTCGGCGACAATCCTGTCGCCAACGTGGTTTCGCGACTCCTCGATGACCGGAACCTTCAGGTCGGACCGAACATCGCGACCGACCGGCTCCTTTTCTCATCGGCATGGGAGATCGATTTCTGGGGCAAGTTTCGTCGCGAAATCCAATCACAGACAGCCGGTTGGCTCGCGTCGGTGGCGGCGTACGACGACGCATTGGTCACGCTCGTGGGTGACGTGGCAAATGCGTATGTAAATCTGCGTACGCTTCAAAGCCGGCTCGCGATCATCAACCAAAGCATCGCGGCGCAGGAACAAAGCCTTAAGATCGCAAATACTCGATTCAACGCCGGCGAAACGAGCGAGCTCGATCCCTTGCAGGCCCAGACCGAGCTCTCGAAAACCAAGGCCGAAGCGCCGGAGTTAGAAACTGGAATCGTGCAGGTGAAAAATGGGCTCGCGATCTTGCTCGGAATGACGCCGGCCGAAGTTGGGCGCTACCTTAGTAGCCCGGGCGGCATCCCCGCGGCACCAGCCAGGATCGCAGTGGGTATTCCGCGCGACTTGCTTCGGCGCAGGCCCGATGTGCGCCTGGCAGGTCTTCAGGCGGCGGCGCAGTCGCCCAAGATCGGCGTGGCGGTAGCCAACATGCTGCCCTCGTTTTCGCTCGCTGGCGCCTTCGGTTCGTCGGGGAGTGATATCGCGAGTTCAACGCTGACCGATCTTTTCACGTGGCAGAGTAAGGTCGTTCAGGCGGGCGGCTCCTTCGTCGTCCCGATCCTGAATTACGGCCGTCTCGTTAACAGCGTCCGGATCGAGGACGCAAGATTTCAGCAAGCCGTCCTAAACTATCAGAACACTGTCTTAAAGGCGCAGGCGGAGGTCGAGAATGGGCTTTCCGCGTTCTCCAGTGGACGGCGCGCAACGGCGATCTTGAACGAGGCCGTGGCGACCGCCGGGCGAAGTGCGAATTTGGCGGCGGTTCGCTATGAACAAGGGCAAAACGACTACACGGTCGTCCTTATCGCCCAGCAACAGCAGTTGGCGATCGACAACGCGGCCGTGAGTAGCCAGGGAAACACGATCCTCTCGCTCATTTCTGTCTATCGCGGGCTGGGCGGCGGCTGGCAGATTCGCCAAAGTGGCGACGTGATTTCCAGCGAGGTCAAAGCAGAGATGGCCCGGCGCACCAATTGGGGGAGCATGCTCGAACTGGGCGGACACCTGCCCGGCGCCGCTCCCCAAACATCGCCGCAATCTTCTGCTCCGCTGGCGAAGAAAGAGGTAAAACCATGAGTGCAAACCCGTCGCGCCTATTGATTCTCGCTCTGCTTATCGCTTTGGGATGGGCTGGCTGTAAGCGGCCCCAACCTTTTACGCAAACGGGTCCGCCTGTCGTGACCGTGGCGAAACCCGGGCGCGAGCCGGTCGCGCCGTCGATCGACCTTACAGGCACGGTCGCGCCCTATCAGACGGTCGATCTCGTCGCCCGCGTTCAGGGATTTCTCGAGACGATCTCGTTCAAGGATGGAGCATTTGTGGACAAAGACACGGTGCTTTTTCAAATCGAAAAAGACATGTACGAGGAAAAAGTGGCGCTTTACCAGGCGCAGCTGAATGGCGCGCAAGCCGAATACACACGGCAGGTCGGCATGTTGAAGCAAAACGCGACCTCGCAAGCCAACGTCGATAAGGCACTCTCGGATCGCGACCAGGCTGCGGCCAATCTCGCCATGGCGAAAATCCAGCTCGGCTACACGACCGTGCGCTCGCCGTTTAACGGACGCACCGGGACGCACCTCGTTGACGTCGGCAACGTGGTGGGCACAAATGCCGCAGCACCGACCAAGCTCGCCACGATCGACGAGTTGGTCCCGATTTACGTTAACTTCAGCGTCAGCTCGCGAGACGCGCTGCGCCTGCGCAAGATCGCCCAAAAACTCGGAGAAGGCGTGAACCCGGGCGTGGGCAAGATTCCCGTGTTCGCGGGTCTTGATGATGAGGACGGTTTCCCGCACAAAGGCGTGCTCGATTTTGCCAATAACAGCGTGGATACGAGTACCGGAACGATCCAGCTCCGGGCCATCTTTGGGAACGAAGATAAGATTCTCTTTCCCGGTTTATTCGCGCGGGTTCGTATTCCGCTTGGTCATCCCGCCCCTACTCTGGTCGTGCCAGGCACCGCGCTCGCAAACGATCAAATCGGCGGTTACCTGCTCGTCGTGAATGCGCAAAATATCGCCGAGCGGCGCGACGTGACGCTGGGCGCGCGCGTCGGAGCGATGCGCGCGATCACCCAAGGGCTGAACGAAAACGATCGTGTCATTATTGGGGGTCAGTCGGCCGTGCGCCCGGGCGCAACCGTAACTCCACAGGAAGCTCCGGCAACGCCCGCGCCCTCCGCTCCGCCAAAGCAATAACCCAGACGACAGCCGGGGCGCATGTTTTCCAAATTCTTCATTGAGCGGCCGGTCCTGGCGAACGTGATCGCGTTCCTCATGGTCCTGCTCGGCGGGGTCGCAATCCTTCAACTCCCGATCGCGCAATACCCCCGATCACTCCGCCGACTGTCCAAGTCGTCGCACGATATCCGGGCGCGAGCGCGCGCACCCTGGTTCAAACGGTAGCGTTGCCGATCGAGCAGCAGGTCAATGGCGTCGAGAACATGCTCTACATGCAGTCGACCTGCGCGAACGACGGGACCTATTCGCTCATCGTGACGTTCAAGATCGGGACCGATCCCGACTTCGCGCAGGTGCTCGTGCAAAACCGCGTCGCTGCCGCGATGGCGCAGTTGCCACGCTCCGTGCAGACCCAGGGCGTGATCACGAACAAAAAATCGACCGCGATTTTGCAGATCGTCACGCTCACTTCGCCGCATGGAAAATACGACGCCCTCTTCCTCAGTAACTACGCCACACTTCGGCTCCAGAATGAGCTGGAGCGCTTGCCCGGCGTTGGTGGCGTGACGGTTTTCGGCATCGGCCAATACAGCATGCGGGTCTGGTTGGACCCGGACAAAATGCAGGCCCGCTCGCTCTCGCCCTCCGAGGTTATCCAGGCCGTGCAGCGACAGAATTCGCAGGTAACGGCTGGTCAACTCGGGATGCCGCCAACGCCGTCGACGCAGGACTTTCAATTCACGCTCAACGTTCACGGCGCGCTCGATCAGGCCGCGGACTTCGAGCAAATCATCGTTAAGACAGACAACAACGGGGAGATCACACGGCTGGGGGATGTCGCGCGGGTCGAGATGGGTGCGCAGACCTACAGCCAGTTCTTCGATTACGACGGCAAACCATCGGGTGGTGTCGCCATCTTCCTCCTCCCGGAGGCAAACGCGCTCGACACGGCCGCCGCCGTGAACACGGCGATGAAACGGCTGGCCAGGGATTTCCCCGAAGATCTCGAGTACACGATCCCTTTCGATACCACGATTTTCGTGCGCGATTCCGTAAACGAAGTCTACAAGACCCTCGGCGAGGCGGGCATTCTGGTGCTGCTCGTCATCATGCTTTTTCTCCAGAATTGGCGGGCCACTCTCGTCCCGGCGACCACGGTGCCGGTCACCATCATTGGCGCGTTCGCTGCCATGGCGATGATGGGTTTCAGCATTAATCTGCTCACGCTCTTCGCCGTCGTCCTCGCCATTGGGATCGTGGTGGATGACGCCATTGTCGTGGTCGAGGGTGTAACGCAATACATCGAGCGCGGGCAGCCGCCGAAAGAGGCGGCGATCAATGCCATGCGAGGGCTTTTTGGTCCGATCATCGGAATTACACTGGTGCTGATGTCGGTGTTTTTGCCGTCTGCATTTATGCCCGGCATAACGGGACAAATGTATCGCCAATTTGCGCTCGTCATCGCCGCCACGGCACTGATCAGCGCCGCGAATGCGGTCACGCTCAAGCCCACGCAATGCGCCACCTGGCTCCGCCAGCCTGATCCAAATGCGAAGAAAAATTTTTTCTACCGCGGCTTCAACGCCACCTACGGCCGGGTAGAAGCCCGGTATCTGGGGATCGTCCGCCGAATGGTCGACCGCAGCGGACTCATGGCGGTGATCGTTCTCGTGCTCATCGCGGTTGCCGCCTGGGGTTTCACCCGCGTGCCCACCGGTTTCATCCCGACGGAGGACCAGGGTTACGTGCTCGTCGCCGTGCAACTCCCCAATGCCGCATCTCTCGCGCGCACCCAACGCGCCATGGCGAAAGTGCGCGACATCGTCCTGCAAACGCCCGGAGTCGCTCACGCCATCTCCATTGGCGGCGTTTCGCCGCTCGACAACAACGCATCGCTCGCCAACGCGGGGGCGATTTACGTGATGTTCAAGGACTGGAGCGAGCGGGGGAAAGGCGAGAACATTCTCGATATCTACAACAATCTCTCGAGGAAGCTGAGCAGCTTTCAGGAAGCATCCTGTCGCGTCATCGTACCGCCACCCATCCAGGGTCTCGGGCTCTCCGGCGGCTTTCAGATGGAGGTCGAGCTGACCGATGGATCCTTCGATTACCAGCAACTGCAAAAGGTCACCGAACACCTTGCCACTCAGTCCGCCTCTTCGCCGGTGATCGATGCTGCGATTACGACCTTTCGTGCCGATGTGCCGCAGCTCAATCTCGATGTGAACCGCACTGAAGCGGCGACTTTTAACGTCGCCGTGGGCGATGTTTTCGACACGCTGCAAAGTTACCTTGGCTCCACTTACGTGAACCAGTTCACCAAGTTCGGCCACACCTTTACCGTGTTCGCGCAGGCCGATGAAAAGTTCCGTCTTACACCCGAAAGCGTGCTCGGTTATTACGTCAAAAGCCAGGGCGGCAACATGGTGCCCCTCGGTGCCGTTTCATCCGTCACTCCTGCGGCTGGTCCGAATGTGATCTCTCTCTACAATCTCTATCCCGCCGCGGCCTTCCTCGGCAAAGCCAGCGATAACTATAGCTCGGGTCAGGCGATCGAGACTTTGGAAAGCCTCGCGGCCCGCAAACTTCCTGCAGGGGTAAGCTATGAATGGACAGCTATGTCGCTCCAGGAAAAGATCGCCGGCAACGCTGTCTATTATATTTTCGCGCTCTCGATTCTTCTCGTCTTCTTCATGCTCGCCGGACAATACGAAAGCTGGATCACGCCGCTCGCTGTCATCCTCGCTGTGCCGATGGCGTTACTTGGAACCGTCGCTGCTCTGATTGGCCTTGGCATCCCGAACAACATGTACGTCCAGATCGGTCTCGTCCTTCTCATCGCGCTTTCGGCGAAGAATGCCATCCTCGTTGTCGAGATGGCGCGAGAAAATCGCGCTGCCGGCAAGAGCATCGTGGATTCCGCCGTCGACGCCGCTGGTCTCCGTTTTCGTCCGATCGTGATGACTTCGCTTACCTTCATTCTTGGAGTTCTTCCGCTCGTCCTCGCCACCGGCGCTGGCGCCAATGCCCGCAGATGCCTCGGGATCACCGTTCTTACCGGGATGATTGCGTCGACCTGCCTTGCTGTTCTTTTCGTTCCCTCGCTCTATGTCGTTCTGCAGCGCTGGGTGGAACGGAGGCGTCAACAGCCAGACGGTAAGGACGGTTTCTGATTGTGTGAGGCCGTCATATTGAAGCCGCTGTGCATTCATCCTTGGCTCCAAAATGGACTCGAAACAGATGAAAAGAGATGGCGATTGGATGCCTCGGCAGTAGATCAGTGCCACGTAAGATCAAAGTCCAATAATTGAGTCCTTGCGGATTGTATGGTTTGGTTACAAGCGCTATGAGCATGCGCCGGATGCGGTGCCCTCGTATCGGTTTAAACATTAAAGAAATCCCATGAAAAAAATCAGCGTCGTCTTCGCCACGGTTACCTTCTTTTTATTAAGCGTCCTACCGGCCGCGTTTTCCGCGCCCAACCCCGAGCGCGAAGCCTACTACGGCGAGACCCATCTGCACACGAGCTGGTCGTTCGACGCCTTCATCTTCGGCGATACGAAGACCACGCCGGAAGACGCCTACAAATACGCCAAGGGCAAGCCGCTCAAGCATGCGCTCGGCTACGAGATGAAGATCAAGCAGCCGCTCGACTGGATGGGTGTGACGGATCACTCGGAGTACGTCGGCGTCATCCAGGTCGCCAACACGCCGGGCTCGCCGCTGAGCGAGACCGAGCTGGGCAAGAAGCTGGTCGTCCATGACAAGGCCGACGTCCAGCGCATCTATCTGCTCCTCGCTAACACGATGATCACGAACAAGCCGTTCCCCGAACTGGTCGCGCCCGCGCTGGCGTCCTCCGTCTGGGACAAGAACAACGCCATCGCGGATGCGGCCAACGAGCCGGGCAAGTTCACCGCGTTCAATTCCTACGAATGGACCTCCACCCCGAACAACGCGAACATGCACCGCAATATCTTCTTCAAGGACTCCGCGCAACCTGCCGAAGATGCCGTTCAGTTCCTTCGACTCGCAGGCACCGGAGGATCTCTGGGCGTGGATGGACAAGCAGCGCAGGCAGGGCATCGAGCTGCTCGCCATTTCGCACAACGCCAACGTCTCCGACGGCCTGATGTATCCGACCGAGGTGGATTTCAAGGGCCGGCCGATCGACAAGGCCTGGGCCGAGTCGCGGATGCGCAACGAGCGGCTGATCGAGATCAAGCAGATCAAGGGGCAATCGGAGACGCACCCGCTGCTCTCGCCAACGACGAGTTCGCCAACTACGAAATCATGTCCTATCTGCTCGGCGATCCGCAGGGGCGGTTTCCCGAAAATCCCCGGCAGCTATGTGCGCGACGCGCTCAAGAACGGCCTCGCGATGCAGGACACCAAGCGGCTACAACCCCTACAAGACCGGCATCGTCGGCGGCTCGGATTCGCACAACGGCGCGGCACCCTACCGGCAGGATAATTACTTCGGCGGCCACGCCATGGAAGACGGCGGGCTCAAGGAACGCATGGCCGGCCACATCTTCGCCGGCGGCGACATCCGGCTAATGAACCCCGCGGGCCTGACCGCGATCTGGGCCGAGGAAAACACCCGCGCCTCGCTCTTCGACGGCATGCAGCGGAAGGAGACCTTCGCCACCAGCGGCGTGCGCATGAAAGTGCGTTTCTTCGGCGGCTTCGAAGTTCGCCGACGGCGCTCTGGGAAGCATAAGAACTGGGTCAAGACCGCCTATGCCAACGGCGTGCCGATGGGCGGCGACCTGCCCGCGCCGAAGGCCGGCAGGCAGGCGCCGACCTTCATGGTGTGGGCGGTGAAGGATCCGACCTCCGGCAATCTCGACCGCGTGCAGATCGTCAAGGGCTGGATCGAAGAGCGGCCAGAGCTTTGAGAAGATCTATCGACGTGGTCTGGGCCGGTGACCGCAAGCCGGATTTCATCACCGGCAAGGTCCCGCCGATCGGCTCGACGGTCGACCTCAAGAACGCGAGTTACACCAACGACATCGGCGCGGTGGAGCTGAAGACCGTCGTGGACCGATCCCGAGTTCGACCCCGCGGTCGATGCCTTCTACTACGCCCGCGTCCTCGAAATCCCGACGCCGCGCTGGACGACCATCCAGGCCAAGGAAGTCGGCATCCTGCCGCCGGAAAATGTCCCCGCCACCGTCGAGGAACGCGCGTGGAGTTCGCCGATCTGGATTCACCCGACCGCCGAGGCGAAAGAAGGCCGCGAAGCCCGGCGGCACGAGCATTGCCGACTTGAAAAAGCGGGCGTCGCGCGCTCGACGATGCCGCGCTGACCGAGCTCATCGTCGGCAAAAACATCTGGCTCAAGAACATCGTCACCGGCTCCATCTTCCGCATCGTCTGGGACAAGAACGGCCAGCGGACCTTCTGGAACATCAATCCGCGCGACAACCAGCCGCAGCACTTCGGCTTCGCCGGGCAGGATTCCTATCAGGGGCTTGCCGAAGGCCTATGCGATCAAGGGTGGCAAAATCGTCGAAGACTTCGGCAACGGCCCGCTCTCGTGGACCGCCTACAAGTCCGGCGAAAAGACGCTGCTCGCCCGCAGCGACGAGTTCGGCTTCGCCAACTACGAGATCATTCCGGTGCCCGCGACCTGGTCGATCTCGAAGCGGTGAAGCGCTGATGGCCACGAATCCGAACGGAGGGAACAGAGCTGTGTCTCGATCATTCCTCGTTCGCCTCTTGTTACTCTGTTGCTTTCTCAGTCCGCGATTGCCTTCACCAGAGAACCTCCATCGACGACTGCAGGCAGCCCAGGCCGCGGCTCCGCATTCTCGCTGAGCCGTTCGCTGCGCGAGCCGCTGCTGCATTTCGTCCTGATCGGCGCCGTGCTATTTGCCGTGAGCGCTGTGGCGCAATCGCGAACCGAGCGGCCAAGGAAACGAAGCAGATCGTCCTCACCGAAGACGACCTTTTGCAGACTGGTCATCAGCCTAGCGCGCGCAGGGACTGCCGGAGCCGACGCCGGCGCAGTTCCAGAGCCTGCTCGAGGCGAAGGTCCGCGAAGAGGTGCTCTATCGCGAGGCGCTGGCCATGGGCCTCGACAAGGACGACACGATCGTCAAACGCCGCATGGCGCAGAAGATGGATTTCCTCGCCGAGGATCTCTCCACGCTGCGCGAACCGACGCGCGAGCGAATTGCAGGAGTGGCTCAAGGCGCATCCGCAGGATTTCGCCTTTCCGCCGCGCGTGACCTTCCGGCATCTCTATTTCTCGTTCGACAAGCACCACGCACAAACGCGCGAGGCGGCGGCGGGCGCGCTGGAGAAAGCCAAAGGACTGCCAGCGGATTCACCGGAAGCCGCCGCGCTCGGCGACCGCTTCATGTTTCAGGACACCTACGCGGACCGCACGCCAGGACAGATCGGCGAAGGTGTTCGGCGGTAAATTTGCCGACGGCGCTCTTCGAACAAAAGCCGGGCGCGTGGGCGGGACCGATCGAGTCGGGCTTTGGCTGGCACCTGGTTTTCTCGATTCGCTCACGCCGGGGCGCGTGCCGGAATTCGAGGAGATCGAAGCGGAGGTAAAAGCGCAGTGGGAGGCGAACCAGCGCGCGGAATTCAAGCAGGAAGCCTATCGCGTCATGCGGGAGAAATACGAAGTCGTCCTGCCGGAAAAAAGCTTTTCTGAAACAGGAGCAAACAGAGGGAACGGAGAGGTTGGAAAATGAACCCGTTTTCGTTAGGCAGAATCACAAGCTGAAGTCCACGGTCACGCTGACCAGAGTTTGGTACCTACCCTTTCTCCGTGTCCTCTGTTTCCTTCCTCTTAAACCCATGCACCCACGTTCCAAAGAGCCTCCGGTCTAACCGACTCGATCATCGGCGGAGCGATCGAGGTGCATGGGGACAAGGAACCGAGACTAATCGAATCGATTTACGAATGGTGCCTCGCCAAAGAACTGGAGCGGCGCGGCCTGGCCACGATTAGTCAACGGTTTGTGGTCGTGAATTACAAGGGCTTCGCCCGCGACGATCCGCTTCGTTGCGACGTGTTAGTTGAAGGCTGCGTCCTGGTCGAAGGGAAGGCCGTGCAACAAGTTCTCCCCGTCCACAAGGCGCAGGTTCTCAGCTACGTGAGTTTGCTGGACGTGCCGGTCGGCCTGCCGATCAACTTTCACGCGATGAAACTGACCGCTGGCGTCCATCGCCTGATCCTGCCTGGGGCAAACAGATGAGAATGCGAGTTTTTGAACAGGAGCAAACAGAGGTAACAGAGAATTCCATCCAATCTCCGTTCCCTCTGTTTCCTCGTGTTAATTCCTCATCTACACCCTCTTCCTTCTCCTGTGCGCGCAAGTGACCGAGGCGCACGAGATCGCGCCCCGCGTATCTCGAACTCAGGGAGACGGCGCCCGGCCAGTTCAGTGTGCTGTGGCGGACCCCGGTCCTGTCGGGCATGCGCCTGCCCATCGCCTTGAAGCTGCCCGACGACGTGCGGAACTCTGAAAGACCCCGTCGTGCAAGAGTTGAACGATTCGCTGGTCGAACGGCGATGGATTGAGGGCGGTCCCGGCGGGCTGGCGGGAAAGCGGATCGAGTTTGTGGGGTTGCAAGCGACGATCACCGATGTGCTCGCGCGCGTGCATCTGCTCGATGGGCAGTGAATCGACCACCCTGGTGCATCCGTCGAAAGCCTGGATGGAAGTCACGGGCTCGCGCGGTTTGCTCTCGGTCGCGGCGAGTTACACCCTGCTCGGGATCGAACACATCGGGTTCGGCATCGATCACCTTCTCTTTGTCTTGGCCTTGCTCATCATCACCAACGGAACCATCCGCCTGCTCAAGACAGTGACCGCTTTTACCGTGGCGCACAGTATTACCTTGGCGCTCGCCACGCTTGGCTTCGTCCACGTTCCGTCAAAGCCAGTGGAAGCGACGATTGCGCTCTCCATCGTTTTCGTGGCCTCTGAGATTCTTCATTTGCGCGGAGGACGAAATGGCATCGCCGCACAGGCGCCCTGGATCGTGGCGTTTACTTTTGGTTTGCTACACGGCTTTGGATTCGCCGGGGCGCTGAGCGAAGTGGGTTTGCCGCAAAATCACATTCCCGCCGCCTTGTTTTTCTTTAATGTCGGCGTCGAGCTCGGACAGATTGCTTTCATTGCGGTTGTCATCGGTCTTATCGCTCTCGTTAGGCGCATTCCGCTGCGCATGCCGCAGTGGGCCGAGCTGATTCCTCCCTATGCCATCGGCTCGATCGCGATGTTCTGGGTCATTCAGCGGGTGGCAGCTTTCTAGTGTTCGCACTTCGCCGATCACCAGACTATTATTTTCCAACCAGCAAACTATGAAGCTACGTTTCCTGTTCTCACATTCCTTGCGACCATCACTCTCGGCGGCTTGGCGATGGCCGCCGATCCTGCTGCTCCATCGGTCCCCGCCGATGAGGCTCTCAGCCGTCTGAAGGCCGGGAACGAGCGCTTCGCTCAGAGCAAAATGAGTGCGGGCCAGCCGGTCGCCGCACGCCGTGCCGCCACCGCGCAAGCCCAACATCCGTTTGCCATCATCGTGGGATGCGCGGATTCGCGGACCTCGCCGGAGATCGTCTTCGATCAAGGCATCGGGGACCTCTTCGTTGTCCGGACGGCGGGCAATCTGGTCGATGATTTTGCGCTCGGCAGCATCGAGTACGCGGTCGAGCATCTCGGCTCTCGACTCATCGTGGTCCTCGGGCATGAACGCTGCGGCGCAGTGCAAGCGGCGCTCGCGGGAGGCTCCGCGCCCGGCCACATCGAAGCCTTGGTGCGCGCCATTCAACCCGCCGTCGCGGCCAGCAAAGAGATGAAAGGCGACCGCTGACCAACGCCGTTCATGAAAATGACGCGAAGGTCGCGGCCAAGATTCGAGAAACAGGCAGAGCTGGGCGACCTCGCCTCGCAGGTACGGATCGTGGAGGGCTATTACAATCTCGATACCGGCAAGGTCGAATGGACCTCGAGGTGAACCGCTTTGGACGGCTGGTGTTGGGGTGAACAGTCTGCTCCCTCGTTCCTCCTCGTCCGTCGTCGTCGTCCTCGTCCTCGAGTTTCCAATTTTTGACGAGAGACGAAGACGATTCAAGGACGGACAACATTCTAATCCGCCGCCCGCGTGTAGGACTAAAGTCCCATAGCGCCTGTCGCCGGTTTCGAGTCTTATTTCCTCTTCTTGCATCAGTCTCGAAAAAAACTGACACCACGAACAAACAAAACCGCCCGGAGAAACCAAACCATGAATCAAATCAAATCCATCAAAAATCTATTCAGTATAGCCTGCGCCTGCCTTGCCATGGCCGCATGCACAACAAACCAGTCGGGGATGTCGAGCACGAGCGCCGCGAGCAGCGCGGGCGGTAGTCGGTTGATCGTGCATCGATCCCCAACCTTTGGCTCGGGCTTTTTGACCCTGACCCTGGATGGCACCCAGGTAGCCAATGTCGGTCTTAATCGAACCTACGATGCTTACGTGTCACCGGGCCGGCATGTCCTGACCGCGGTTCATACACCGAATATTTCGAGTCAGCTCCCGGCTTCTGTCACGTTTACAGCGGAGGCGGGCAAGACTTATTCTTTCATCGCTCAATGGCAGGACAGTAACGTGGTCCTCGCCCGGGATCTGGGAGCAGTCCGGACCTACGAATAGTTCCGTGACTGGCCTGCACCGGCGAACCGCCAGGGTGGACAATGCAACGGGTGAGGAAACCACTGCCTTGGGGGTCGCAGAGGTGATTTGTCCCAACGCCATCTGAAACCCGAATCACTGCCTGGGACCGCCAGAAAACCGACCATGACCAAACTAGCTCTCGCGCTCGCCGCTCTCTTTTTCGGCATCGTTTCAATCCCTGTCGTTCGAGGAGGATCCACGGACAGAGAAATCGTCACGCAATCCACGCCAGCACCGACGGAAGACGACTGGAAGTTTTCGGTTACTCCTTACGTCTGGCTGCCCGGGGTCAATCTCGACGTTTCCGTGCCGCCATTTACAATTGCCGGCCGGGAATTCGGGGGGGACCTGAATACCAACAGTTCCTGGCTCGACACGCTCAGCAATCTCGGTTCCGGAAAAACACTGATCTTATCGGCCGATGGCCGTTTCGAATTTTCGAAAGGCCACTGGGGCGGGTTCGCTGATGGTTACTGGATTTACGAGCGCGTCAAGAATAGTGCCAATGCCTCGAAACTTATCCTCGATGACCACGTCCAGGTAGCCGGCGCGAGCAGCGTGACGAATCGGTTGACGACGGGACAGTTCGATTTCGGTCCGAGATATCTCTTCACGCCCCTCCCCCTCAGCTCCACCGCAGGCGGACCGACGGTTGGTTTGGAGTTCTATGGCGGGGGTCGAGTGAACTGGATCAAGAATCACCTCGATGGGACAGTAAACCTGAGTGCTGAAGATGGCGGTCTCGAACCGGCCGGCACTTTCAAATTCGACACCACAGACAGCCGTGCCTACATCGAGCCAATGCTCGGGCTTAAGACGATGTGGACTCTGGGCGAAAACTTCGTTGCAATCGTTCGAGGCGATGTCGGCGGGTTTGGCGTGGTGGCTGCCGATAACTGGGACACCGATCTCGAAGCCGGAATCGGCTGGCAGTTTCACCGCGACATGCTTCTCGATCTCGGTTATCGCGCGCGAGGCCAATGGCAGGATGACGGCGCCTCGGACAAAATCACCGTCCAAGGCTGGTTTCACGGCCCGGAGCTGGGAATGACCTTCACGTTTTAAGCTTCAACGCACGATGTCCGATGACCTCGAAACCGAGGCCTAATTTCACACCCTCAAGCTTTTGATCGACGGATCGCGCTAGCCGCCTCGACCTTACGTGCGAAACCACACTCCCGCGGATCAATGCCAGAATGCCCATCCCGCTCGTTTGCAGGGGGACTCGCCCCCCAGACCGTTTGGCTAACAGCAGCTCGATGGTTCAGCAATTAAACATGCCTAAGAAATAATACCCGGTTCTTTCGTCGCCAAATCCCTCTTTCTTCTAACCACGATTACAAACGCCAGCCAAGCCTAGCTGCCGATTAGAACATGAAAGCAAAATCACTTCGAGCTATCGCCCTCAGCCTCGCGCTGGGATCGCCTCTTACCTTCCCCGCTATCGCCGCGACGCCCCCTCCCGCCGAGTCCGAATGGCCGCGCCTCAGCAAACGCGATGGCAACCAGTTCGTTGTTTATCAGCCGCAGATCGAGAACTGGAAAAACTTCCAGGACCTCACCTGGCGCATGGCTGTGGGCGTCACGCCTAAAGACGGCAAGGAAGTCATTGGTGTGCTGGACATGCGGGGAAAAACCAAGGTCGACTTCGAGAAGAAGTCGGTCGCTATCTCGGACATGGAAATTACCGGTACACATTTCCAATCGGAAAATGCGGAGAAAATGGCGGAGCTGGTCAAGCCTTTGAGTCAGGGCAGCGTGACGATGTCTCTCCATCGTCTTGTCTCCTGCACCCCGAAGACGGACTCAGCGACTGGCGTCAAGCTAAACAATAATCCACCCCGGATCTTTGTCGGTTACAGCCCCTCCATTTTGTTGAGCGTGAACGGCGCCCCCGTCCTTTCTGAAGTTTCGGGCACGAATCTGAAATATGTTGTCAACACGCATTGGTCGATCTTTTTTGATGGGACAAACTACTACCTGCCCGTCGGTCAGCGCTGGCTGACGGCGGCCAGTCTTGATGGTCGTTGGACGCCGACCGGGAAGGTCCCCCCCGACACGTCGAAGGCCGTGACGGAACAACGATGGAGTGCCCTCAAGAAGATGGTCCCGCCGCCGGCAAATCCTGGCGGCCCCGTTCCCGCAGTCTTCTACAGCGACGAGCCGGCGGACGTCGTTCTCTTCGACGGCCAGCCGGAGTACACACCGATTCCCGAGACCCAACTCATGTATGCCACGAACACAGACAGTGTCGTTTTCGTCTACACTCCGACACAGGAGGTCTACTATCTGACTGGTGGCCGTTGGTTTGGTGCGAAGAACCTGGAGGGGCCATGGACTTTTGCGACTCAGAGTTTGCCCGCTGATTTCAAGAAAATCCCGACCAGCTCGCCCGCCTCGGCCATCCTCGCGTCCGTCCCCGGAACTGAAGAGGCCGCGGACGCCGTATTATTGGCTCAAGTGCCAACGACGATGACGGTCGATTCCGCGAAGGCACAGGCCAGGGTCAAAGTCGAGTACGGCGGTGAACCGAAGTTTGAGCCGATTACCGGCACGTCGATGGAGTATGCGGTCAACACCAACGACAAAGTCATCAAGGCTGGCGACGTCTATTACCTCTGCCTCCAGGCCGTGTGGTTCGATTCGCCGAATCCTGAGGGACCCTGGACAACGGCTACGTCGGTTCCGCCGGAGATTTACACGATTCCTGCGAGCTCCCCGGTCTACAACGTGACCTACGTTACCCAAACCACCGATTCGAGCGGCGTCGTTCAGTCCAGTTACACCGCGGGATATCTGGGGGCGTTTGTGCTCGGAGCGGCCACGGGGGCGATTATCGCCAGCGGCAGCGGTTACTGGTGGCCACCATATTGCAGCGGATCATATTACTATCCATACGCCGTTCCTTACGGGGGCGGCTACTACGGAGGTTATTATGGTGGTTACTATGCGACACGTCACTATAACTGTACGACCGGCGCTTACGGCTACTCTCAAACCGCCTATGGACCTTATGGATCCGCCACCCGGGCTGCTGGTTATAACCCTTACACCGGCACCTATGCGCGGGGCGGCTCGGTCTCAACGCCCTTCGGCACTCGAAGTGCCGCGCAGGCCTACAATCCCTATACAGGCACCTATGCGCAGACCCGGCAGGGTTCGAGCCCGACGGCACAATGGGGTAGCTCGTCCGTTTCGCGCGGAAACAAGAGCGCCGCCACGGGACATTACTCGACGGCAAACAGAACCGTTGCCGGCGCAGAAGGATCGGCCGGAGGCCGAGCCGTGGCTTCCAGCACGGCCTGGGGGAATACAGCCGCCGCCCGAACTGCTAACGGCAACATGTATGCGGGTCATGACGGGAATGTTTACAAGAACACCGGGTCCGGCTGGCAGAGCTATGACAACGGGAACTGGAATTCCGTGAACAAACCGAGTCCCCAATTTTCCCAGGCCACGGAGCCTCGAAGTTCCTCCGCCGAGCGAGCGGGCGCTGGCTCTTCCTCCGAAACGCAGGGCCTCGAGAACGAAGTTCAAAACCGCCAGCGAGGTGACTCGGGAGCCAGCGGATTTCGAACCGCGTGGAGTCATGGCGGCGGCGGGGGCATACTCGACAGCGGTGATCGCAGTGGCGGGGGTGGCTTATTTGGCGGGGGCGGATTCCGTGATGACGGATTCGGCGGCGGCAGGCAGTGGAGCGGCGGGGGCGGCGGTGGATTCGGCGGCGGTGGATGGGGCGGTCGAGGCGGTGGTGGATTTAGAGGACGCCGTTAAGAGACAATCTCTTGAGGGCCCGCGCAGCGATCAGATGAAACCAACATGCCGGACACACGACAATCGCTCGCGCACGCTTGCGCCGGCCCGCTTGAAATGAGCGGCCTGCTTCGTAATATTCACATCCGAGACGAAAAACCCACATCCAGTTCATCCCAAAACAAGCCGAATCAGTCATGAAATCACTATTCAAAACGTTCGCCCTCGCTTCCCTGAGTCTGCTCACAGCATCTGCCAGCCGCGCCCAGCAAGACACAAGAGATGGAAAAGAGATTCCCGTCCAACAGGAAACAAAACCTGTCGCGCAGGACGAGTGGCAGTTTTCCGTCACTCCTTATACCTGGATCCCTTCGGTCGATCTTAAGCTTGGTTTGCCGACCGCGACGATCGGTAATCGAACGATAGGTGGCGACATCTCGGTGCACCAGCCGTGGTGGGAGACGCTGGGCAAGTTTAGCAACAACTTCTATGTTCTATCGTTCGGCGGGCGCCTCGAAGCCTGGAAGGGGCGCTGGGGCGGATTCCTTGATGGTTATTGGATCTTCGGAAAGGAACATGTTGGCAGCAATGATTCCAGGCTGGTATTCCGCGACAGAGCGGATATCACGGCATCCTCGAGTGTGACCGACCGTTTTGGAACCGGGCAGATTAATTTCGGACCACAGTTCGCGCTCGGAACGGCACCGTTAAGCGCGGATTCAAATGTCGCCTTCATCCTTTATGGCGGCGGCCGGGTTAACTGGTTAACTAACGATGACAGCGGCACGATCACAATCCGGGCATCGGCGGATGCGGGCGAGATCGGGAAGTCGTTTCATTTTAGCACGAGCAAAGGCCGGGCGTTCATCGAGCCAATGATTGGCCTGAAGACCAGTTGGACGTTGGGCCCGAAAATTAAGGCCGTCCTTCGAGGCGATGTCGGCGGCTTTGGCTTTGTCGATTCGAACAACTGGGATTGCGACCTCGAAACCGGGCTCGCATGGGAAGCGTGGCGCAATACCTATCTCGATCTTGGCTATCGCGCCCGGGGACAATGGCAGGATCTCGGTTCCAATGGAAATGGTACCCTGCGCGGCTGGTACTATGGCCCTGAGCTTGGCGTGACCTTCAGCTTTTAGCGGCGAACGCATCCTGCGTCTGTAACTGGTTTTCGTCGGACCCGCCCAGGTACACTTAGGTCTTCTCTAGGGCGAAAATGGCCGAATTGATCTCAAAAAGCCTGGCTGTCATTCTGAGCGCAGCGAAGAACCTCGCTCGCTACCCTGGACGTTGCTTGTGAGGTCCCTCTCCGTCCTTCGGCGGATCGGGATGACATGCTCTGCGTCGCATTCGTGAAACTTCTCATCCGCTGGCTTGGCGTCTTGCTCTTGGCATTTGCTGGCCTCATCACCGCGGCCTGGACTTTTGGCGCCGTCTGGTACGATGGACCTTTCGGAGCGGGTAACAAAATGACGGCCGCACTGGTGGCGACCGCTCTCCTGGCCGTGCTCTTATTCGTTAGGCCATTCCGGCCCAAACTGGGCCTCTTCGCCGCGCTTTTTGTCGTCGTTCTCATTTGGTGGCTGACCCTTGCTCCGACGAACAACGCCAACTGGCAACCGGATGTGGCCCGGCTAGCATGGGCGGACATTCAAGGCGACGAGGTCACTTTCCACAATGTCCGGAACTGCGATTACCGGACCGAGACCGACTACACCCCGCATTGGGAAACGCGGACCGTGCGCCTCTCGCAGATCACCGGAATCGACCTCGCAATCGATTACTGGGGATCACTCTGGATCGCCCATCCCATCGCCAGCTTTCAGTTCGCTGACGCTCCCCCACTCTGTTTCTCAATTGAAACCCGCAAGAAGGTCGGTCAAGCCTACTCGACGATCGGCGGGCTTTACCGGCAGTTCGAGCTCATTTATGTCGTGGCCGATGAGCGCGATGTGATCCGGGTGCGAACAAATTATCGCAAGGAGGACATTTATCTTTATCGCACAACCATTTCACCGGCGCAGGCGCGCGAACGTTTCCTTGAATACATCCATTCGCTCAACGCTCTGCGCAACCAGCCACGCTGGTATAACGCAATGACAACCAACTGCACGACGAGCATCCGCACTCAGCGGCCGCCTAACGAACGCCTGCCATGGGACTGGCGCATCCTGCTCAACGGCAAGGGCGACGAAATGATGTATGAACGCCACCTTCTTGTCACCGGTGGTCTCCCCTTCACCGAGCTCAAAGCGCACAGCCTGATCGACGCCCGCGCCCGCGCGGCCAACGATTTTACTGATTTCTCAAAGCTGATCCGGGAAGGTCTGCCTGGAATTCCAACCAAGCAAGGACCCTAACAGACTGTTGGAGCTTGAACATCTGCGCAAAAAATGTCAGTGCTCTGTGCGCGTGGACCCAAGTGCGCTCAATCCTCTTCGCCGGCTAACAATCGCCCTCGTGCTATTCGGCTTTGCCACGGCCGCTCCGGCGCAGGAGCCGATGGATCCTCTCAAACCGCTCGATCGCTCGAGCCCCCGCGCGACTTTGCAGACTTTCCTCGATGCGGGTGACGTCCTGGGCAATTACCTGGCCCAAGATTACCTGCCTTCTCCCTCGCGCAAGAAGTTCGAGCATCTCGTCTCCCTCGGAGATGTCGTTACGCAAAATCTGGACTTGAGCGAAGTGCCGCCAGCGGCCCGGATAAAAACCGGCCGGGCGGCTGCCGCCGCCTTGTATGCGACGTTGAATCGCATCGCACTCCCCCCGTTTGACCAAATCCCGGACGCTGCGCAATTGAGCAAACTTTCGAGCGGCAAGCCCGAACGCTGGGTGATTCCAAATACCGAGATTGTCATCGAGCGCCAGAAAAGCGGACCGAACAGCGGCCAGTTCCACTTCAGCGCCGCGACGGTCGCCAGGGCGGACGAATTCTACGAGCGAGTGCGCGGACTGCCTTATAAGCGCCCCGTCCCGCTTCAATACCTAAAGGAAATCGTGTCCGGCGGCGGGGGCTGGATGATTCCGTATGCCTGGATTAAGGCGCTTCCCGCGTGGCTTCGCCTCCCGGTCGCGGGGCAGGCTGCCTGGAAGTGGATTGCCTTTGCACTGCTTCTCGGTTTCGCCGGGCTTTTCCTGCGGCTGGCATATCGCTTATCCCGTCGGGGCAGCCCACGAAACCCGTTTCTCCACGCGCTCGCAGGTTTGGCGTTGCCGCTGTTCCTTCTCCTCGCCACCCCTGCCGTGACTTACCTCGCCCTCGCGCAGATCAACCTGATCGGTAACGTGGGAAGCGCCATCGAACTCGCCGCCACCACGATCATGTTTCTGGCTGGCGCGTGGATCGTCTGGCGCGTCGCGCCCGTGCTCGCCGAAGCGCTCATCGCCACGCCCAAAATCAATACTGAGAGCATCGACGCGCATCTCATTCGCATCTGCACCCGCCTTTTGGGAATCGTTGCCGCGGCGGGCCTGCTGGCCGTGGGCGCCCAGCGATTGGGACTCCCGGTATATGGAATCGTCGCGGGACTGGGCGTCGGCGGGCTGGCCATCGCCCTGGCCGCTCAACCAACCGTCGAGAATCTGATCGGTGGTCTAAGCCTGTTTGCCGATAAACCGATTCGGGTGGGCGACCTCTGCCGCTACGGCGAAGACGAGGGAACGGTCGAAGCGATTGGCATTCGTTCGACGCGGATTCGGGGACGCGATCGCACGCTGACGACCATGCCTAATGCGCTGCTCTCCAAGATGCCGGTGGTGAGTCTGGCTCAGCGCGATCAGATGTTGATTCAGTCTGCCATAGGCGTTCGCTACGAGACGAGCCCGGAACAACTGCGCTATCTGCTGGTCAGGATTCGGGAGATGCTCCTGGGTCACCCAAGGATTCACCCCGATCTTGTCCGTACTCGGTTTGTCGGTTTCGGCGCTTCTTCGCTGGATATTGAATTGTTCGCCTATGTGAAGACCAGAAGCTGGACCGACTTTCTTGGCGTGCGCGAAGACGTCTTCCTGCGGGTCATGGACATCGTGAACGAGAGTGGAACCGGATTCGCTTTTCCATCGCAGACCCTCTATGTCGGACGCGATGGCGGCTTGGATGCAAAGAAAACCGAAACGGCCGAGGCACGAATGCGCAAATGGCGGGACGAAGGCCGCCTGGACCAGATCGCCGTTGATCCGCCACCGTTGGGTTCATAAAGACTGCCTCTGCTCCGCGATCGTCAATCGCGCCGGATGGCCCCGTCTACTTGATCAGGCGCGTCTATTGGCCGAGGGAGACAGCGCTGAAAAGGAAAATGGGACCTCCGCCGCCACCGAAGAAGCGCGGCAAATTACTCAACTGATCAACTACCAAGAAACCAAATGATGCGAACTACACCCAAAATAAACCTCTTCGTCGCCGCTCTTGTGAGCGCCTTGCCGCTCATGAACGTCCGCGCGTCGGGGATAACTCCTGCCGAAACCAAGACCATCGCCGAAGAAGGTTTCATTTACGGTCTGCCGATCGTGATGAATTACGCCGTTATGTACGAGTACGCAGTGGATAAGAATTCCAGCCAATTCAAGGCGCCATTCAATCAGATCAACAACGAAGCTCGGGTCGCTACATACAAGGACACAGCCGTGGTCACGCCGAACAGCGACACGCCGTATTCCATCGCCTGGTTGGACCTGCGCGCGGAACCGATTGTGTTATCGGTCCCAGCGGTAGAGAAATCCCGCTACTATTCGGTGCAGCTCTGCGACGGCAACACCTTTAACTATGGTTACATCGGCAGCCGCGCCACCGGCAATGAGGCCGGCGAATACATGGTAGTGGGACCCGAGTGGAAGGGAGCAACCCCGCCGGGCGTCAAAAAGGTGTTTCATTCCACGACACAGTTTTCGATCGCCATCTACCGGACACAGCTCTTCAAGCCGGAAGACATGCCCAACGTCGTAAAAGTCCAGGCTGGCTACAAGGTCCAGCCGCTCTCGGCGTTTCTCGGAAAGCCCGCGCCGGCCGCGGCCCCGAAGATCGACTTCCCGAAGATCGACAAGGAAATGGTAAAGAAAAATTTCTGGGACTACCTCGCTTTCTTGTTGCAGTTCGCGCCGCCCGGGCCGGAAGAAAAAGCGATCCGTGCGAAACTGGCGAAACTCGGGGTAGAGGTCGGCAAGACAATCGATCCCAAGAACGTCTCGGCCGAACAGAAGGAAGCGATTGTCGCCGGCATGCAGGCGGGTGAGGAAAAGGTGAAGGATTACCTGGCCAAGGGAGCGAAAGATGTGAACGGATGGACAATGACGAATTTCTTCGGCGACCGCGGGTTCTTCAACGGTGATTGGACCAGGCGCGCCGCCGGAGCGCAGGCCGGTATTTACGGCAACAACTCGGAGGAAGCGACCTATCCCGTAACCAGGGTCGACGGCGATGGTGAAACGATCGACACCAGCAAGCACAACTACATGCTGACGTTTCCGGCCGGTCAATATCCGCCCGTGAACGCCTTTTGGTCAGTGACTATGTATGACGGCAAGTCGCAACTGTTGATCAAAAACCAAATCAATCGTTACCTCATCAATTCGCCGATGCTGCCGAACATGAAAAAGAACGAGGATGGTTCGCTTACGATCTACATCCAAAAAGACAACCCTGGTGCAGACAAGGAAAGCAACTGGCTGCCCGGCCCAAACGACACGGTCTATCTGGCCATGCGCCTCTACTGGCCCAAGACGGAAGCGCCTTCCGTTCTTCCCCCCGGCGAAGGCACTTGGAAACCACCGGGCATCGTGCAGGCGAAATAGTTCGATTTTGAAAGACGCGGGCCGTCTCCTAACGAGGGTGGCCCGCGATTCCACACTCGAATGAACGATTACCTTCAGCCTTAGAAAAAACACTATGAAAATAAGACGCAAGAAACACATCTTCACCGCCGGGCTCGTGAGCATGGTGGCGTTATCCAATACATCCGCCCAATCAAACGGGTCGATCCCGCCGTCGATCGTTACCCCCGACAAGGTCGAGTCGCGCATCGGCACGCTCGACTTCCACGACGGGCAGCCGAGCAAGACGACCCTCGACAAGGTCTATGACGAACTCGACTTCTCGCACGCGGTCCGCGCGTTCACAGACACCCTGCAAGGGGTCAGTATCCACGCCATCCGCAAGGGTCTCCAAGACGTCGGCGTGAAGGACAACGAGGTCATCGTTTTCTCGGAACTGATGGATGCCAAGTCGCTCTTCCTCACGGCCAACGCCGACACGATCTACATCATCGGCGGCCTCGATCTGACGAAGGGTCCAATGGTTGTCGAGGTGCCACCGGAAGTCCTCGGCACGGTTCAGGACGCCTGGTTTCGCTGGGTCATCGACATGGGCCTGCCCGGTCCTGATCGCGGCGAAGGGGGCAAGTATCTGATCGTGCCGCCGGGTTATAAGGGTGAATTGCCGGAAGGGGAATTCAACGTCGCCCACTCCCGAACGAACCACGGCGTTTGGTTCGCCCGCGCCTTCCTGACGAACAATAGCGATCCCAAGCCGACAGTCGAAAGGATCAAGAAGTTCACCAAGGTGTATCCTTACAATGCCGGTGGAGTCGGAACACCCATCGCCGAGTTTCTGGCGGGCAAAGCCAAACTCGGCCGGATCACTTCCCCGCCGCCGACCGTGTTCCATGAAGGGAGCGGCAAAGTAATGAATACGATTCCGCCAAACGACTGGACTTATTACGAGATGCTCAACGCGGTCGTGCAGCAGGAACCTGCGACCGCGCTCGATCCCGAATTAATGGGACCGATCGCTGCCATTGGAATTGTGAAAGGCAAGCCATTCGCGCCCGATGCTCGGATGAAGAAGATTCTCACGGATGCGCTCGCGGTCGCCAATGCGAGCGCGCGCGGTCTGTTCATGAATCCGCGTGACCGGTCCTGGTATTACTACCCCGATTCGAGATGGCAGAACATGCTCTTTGCCACCGGCTACGAATTCGAGACGCCGATTCCGTTGATCACACCGGAGGGCGTCAAGCCCTTCCCGACGACCGGTTATCGCCAGTTGGACGCGCGGACAGCCTTCTTCTATGGCGTCACCGGGATTACGCCGGCGATGGCAATGCGACTGCCGGGCATAGGCTCGACCTATCTCTGGACCATGGTGGACGCCCAGGGAAATTACTGCGACGGAGCCAAGACCTACAAGGTTACTTTGCCCAAGGACATCCCGGCCGAGAAATTCTGGTCGTTCACGCTCTACGACACCATGACCCGATCGATGCTCGACACCCCGCAGCGCTATCCGCGCGCCGGCAGCCAGAGCTACCCGTCACCAGCCGCCAAGGCTAACCCTGACGGTTCGACAACGGTTTACTTCGGGCCCCAGCAACCGGACGGCGTCGAGCGCGGCAACTGGATCCAGACCATGCCCGGCAAGGGTTTCATTCCATGCCTGCGCCTCTACAGTCCGCTCGAGCCGTTTTTCACCAAAAAATGGCGACCGAGCGAGGTCGAACTGGTGAAGTGACGCGGCGATTCCTCAGTTTTCGCTTTCGTTTGCGCTCGACGCAATGGCGCACTCCAAGTCATCCTGGAAGGCGACGTTGGACCGAGGTCCCATAGTCGAAACACGCGTTGTTTTGGATTATCGCGCACACTTTGCACCTTTTCTTGATAGAAGAACCAACCACCTCAAATGAGCCAACCGGAGAAAAAATGAAAAAACTAACCGTCCTGAGCGGGATATTGGCAGCGGTCTTGATCGCCACCGCATCTTCCGCCCGCGCCCAGCAGATCCAAACCACCGGCTCGCCCGGCTCACCGAGCGCCACCACCACCATCAGTAATAAGCAACTCCCCGCGCCCGATCCGAAATTCGGCGGCGTGATCAAGGACGATGCCCTGCAATCCAAACACTGGTGGGCGCCGCGGATCGTGCCGCCCAAGGAGGCGCCGAACGTCCTGCTGATCATCACGGATGACGCCGGCTTCGGCGTTCCGAGTACTTTCGGCGGCGTGATCCCGACGCCGACGATGGACCGCATCGCCAAGGCGGGCCTGCGTTACAATCGCGTCTTCTCCACTGCGTTGTGCTCGCCTACGCGCGCCGCGCTCATCACTGGGCGCAACCATCATTCGGCCGGATTCGGCGTGATCTCCGAGCAGTCCACCGGCTTCCCAGGCTATAACAGCATCATCAACAAAGACAAGGCTACGATCGGCCGCATCCTGCTCGATAACGGCTACTCCACGGCCTGGTTCGGCAAGGACCACAACACGCCGGCCTTCGCCGCGAGCCAGGTCGGGCCATTCGACCAATGGCCCACCGGGATGGGCTTCGAATACTTCTACGGTTTTGTTGGCGGCGACGCCAATCAGTGGCAACCAAACCTCTTCCGCAACACCACCCAGATCTATCCCTTCGAGGATAAGCCGGGCTGGAACCTGATCACCGGAATGGCCGACGACGCGATCGACTACATATCGCGCATCCACCAGACCGATCCGAGCAAGCCGATCTTCATCAAGTACGCGCCCGGTGCCACCCACGCGCCGCATCACCCGACCAAGGAGTGGGTGGACAAGATTCACGCGATGCATCTTTTCGACGGCGGCTATAACAAGCTGCGCGAGACGATCTACGAGAACCAGAAGAAGCTCGGTCTGATCCCTGCGGATTCGCAACTGACGCCCTGGCCCAAGGAAGTCTTGAAGCCGTGGGATGAGCTCAGCCCCGAGGCGAAGAAGCTCTTCATTCGCCAGGTCGAAATCTTCGCCGCCTATGCCGCCTACAGCGACTACGAGATCGGCCGGGTGATCCAGACCTTCGAGGATCTCGGCAAGCTGGACAACACGCTCGTCATTTACATCAACGGCGACAACGGCACCAGCGCCGAGGGCGGTCCGCTCGGCACGCCTAACGAGGTCGCGTTCTTCAACGGCCTGAACGAAATCCCCGTCGACGTGCAAATGAAGTGGTACGACGTGTGGGGCACCGAAGCGACTTACAACCACATGTCGGCCGGCTGGTCCTGGGCCTTTGATACGCCGTTCGATTGGTTCAAGCAGAACGCTTCCCGTCTCGGCGGGATCAATCAAAACATGGTGGTGTCGTGGCCGAAGCGCATCAAGGACAAGGGCGCGCTGCGCGATCAATTCATCCACGTCATCGACGTCGTGCCCACAATCCTCGAGTCTGCCGGCATCCAGGCGCCCGAGATGGTGGACGGCATTCCGCAAAAGCCGATCGAAGGCACGAGTTTCCTCTATACCTTCGATGCGAAGAACGCGAAGGAGCCCTCGCATCACAAGACGCAGTATTTCGAGATGATGGGACAGTGGGCCATCTACCACGAAGGCTGGCTCCTCAGCACCAAGGTCAATCGTGCGCCTTGGGAAGCTTTCGGCGCGGCCAACCCCGATCCGTTGAACAATCAAGTCTTCCAGCTCTACGACCTGAACAAGGACTTCACGCAGTCGAACGATATCGCGGCGCAAAACCCGGAAAAGGTGGCGGAGATGCGGAAGATGTTCCTCGCGGAAGCGGAGAAGTATCAGGTCCTCCCGTTGGACGCCTCGGTGGCAGCCCGAATTGTGGCGCCGCGGCCGAACATCACCGCAGGGCGCACCGAGTTCGTCTATACCCGGCCTATGGTCGGCCTGCCGCAAGGCGATTCGCCGTTCCTGCTCGATAGCTCCTACACAATCACGGCAGACATTACAGTTCCCGAGGGCGGTGCAGAGGGCATGATCCTGACCTCCGGCGGGCGCTTTGGCGGCTACGGCTTTTACCTGCTTAAGGGCAAGCCGGTATTCCTGTGGAACCTCGTTGACCTCGATCGGATCAGGTGGGCAAGCCCGGAAGCGCTTGCACCCGGCAGGCATACCGTGGAGTTCGACTTCAAGTATGACGGTTTAGGTGTCGGCACGCTGGCCTTCAACAATATGAGCGGTCTCGGCCGGCCCGGCACCGGCACCCTTAAAGTGGACGGCAAGGCGATTCAAACCATCGAAATGAAGAAGACGCTCCCTATGATCCTGCAGTGGGACGAAAGCTTCGACATAGCCTCGGACACCCTGACCGGCGTGAACGATGCCGATTACAAGCCGCCGTTCCCGCTCACCGCCCAGCTAAACAAGCTGATCGTGAAAGTGGACCGTCCACAACTCTCCCCGGCAGACATCAAAAAGCTCGAAGAAGCGCAGCGGAACAACAAGACCAGCGAGTAAATGGATGGGTCTCGACTTCTGCCTGCGACTCGCTCCGCCTGGGATCAGAGGAGAATGACGTCCGTTAGAACAGGCCGGGCTGGGTCGATCAACAAACTGCGCTCGGGACCGACGTAATTGCCAGCTTCACTTTCGATTTTGATTGTCCGCGCCGTCTTGCGCCAATCTTGGAATACTGCTTCTGTCCAGCGCGATCCGTGACTTCCAAAGCGGGACGCTTTCGTTTTCGGACCTTTCCAAGCATGCACGAACAACTGCAAGCGATCGTCACCGTGCTGTCGCTGATCAATCCGGCAATTTGCGCGGCGATGTTCGCGCGAGCGGTCACCGGCCAGTCGTTAGGCGCGAAAATGACCGACGCGGCCCGGGCAGCCGGCGCGATTCTCATTATCCTGACAATTGCCGCCCTCACCGGAATGCAGTTGTTGCACGTATTCGGTGTGTCCCTCGATGCCTTCATGGTGGCGGGCGGCGGCGTGCTGGCGTGGATGGGGTTTTCCATGCTCAGCGGGCAACCGTCCGCAGTAGACGCAAAATCAACCCAATCGCTCACCCCGCTGATTCTCTTTGCCGCCAGCCCCGGAACCATTACCGGAGTGATCACCCTCTCCGTTGCGCACACACGAATGAAATTGCCGGTCACGTCGCTGATCGCGATTGCGGTCGCGACCGGGATCACCTGGCTGGCGATGGTCCTCATCGCACACTTCGGGGGCAAAGAGGGCGGCGGCGGATTCCTGCGCGACACGCTCACTCGCTTTATGGGATTGATCGTTTTGTCGATGGGGGTCCAATTCGCCCTCACCGGCTACCATGCTTTCATGAAATGAACGCCGGCGAGCCGCCGAGGAAGGGGCGCGCCATTCGGGTTCGGGGGAGCGCAGGGTAGTGTTAGTCAATTGTCAGTTGGGCGGCTCGTCCTCGTCCTCGATTTTCCCCTTACTTTCGAGGGACGAGAACGAGGGCGACGACGAAGAGGATTGACAAACTGACAATGTCCGAACACTTCTGGGGAGCGCGGGCGCCTCGCCCGCTGTGTCACGCGCCCCGCGGGACACACTCTAGGCGCGCGGACCTTTTTGGCGCGGCGCCCGTGCTCCCCGAACCCAGCGTCCCGGTGCGACCCGCAAACCCGTATGGGACCAAAGTCCCATATGCACGGCCCATTCATTCAACGAAAATTTCTGAACGTTGAAACCCTACGGATCCCAAAGGCTGACAAAAAACTCTCCTCCGGATAAGATCCGAAACCAATCCAACCAAAAACCAAAAGAACCAACTAAATGAAACAGACACTAACCACACTGAAGTTCCTTGTCGTGATCGCCCTTGGCATTTTCACGGTGAGCTGCGCCAGTGAGACTCAGGAAAAACAGAACCTAACCGTTGCCGCCGGCTTCAAGGTCATCACGCCGAAAACTGCGCAGCAGCATACGATCCTTACCCAGCTCCCGCCGGACAAAGTGACCCCGGTCGACTACAAAGGGAAGCGATATTACGTCCTGCCGGACGTGGCGAACAACCTGGCCTATGTCGGCGGAGCTGAGCAGTATCAAGCCTATCAGCAACTCCGGCTGGCGAACAAGCTGAGCAATGAAAACCTGGAGGCCGCTCAGATGAACCAGATGGCGACCATGAATTGGGGTGGTTGGGGCGGCTGGGCTGGATATGGCGGATGGGGATGGCGCTGAGTTGATCAGGGCAATCTTTCGATCGTGAAACACTTCGCCAGAAAAGAAAGAAAAGACAAAGCAACCACTTCATCGGTTCGGTTGTGAAACGCGCGAACCGTCTCTCGCGAGGCGGCCCGCGAATTCACAAACGAGCGAGACCATTCCCCCCGAATAAAACTACAGCGAAAATAAAAAGAAAAACGAAGACAAACCAATGAAACGAAAACTCATCACAGGCGGCTTGTCGCTCCTGACCGCTGTGGCGGCGCTCTTCGGCGCTGCCGCTCAGGCTCAGACGGAAGGCGGCAAAAAACCCAACATCCTCTTCATCATGGGCGATGACATCGGGATCATGAATGTGGCTGCCTACCACCGCGGGCTCATGGTCGGGGTAACGCCCAACATCGACCGCATCGGGAAGGAAGGCACGTTGTTCATGACCGCCTACGCGGAGCAGAGCTGCACCGCCGGCCGCACATCATTTTTCACCGGCATGAATCCGCTCCGCGCGGGCATGGTTATGCCGCAGCTGCCGGGCTCCACCTCGTCGCTGTTGCCCGGCACGCCGGCGCTCGCCAAATTCCTGCTTGATCTCGGTTACAACACCGGAGAATTCGGCAAGAACCACCTCGGCGACAAGACAAACTCGCTGCCGACGGCGCATGGCTTTCAGGAGTTCTGGGGCTACCTGTACCACTTAGACGCGATGCAGGGCGTGAGCTTTCCCGACATCAACAAGTCACCGACGGAGCAAACTGTGGTGCCGCCGTGCAAAAACACGCCGGTCAAAGGCCTTACCGAAGTTCCTGGCGCGATTGATCCCAAAGACGGCCTCTGCATGACGCCGCCGCGGCCCGTTCTCGCCTGCACATCTTCGGATGGCACGGAGAAGAATCAGAGCTGCACCGATGAAGGTCCGCTGACATTAGATCGCTCCAAGACCATGGACGAGGAGATTTCGGCCAAGGTCGTCGACTACCTCGATCGCAACGATCCAAAGAAGACGAACAAGCCATTCTTCGTCTGGTACAACCCGGCGCGCATGCACATCACGACCATGTTTTCGCCCAAGTACGAGGCCATGCTGGGCGTGAAGGGTGGCAAGGACTGGGGCATCAACGAAGTCGGCATGAAGCAACTCGACGACAACATTGGCGTCGTGCTGAAGAAGCTCGAGGACATGGGCGAGCTTGATAACACCCTTGTGGTCTTCACCACCGATAACGGGGCGGAGGTCATCACCTACCCGGATGGCGGTGTCACGCCGTTCCGGGGCGGCAAGCTGACGACCTGGGAAGGCGGGATGCGAGTCCCGATGATGGCCCGTTGGCCCGGTCACATCAAGCCGGGGACCGTCAACGACCAGATTTTCTCGATGTTGGACTGGCTGCCCACCCTGGTGGACATCGCCGGAGGCCCCAAGGGCGACGGGCTGAAGAAGCAGATCGAGGCTGGCAAGTACACCGGTATCCTCAAAACCACGCTCGATGGCTTTGACCAGCTCCCCTACCTGGAGGGCAAGGGAGACTCCGCGCGCGACCACCTGTTCTATTACAGCGGGACGCATCCCTCGGCTGTGCGCTACAAGAACTGGAAGTTCTACTACGCCATGGCGCCGTCGAATGCGACGGGCGGTTTGTTGGGTGTCCAGAACTTTCACTGGACACAGGTCGACAACATCAAGCGAGATCCATTCGAATATGCCGTGGGTGCAGATCAGTTGACCCTCCTGGGTATGGGCGGCGCACTGGCCGCGCCGAGCACGGCTTATATCTACGACTGGAACCTGCTGCCCATCGGGCAGATGCTGTGGATGAAGGAACTGATGACCTACAAGCAGTTCCCGGCGCTGCAGACTCCATCGAGCTACAACCTCGATCAGATCATTACGGAAATGCAGGAGTCGAACAACGCCGCACACGACTAGTCGTGTGAAGGAATGTAATGCAGGGAATGCACTGAGAATCCAGCGACCTTGTCGGGCCGCCGGTCGTTCCGGTGCAGTAGCCCTTCGGGTTGTGAAACATGCGGGCCGCTTCGCAAGGAGCGGCCCGCGACTTCAATCGCGAGACGGGAGAAGCCAAAGACAAGGAACAGCAGGCAAAACCAAAACACCAGCAGAAGGAAAAAATGAAACGAAACTCAATCAATAACGGCTTGTTGCTCCTGGCGGGCACGGCTGCGCTTTTGTGCGCCGCTGTTCCTCTGCACGCGGCAGACAAGAGACCTAACATTGTCATGCTGATGCAGGACGATACCGGCTGGGCGGATTTCGGATGTTACCTGGGTGGCAAAGCCCTGGGACATCCGACGCCGAACGTTGATCGCATGGCCAAGGAAGGCGCGATGTTCACCAGCTGGTACGGCCAGGCCAGTTGCACGGCGGGCCGCGCCTCGTTCATCACGGGGCGCATCCCGATTCGCTCGGCTCTCTCCATTGTGGTGGCCCCGGGCGACGAGAACCATCTCCGCAAGGAGACCCCCACCATTGCCGAGTTCTTCAAGAAGAACGGTTACACGACCTACTTCTCCGGCAAGTGGCATCTCGGCGACAAACCGGATGGCTATCCCATCGAGCACGGCTTCGATGAGATGAAGTCATTCGGGGCTTACTATCCGGGCGTCTATACCTACGCTGACACCAACTCATGGTTTCATCCGTGGTTTCCCTCGTACAATCCGCAGTTCTCGAAGGAATACTTCAGCATCGTGAACATGTACGAGTGGGAAGGCGTCGCGGGTCAGCCCGCCAAGAAAGGCCCCTATATCACATGGGATTACCTGGCGGATTTCGACATGATCCAGACGGATCGTGCCATCGAATACATCAAGCAGCACGCCAAGAATGACAAACCCTTCTTCATGGATGTCAACTTCATGAAGATGCACAACCCGAACAATCCCAACAAGAAGTTTGCGGGTAAGTCGAAACTCGGGAGGTATTCGGATTCGATGCTGGAACTCGATGACCACATCGGCCGCATCATGGACGCCATTCGCGCGGAAGCGCCCGACACGATCGTTATCACGACGGCAGATAACGGCGCGTGGCAGGATGCCTATCCCGACGCCGGCACCCACCCCTTCCGGGGCGAGAAAGGTTCGTCGTTCGAAGCCGGTTGGCGTGTGCCGGGCATCATGTGGTGGCCCGGTCACATTCCGGCAGGCGTGGTGTACGACGAAATGATGTCGCACATTGATTGCTGGGCGACACTGGCTTCCATGGTGGGCGTTACGCCACCGCCGCATGGCGAATGGAAAGATAATGTCGGCAAACCGATCTATTTTGATAGCATTGACAACAGCGCGTACATCCTTGGGAAAGCGAAGCATTCCGCCCGGAATTCATGGATTTACATTGACGGCGAGAATTTCATGGCTGCGCGCTACGACATCGGCGGCGATCCCACCAACGATGACGTCCACATTGCATGGAAATACACCTATACGGCCAAGGACACTTGGCTGGGGCCGCAGCAGGACCTGGGTTCCATCGGTTCGCTGTACAACCTGACCATGGACCCTTATGAGAAATACGACATGGTCTTCAACGGCGCCATGGCAGCGCGTCTGCCGAAATCCTCGCCCGGACAGTACGCCGGAGAGGACAATGGTTGGGTCCTGTCATTGATCTATCCGGTGATCATTGATTTCGACACATCCATTATGAAGTATCCGAACATTAAACGATTCCCCGGCGGCGCCTCGAACGACTTGAGGCCAAACCTTCAAAATCCCGAAAACCCGGTGCCAGCGCTTGATCCGAGCAAACCGCCGCAAATCAAAAGCGGCGGCGGCTAGACCATCGTTTCGCCCGTGAAACGCGCGGGCCGGTTCTTCACAGGATCGGCCCGCGACTTCACCAGCGAGCCGGTGCAAGCGCCGCGGATGGGCAAGGTGCGACGGCCGTAGGAATAGAAACGAAAATGGCTCTTCGATTGTGAAACACGCGGTCCGTTAAAAAAGACTTAAACGCAGAAATCTTGAAATTTGAGTTATCGGCATACCGGAAGTTCCGATTTCAGCTTTTCCTTCAGCGGCACGCGATTTCAACACCGAAAAGACCGAAGGACCAAATGAAGACTGTGAAACGAACCCTTCACTTCGCTACTGCCAGCTTGGTGTTGGCGGTCACCTTCAGCCTCCTGAAAAGTCCCGCCCGGGCGGGTTTGGAAGAAGGCGCGGCGGCTTATGAAGCCGGAAATGTTCCGCTGGCAGTCAAGGAGTTTCGCGCCGGTGCGGAAAAGGGTGAAGCCGATTGCCAGTTCAATCTGGCTTTGATCTACGAGAAAGGAATCGGGGTCACCCAGGACGAAAAGGAAGCGGTTGTATGGTATCGAAAATCCGCCGAGCAGGGCAATGCCAACGCGCAATTCAATCTGGGCGTGCTCTATGAAAATGGCCGCGGCTGTGCGGTTGATTTTGCGCAAGCCAATCAGTGGTATCGCAAGGCGTCGGCCCAGGGCGATGCGCTCGCCATCGGCAATCTCGGCATGCTGTATCTGCGCGGCGATGGCGTAAAAGCTGACAAAATCGCCGGTCTGGCTTTGCTCCTCCAGTCAGCGACCATGGACGGTTCACCCGAAAACAATGCCAAAATGAACATTGCAGCGACGAAGGGTCTGACCGCCGAAATGGTCGCCGCCGCCCAGAAGCTATCGGATGAGCTGGAGAAATCCAAAAACCTGCTGATACCGCTGGACGAGTATTTGAAAACCACGACGACCGAACCCGCCAGTAACGTGAAATAGGCTGACACGCATTCTCACTGGAAACTAAGCGCGCTTTATCGCGTCGATTGTGAAATGCGCGGACTGCATTCCTCAAGGCCGCAAAACGCACTTGCTTGTCGCTGATAGTCTAATCAAACTGCGCCACGGATAGAGGATCACAGAAAAAAAACAATGAAACCAATAAGACACCTATTCGCGCTCGCCCTTGGGCTGGCGCTCATCGCGGCGGCCTCCTCGCAAGCCGCAGGCAAGAAACCCAATATCCTAATCCTCTGGGGCGATGACATCGGCTACTGGAATATCAGCGCTTACAATCAGGGCATGATGGGTTACAAGACGCCGAACATCGATCGCATCGCCAAGGAAGGTGGCCTCTTTACCGACTGGTACGGCCAGCAGAGCTGCACCGCGGGGCGCTCCTGCTTCATCACTGGCCAGTCGGGTTTCCGCACCGGCATGCTCAAGGTCGGGCTTCCGGGCGCGAAGGAAGGTTTGCAGGCCCGGGATGTGACGATTGCCGAGTTGCTCAAGGCTCAGGGCTACATCACGGGACAGTTCGGCAAGAACCATCTTGGCGATCGTGACGAGCATTTGCCCACGGCGCACGGCTTCGGCGAGTTTTATGGCTCGCTCTATCACTTGAACGCCGAGGAAGAGCCGGAGAACCCCGATTATTTCAAGGATCCGGAACTGCGCAAGAAGTATGGCACCCGCGGCGTCATCCATAGTTGGGCGAACCCGGACGGCACGCAAAAGATCGAGAGCACCGGCGCGCTGGACACGAAACGGATGCAAACGGTGGACGACGAATTCACCAGCCAGGCGCTGCGTTTCATGACCGACGCAAAGAAGGCGGACAAGCCGTTCTTCCTCTGGTGGAACGCCACCCGGATGCACATCTGGACGCATCTCAGCCCGAAATGGGAAGGCAAGACCGGCCTTGGTGTCTATCCCGACGGGATGCTCGAGCACGATAGCGATGTCGGCCAGATTCTCGACAAGCTGAAAGAACTCGGTCTCGATGACAACACCATCGTGATGTATTCGACTGACAACGGGGCGGAGAAATTCTCCTGGCCGGATGGTGGCACCTCACCGTTCCGCAACGAAAAAGCGAGCAACTGGGAAGGGGCCTACCGCGTGCCCTGCGCGATCCGCTGGCCCGGTGTGATCAAGCCCGGCACCGTCTTCAACGACATCTTTTCACACGAAGACATGCTCCCCACGCTCCTCGCGGCCGCCGGCGTGCCCGACGTCAAGGAACAGTTACTCAAGGGAATGAAGGTCGGTGACAAAACGTTCAAGGTTCATCTCGACGGCTATAACATGGCCGACATGCTGGCCGGCAAGGCGCCTTCGCCGCGCAAGGAGTTCTTCTACTTCAACGACGACGGCTCACTCGTCGGACTGCGTTACCAGCAATACAAAATCGTCTTTGCCGAACAGCGCGCCATCGGTCTGGATGTCTGGCAGGATCCCTTCGTGCCCCTCCGCTTTCCCAAGTTGTTTAATCTGCGCTCCGATCCTTTCGAGATCGCCGACCACGAGAGCATCAGTTATGGGAAGTGGCGGGTCGATCACGCCTTCGTCCTGGTCCCGGCGCAGCAATACGTCGGGCAATTTCTCGCATCGTTCAAAGAATTCCCGCCAAGCCAGAAGGCCGGCAGCTTCAGCCTCGACAGCGCGATGCAGCTGCTCACGGAAAGCACGAGCAAGGACTAACGAAACGCGGAAGGGGAGACCCAAGGCAGGAACGCGCTCGGGATTTGATGCGATTTGCACAGGAGAAAACGGAGACAAACGTATTATTCCGCCGCTCAACCGACCGGGGATTCGAGTTTCGTTTTTCGCCACAACATCGATCGTGCGGCTCATTGGTCCGGGCCGCCTATCGATCGATGAGCTGATCCTGCGGCCCCGAAAGCGCGACTCCAGCCAGGGCTAATGAGAGATACTTGTACTTCATGTTCAGAATAACGATGCCCGCTCTGCATCCACAAGGTCTATGCAGCAGTCAGAACCGGCAGGAACAAGCCAAAAGTAAATGAGCTCGCTGACCCATTATCCTCTTCTTTTCTTTGTTCTTTCTTTCCTTACCCTTTGGCTCGCGGGTTGGATCGGGTGGTCCTTGCTCCGAAAGAAGCGGGCTCTGGACGAAGATTCACGCCAGGATTTTGGCTTTATCCTGGCAGGAATGCTGACCCTTCTCGCTCTTCTTATCGGGTTCAGTTTTTCCATGGCCATCGGCCGCTACGACCTGCGTAAGACCTTTGAAGAGGGCGAAGCAAACGCGATCGGAACGGAGTACGTCCGGGCTCAGTTGCTGCCTGACACCGATGCGGCAAACATCCAGGCCCTGCTTAAAAAATATCTTGATCAGCGGATTTTGTTCTATCTGGCTCACTCTGAACAAGAGTTTCAACGGATCGAAGCTCGAACCGCACAGTTGCAGAATGAGTTGTGGTCCGCGATCCGTGCTCCGGCCGCGGCGCAGCCCACACCCGTCGTCGCGCTAGCCGTGGCGGGCATGAATGATGTCTTGAATTCGCAGAGTTACACCCAGGCTGCATACTGGAACCGAATCCCACCGGCGGCCTGGACTGTCCTGGTCGCGATGGCGGTCGGCTGCAGCTTGCTCATCGGCTATGGCCTGAAAAGCGCCAGCGCGGGATCGAAACTGCTTCCCATTTTACCTCTCGGCGCCTCGATCGCATTCATGTTCATCGCCGACCTCGATGCTCCTCGTCACGGCATCATGCGCGTGCGGCCGCAAAATCTGATCAGCCTCGTGGAATCCTTGGACCCAAACGGTGCGAAATAATTCAAAATCGGCGGACACCTCCGGGGACGCTTCTCCTCTGCCCCTGATGGAATAAGTGCGAAAGTTCTGGATTCCCGCTCGCCGGCCTGATATCAACAACGATCTGTCCGATTCCAGATTCAGCAATCCGATTGCAACGCTTTGGCGGCAGAACACAATTCAACAGACAAACATTAACCACTACAAAAAGGAAACTATGATTCACAGACTTCGCATCACGAAAATCGCCGCCCTGCTCACGCTGGCGCTGGCCGCAACCTTCACTGCTCAAGCCGGAGATTTGAAAGCCAAGTCGGCGGAAGCCAGGCAAAACTTCAAGGCGGCGGACCCCGGCCTGTCCAGGTTCTTCGAAAACTCCGCCGGCTACGTCATCCTTCCCTCCGTCGGGGAAGGCGGGTTGATCATCGGCGGTGAGCACGGCGATGGGCTGGTCTACGAGAAAGGCACAGTCACCGGCAAAGTGACCATGTCTGAAGTCAGCATTGGGGCGCAGGCCGGAGGCGGCAGGTTCTCGGAAGTCGTTTTCTTCGAAACGAACGCCGCGATGGCGAACTTCAAACAGGCCGAGTTCACGATGGCTGCTACCGCCAAGGCGTCGATGGCCGCGTCAGGCGTAGCGGCAAATGCCAAATATGACCAAGGCGTGGCGGTCTTCACCCTGCCTCAGAGCGGAGCGATGGTAAAGGCTGCAGTCGGCGGACAGAAGTTCAAGTTCTCGCCGATCCGGTAATCCAGGACCGACCGCTCCGGCAGGTAAACAAAAAAACGCGGTAGGAAGAGAATGATAAGAGGGAACTTGGTTCCCTCGCTCTCTTCTTTTCAATAATAACCGCAGCTTGTCTTCATTCTTATGAGCCATCACCACGCCTCCGATTTTCCCAAAAAAAGACTTCATCAGGACTGGCGATTCATCGTCGCGGTGGTCCTGATGCTGATTGCGATCGTTGCTTATGTCCTGTCATTGGATGACAGGGTGGTGCCTATTCCCGCGCCGGCCAACCCAACTGCCACCGCGCCAGCCAATCCAAATTGAAGACAGGAAAAAGTTATTAAGATTCACGAGCGTCCTCGCTCTCCTCGCGATCGGGCACCTGATCGTGGGTCCTGCCACAATCACCGCTAACAACAATGCCATTGCGATGCCGCAAAAAGAAATGCTGCAATTTGGCTAAGATCCTTCTTATTGCTGCCGCTCTTAGCGCGTTCTTCGGCAATTCCGCGCGAGCCTGCACCGGCATTCGCCTTATCGCCGGCGACGGTAGCGTCGTCCCCGCGCGAACCATGGAATTCGCGATCGATATCCATTCCGAGATCATGGTTAGCCCACGCGGTTTTGCTCGTAGCGGCGTCACACCCGACGGTCAGGAAGGCCTGAAATGGAAGTCGAAATACGCCAGCGTTGGAGCCAACGGCCTCGATCTGCCTGTCCTCGTCGATGGGCTCAACGAAAAAGGCCTGGCCGCGGGTATGTTTTACTTTTCCGGGGCGGCCGGTTACATGCCTTACACGGCAGCCGAGGCGGACAAAACCCTCGCCTCCTACCAACTCGTTTCCTGGATTTTGGATAACTGTGCCAGCGTTGACGAAGTGAAGGCCGGGCTACAGGATCTTGTCGTTCCTGCCGTCGTTCTCGATGCATGGAAAATCGTTCTCGAGGTCCACTACGTTGTTCACGACAGCACCGGAAAGAGCATCGTAATCGAGTATGTCGACGGCAAGCTCAACGTCCACGACGACCCGCTGGGTGTGATTACCAATGTCCCAACATTCGACTGGCAAATGACGAACTTGCGTAATTACCTGAATTTCTCGATGCACAACCCTCCGCCGATTGAGCTTGAGACAGTCAAACTAAAACCGACAGGGATGGGCGCTGGCATGCTCGGTCTGCCCGGTGACTTTACGCCGCCTTCCCGTTTCGTCCGGGCTGTGGCCTTCAGCCAATCAGTCCAGCCCTATCTCATCAAAACCGAAGACGACGCTGTGCTGCAAGCCTTCCACATTTTGAACCAGTTCGACATCCCGAAAGGCGCCGTGCGCGAGCACGAGAAGGATGACCACGGCAATCTCCTCGCTGACTACACCCTCTGGACTGCGGCGAGCGATCTCAAGGCCAGACGCTATTATTTCCGAACCTACGAGAACAGCGAAATCCGCTCGGTCGATCTAATGAAAATGAACCTCGACGCCAATTTCGTCACAACGTTTTCGATGAAAGGAGCGGAAACCATCAAATCATTGAATCCGTAGTCCGGTGTCAGACCGCATTATGAAGCGGCTCCGTCTTTGGTTTATCCCGGACTGACCGCATTAGAGCGAGCACCCCATGTTAAAACTCCTATTCAGAAAATGGTGGTTGATCCTGGCGCAGGGCATTTTGCTGGTCATCCTCGCCTTTTACATTTTCCAAAACCCGCTTGAAGTCCTGGCCGGCATCTCGCTTTGGTTTGGAATATTGGTCCTGGCGTCCGGGCTCCTCGGGATCATTGCCTGGCTGGCCACGGAAAAGACGGAGCGCGAGGGAATGTCCCTTCTCTGGAGCAGTCTGACCGCTGCTTTCGGTTTGCTTATGCTTTTGAAATTGCTCGCCACCATGAAGATACTTACGGTCGTCTTTGGGTGGTGGATGCTCCTGACCGGCCTGCACCTTGTGGAATCGGGGTGGTCGCTCAGAAGTCGAAGCTCGTTCGGATGGGCGATGATCATTGCCGGCGTGTTATCGGTGGTCGCGGCCCTCATGATGGTTTTCCACCTCGGGACCGGAGCGATTGGCATCAGCACCCTGCTCGCTTTGCAGGTTTTGCTTACCGGTCTGGCCCTCATTCTGTTGTCGTTTGCCAAGAAAATAGTGGCAGGTCGCATCAAGGACAAAATTGCGGGCTTGAAAGCAAAAATCTAGTAGACTGGTGAAGAAACTGCCGGAGACGATTTTATCCGCAGATTTCGCAGATTTTCACAGAGAAGCCCATTGGCGAGCTTCCCTGAATCTGTGAAATCTGTGGAGTATTCAACAACCATAAACAATAACCAAACCAAGAACGTGCTGGCGACTTTTCTCCCTTCAAATTCCTGCTTCCGCATTTTCGTCCTCCACGTTGCGTGTCGGATGGCGATTTTCCTCACCGCGCTACTCAGTCTGCTTGCTTCCGCTGCGATGGCGGGCGACGACGCCAGCACCGGGAAAAACGTGGAAGACCGGTCCCAAGTGCCGGAGTTTATCAGCGCCAGAAAGGAGATACCGGCGGAACTTCTCGATCAGAAGAAAGAAGGAACTTACTGGATCGGCTTTCCGATCATTGGTTACGATCCCGATACGCTTTTTAATATTGGAGCCACAGTCAATGTCTTCAATGACGGTCCGAAAAACAGTCCCTTCTTCCGCTACAATTCCTACGAACGAAAATTAGCGCTCTCGGCGGCCTATTCCACAGGAGGCGCTGGACAGGTTCGTTTCATTTTTGATGCGCCAAATTTCAACGAATCGCCATGGCACCTTTACGGAACCGCGCAATTCGTAAAGAATGATTTTACAAACTATTTCGGCGTCGGCCCGTCGACCCTGGCTCCCCTCAGTTTCCCCGGCTCCAATCAGACCTACGACAAATACGAGAACTTTCTGAGCGCGATCAATCAGGTCCACGACGGCCAAACCTATCGTTCCTACGACGAATACCGGCAGCAACAGGTTTTCGCTGATTTCAGTGTGCAACGCGACACTCTCGGCGGAATTCTTCGACCGATGATTGGCCTCCAGGTGGCCTACTACGACATCGGCGATTACACCGGCGAGACCCATGACGGCGCGGTCATTCAGCCAACGCATCTGCGCGCAGATCAAAACGCCGGGCGGATCAAGGGTTTTAACGGTGGTTGGGATAACTCAGTCAGGCTGGGTCTGACCTATGATACGAGAGACTTCGCCCCGAACCCCTCCAATGGGATCTTCCTGCAGGCGATCGGACGGACCTCGCTCAAGGCCTTCGGCTCGATCGAAAACTACGGGCAATTCAAGCTGGAAGCGCGTGGTTTCTACAGCCCGTTTCCCAAGACGCGCCTCGTCCTGGCCGGCCGGCTTGGTTACCTCGCACAAACGTCCAACACTCCGTTCTACATCCTCTCGCAGGCACCTGAAGTGGAGACCACGAGCGAGTGGCTGGGCGGGTTTGATAGTCTGCGCGGTTTCCAGAACAACCGATTCGTTGGGAACGACGTGGCCGCGGCCAGTGTTGCCGCTCGCTGGTTCTTTGCGAAATCAACTCTCTGGAACCAGAACCTGGCTTATGGCGCCACTGCCTTTGTCGATTCCGGCAGCGTGTTCAGCAGCGTCGGGGACACTTCCTTCAAGAACTGGAAAGTTTCAGGCGGGGTTGGCTTTCTCTTGAGCTGGAATGTTTCCACGGTCGTCAGCTTCGACCTTGGGAAGAGCGGAGAAGGCAATCTTTTCTACATGGGTCTCGGGTTTCCCTACTGAGTCGCCATAATATCGCCAGACTTTTCCTTCGCGTTCGTGCTCATGATCGATGCCTTCTTCAGGGCGAACACGTGGCATCATTATCTATGAGATGGCTTGATGTCTCTTAGGAATCTCAGCGAGCCACTAATCATCGAGCAAAAGGTCGACATCTTCAGGGCCGGGATCGCTCGAATTGAAGTTTTTTCGTCGCGGCGCGACGGCTGACGACCGGTTCTGTGTCTTCAACCGGCGCTTCGCGGGAGGGGGTTTTATTGCGCAGACTCGGCACTGAAGTGCCGGGTTATCTTCCTGAGATCGCTGCGCGACTCGTTCCGCGATCTGCGTGAGCGGAGTTACGGACGCTAAACAGATGCCGTGCGGAAGCACGCTCCTTCCGAATTACTTCTTGCCGCGTTCTCTGGCGACATCGGCGATGCACCTGATTGCCAGCGCAGTCCAGCCGGTCTGATGGCTGGCTCCAAGACCGCGACCGGTATCGCCGTGAAAATATTCGTTAAAGAGCACTAGATCTCGCCAATGCGGATCGGTCGCGAAACGCGGATCATCACCATTGCAGGGACGCCGGCCGTTTGCATCCGGAAGGAAGAGGCCGGCGAGGCGGCTACTGAGTTCGAGGGCAACCTGGCGCAGATTCAGCAGATGGCCCGAGCCAGTGGGACACTCGACTTGCAGGCTGTCGCCGTAAAAATGGTCATAGCGTTCGAGCGCCTCAAGAAGGAGAAAGTTGGTCGGGAACCAAACCGGTCCGCGCCAATTGGAGTTGCCGCCAAAGAGGCCGGTAGTGGATTCCGCCGGCTCATAATCGACGCGATGCTCAGAACCGCCTGCGTTAAAGATACAGGGATGCTGCTCGTGGAATTTCGAGACTGATCGCAGACCGTGCGGAGAGAGGAACTCATCTTCATCAAGCATATATCGCAAGACCCGTTCAAGCTGCTCGCGAGCCGGGATGGCGAGGAGAATGAGGTCGTTACCGGCGGCTTCGGTGATGTTTCTGGCGAGTTCGGGACGATGCTCCATAAACCACCGGAAACGGCGATAAAAGCCCGGTAGCTTCTTAATGGTTGACTGCTGCAGAACTTCCACTGCGATCAAGGGAAGCAGACCGACCGCCGACCGTACTTCCAAGGGAATGACTCTTCCGTCGACCTGCAGCTGATCGTAGTAAAACCCAGTGGCCGCATTCCACAGTCCGGTTCCGCCCAGGTGATTGATGGCGTCGATGATTTGAACGAAATGTTCGAAGAACTTGGACGCCATGTCTTCGTAAGCCAAATCAAGCTGTCTTCCGTCACCCTTTGCCAGTTCGAGCGCCATGCTCAGCATCGTACCGCAATAAAACGCCATCCACGCGGTGCCATCGGCCTGCCGCAGGCTGCCACCGTCGGGGAGCGGCTTGGAGCGATCGAACAAGCCGATATTGTCCAACCCGAGGAATCCGCCAGAGAAGAGGTTTTCGCCATTCACATCCTTGCGATTGACCCACCAGGTGAAGTTCAAGAGAAGTTTTTGAAAGACCCTTTCGAGAAACTCCCGGTCGCGCGCCCCTCGTGCGGCGGCTATCTTATAGATTCGCCACGCCGCCCAGGCGTGCACGGGTGGGTTCACATCGCCGAAGGCAAACTCATAGGCGGGAATTTGTCCGTTTGGATGCATGTACCATTCGCGTAAAAGGAGGAGGAGTTGTCTTTTGGCGTACTCCGGATCCACATAAGAGATCGGAATGACATGAAAAGCTAAATCCCATGAGGCAAACCATGGGTATTCCCACTTATCCGGCATCGAAATCACGTTGCGGCTATACAAATGCGACCAGTTATGGTTGCGTCCCATGAGCCGGCTGGAGGGCGGTGTCGGGCCGGCCGGATCGCCGCGCAGCCAATCCGCCACGATGTAATGATAGAACTGCTTGCTCCAGAGAAGTCCGGCAGCCGCCTGGAGAATAACCTGACGTTCCTCCTTATCCACTTTCGCCTGAATAACCGATTCGTAAAACTCGTCCGCTTCTTGCACGCGAGTAGCCAATGTTTGATCGAATGAAGCTCCAAGCGGGTCGGCTAACTCTTCCTTTTCCGGGAAGAGACGTAATGAGATCGTTTGAGTCATTCCAGCCGGAATGTTGAGTGCGTAATGCAACGCCGCTTTCGTGCCTCTGTTCGCCGGGTTCACGGCCTCGCCCCTGCCCTGAATCACATACTCGTGAAACGCATCCTTGACGAAAGCGCCGGGCTCACCAATGCCCCAGAGACGGCGCGTATTTGTCTCGTTCTCGGTAAAGAGCGCGGTCGGCAGGCGCCCTGAAGGATCGGGGCCGGCGCGAAGGGAAAAGCGGCCGAGGCTTTCCTGGTTGAGCGAAAGACGATCGGGTGCTTCCAAGGCAATGCCGGGTTTGAAACTGGAACCCTCTTCTATCTTGCCCCACGACCAGTCGTTGCGGAACCAGACGCTGGGAAGCAGATGCAGAGTCGCAGCCTCCGGTCCACGGTTGGCGACGGTGAGGCGAATCAGGATGTCGTCGGGCGAATTCTTGGCATATTCGACAAAGACATCGAAATAGCGGTTTTCGTTAAAGATACCGGTATCGACTAATTCAAACTCCGGGTCGAGTTTGCCGCGCCGGCGGTTTTCATCCACCAGCCAGGTATAGGGAAACTCCGCCTGTGGATATTTGTAAAGCGCCTTCGCGTATGAATAGGTCGGCGTGGCCGCGAGATAAAAATACTGTTCCTTTACGTCTTCCCCGTGGTTGCCTTCCGGACCAGTAAGCCCAAACAGCCGTTCCTTAAGGATTGGATCCTTCCCATTCCAAAGCGCGAGGGCAAAGCAAAGGCGGCACTCCCGGTCGGTTAGTCCGAGCAATCCATCCTCGCCCCAGCGATAAGCGCGGCTGCGGGAGTGATCGTGAGGAAAATAATCCCAGCACTCGCCTCCCGCGGAATAATCCTCGCGGACTGTGGCCCATTGACGCTCGGACAGGTAGGGACCCCAGCGTTTCCAGTCCGCGCGGCGGCTAGTATCGTCCTCGATGCGTTGTTGTTCGGCTATGGTCGCCATGTCGTAGGCTTCAGGATGTCATTTGCGCGGATTGAATCGAAATCGAAATCGCAGAGCGACGCCGTAGCCATTGGTTTAACGCGAAGAGCGCGATAGCAATAGGAATTGCCGCGAGACAGGGCCAAAGGGCGGCAAGACGCCCTGCTGGATGGGCGACGGGCAAAATGCAGTCGACGGTCGCTTCGTTTTGATCACGCTGGACTGAAACATGAAGACGCCAATCCCCCGTTATTGGGAAAGCTACCCTTGCGCTGTAGAGAAGTTTGTTCGCTCCCTGGCCGCGAGTGACGCGAATGATCGACAGCTTGTCCATCGTCTTCGAATCTGCGCGCATCGCCTGACCAGTCATAGACGCGACCGCGCTCGCATCGAACTGTCCTATTGACTCGTCAGGCCGGACCAAGCTGAGTGCCACGGCGGCGTCCGTCACGACCAGGTTGGTTGCGCGGTCCTGAACCATCACGCTAACCTCCGTGGGCGCGGCCGTGAAAACTTTAGCAGGGGCGAAGATCGTGATAACAAATGGGCCCTGCGTTTCACGAGCGCGCACAATGCCTCCGTCGGCCTGCATCAAACGCGGGCTCAAGGCAATGGCGACGATCAAGAACAAGCCCAGGCGTCTCATCGGAGTATCGCAGTCACGACCATTCCGCGCATCGGCATTGGTTGAAGGAAAATCCAGATACCGCCGGCATAGAGCGCAAGAGCGGCGCAGGCCCACGGCGCGAGAAGCACAAGCGCGGGCCGAATCTTGAGGGCACATCGCCGGGCAATCCGCCAGCCGACGTAGAGCGTGAGGAGGAGCCCGGCATCGAGAAGCACGATTTGGAGACCCAGAAGCGTAGTCGCGTCGAAACCGGGCGGCGACATGGCCCAGTGCTGGCTGTCTAGTGAGTAAATGCGCAAATGGTGGGCAGCTTGTTGTAAAGCCGGCCAGGCAGCGCCGTAACTTGTAAGGAGATGAAAGAGAAAGTGTGAAGCCCACATTGCGGTCCCAAGCGGAACCAACGCGAGAGAAAATCGACAAAGAAGTTCGCGCACCGGAGTCCTGACTCCGCTCGCAAAACGACCAACGAGGGTGGTGCCGCCAAGGACAATGGGGGGAAGCAAAAGAAGAGAAGTAACAAAGAAAAGGATGGTAAACGGAACACCCGGAAAGGCGCCCCATCGCAAAAGATGATTCTTCCACTGAGCCACTGGGTCGACCATCGCCGCGGCACCGGCAAAGGCCGCGAAAACAAGCAGGAGCGCGAGGGCTGCAATATCCAGCCGACGCGACAAACGCCCCAGAGATGAGCGCACCGGATCACGGATCAGGTCTGCCCCGGGCGCGGTGAGAAGTAGCCCGATGTTGTCGTGCGGACATGCCCGCACACAATCGAGGCAAAAAGTGCAATCAAGATTGCCGGCTTTGCGCGGGATGTAGAGGTCCGTTTCGCAACCGCGGTTCTGCTCATTACCGCGCAGGCAATCATGAGTCTTACAGTTAGCACAAACAGCCGGCGCGCGCGCCTTTACTTCGAGTGGTGAGACGAGCGAGGAGACAAATTGAAACTGACCGATAGGGCAAACGTATTTGCAAAAGCTGGCGCCGCGAAAGAACGCATCGACAACGAAGGCCGCGAAGAAATATCCGATGATAAGCCAGGCCGTCGATGCCGGCCTGCTCCATAGATCAAAGGCCTCGTAAGCCCAGAAAAAAAGCGCGAGCAAAACAACGGCGAGCCATTTGGAGCGCAGCGCACGCGGCCAGGGGCGCCCTCCCAGCCCAAGCCATCGCCCCAGCTCCCGCGGCAACATGAACGGACACGCCATGCAAAAAAAATTTCCGGCCACGAGCAGAACAACCACGGTAAGCCCGCGCCAGTAAATCCACGGGAACACGCCGGCGAGATTTCCTGCGCTGACCTGCGAACCGAAGAGGCCGTCAGCGATGACGCCAAGCGCGATAAGAAGGAGTCCCGTTTGCATCGCGCGCCGGCCCAAACGCGCACGGAAAAGACGGCCGAGAATCGGTGTAGCCAGAAGATCAAATCGGCGCGACGCAGGCAACGGCGATGCCGGTTTGCGCGAAGGTACGGGCAGATGGAACCCCCAATCGGACCGGACTCAGGAGCGCGCGTCCGGGTGAGAGATACTGGATTGCCAGGATCGTAGCGGGGACGAGAAATATGATCGAACCAGGTATCCACATGATGACCCCGGCTGCGACCTGATCACTCAAGGCGGTTGAGCCGAAGAGACGCGGAACGGTTTCATAAGCCGAATAGAGCGGGCGGCCGGAGAAAGTCAGGATGGCGCAGAGGACGGTGTTCACGACATCAGCTGCCAGGAGGTAAAGGGGAATCGCCCAAAGCGGCCAGTGTGGACGACTCGGGAATGGGCGCACGACCGGCCACCAAAAAAGTAATGAAGTGCCAAAGAAGCAGGCGTGCTCGAGTTTGTGCAGGTCGGGCGAACGCAGGGCGAGATCGAAAGCGGCAGGCAAATGCCATCCGCCCAGACTAACGACCATAGCCAGGCCGCAAACCGCGGGATGGGTAAGTGTATTGCCGCAGCGACGCAAGACTGGCCAGGTAAGGAACGGCCCGAGTCCATCGTGGACGAAGCCACGCGGCAGTCCGCGCAACAGCGGCAGGAAAGGCGCGCCCAAAAGAATGAGCGGCGGGGCGACGAACATGAGGAGAAAATGTTGCACCATGTGGGCGGACAAGAGCAGACCGGAAAAGGCATCAAGCGGCGATGCAATAGCCACGCAAAACGCAGCGAGTCCGGCGAGGAACGCGACCAGCCGCCAGACTGGAAATCGAATGGGGATGACCCGGTGCAGGACGCGCCATCCGCGCAAATAGACCAGAACCAGAACGATCAGCCCGAAGGCGAGCTTCGGATCAAGCGACCACGAGGCAAGAACCGCTTGAGCGGTGGGAGACATTTCTGGTCACGGTCCTTTCGGCACAGAGGACGTGCTGACAAGGGCGGCGTTCTCCGCCGGCCGTTGTCCGGGGGAATGCAGGGTTTTGAGAAACGAGACGAGAGCAGTGGCCTGCGGAGGACTGAGGTTCTTGCCGTAGGCCGGCATGTTTCCACCGCCCTGGATGACCTGCCGGAATAGTTGGTCCTCAGTCAATCGAGTAGCAACGTCGTCAAGCGCCGGACCGCGCTGGCCGCCCAGGCCGCCGAGCGCGTGACAATTGCGACATTGCATGGCTTGAATCACAATCGCGCCCTGAAGTTCAACCGGCGGTGCGACCCTTAAGAAACTTCTCCGGCACCGGGGCGCTACTCCACGCGTCCATCTGCGGCGACCACCTGGCCTTGATCCCAAGTTGAGTGGTCGCAGCGAGCGCGACAATGATGATCAGCATGATCAAAACCGCCACCGGCCGGCGGAGCCAGCTTTTTTCCCCCGTTCCGGAGATAAGCGGCAATAAGATGAGAAGAACTATGGCAACGACCGGACCGACGAGGAGGAGAAAGGTCTCCATGTTTGGCGGCAAAAGGGCGAGCGCCGCAAAAAGCCAGAGGAAAAAGAAATCGGGCACGGGCGAAGTCTGGACGACGGTCGGGTCGGGCGGGCCATTGGGTCCAAACGGACCAAAGAGCGCGGCACAAACGACAAGCGCGAGGATGACGACGCCGGAAAAGACGAGGTCCTTGCGAAAAGCATCGGGGATGAAGGGAACCCCCTCCTTCTCTGTTTCTTCGTGATATTCCTTGAGATACGTCTCGCGTTTCACGAGACGACCCGGGACCGGCCATTCATTGATGCCGAGTTTGAGCACCATGAGCAGATGGACGCCGACAAAGGCGAGGAGCATCCCGGGAATAACAAAAACGTGAAGGGCGAAGAAGCGTGAGAGCGTTTCGCCGGCGATGATCGGACCGCCCAGCATAAGCTTGACGAGCTGTCCCCCGATGAGCGGGACGCGGCCCATGATCGCCGCGCCGATGCCGAGCCCCCAGTAGGCGTCCTGATCGAAACGCATCACCTCGCCGGTGAAGGCCATGCCGAGAGTGAGGACGAGGAGGAGCACACCGACCATCCAGGTCAGTTCACGCGGATACTTGAAGGCGCCAAAGAGGAACACCTGACACATGTGAAGGAGGACCATCGCGACCATGAAGTTTGAGCCCCAGCCGTGGAGCGCGCGGATGAACCAGCCGAAAGTCTGCACCTGGTTGAGGTGCTCCAGGCTGCCCCATGCGCCATCGGCGGCCGGCACATAGACAAGCGCCAGGCAGATACCGGTGACGACTTGCACGATGAGCAGAGTAAGACTGGCGCTGCCGAAGACGTAGGCCCAGCTCGCGCTGCGACGCGGCACTCTGTGGGTCGCTGCTTCCCGCACCGTCTTGCCGAGCTGGAGGCGCGCGTCAAACCATGCGCCAACGCTCTTGAGCCCTTCAATCAGGCGCATGGATCGCCTTTGATTTTCCCTACCGTAGCCACGCTGGGCATGTCGGAGAGTGTCGGCATCTGGCCGGCTTTGATCCAAAGTTCGCCGTTTTCCATCTTGTAATCGTAGGTGTAAAGTCCGCGCGGCGGCGGGCCCGAAGCCCGCGAGCCGTCGGCATAGTAAACCCCGCCGTGGCAGGGACACATGAAGAGACCGGATTGCGGAAACCATCGGACCGGGCAACCAAGATGCGCGCAGTTGACCGCAAACACCTGCCACTGGTCCGCGCTCATCCGCCGCACCCAACACGCCACATCGGCAGTGTCGCCATCCCACGGCACCGAAGTGGGATTGCGATAGGTCGCGAACCGTGTTTGGCCCACGGGATACTTCGTCAGTTCCCCTAACGAGACCCACTTGAGGTCCTTGTTCATGTGGCGGCGGCTCGCGGGCGCGAGGATGTAACCGATGATGGGAATTGCGATCATCGCCCCCGCCAGGGCGTTAATGCCAACGCCCAGGACTCCGAGCATCTGACGGCGTGAAAGCTTCCTGACGGCGGGCGCCGTGGATTTTGGTTCTTCGGATTTGCTGTCAGGACTGGATTCGGGCATGAGCGTTCTCCTCGTTTGGAGTTTATGGTTTTGTTTGCGAAGTGGGATAAGGCTGACCCGGGGTCAGGCGGCGGTGCGAGGCGAGCCACGCTACCACGTCCGTTACTTCCGAGTCGGTTAGGGCGCGACCGGGCACGCAATGTTGCCAGTCGGGATGGCCCCGATCGGGGCGTCCGGCGATCACGGTCGTGCGCAAGTTTTGATCGCTGACCAGGGCAAGAAAGGATCCGTCGACGATCGAGCCGCTCGTGGCGCTACCTTTGCCATCCGCTCCGTGACACGAGGCGCACGCGGTTGCAAAAGCTGCGCTCCCGCGTTCCGCATCACCCTTTGCGGTCGCGGCATAGGGCGGCGGAGTTACACCTTGTAAAGCGTCCGGTTTCGCCCAACCGCGGATACCGCGGACAAGAACTTCAACTTGCGCGTCAACCAAATCGCCACCGGCACTCTGGGCAAACGGCGGCATGAGCGTTCCCGGGACACCCTCTGCCGTCACGCGCCGCAGGGTGTCGTCGCTCACGATTGCGAGATAAACCGGGTTTGCCAGGGCCAGCGCACCGTTGCCTTTCCCTTCCAGACCGTGGCAGCCGGCGCAGTTCAGCCTGTAGAGTTCGGCAAAATTGCGCACCTCTTTCGGTATGATTGGCACCTCGGCGGGCGTGGGCTTTCCCGGGAGACGACCGCAGCCGCAATTGAGCAACAATGACAGGGGTATAACAGATAGGACGGAAAAGAGACGCGCCTTCATCACTTGGAATCCTCCCCACCCTTCTCTTCCGAAATGCCGGCTGCTTCCAAGCCCATTCGTTGCGCGACGGGAACAAATTGCAGGGTGTAAATGCGCGCATGTTTTACCACCACCAAGCCGGCGACGACGCCGAATACGATCTGGGCGAGGACAAACCGGAACCAATCGACATGATCAGCCAACGTCGGATTGATGATTCCCATGGCGGAATACAAGAACCCGGACCAAAGCAACGGTGCAATGACTCCGCCGAAGAAAATCGGGCGACGCGGAACCATGGGCAACGCGATGCCATAAAGAAGCCCGACGAGGACCGAGCCGGTGAGATGAATGATCGTCGCGAGGATGACGCCCAAGCCGCTATAGGCGCGAAGCTGTTCATAACTCATCGATGCGATGCTCGATGAGCCGGCGGCAGCGAGCAGGTTGGCCGGATACCAGATGCTGTGGTGGTAAACCAGGCCGTAAATGACCGCGAGGACGAACATGGCCGCGCCCCCCGCCAGTCCGCCTAGAACCCCAGCGGAGTAGGGATAAATCTTGAGCGGCAAGCGCGCCCGGTTCCCCTCTTCCCCGGGTTGCAAATACCTCACTTCGCGGCTCGGCACCGACTGCTTCCACAGGCTCCGGCGGCACGGGCAGAGTCTCATGCAACTCACGCGGCAGGACTTCGCGAAACCAATTTGCCAATCCAGCGATGAAACAGAGTGCCCCAAGCATGCTCACCATCCAGTGGGTGAGAAGGCCCGCCCAAAGGAGGGAAACCCCAAAGGCCGCGACCACCGGCCATCCTTCTGTCGCGGGAACCTGAACCGTCTCATTCCCTGACTCTTTGTTTGCCGAGTTCATCTTAGTGTTATTTGCAGTCAGCGGCCGAGCACATAAACAACGGTGAAAACAACAACCCAGATCGCGTCCACGAAATGCCAGTAGAGCGAAAGAATTTCCGCGCGCGCAGTGTGCTCCTTTTTCACCGCGCCAGTCAGGGCCAGGAAGAGCACGATGAGAAGCATCACCAAACCGACGAGAACGTGGAAGGCGTGAAGGCCGACCAGCGAGTAGAAGGTTGTGCCGAAGAGATTCGTTTGGATAGTTAATCCTTCGGAGTAAATCAGACGTTTCCATTCCACGCCGGTCCCAAAAAGGAAGTAACCCCCGAGAGCGATCGTGGCGGTCCACCAGAAAAGAAACGTTCCGCGTGCACCTTTGCCCAAGGCTCGGAGCGCGAGCATGATCGTCAGACTGCTCGAGATCAGGCAAATGCTGTTTAGAATCGGAAGCCTTAGGACCTGTCTTGGAGTCGGACCGCTCACGCTTTGACCGAGGTAGAAAAGGTAGGCGACGACGAAAATCGTAAAAATGGCGCTCTCTGCCGCGATCAAACAGAACATGCCAACACGACCTCGATCCGGGTTGGTGGTGCTTTCTTCCGGTCTCAGGGTAATGGTCGCAGTAGTCATGAATGTGGGTCGCGGCTATTCGTATTTCCAATCCGGGTCGCCGGGATGCTTTAGGTCCCAGAGCGGGCGGCGGCTCTTAACCACGGGAGACTTACTGAAGTTGAATTCCGGCGGCGGCGACGTGGTGGACCATTCGAGCGTCCAGGCATCCCAGGGATCGCGACCCGCGCGTTTTCCGCTCCGGAGCGAGGAGAGGATGTTGGCGAGGAAACAGAGAATTCCGAGGGCCTGAATCGCCACCCCAATCGTGCAAATGAGATTCAAGGTCCCCCACCCCCGGCTCGCTTCATAGGTATAGATACGCCGCGGCATCCCTAACAGACCGGGAATGTGCATGGTATCGAAAGTCACATGGAAGCCGATAAAGAAGAGCCAGAAATGCCACTTGCCCAGTTTCTCGCTCAGCATTCGTCCCGTGACCTTGGGGAACCAATAGTAGATTCCGGCGAAGATCGTGAAGAGGAGGCTGCCCACGAGGACGAAATGGAAATGTGCCACCACGAAATAGCTATCGCTAAGCTGCCAGTCGAAGGGCGCAACCGCGAGCATGATGCCGGTGAGTCCGGCGATGAGAAACTGGAAAAGGAAGGCGATGCAGAAGAGCATCGGCGTGGCCAGCCGGATTTTCCCGCCCCACATCGTCGCGATCCAATTGAAGAGCTTAATGCCGGTAGGCACGCCCACGAGCATGGTCGAGATGACGAAGAAAGTGTTGCCGATCGAAGTCATCCCAACGGTGAACATGTGATGCGCCCACACTCCAAAACTGACGAAGGCGATGGCCACGGTGGCGCCCACCATCACGGGGTAGCCGAAAATGGCTTTGCGCGAAAAGACCGGAATGACTTCCGAAGCGATCGCGAACCCCGGGATGATCAGGATGTAGACTTCGGGATGCCCAAAGATCCAGAAGAAGTGCTGCCACAAGACCGCAGAACCGCCCGCCTGGGTGTCGAAGAAATGCGCGCCGAGATAACGGTCGAGGAGAAGCATTATCTGCGCAGCGGTCAATGGACCGATGGCCAGAAGCACCATCCCGGCGACGACTAGATTGAGCCAGACGAGAAGTGGCATTTTCATCAGCGTCATCCCCTCGCAGCGCAGGCAAACAATCGTCGTTAGGATATTTATCGCCGTGGCGATACTGCCGAACCCACCGACCAAGACACCGATCGTCCAATAATCCGTGCTGTTGCCCCGCGCGAATGCCTTGCTCGTTAGGGGAGCGTAGGCAAACCATCCCACATCCGGCATGCTGCCCGCGCCACTCATGCCCATGCCGCCAATGATGCTGAAATAAAGGATCAGCCCGCCCATGACACTAAGCCAAAAGCCAAAGGAGTTGAGCCGCGGAAAGGCGAGATCGCGCGCTCCAATCATGAGCGGCACGAGATAGTTGGCAAAGCCGAAGATAATGGGCATGCCGACGAGAAAAACCATCGTCGTCCCGTGCATGGTGAAGAGTTGATTGAACAACTCTGGCCCCAGAAAGTGATTGTCGGGCCGGGCCAGTTGCAGGCGCATGAGCGAGGCCTCCACTCCTCCCACGAGGAAGAAAACCAGGCCATACATGATGTACATGATCCCGAGTTTCTTGTGATCCACGGTCGTGGCCCACTCATGCAAGTGCTCGAAGATTGTCTTCCCGCCTTCTTGCTGGGCTGGCCTATCCAGCACTCCGGCGATCGAACCTGGCGTGGATGAAGTATTCATTTCAATGTCGCCAAGTAGGCGACTAACTGGTCGAGATCGCCATCCGACAGGTTCATCGCCGGCATGCGAACTCCCGGTTTAAACTGCGCGGGGTTTTTGATCCACGCGCGCAGGTTCGCGGGCGAATTTGCCAGAGCCCCCGCCCCGAGGGTTTCGCGACTCATCAAGTGGGAAAGATCCGGACCAAATCGTCCGTCCGCGATTGTGTTGTCGAGCGTGTGGCAGTTAATGCAGGCTGTCCGTTCGAAAATCACGCGGCCCGCGGCCACCTGCGGGTCTTCTGCTTGCCGCGCCTTTTGCTCGCTGACCCAGCGTTCGAAATCCTCCGGGGTTTGGGCATAGACGCGAAGCAACATCTTGGCGTGCTGCGTGCCGCAATACTCCGCACACTGCCCCACGAAAAGTCCGGCACGCTCTGGCTCAATCCACATTTCATTGTGCCGATTCGGGATGACATCCGTCTTCCCGGAAAGCCGCGGCACCCAAAAGCTGTGCGCCACATCCGCCGAGCGCAGTTGAAGAAACGTCGGCAACCGTTTTTCTGGGCTGCTCACCGGGACGTGCAATTCATTGGCTGTGACAATGCCGAGTTTCGGATAGCTGAATTCCCACCACCACTGATGTCCGGTAACGACGACATCGAGCGCAGACTCCGGTTTGGGAGCGTTTTGGATTTCCTGAATAACCCGGGCGGCCGACAAGGCGAGCACGACCACAATCAGGATCGGCACAATCGTCCAGGCCGCCTCAACCGGATTGCTTCCATAAATCTGCGGCGGCTCCTTCCCATCGTCGTCCGGGCGCTGACGAAAACGCACCGTTGTATAAAGGATCATTCCCGTAACGACGGCGAAGATCGCTCCCGAGATTCCAAGGACGAGAAATGAAAGATGCCTGATCGAGTGCGCCGGCCCCGATTCCGGTGAAAAAATGCTTGTCTGGAGCGAAGGATCATCTCCCGCCAGCGCCCTGCCTAACGAGCCCAGGAGAAAGACCATCCCCCAGAAAATCAAGCGTGCGCGAGGCTTAGGTTTCATGACTCGTGAACGGTGGACACTTTCTCTGTCGCCGAAATGGTCGGTGACTGGAGGGTCGGTATCTGGACGATGTCCTTCGAGAAAACGAGGTCAAGGCTCCAATCGAGCGCGACCCGAACCTTTTTGGCAAAGCCGGGAAGCTTGCTTAGGTAGATGCCGCGCCAGAGCCACCAGGCAATAATTCCGGAAAATCTCATCCCCAGAATTTCAGCGACGCCGGTGCGTCGTCCGATGGCAGCAAGCATGCCGAGGATTTTGAATCTAAAGGGCTGCAGTGTTCCGCCATCCATTGCCGCCTTGATATTTTTCGCCAGCACCTTCGCCTGCCGGGTGGCGTGTTGCGCCGTCGGAGGGTAAAGCTTTCCGGGATTGTAGGGGTCGGCCACCGCTGCGCAGTCGCCCAGCGCCCAGACACCCGCCCAATCCGGCACCTGGAGAAATTCGTTCGCCACGACACGCCCTCTTTCCAGCGTGCAGGGCAGGTTGGACAAAACAGGAGACGGTGCGGTGCCCGCGGTCCAGATGAGCATGCGGGTGGCGATCTTCGTGCCGTCACTGAGCACAACCTCGCGGCCATCGAAACCAGAGACCTTGGTTTTCACCCGAATCTCAACCCCGCGCTCTGCCAGCTTCTTCTGTGCGTATCGACCGAGACTTTCCCCCAGTTCCGGCAGAATGACTTCACCGGGATGGACGAGCAGAATGCGCAGCATGTCCTCTCTCAAGTGAGGATAAAACTTCATTCCTTCGCGCAGGAAATCGTTGACCGCGCCGACCGTCTCGGCTCCGGCAAATCCACCGCCGGCTACGACTACAGTGAGAGTTATCTGACGCGCGTCGGGCTCCGACTGATTGTCGGCCAACTCCAGTGCGTCGATCACACGGTTACGCACCAGGAGGGCGTCGCCCAGCGTCTTCATGGTCAAGGCATGCTCTGCGAGACCCGGGGTCTTGAAAAAATTTGTCACGGCGCCCAACGCGAGCACGAGCTGATCGTAAGGGACATTGTAGGGATCGGGCAGGTCGGCGTGGCGGGCACGGATCTGCTTTCCGGCAAGGTCGATCGCCTCGATATCGGCGATCGCCACCCGGGTGCGACGAAGCATTTTCCGCAATGGTTGCACGATATCGGTCACCGCCACATCGCTTCCGGCAACTTCGTGAAGCATTGGCGTGAAGAGGACAAAGTTTTCCTTCGCGATTAACACAACCTCGTAATCGGGTTCGTTAACCAATTGCTTCTCGAGATGTAAGGCCGTGTAGGCCCCGGCAAATCCGCCGCCGAGAATAAGGATGCGTTTCTTTCCGGTCGGCGGAACCGTAATCGCCCGAATGGAAGGAGACGCGGCTTCATCCATCGTATTTTTACCCATTCATCGTTTCACGTCCTACAACCCAGGGCTGCCCTGCATGATGCCGCCATCAGTGAAAATGGTCGTCGCCGTCACATAGCTGGCGCCAGCGCCCGCGAGAAAGGCGACGACGCTGGCGATTTCCTCCGGTTTAGCCATGCGGCCGAGCGGAATCGCGGAGTCCAGCTTCTTCAGGAGCACCGGATCATTCATGGTGGAAAGGTTGATCGGTGTCGCGACCGCGCCGGGACCGACCCCAACGACCAGGATATTATGCGGCGCGAGCTCGACTCCCGCGGTGCGCGTGAGCATGCGCATGCCACCTTTGGAGAGGCAGTAGGCGGTATTGCCCGGCATCGGCCAATCCTCATGCACGGAGCTGATGTTAATAATGCGGCCGCCACCGCCTTGTTTGATCATTTGTTTGGCCGCCAGCTGGGTCCCGAAGAAGGCACTCTTGAGATTGATCGAGAGCACTTTGTCATATTGCTCTTCGGTCGTGTCGAGAATGGAGGTGCGCGTCTCGACGCCGGCATTGTTGACCATGATGTCCACTCGTCCGAATTCTTTGACCGCAGTGGCGAAAAGGTTTTGCAATTCCGCGACCTGGCTGACGTCGGCTTTCACTCCGATCGCACGATCTCCCAGCGCCATGAACTTGTTTTTCCAGCGCATCCGTCGCCTCGGGATGCGTGACGTAGTCAATCACGATGCTGGCGCCTTGCCGGGCGAGTTCCAAGACGATGGCCATGCCGATACCGCTATTACCGCCAGTGACGATGGCGACTTTGTCTTTTAGATTCATGATGTTGTTTCTTGGTTGCTGGTTGTCGCGAAATAGACTGGGCCATCAGCCTGCGAACGGCGTCTCGGGAATACCCGTGAAGCCCGGCTCGCAGGCGAGCAGGCTGCCGGCGAGTGGCTCCTCCGCCAATTGCGCCTCCGTCAGCGTTTCGGTGGCGGTGGTGATGTAGAGGGTCCGATAGTCGGAACCTCCGAAGGTGCAGTCCGTGCCGCGCGAAACCGGCAGAGCAATGATTCGCTCCATCTTGCCCGTCGGGATCGTAGCGAACAATGCGGCCGTAGACGGGTTGCGCGCTCCAGACGAATCCTTGTGCGTCCACCGTCAGCCCGTCGGGAAAGCCGTTGGCGCTCGGGTCGAGCATGACGAACGGCCGCCGGTTCTCGATTTCGCCCGTCGCCGGATCGAAGTCATAGGCGAAGATGCCGTAGCGGAAGCTCTCCGTGTAATACATGGTGCGGCTGTCGGGACTCCAGCCCGTGCCGTTCGAGCACTTCACCTCGTCCTGCATCCGCGTGATGCGGCGGTCGGGATCGAAGCGGTAGAGCGCGCCGGTCGGTGCGAGCCAATCTTTGGCACCCATCGTGCCCGCCCACAACCGCCCTTGGCGGTCGCATTTTCCATCGTTAAACCGATTGTCGGGCCGGTCCGGCTCGGGATCGGCAAGAACCTCCAGATGCGCCGGTATCGGGGTCAAAGAAGGCGAAGGTCTTGCGCATGGTCAGCACAGCCCCCTATGGCGCGCGTCGACAGCGATGTAACCCAGTCCGGCAGGTCGAAAGGTTCGATAATTGCCGTCAGCAGGACGGAGGATATGGATCTTCTCGCCGCTGATATCGACGAGGTAGAGCTGCTCTGTCGTCGGACACCAGATCGGCGACTCGCCGATCACGTTGGGGGAATGAACAACGACCGAGATGTCGGTCGGTGTCGGCGCTATCTCGTCGGCTCTGCCGGTGCGGTTCATGCCGGTTGCCTCTCCCCAGAGGTGGTCCAGTGTCCGTGGCCGATCGGGTGGCCCTTGCCGACGATTGCCGCCGAAGACGATGGAGATGATGCCGCCAGCGCAGACCAGGACGATGCCGATGGCAGGCGAGCAGACCCCGGCACGTTGCCCCACACCAGCCAGCCGATCAGCCCGGAGAAAACGACAACGGAATAGTTGAACGGCGCCAGGCGTTCCGCCGTTGCCCGCTGGTAGGCGAGGATGATGAAGAGTTGCGCGAGACGCCATGAAGACGCCGATGCCGGCGAGATAGCTCCACTCGACTCCGGCCGGCATCCGCCAAGCATGGATGGCAAATGGAGATGCGGCGATGGTCGAGATGAGAAAATAGTAGAAGAGGATCGCGTCCGGCTTGTCGGTTGACGACAGCCGGTTGACCGAGACCAGGGCGATGGCCGAGCAAAGCGCTGCGCCCGATGGCCAGAAGGGCGGCCGGGTTCAGCCAGAAGCGCAGAACTCGGACGTAGAATCAGGAGCACGCCGACGAAGCCGATCACAAGACCGGTGGCAGACGATCGGCGTGATGCGCGTAATTTCATCCAGATCAACGCAACGAACGGGATGAAGAGCGGCGCCGCGTTGACTAGCAGAACCGCATCGACCAGCGCCATGTTCTTAACCGCGAGGAAGAAAAGCGCCTGCGACAACAGACCTGAAATGGCGCGCACGACGTGCAGCGGCAAACGCGTGGTCGTTCGCAGCTCGCCGATACCGTGACGAAGCGCCCACGGGAGGAGCAGAAGAAGGCTGATCCCGTTCTGGAACAGGACCACGACCGCAGTTGGAACGCCCGACGCCGCCTTGCCGAAGGCGCTCATCACCGCGACGCAGAGGAAGGCGACAACGATGAGCAGGCTGCCGACGAAAATTTCGTCCCGCGCGTCGCCCGCGGCTCTCGCGTCCGTCGCACGCCGCCTCTGGGGTCAGGCACGTGGTCACAATTTCGCTGCGTCGCGTCACTTTGATTTTCTATGCCGAGACGCTGGAGCAGATGATCGCCGACGCGCAAGGCATTGGCGATGATCGTGAGCGAGGGATTGACCGCGCCGCAGGAGGGAAAGAAGGAGCCGTCCACGACGTAGAGATTGTCGATGTCGTGCGTGCGGCAATCGAGATTCAGCACCGAAGTCTTAGCATCCGGGCCGAACCGACAGGTCCCGTTCTGATGTCCGACGCCTTCCAGAGGAATGGATTTCTTGAGGTAGAATTCTTCCGGCATGTAGGTGTGCCCGCCATCCACTTCCTTCAGCACTTCCTCCCACCGGGCTTGGTCAGGCGCTGGTAGGCCACTTCGTTATTCGGCGTGTAATCGAGCTGGATGCCTTTCCCGGCGATCCAGCGGACGCGGTTTTCGGGGCTGGGCAAATCTTCCGTCGTGAGCCACCAAGGAACGGAGTGAGATCTTCATCGTCTTCAAGACGATCGGAGGCGTGAGCGGCGGTGCTTCGCCTTTCATCATTTCCCATTTGAAAGAGCCGACCAATTGAATCCCGCCCATTGGATAGGGGAAATCCTTTTCACCGAAATAAAAGTCGTGCAGCGCGACCGTCTTCATGAACTTGCTCGGATTCGGCTTCAATCCGATCGAGAGGACGATGGCGGCTTTGTGAAACATGAAGTTCCGCCCGACCAGGTCCGAGCTATTGGCCAGACCAGTGGGATGCGGAGTCATTCGCGCTGCGCAAGAGTAACGCTGCGGAGTTGATCGCGCCGCAGGCCACGACCACGATCTTGGCGGCGTAAGTTTCCTTGCGTTTGCCGCCGTCGAATTCCACTTCGACGCCCGTGATTTCCGTGCCGGTGGCGTTGGTCGTGAGCTTGTCCACGTAGGCGCCGGTGAGCAGCGTCACGTTCGGCAATTGGAAGATGGGCCGGATGCAATTATTATCTGCGTCCGATTTCGCCTCGACCAGGCAGGGAAAGCCGTCGCAGGTATCGCAACGGATACACTGACTCTGCCAGCGCACCTGTTCATTTAATTTGATGCCGACGGGACAGGGAAAGGGATGATAGCCGCCCGCTTTGAGCTCATCGTAAATCTCCTGGATACGCGGCTCGTTGCTCACGGGCGGGTGGGGATAAGGCTGCCCGGTCGGCGGTTCGATCGGATCGGCCCCGCGCTCGCCATGCGCCTGGTAAAGGATCTCGGCCTCGTCGTAGTAATGACTGGTAAGTCGCGGTAATTCAAGCGGCCACTCGGGCGAGATGCCATCCTCGTGCTCGGACCTCCTCGAAGTCGCGTTCGCGCAGTCGGAAAAGCGCAGCGCCATAGACCTTCGTATTGCCGCCGACCCAGTAGGCGGTCTGCGGATGCAAGGGTTTCCCTTCGCTATCCTGCCAGACCTCGTCGGTATGATAGCGGTTCTCGACGAAGACCGCTTCGGTGCTCCAATTCTCCTTTTCCTGCGGCAGAAAGCTGCCGCGTTCCAGGATCAAAATCTTTTTCCCGGAAGGCGCCAGATGGCGGGCCAGCGCCCCCCACCCGCTCCGGTTCCGATAATGATAACGTCGTAGTGAGTGCTCATCCGGTTTATCGAGTCAAAGCCGGGTCGGTTTCCAAGCCCGCAGAAAAATAAACAAGCATTCCCCGATGATTATGAAGACCGACTCGCATGTTCTCCAGCTTATTTGCATTGCCGAGTTCATCGATATGGGACTTTGGTCCCACGGGCGAACGGCAATGTTTGCGTGAAAGTTCCGCTCCAGAAGAGCACGAAAAATGAGTTGATGTGGATCTTTGGAGCCTCGTCATCTCCTCGTCTTTAGAGATCTGCGAAAAACACAACGATGAGCAACATCCACTGGCTGCGCTTTGTTCTCGCGCTGGCAACCGTTTATTTTCTCGGAGCCTATCTCCTCGCCCCGCGGTTCTGGAAACGTCACGAGCGAAAACATCCCAAGCTGCGCGGCGGCCCCACCCTGACCCATACTGGCAGCGGAATTCCCGGCGACCCGCTCAACATTGCGCTCGTCGGTTCAGAAGAAGATATCATCCGCGCATTCGTCGCAGCCGACTGGTATCCGGCCAATCCACTAACCTTCAGGAGCAGCGTGCGGATCGCGGTCGATACGGTTTTCAGAAGAGCGGACGACGAGGCTCCCGTCAGCAGTCTCTACCTCTTCGAAAGAAAGGAAGACCTCGCCTTTGAAAAACCAGTCGGCCACAGTCCGAAAGAGCGCCATCACGTTCGCTTTTGGAAAACAGAAAAAGTGGATGAAGCCCGGGTCGTCTGGATCGGCTCAGCCGCATATGACATCGGGGTGGAATTGAGCCGCACGACAGGACAAGTCACTCATCATATTTCGCCCGACGTGGACGCCGAACGCGACCTTATCATCGCCGACCTGTCGAGCGCCGGTCGCGTCAGCGACCTGCGCTGGGTCGATGGGTTTCACACGGAATTGCAGGGCCGGAACGGCGGCGGCGATCTTTGGCGGACAGATGGTCGGTTGGTTGTGGTCGTCTTGAAGCCGTTTTCACTGTCTGTGAAGGACGGTCGGACAGCGGAATAAAAACGTTGAGATTCATAGGTCGCATTATTTTTATCGACGACCCTGCGCAGCGTGGACGGGCGAGATGCGTGTCCGCATTCCCGTAAGAGGCGAGACGAAAATAGATCACGAGCGGGTCTTTCCCGGTGTGTATTGTTCCCACCACGATTCCGGCTCATGACTTGGGTTTTAATGTTTTGCAGTGCCGGATTATTTCAGTAATAGGTAACTCTTTATGCCTGACAATTCGGAACTTTCTCCGGCTTCCAAGGCTGTTCCTGGGCCGGCTTATCTCCGGCGATATCCCGCTCATGACTTGGTTGCCTGGCAGCCGCAAGGCGTGCTCGATGGAGATTTAATCGACGAAATTGGTGAATGGCTCTGTGCCACCGAAAAAACGTCCGCGCAGTTTAAGAGATTCGTGGATTTCAGTCGACTAGCGGAGGTGGCAGTTCGCACCAGTCATGTTTTTACATTTGCCCGGGAGCGGGCAGAGCAATTTCCCGGGAGGACAGCGGTAAAGTCGGCCTTGTTTAGCGAAGATTGGATCGGTTTTGGCATGGCCTGCATGTACGAAGGTTTGATGAAGGGAACGTTGATCGAGGCGCGAGCATTTCGTGACCGGGCGAAGGCCGCCGACTGGCTCGGTGTTCCGGCGGAGGTTCTGAAACTCGAAGATACACCCGCGGCGTTGGATTAGACGCCGTTTCGTGTCCCAATTTTCCCCTAACCCGATTCAAATCCCGAAGTAGGAAGCAAGCAGATCAACGTCCTCGGAACGCGATCGTCATTCGCATCGAAGGTCGCGACTCTGGCGACGCGATTGCAGTAACCCAATTGCCCGGCGCGCTGAGGGGCGGTAAGTCCGATAAAAAAAGATCGGCCCCTCAACGAAGAGGGGCCGACGCAAAATCCAGTGTCAAAGCGGCGCTAGAAGTGGAATCGGAGGCCAGCGCCTATCAACTGTTGGTTGAATTCACTGCTGTTGTCGAAGTTGCTGTTGTAGTGGACATATTCCAGGAACTTATACTCAAGGAAGATGCTGGTCTTGGGGTTAAAATAGTAATCGGCTCCCGCGAAGGCCTGCCAGGCGAAGCCGGAAGCATTGCCGTTTCCGTTGGTCTGGAAGCCATTGACATCAAGACCGGGAGTTTCGGCAAAGTAACCACCGGCCCCGGCACCAATGTAGGGTTGGAATCTTTGATTGCCGAACTTGAGAATGCCATTGGTGAGGAAAGCGCCGGAGTTAATGTTGACACTTGAGCTGCTGGTCCGGGTGACCGCGCCAGTAACATCCACGACAGTGGAATCAGCCCCTCTTTGCCATCCATTGTAGAACATGTCTTCTTCGAGTGCGAAGCGGAACTTGCCGGTTCCGAAAACGTAACCGAGTTTGATACCGCCAAAGAAACCGGGATCACTCTTCGGACTGATCGTCAGAGTGTCGCCAGCGCCGTTGGTGAAGCTTCTGGTTCCGCGGGTTTCCTGATAGACGTTGGCTCCGAGGAGGATCCCGCCATAAAAGCCCGTCCCATAAACCTCCGGTTGTGGTGGCGGCGCCGGGGCGACGCTCTTCGAATCGCTAACGACCGCTTCGCCAGCCTGTGCTGGCCTAACGAGAAATACTATCATCGCTAATATTGGGAGTAGGAATAGTTTTTTCATTTTGTAGGGTTATTTGGTTTGCACTTGTGCCAAACAGTGCGGCAACGATTGCGCGACCGGGCATAGGACCTTGGTCGTACCCAGGCTGCCAACAGTCAACGAGTTTTAAGGGTCGCTTGCCTGCCTCGTCTCCTCCACTCAAATCGCTCAGCCCGTGGGTTTTCGCGGCTGAGCAATGGGTCTTCGCTTCGGCTCAACTCAGGCAGCCGTCGTCCTCGCCTCATCTCATCTTCTCTCGGGGCGAGCGTGGCAGGATGCGCGCGGATGTCGACCCGTTCCGCTCGCGCGATCCGGGCGACGCGATTCTTTTCCAACGCGGCGCCGTTCATCTCATGATGGCGTTGCGTTTTCTTCGCGTTCCCGAGGGCGGAGAAACGCCCAGTGGTGCCGGATCACGATGACCTGCGTGTAGACGAGCCAGGCCAGGATCAGTGTCGAGAGCAGCGGCAGAAGGTTGAGGATGAAGAGCAGCCGGGACTTTCGCTTCTCAACCCGGACCTGCAATGCGTCCACGTCTGCGCGCACCGATTGAACGTTCGCCTGCACGTCGCCCAGTCTGGTGTCGATGCGCTGAGCCAGCGCTTTGAGCGCGGCAATCGTCTCAGGGTTAACGTCGCTATTCTGCTCGGCCACCAGTGCCCGCAACGTGCTGCGCAGTTGGGTCGCGTCGGCGGAAAGGCCTTCGAGGCGATTCAAAGTCTGATCGAGCACTGCCAGGCGCGGCGCGCGCTCGGCCATCATCGGCAACGAGCTCACCAGGCTCACCGCGTTGCTCACGGCCGTCACCGCGTCCCGCACTGGAGCCAACGCCTGCTGCATTTGTGCGAAGCGTGGCGCCAGACTTGTCTCCAGCCGCTCGTTCAGCGCGTTGAGTACGGGGCTGCTCGCTGGCCGCTGTCCGCCGATCGTGGTGATGGTTTCGGCGGCCTGCCGCACTTCCGTCCGGCTCGTCGCGACGAGGTCGTCCACTCGTCCCACTCCCGCATCGACCACACTGACGCCGACTTCGATAACGCCAAATCCCTTGAGCGCGACGTCGCTCGCCGCGCGACTAACGAACCACGCGCCGACGATGCCGCAGAGGCTTAGGCCAACGAAAAGCGCCGCAAGGGCAATCGCGGCAAAGCGAGCTGTCTTTTCAAGAATTGACATATTGATTCCCGATTCGACCAACCAGACTCTATTGTAAGTTGAGCAAGCGCCACCTAAAAACGGCGGCCCTCCCTCCGCGCCCGGTGTTTTCGGTTGCGAGCCGCGCCCAAAAGGGCCGCCGATGGCCACGTCAAGCAAGCTGAGCTGAGCGGCGCCCCAAAAGATTTCTCCTTCTTTGCCAAAGGCGTGCACCGCCTTAACCTGTTCCTAGGGTTACTCCGCGTGCACCAAGGCTCACCCAAAGCGGCCCAAACAGGCACATGGAATTCTGGAACAATTCAAGACGTTAAACTTAAACTTTAGATTTCCTTGAATCCGAAAAGCAAAACACAAAGCCGAAATCCACTATGAAAAGCAAGATTATCAATCTGCGCCCGATCTTCTCCGTCTGCGCAAGGGTCGGATTGGCGACACTTTTTTTATGCTTTGTGAACGGGTGCGCGCCAAACTATGGCAGCCAGCAGTCGGCCTCGGCTGTGAGTGGAGGGCAAGACAGTTTCACTCTGGCCGACGGCAATCACGATGGGAAGCTCTCTCGCGAAGAGGCGGGCGACTATCTTGTCTACGTAGTATTTACGGTTTGTGACAAAGACAGGGACGGTCGGCTGACCCAGGAGGAGTGGACGCGCGGCGACCCCAAACAGATCTCGGCGTTTAAGCTGCGGGATGCCAATGAAGATGGCACGGTGACCATGGAAGAAGCGATTGCGTATGGCCGTCGAGGAGGCGGCGGGGTCGCCCTCGTGCGACGCGCTGATAAGAATCGAGATGGCAAACTCGATCGCGCTGAGATTGAAGCATATTCCGCCAGCCTTGCCGCTTCATCCTTCTTGCCCCGTCTCACCAAGGCGAACGACGTGATTTCTAAAGCGCGTCATTCGGATTGATCGCCAATTGTAGGCGGCGCTTCGCCTGCCTCGGTCCCGACGGCGGCAGATACTTGGCAACCGAGCGGTCGCCCTACAATTCGCCCAGTTGAAACCGACTTTGTAGACGTCTTCAAGAGTGGAAGCGCAGGCCGCCGCAAAATAATATTGTAGGACCATCGTCCTATACCGGTTTTTGCCGCGCGGAGCAAAGTTCTCCGATCATCCGGTATGAAGACGTCCCGAACTACCATATCGCCTTCCCTTCATGGACGCGCGCCAGGTCCGCCACAGCTCCGTTACTATGCAGAGCATCGGTTAATGACGTGGCAACCCCATGGAGTGCTCGATGATCGCCTCCTCGATGACATCCTCGCCTGGGTTTTCGGAGTTGAAGGAGTTTCCCGTCCGTTTGATCGCTTCATTGATTTTGGCCATCTGGCCCGGGTCTCGATTCAACTTGGTCATGTCTTTACGATCGCTCGGGAACATGCCGAAGGATTTCGTGGAGTGGTTCCGATTAAATCTGCCTTGTATTCTGACAATGTGGTCGGGTTTGGAATTGCCCGCCTCTACGAAGCGTTAATGGAAAATACGTTAATTCAGGCGCGCGCATTTCGCGACCTGACAGCCGTTGCCGAATGGCTGGCGGTTCCCATCGAAATTCTGAAACTGGAAGACGTCCCCGTGGCACCTGCCAAAAAAAGGCTCCCAAGTTCTACCTGATTGCAACACATCTGTTGTGGTGGTGATCATTACCGGCGGCCCGGCCTGCCGCGCGAAAAGAACAGCGTCTAAAGCAAGCATCGCTCACCAAGAGGTGGCGATGGCGATAGCTCCATAAAATGCTCGACCCGAAGACTGGATTGAGAGCCTGATTGTTTTATCGCTTTCGCAATCTTCCTTTCGCCGAAGGCGCTTGGCGCACCGCTTTGGCAGAGCGCTCCATCTCGTGAGAGAATTCGCCTGGAGAACCTTCCGCCTACCCTTGTTCGCTCTCGGCGAGCCGCCCCTGGTCTTTTGTTCTGCAGGCATTTTGGTTTGCAAAGGCGCTCAAGATTTGTGAATAAAAGCGCATGAACCGACGCCGAGCCTGGTCGGTTCCCGAATTAGGCTTTCCAACAATGAGTCGCACGACGTTAATCCGGTCGATGCCGACCCGGTCGTGCCGCGAGTCCAGTTGTCGCTACCTGTGCTTTTTTTGTGCGTGTTTCGCGATCCTCGCGCCGCTTTACGCGGGCGCGGCACAGGCTAAGCGAGTTCTGGTGGTTCACTCTTTTGGGACCGTTGCACCGCCGTTTACGAATCATTCAACTGCGTTTGAAACCGAACTGGTCGACAAAATGGGCCGGCGTGTTGATCTCGACGAAGTCTCGTTGGACATGGCGCGCTATGCCGATCCTCACCTGCAAGACGCTTTGGTTGAGTACCTGCAAAAACGCCAGGCCGAATGGCAGCCGGATCTGGTCGTGCCGGTCGGATCTCCCGCCGGTGTATTCGTCGCGAAAAATCGGGAGCGATTGTTTCCCGATGCTCCAATTATCTACTGCGGGATGGATCGGCGACTTCTGCCACCCGAGACGCTCAAGAAAAATGCGGCCTTCGTGGGAGAAGATTTCAATCTCCCCGGCTTCGTTACCGACATCCTCCAGATCGCGCCAGCAACCCGGAATATCGCAATCGTGATCGGAGCTTCGCCACTTGAGCGGTATTGGGCAGAAGCGTTTCGCCAGGCATTTGAGCCATTTGCTGGTCGTGTGAATTTCATCTGGCTCAACGACCTACCCTTCGATCAAATGCTGGATCGGACGAGCAAACTGCCTCCGAACTCCTGGATTTTTCTGGTTCTGCTTCTGCGTGACGCCCACGGAGTTAGTCACGACGCGGACGATGCGCTACGGCGGATGCACGCGGTCGCGAACGCGCCAATCAACAGCATCTTCCTGCATCAACTTGGCCTGGGAATTGTTGGAGGCCATCTTTACCAGGCGGAGCGCGAAGGAGTGGAAGCGGCTCATCTGGCGGCGCAGATTCTGGATGGCAAGGCGGCCTCCAGTCTGCCTCCCACGATCGTGGGACCGGTGGCGCCCCGTTATGATGCGCGGGAACTGCGGCGCTGGAACATTAATGAAAAGCTCCTTCCCCCCGACAGCACCATCTTGTTCCGCTCGCCGACTGTATGGCAGCGATACCGGAAGTGGATCATCGCGGGGATATCGGTGTTTCTCCTTCAGGCGCTGCTCATCTTCGGGTTCCTGGTAAATCTGATTAGACGTCGGCGTGCAGAAGGTTCGTTATTAGAGAGCGAAGCGCGTTTTGGAAGGATGGCGGATGCTGCTCCGGTCCTGATCTGGATGTCGGGCCCGGACAAATTGCGCACCTTTTTCAACAAGGAATGGCGCGATCTTACCGGTCGCGAAATGGACCGGGAACTCGGCAACGGCTGGTCAGATGGGGTCCATCCCGAGGACCTTGAAGACGTTCTCAAGACTTACGGAAGAGCATTCGACGCGCGGGAACCCTTTGTTATGCAATACCGGCTCCGGGACCACGAAGGGGAATACCGCTGGCTGACGGACCGTGGCATACCGCGTTATGGGCCGCGAGAGAGCTTTCGCGGCTATGTCGGCGCCTGCGCGGACATCACCGACCTGCTGGAAAAAGACCGGGCATTGCGCGAAATCGAAGATCGCATCGCACTCGCCGCCGAGGTCGCCAAGTTGGGGGTCTGGGAGTTGGACACCAAGACCTATGGTCTCTGGATTTCTGACAATGGCCGAAAACTATTTGGCTTCGCACCCGATAGCCCGACCAGTTACGCAGCGTTCCAAGGTCGAGTGCATCCCGAAGATCGGACGCAGCATGCGTCCGCAATCAAGCGAGCCATCGAAATGCAAGGCGGCTACGAATTGGAATATCGTGTCCTGCTTCCGGACGGCAGTGTCCGCTGGATCGGCGGGCGCGGACACTGCGTGAGTGACAAAGACGGCAGGCTGACGCGTCTTGTGGGCGTTTCGATGGATACAACCGACCTGAAACAAGTGCAGCAACTTTTCCAGCTCGCGACCGAAGCATCGCCCAGTGGTGTCGTGCTCGCAGATGCCAAAGGGCGAATTGTTCTCGTCAACGCGCACGTCGAAGAACTTTTCGGCTACGGCCGCGACGAACTTGTTGGCAAATCAATCGATGTTCTTGCGCAGCAGCGTTTTGCCTTCTGCGACCCGGCGAATGGTGACGAATTTTTCATCGAGACGCAGGGACGCGTGGCTGGCGCAGCTCGCGAATTACTTGCCCTCCACAAGGATGGAAGCGAGTTCCCGGTGGAGATCGATTTAAACCCGATTCAAACGCCTCAGGGTTCCCTCGTGCTCGCGTCGATCGTCAATATCTCGGCACGGAAGCTGGCCGAAGAAGAGGCGCAACGCCGGCGGGACGAGATCGATCTGCTCACCCGGGTCAGTCTCCTCGGCGAAATGACCGCCTCCATCGCCCACGAAGTGAACCAGCCGCTCTCGGGCATCATCAGTAACGCCGGCGCCGGTGAGCGCTTCATCGACCGGGGCAATGTGGATCTCGCGCAGCTTCGTGAGATTTTCGTAGATATTGGGGCCGACGGGCGACGCGCGAATGAAGTGATGCAAAACATCCGCAACACGGTCAAGAAAGGCGGGGCGATCCGGGAACGACTATTCATAAACGATGTGGTCACGCATGTGGCACATCTGATCCAGCCCGACGCGGCGGCGCGTTCGTGCCATTTGCAAATCTCCCTGACCGACGAGTTGCCGGCCGTCGATGGCGATCCGATCCAGTTGCAGCAGGTATTGGTCAACCTGATTGGCAACGCTTTCGATGCGATGAAAGAGACAGCGTTGGAGAAGCGTAAAGTGGAGGTGAGCACTGGAAGAAATGGCGATCAGACGATTGTTCTTACTGTTCGCGATCACGGCATTGGCATCGACGAAGAAGCGCGGAGCCGCCTCTTCGAGCGATTCTTCACAACAAAACCGGACGGGTTAGGAATGGGACTCGCCATTGTGCGTTCGATCATCGAGGCGCACGACGGAACCATCGTGGCGGAAAGCGCGCGGAACGGCGGTGCTTGCTTCTCTGTTACTTTGCCAATAAGCAAAGGGCTGTCAAAATGACCGGCGGATCTTCTCTCGTTTTCGCGATCGATGATGATCCGTCCGCGCGAAAAGGTCTGAGCCGCTTGCTCCACTCGGCAAATTACGAAACCGAGGTTTTCGAATCCGCTGAGGATTTCCTCGATCATCCACCTCACCCCGGACCGACCTGCATTATCGTTGACGTGCAGATGCCCGGGTTGAATGGACTGGAATTCCAGAAAACTCTGATTCGGCGTCGGCGAGAGGAGCAGTTGATCTTCATTACAGGGCACGGCGATATCCCCATGTGTGCGAGGGTGATGAAGGCAGGCGCGGTTGATTTCCTACCGAAGCCGTTTCGGCCGGGCGAGCTCCTTAAGTGTGTGGAGCGGGCGCTCGCGCGTTCCGTCGAACAACGGCAGACGGCGGCGGAAAAAAATGAAGTCCGAGACTTGCTTGATTTGCTCACTCCGCGCGAGTTTGAGGTCATGCAACTGGTCGCCACGGGCCTGCTCAACAAGCAGGTTGGCATCGAGCTCGGAATGGCCGAGAAGACCGTGAAACTCCATCGCGGCCGCGCGATGCGCAAGCTGCGCATCACTTCCGTAGCTCAGTTGGTCCGATTGATAGAAAAGGCGGGCGCTGCTCCCTTCGCGCCACATCAGACCAAGGTCTGATGTCAACCCGCCGACGAATCGGTTAATCTTAGAGACGTTAGAGACGTCCTTACCGGTCGCAGCGTAAAACGGCTGCGCCATTCGCCGCCTCTTACAAGCGAAGCCAAAGCATGATCCTAGAGGGTGAAAATCCTAAAACTGTCGGATTGTCGATCGACAATTCTTCGCAAGATGTCGTCTGCCTCGTGGATGATGATCCATCTATCCGACGATCCATCGGCCGACTGCTTGAGTCCGACGGCTTTGTGGTGCGCGCGTTCAGCAAACCGGAGGATTTTTTGGCCTACACGGCAAATAATGCTGTCATCGTTGCCGTCCTCGATATCTGGATGGATCGAATAACGGGAATGGAGCTTCTGGCGCACCTCTGTGCCCGTTCGCCGCACGCGAGGGCGATCTTCATTACTGGCCGCGAGGATTCAGCCGCTCGGGCCACCGTGATGCAGGCTGGAGCCTCCGCGTTTTTCATCAAACCCTTTGACGAAGCGCAGTTTCTAAAGGCGGTGCGGCGTGCCTTCTCGCATCGGGTTGCCGGAGGAGTCTCATGAAGACGACTTGTATCGCAACCTCAAGTGCGGACCACGCAGAAACGCCGTTGTCGGTGGACAAATGCAACCGCTTTTTGAATAAGCGACGTTCCAATTGTATGAGCCACGTGCGCTTAAAGATCACGATTCTTGCTCATAGCGAGTCGTTAAAAAAAGCTTTGGAGATCGCCCTACGTCCCGCGGAAAGCTCGGCTCCTGACAGGCCAGTTCGATCCTGGCGGCTCTTAACCTCGCGGGCCGACATGCTTTCCAGGGATCGGGGAGGGTGAGCGCAATGAACGCGACGGGTTATTTCGAACAATGAATTGAAAGGTAACAATCGTTTTGTCTAACGAATTTCACAAAAACGGCAGCACTATATGCCTGCTCGATGATGATCCGTCCGCACTGAAAGGAACCAATCGGTTGCTTGGGTCCGCGGGCTGGATAGCAAAGTCGTTCGACGACCCGCACTCTTTTTTGGAGTACGCGCAGACTCATCGCCCCAAAGTCGTCGTGGTTGATATTCTGATGCCCGTCATGAACGGCATGGACGTGCAGAGAAGGCTGCACAGCATCTCGCCCTCAACAAGGGTGATTATCCTCACGAGCAACGACGATCCGGTGGTCCGGAGCAAAGCAATCAAAGGAGGAGCCGTCGCTTTTTTCCTCAAACCGGTCGACAACGACGCGTTTCTGGAAGCAATCAGAGTTAACGCCGGTGGAAACTGACTCGTAAGGGCCAACGGGAACTTATCGCGTTCTTCTTCCAGGATTGATTTCGCCATCGCATCAAGACACTCCTTAAGCTAAGGATGCACTGAATGCGGGGAGCAAGCGCTGCGGCGGCTAAAGCGCGCCACCCAGAGATTTTTCGCGAGGCGCAGGATTTTGCCCGCTAACTTCCCTGGCGTGGCGGCCAAGATGGCCGCCCTACAATTTCGGTCTAGCGGGTGTCTCGCCTTTCCGGCCTTCCGGTGTAGGGCGGGCATTTTGCCCGCCAACCCCTCGAACGCGCCTTGCGGGTCCCTTCTTCGCCACGCTGACCGCGACTTTGGTCACGAGTTTCGGCCGCTCGGTCCGGAAATTGTCCGCTTCGCGGCCCATTTCGGCGCAGTGGCCTCGGTCGATCCACCGAGGCCCTGGGTGTCGGGGATGCGCGCGAGCGCGAGGTCTTCGGGAAAAACATAAAGTTTCTCCAGCGTGCGGTCGAGTAGATCCAATTCTTGCTCCAATGCGGGGTGACGAACGGCGGGGAGCGTATTCGCGAGATTGACGATCATCGCGCGGAGTCGCCGGGCGATCTGGATATTCGACGCCCCGTAAAAACGAATCTCGACGAAAGCAAGGTGCACGAAATCATCCCAATCGGGTGTCCGAAAGACGACGCGCAGTGTTTCGGACGAATCGCGGAGGTAGTCCGTCCGGAGATTGCGACGACCGGCGCTGCGTAGCAGTCGATGAAGCTGATCGATCGCAAGCACGGCGGTGGTTGGATCGTTGATCGCCGCGGAGAGGGCCTTGATCGCGATATCCACCAGGATGCGAATGGCAAAAAGCGGGTCCTGCTCCATCGTCCGCTCGGAGCCGAAGATCACATCCGCCCGCAAGCAGTCGTCATCAATCGTCGCCGCGCCGCCATGGAGGAGAAAGAGTGGTTCGCCCGCGCCGACGAAGTCGCCCACCCGCGGCGCGAACTCGGTTACTCCGTTCGCTTTTTTCGCCTCCTCGACCAAACGTGGCAGGTTCACCGCGAGGACGATGGCGGATCTACCGCTGTGCAAGACGGTCCGCGCCACGGGGCCGACGCCCTCTGGCATCGTGGTGGAAGCCGGCTCGCTAACGGTCTTTTCGGGATAGACACTTTCGATCACGCGAAGGCCTTCGTCGCCGACGCGTTTGACGAGGCTCACCGGCCGTAGCAGGCGGGCGGCGTAGTCGATAAGGAAAAGGAAAGCCGCAAGGCAAATGAGCCCGAGCACGGCAACCATGCAGAGGAAGAACTGCGGAACGTGACCCTCGAGCTGATTAATTCCTCTGACGGCGAAAAGAAGCGTGAAAACAAACAACGCTACCGTGTAACGAATCACGTTGTCCCGGAGCAGTGTCGTCGCGATCACGCGCGGGGTGTACTGGCCGCTCGCGACCTGGATCGCCACGAGGAGCGAGCCAAAGGTAAAGACAACGAAGGAAAGGCTGAGCGTAATGACGGTGTTGCAGAGGGCCTTGGCTCCGTCGATTCCAAGCTCGAACCACGCCCAGCCGGTATTCGCCTCGATCACTTCGACGATGGCGCGGAAGATTCGCTCCGCCAGCCCGGCAAAGACCGGAATGATCCAGAGCGACGAGCGCAGATAGCTCCGGATTCTGTTACGCAGCTTCCAGCTCATGCTCAGGACGCGATCACTTCGCCGACTGTTACAATAGCATCTTGTTCATCCGCACAGAGAGACGGAAGTTAGTTGCTTCCATCTGCCGGACCGATTGCTATCGTCTGCCGGCGATGAGGCCGCTCATGTCCATGCCTTTTTTCTGCACGGCGGAAAATCGCGCGGCGCCGGCAAGGAATCGCTCATTGGCTGCTTTGAGTTGCAATAAGACCTCCTCGGCCGGTAGCGATAGACCTTGGTCAGCCCTCTAGGATGGGAGCGTTGCGTTGGGTGCGCACCACTGGCTGATCAGTGATGATGATTGTCGTACCCGGTGCCATCGTGTCGTAAACCTTCGCTGCAAACTCCGGGTTAATCCGAAGACGCGATGCCAGTTGGTCGGCATTGGCGCGGCGGCCACTGCTCGTTACGGTCATCCATTGGCGCGCCGCGCGGCCGGGAGCCAGCTTGCTTTCCCGGTCGGTCGCCCCTTCGAGGAGTGAGAACACATTATTTCCAAGCGAACCGCGGCCCGCGACCTCCACCGGCGCCCGCCCGATGACGTTGCCGCTGCGATAAACATAGATCGCTTTATCGGCCGCGCTGACCACCATCGTGATCGGGCCGCTTGCGCTCCGTTCCGGCTTCCATTCGTACTCGTTACTCGCGAGCGGACGCACCGTCTGCGAGTTGAGATCCTTGGGCGCGAGGAGCAGGCCGGGATTGGACGCGAGGTGCGGCACCGGGACCTTGCCATCGCCCACGACCACTGTCCCGCCCTTGGAGGTTTCTCTGAAAAGCAACTGCGAGAAATCGAATGGCATGCGGATACAGCCGTGGCTCGCCGGATAGCCGGGGAGATTGCCCGAGTGCATGGCAATGCCGGTCCAGGTTAGCCGCTGCATATTGGGCATCGGCGCGTTGTCGTATTTCTTCGAATAATGCTCCTGCTTCTTTTCAAGAATGGAGAAAACGCCCCCGGGGGTAGCGTTTCCTTTGGTGCCAGTGCTGATGCTCGAGCGACCAATGAGGATGCCGTTCCGATATACGTGCATGGTCTGCTCGGGCACGCTCACGAGAACCATGAGCGGACCGCTCGGTGAAAGCTCGGGGTGCCACCAATATTCGCCAGGCTTGAGCGGACCGGTTGCTTTGCCGGTTGGCGTGCCTTGGGTGTGGAAGGAGGGTTTTTGCACCGCCTGCGCAGAGAAGAGCAGGGCGATGGAAACGGCGAGGGTCGTGATGAGTTTCATAGGTTGCATTGGAAGATTAGTCCAAGGAAAGCAGGATTCGCGATGATGCGAAGTCGGACTTTGGTCCTATGCCTACCCGGCCGGGAGTGAGTCCGCGACCGCTGTCGGGTGCGCGCCGATCAAAAAATTGCCGCGCTGCTTGGCTGCCGCCGCAAACTCAGGTCGCCGGCGTTTCCCTCACATCCGGCGCAAGCTTCGCGTAAACGCCCATGACGAGAAGGGCTGCGATCGCATAGGCCGCGATCGCGGGCACCGGCCGGTTGTCCTGCAGTTCCTGCCCGGAAAGCAAAAGCGCGAGACCAATGTGGCGGTTCGCATTGCAGATGGACAACGTCTGAATGGTTCGAGAGCGTTCGCCGAGGAGCAGACGCGCTCCAAAGAGACATCCAATCGCAAGAAGGAGCGCCGCTGCCGCCAGCCACAAGCTCACCTGCTTCAGCGCAGGTCCCATCTTGTAGAGCACGGCCACCAGCACCATGAGAATGATGACGTTACCGATCGGAACGAGCCCGCGCTGCAGGCGCGCAGAGAAAGCGGGTGCCAGCCACACCAACGCCATCCCCACAAGCAACGGCAGGAACTGCTGCTGCGCGATGACCGACGAGCAACTTCATCGGCGGTACCCAGATGTTGCGTCCGTAAAGCCAGCCGCCGGTCGCGACCAGCACTGGGGACGATGACCGGCGTAAGTAATCCACTCCACACCTGGTAGCTCGCCGCCATCTGCACATCGAACCCCCGCTGCGCCGCGCCGCGCGTCATTAACGGCGCACCGGGAACCGTGCCGATCAGGAACAATCCCGCGGTGGCCGGTCCGCCCAGCGCGAACAGATTTCCAAGCGCCAGGGCGAGTGTCGGCGGGAGGAGGAAGGTGGCGGCAATCAAGCGCGCCCATTTCGAAGGAGTGAGACGGCGCCAGTTATTCCAAATCTGTCCTGGGCGCAGACTGATGCCGACCGCCAACATCAACAGCAGCACCGCGGCCTGCAGCAAATACTTCACCGTTCGCTCTCCCTATGTCGTGCCACGCCACTTACCTTCATCGCCCGGCCGATCGTAACTATTACTAAATACCAGATCGCTAGGCCTTCGACGCCGCGGCTTTGCTTCCGCGCTCGAACTCATTTCAGGAGGTCATTCCTCTGCCGACAAGTACGGCACTCCCCTGTATCCTCATCGGAGCGAACTGCCCTGTGGGCTATCGCCTTCGTCCCCCCAGTCATCATCCGTTTCTTTCCAAGTCTTATCCGGGTCATACCGATCCATGGCTTGGAATTGCCTGAGGGTGTCGGGGCCGAGATCCTTCTCGTAAACAACACCATCCGGCCCCACGATGAAGCTTTTCACCCCGGTAATCCGATATTGCGCGGGCGCGGCCGCGAGAGCGAAGCCGGCGATCATCGCGCCTTTTACGACAAAATCCATCTGCCCCATCCGTGCTGACGGGCCCTGCCCTTTTAGGACTTTGAAATAGTAGCCGCGAAACGGCTCGCCCTTTTCGGTGTAGCCCCGTTCGATCGCGCGGGCGATACCCTCCCCAACTGGACCGCCCCACGTTCCATCAGGATTTTGCCAGGCGAGCCCATCGTGTTTCCCGGGCGTGCTAATGACACGCTGGGCGTATTGGTTAACCTTCGAATCGTCGTGCTTTTCCTGCGCGTATTCATCCTGCGCTTCCACGTATCCCCGGCAGACGGCAATCGCATCCAGTTCATTTGCGCCAATGCGGCGGTTAAGAATTTCTTCGCGACCTACCTTGGTGTCGAATGACCACTTACCTTTGTTCTTAACGATCGGGATCGGCACCGTGAGCTGATCGTTTCCGATTGTAAGGATGGCGCGATTCTTATTGTTTGGATCGATCCCGACCTCGGTCTTCTCCTTTGCCTTGGCGACGAAGGCCATGGCCTGGTTCTTATCCGCGACCGCATCTTTCGAGCTGATGATGTCGTCGCTGCCTGGTCCCAGGATCTCCTTTAGCGTTGCGGCGTCGTATGATTCCGCGGCCCCAATCAAAGCATCCGCCGCCGCTTTCGGCGTGTTGAATTCCTTCCCGGCCGGCTGGGATGCAGTCATGTTCTTCATGATTCGGGCGCCGCCTGCAACATGCCGCCGATCGTGAGCGCAACTACGGGCAGCGAGATCTTCGCCAGGATTGAAAGATAAGATTTTGATTTCATTGGGCTTCTCCTCGTTTTCTTCCTAGCGCCTGCGCCGCCGCCGCCTTTACGCCCGCCGCCGCCGCCGCTACTCATTCCGCCGCCACCCATGCTCTTGCCTCCCCGGTTGCTGCTCGCTTTCGCTTGTTTTCCGCTGCCGCCGCTTATGGCACCGCTGTTGCTGCGCGACGCAGAGCTACCCTTGTTTCCCATGTTCTTGCTCCCAATCTGATCGCCGCCTCCGCCGCTCGGGCGACTGGCCTGCTTGGAAGAGGAGCGCGCGGCATCAGTCCCGCCGGATTTCTTTTTGGCGGCCGAGCCACCCGCCTTGCTGGCGCCGGTCGCGCCGCTGGACTTACCGGCGTCACCGGGCTTACCGACTCCGCCTGCGCCATCGGGTTTCCCGACTCCGCCGGGGCCGCCCGCCTTCCCAACTCCACCTGCGCCACCAGGCTTCCCAACTCCTCCCGCGCCGCCTGCTCCGTTGGGGCCACCCGCGCCACTTGCGGCGCGTCCACCATACTTGCTTCGCCGTTCCTCGATCGCCATAGGGGGCGTTACCGCGATGTTCCGGGCTATGCTGCCATTTACCCGCTTCACCTGCCTTAATGTTATTTTTTTTGTTGTAGTTATTGACGTAGTTGTTATTCACGTTCACGTCAATGTTTCCGTCGTCCCAGCCACAACCCCAACCCCAGTTATTGCCCCATGCCGCGCCCAGCGCCATGGCTCCGCCGAAGGCGAGCGCCCCTCCGGCTATATAGCCCGGATAACTGTAACTCGGATACGGATAGGCCGGTTCGCCATAAACAACCGTGGGGTCATAGGAAGGAACATAAACTGTGTTTCGGATCGGCTTGCTCGATCACAATCACCTGTTCGCTCCCAACCGTTTTCGATTCTACCTTCTGTTGCTCGCCCGTCTTCAACGCTCCCGTGTTTTCGGCCTTCGCCCGCATCCGTTGAACGGCGGACATCACGTCCTGTTGCTGGCCAGGAACGCGTTTCCCATGTCCGATGTCCATTGGATGTTCTCAGCCATGCGTTGGGTCACATCGGGGAAGGCGGCCATCGCCTGCACGCTTGGATCCCAGGGCTGCTTCGCTACTTCGTCGGCTAACGGCTGGTCTTTCAGCTCCTTGTTTTTCTCCAACCACTGCTGCAATTGCATGACCTCGATCGGATAGGTGGAAGCCGCCAGCGTCTGCGCCAGAAGCGGATCGGGATAAAGCGCGATCGGTGCGACTAACGAATCCAATTGGTCGTTAGGGATCTTCGGCGTCTCCGCCGTTCCCGAAGCGGCCTCCGTTTCGTCCGTTTCATTACCAAACGCCGCCGGTTGACCCATCAGCAGCAGCATCACGGGCAAAAGAGCGACAGCGTGACAGGACAGACTTGTTCTCATTCCGCCAGTCTGCGTGCACCGGACGGACGGCACCCATAGGACCTTGGTCGTACGCCTAAAGGAGATGGTTGCCATGGTCGCATGAAGCGCGTCAGGATAGGAACGCTTAAAACTAAATCGCCTGGCTTTATCGATGAATGATAAAAGCAAGCAACTGGAGCAATGACGCTGCGCCACATTAGGAGAATAGATAGCGATCCACTTGCTGGGACAGGCAGTGGAACATCTATGGGTTCAGCATCATCTCTTCGGTCCTCTTTAAGCGATCACTCGGGGTAGGACCAAGGTCCTATAAGGCATCCCGACCGACAGGCACTCATAGTCGTGGGGCAAAGGAGTAGAATAATATGAATATGAAAATCAATAATCTGACAGTGTTTTTCGTTATCGCCATGTCCGCCGTCCTACTGGGAACCCTGAACATGGCCATAGCTGACGAGTGGTTTGTGATGGGTGAGCAGACGCTCAAATCCGCCGATCCCAGCGCGGAGATCAAGACGCAAGGGAATCGATGGCAGAAAAAAGTCAAACAGGTAAAGCTCTCTGTCGATGGCGCTGACGTAGAGATCACAAGCGTCGTCCTTGGCTGGGACAATCGCAGGGACACGACGCTCGCCATTGGAACCCTAAAGTCAGGAGGACAGACGGCTCCGACGGATGCGCCGGGACGCAAGGGGCGCCTCACATCAGTCAAGATCCAATACAAGATCCTCGGGAACAAACCGACCGCCACAGTCAAGATCTGGGGATTCGATTGATCACGGCATGACCGCCGGCCTGAGCGCCAGCGCAAGCCCGAAGTCGGCCCGTTGAGATGCGAGAAACTCGCGCGGACCGTCCAAGGCTGCCTGGCTCTCGCCGGCGGACCGGCCTCCGATCCTCGCCGGAGGAGGTGTGCCGGTGTTAGTTTGGTAATAGCGTTCGCCGCCATCGGAGTCGGGTGGCTGGTACTAGCATCCGTTAAACGATCCGAGCCAGCTTGCGGGCGACGGCTTTGATCGTTTTAGATGGGCCCGGTCGGGCACGAAGGCGGCGCCCGGAAGCGGCCATGGCGCTCTTGCTTTTCAATGCGACTGGCGGCAGAGCCGCAGAGATCGGCAGCGAGCTTGACGACGCAAAGGTTTTCCGCCGCTCATCCGGGCTCAGCGGCGAGGGATTAAGCCAACCGGTAAAGTCCTCTTCGCTTTTCCAACGCGCCCTCTCCAAAAGCGAGGCCTGAATGCTTAAAACTTCCAGCCCATTGATCCGGTCCAGTCCACTCTACAGATCGAGTGGAAATGGTTTTTCAACATAAACTCGTGACGTCACCCCTGTCGGGTAGGTCTCGACGTTCATGTTCAAAGGGTGAGCCCTGTGGCCGTTAAGATCGAATGCGTTCGTCTTGTTCATCGCGGACTACCTTTCCAGCGAGACGATGTGAATCATTCACCCGTCTGACGATCGAACAAAAGCCGCAGCCTCAGCTACGACGCGTTTGAAACTCGCACCGACACCACCAGTAACTATTGGCGGTTCGCCGCGGAAATGTCCGGTCGATTTTTTCCCGGACTTTCTTGCGCGCCGCGCGAAGAACGATCAGACGCTGCCGGCCCAGCGGCGAGAAGTCGCCGCAGCGGAGGCGGTATCTGCATCCGAAGCGTGTGTACGGTCGGGAGAGCTTGCGCTTCCCATCGCTCCATTCCGCCTGTCACAATGATAGGGCGCAGCCGCCCGGTCGGGCGTAACATTCCGGCCGCGAGGCTGGCTCTGATCCCTCTGCGGCAAACGAGAAACAAGGGACCTAAATCATCGTTTCCATATTCGCGCATGATTTTTGCCGGACAAAGCCTGTCCAGCGGGATCGAGCGCGCACCGCGGATATGCGAGCATTCAAACTGGTCCCGGGGCCGGACGTCGATTAAAGCGAAGGGTTGGTGTGTCGCTATCATCGTGGCGAGGCCGAGCGGATGAATTGTATCCATATTCTTCTCCTTGTTTTCCGCTCTTCGGGCCCAGAGGAAAGGCGATGCTTTCATAGGCTGAAGTAAATTCGGAAGAACAATTTGCGCCTCTCACGGACGGAGTGTCTATCGGACCAAGGTCCAATACGAAGCGCTGATGACGGATCGACGGAAACAGTGTGATTTCCAGCTGAACAGGCCGCGGGCGCGGCATGCGGAAAGTTACCTTTTGAGCAAAGTCTGAATACGAACCATTTTATCAAGCGAATGATTTTGTTTGTCCGATCTATTTTGTCAAACAAATGCAGGTCCATGCGCGCCATCGTTAATCTCCTCGTGGCGGGGCTGGCGGTCATTATCTTTGATGGATGTTCTACCAGCGTGACCATCAGCACTTATTGCGATCGCTCGGCGCAATTCGGCGAATACAAGTCCTATGCGCTGATCGCGCCCCTTCGTGGACAAAAGTTGACCACGCTATCCGTAGAGGTGTTGCGCGATTCACTCCGTAATGAGCTTTCACCGCGTGGCGTCAGGGAAACCTCAGGTAAGAAGGCTGACCTCGACGTTGTCTATCATATTGTTTCCAGGAAAGAGTTTGGATCCGAGCTCTACCCTGACTGGGATTTTGGTTATCAAGGGGGATGGCCGTCCGGTCCCGGTGAATTTTTTTCGATGTCGCCGGAAGTCGCGACCAACCGTAAGGACGCGAATAGCTATCTTGAAGGCACACTCATTCTCGATTTTGTGGATTCCCGGAGAAAAAGTCTGGTTTTTCGAGGCGTGGCAACATCAGTCAGCGGGAACTTGATCGAAAAGACGAGGATCCAGGAGGCGGTAGCAAAAATTGTTGCGGCCTATCCGCAATAACCGGGCCGGCCCGAGTGGCAACCGCCCCGGGTGCAGATCAATGATGCCTTTTATGAATCTTCCGGTAAACGGATCACTGACTTCGTCTTCCAGTCGAAGACGATCGCAAAGAGACGGAAGATGAACGTGATCGCAATCGCCAGGAGTGCGCAGGGCACGGCTGGAGCCTTGAAGAAGGTGGTGAAAAGCGTGAATTCAGTCACCCCCAGGAGAGAGGCAATGACATAGAATTGCCCGGGCTTGAGCAGAAGTGGTTCTTCACGGACAAGGACGTCGCGAATCAGGCCACTGCCAACGGCATTGACGACGCCGACAAAGATACAAGCGGAAATGGCCAGTCCTGCCTCGAGGGCCTTGCTCGCGCCTACTACGCCGTAGGCCGCGGTGCCCAACGCATCGATGATAAGGAATGGCTTCGATAACCGTTCCACATGTGGAAAGAACAGGGTCGCCAACAGGCAACCCACGACCACGGCAACGATGTAGGCCCCATTGCGCATCGCCGCGGGCGGTCCGGCCTGAATAAAAATTCCGTCTCGCAACAAACCGCCTCCGAGACCACAGGCCAACGCCAGGACAAAGAGACCAATCAAATCGTAGTGGCGCCGAATGGCGACCATCGCCCCGGTAATACTGAAGAGAACGGTCGCCCCCAGATCGATTGCAATCGGTAGCGCCACGCTTCGGACGACCAATGGATCTGCGGGCATTGCGACAGTGTTTAGCTAATCAGGGGATGCTCAGAGTGCAAGCACCCGGTGGCTTAAGACATCATCGCCACCAGGATAGGACCCCAAGCGGTAAGCACGATGTTGCCGATTGCGTACGGCACCGTGTAGCCGAGTGCCGGCAGCTCGCTCTCTGCCTGTTCCTGAATAGCGCGCAATGCGGCAGTGACAGTGCCGGCCCCGGAACAAGCGCCGAGGAGGATCACCGGGTTCATTCTTAACACATAACGCCCGAACAGGATGCCGACAGTGTGAGGCAGAACGGCGACGACCAAACCTACAAAGACCAGGCTGAGTCCCGACTTTTGCAATCCGGAAAAGAAACTCGGCCCGGCGGCGAGCCCCACGCAGGCCATGAAGACCGAGAGACCAACCGTATCGAAAATCCACATGGCAGACTCTGGGATGCGACCAAATGTTGGGTAAACGGCGCGTAGCCAGCCGAATATCAGACCCATGATGAGCGCACCCCCACTGGCCGTAAGAGTGAGCGGGAGGCCAGCGACTACGATGGTAAGCAATCCAACCAGCCCGCCGAGGAAAATGCCGAGCCCGACGAAGATCATGTCGGTCATGACCGTTCCGCGGTCGGCATATCCGAGGTTCTTGGCCGCCCGGCAGACGTCTTGCTCGGAACCAATCAGCGTCATCAGGTCGCCACGTTCCACCCGGGTTTCAGGGGCGAATGGCATTGGTTGCCCGGTCCTGGTCAGCTTTTTCAGGAATACCCCCCGGGCGAAATCCATGGCCGCCAACTCGGCAATGGTTTTGCCAACGAACGACTTGTTAGTGATCACTACGTCGAGGAATTCAAAAGGAAAATCCAGCAACTCCTTATCGCTCACCTCGATCCCAATCTCGGCTCCACGAGCCATGAGGAGTTCCGAGCGCGTCAGGACAGCGACGGTGTCACTCTCACGAATCACCGTCGTGGGCTCGGGCTCGATGATCTGACCATCCCTTCTAATGCGGGAGACAAAGACGCGATCTGCTCTGGGACGCGCCTCCAATTCGGCAATGCTTCGGTTGAGCAAATCCGGACGAGTGATTCGATAGGCGCGAACCGACAGGCTCTGAAAGGCGGATAATCTCCCCGCTCCGTTTTTCTCCGAGCCCGAGATCTGCTTTTGGAGTTTACGGGCCTCCTCCTTGAGATTAATCCCCATCAGCTTCGGACCAACGTTAGGGAGAAACCAAACAACGAAACCGGTGCCGATAAGGTAAGTCACGGCGTATGCCACTGGGATATTGTTAACCAAGCCGGTCTTGTCTGCAGCCGATATGCCAAGGCGGCCGATGGCGTCGCTGGCGGTTCCGATGACGGTGGATTCGGTGAATGCGCCAGCGAGGAGACCGGCTGCCGTCCCCATATCATAGCCGAGGATCTTCGCCGCGATGAATGCAGCGAGCAAACAAGTGACGCAAAGCACGATCGTGATGGCTACCTGAGGTAAAGCATCTTTTTTCAGTCCGCGAAAGAATTGGGGTCCCACTTTGTAACCGGTGGCGAAAAGGAACAGATCGAAGAAAACATATTTTACAACGGCCGGCACCTGGATGGCCAATTGTCCAATTGCGACTCCCGCGAGCAGCGTGCCCACGATCGTTCCAAGGCTGAACGACCCGAGCTTGAGACGACCAATGAAGAAGCCGATTGCGAGGGTGAGGAAGACCGCGAGTTCCGGGTGTTCCCTAAGAGCTCTGACCAAAAAAGTCATGGTAAGTTGCCTCTCCAGATCTCAGTCGCTTGTCACTAATACTCATTGAATCCGCAATGTCTGAGCGTTCTGACTAAAACTTGATCGCGTAGTTACAGATAACGCGGAAGTCAGTCAGGTTATCGACATTTCCTCCATACTGATGGACGAGGGCGTAGCGGAGACGAAGCGACAGATCCTTGAGAACGCCTTTTTTTGGCGCCCACTGCAGGTTAGCGTCGTATTCATTTTGCCGAAACTGCCCCGCTAGATCCGGGTTCGTGCCAAAGACCCCAAGGGCATAGGCGCTCAGTCCTTCGACCCAGGGAAATTCATAACCAGCACGGAGGAGAAACGCCCCCTCACCGGCCCGGTTAAAGTCCTGCACCTGGACGCTTGTATAGCCGGGATAGCCGCTCCACGGGTTCCGCAAATTGGCATCCCCCCAAGCGTAGGTCACAGCCGCGGTAAGTAATAGCGGTTTCGTCACAGGCAGATCTAATTTAAGGCCAAACTGCTGAGCCGAAAAACTGTCTCCCTGAAGGAGGTTACCCCCGACACTGTTCTGTTGCACGAACTGGCCATTGAGCTTCGGCTGCCAGTCCGCACCAATCGGGAGTTTCAGCTTGCTCTCGGCATATGCGATATTGATGATATCGGGAGACAAATAGTCGATCCCACCAATGGAAAACCCACCTTTTTCGTAAACGAGTCCGGCCGTGTAAACGCCGCGGTCAACATTGGCACCCGCATCAACCGCCATCGACACAAACACGCTGTCATTTCGTTCCTTGATTTGGTAGAAATAGCCGGCTCCGTATTTTAAGACCGCATTGTCTTTCTCCGGTTCCGCTTTTACCTGGCCCGCATCCACGGCGTCTTTGCTCAGGCCCGCGACATCGCCCTTCGGGCTTGTGTCGCTCTCGTCAGCCTTCGTGCTCTCCGGACCCAATTCCGTTCGGCCCTGCAAAACGATCGCCTCAAAAGTATTGGGGGTCATGCGCACGTCGTTGCGGTTGATAAAAGGCGTGTCGTAGCCCTTTGCTCCGACATTCACGTTCAAGCCGTCCATAATCCGAATATCCGCGTAGAATTCACCGAGGACGGTATATCCGTCCTGGTTAGGCAGGAGGAGGAGGCTGCCACTCCTGTCCGCCGGGGCATAGAGAGGCTGTGAAGTATAAAGAGTCGATCCGAACGCCACATGATCGAGAAAATACCCTGTCTTTAGCCCGACCCATCCGCCGATCGCCCATGCCTGGCTCTCGGAACCGTTAAATTGGTTGCGATCGAAGTAGAAAGTGCGCAGGTTGATTTCGAATTTCGTATCTTTGAAGGCAGCTTGGCGCTTTTCCAGACGCCATGTACGCCAGTCAAATGATTCACTGAGGGGGGTCTGGCCTTGCTCGACCGACGATGGCGGGCCTTCATCGGAAACGGCCTGGACCGCGCCCAGCGACAGATCGAAGGAAGCCGCCGTTCCCGCGTCCTGCCAGACATGCTCCTGGCCAAAAGCGGCTTTTGGTCCACTCAAGAGGGCAAGCAATGCCACGGCAGCAAGTGCGTAGTCGCGAACAGAACCTCGCATGCTTAAAGTGCTTTCCTGTGACTGACTTTCACCTGAGCCTCCTAGCGTTGGCTTTCCCCATGTCAGGGGTCGTATTTTTTTCACGCTTCTCTCCTTTCTCTTTGCGACAGCAGCATCGCGAAGTGGCGAACTAGCGTTTCGCAGTTACGGGTGGCGGCGCACTCTTACCCGTAGCTGCCTCATAAGCCTGCCTGTATCCGCGCGCGATGGCGCGCACGGCGCGGCCGATGTCGTCGTAGACGTGATTCTCCAGATTTGCGAAGGATACGCGGACCGACCAATCGGGGGCGGCAAAACCGCCGCCGTTGAGGAGGACGATGCCGTGGTCCTCGGCCAGTCGGAACACGATATCGAGTGGGTGCACGTTCTCCTTCATCCACTTGACGATATCCTCGCCCAGGTACTTGCGGGCAAAGAACTCGAAATCGATCAGGCCATAGTAGTAGTCGAAGAGCTCGTTCGGAGCGATTGGGATGTCCAGCCCTTCGATTGTTGCCTCGACCCGCTTCTTGCAGATGCCAAGGCAGGCTTTCTGATAGAGCTTCTTCTCGTCCATCAGCTCGCTAAGCGAGAACAGGGTCATCATGACCTGCTGTGGAAGCGACAGCCCGGCCGTGTGATTGAGCGCGATATCGCGGCTGTCGGCAACGATGCGGTCAATGAAAGCAAACTTGCGCGGCTCGAGGGTGAGTCCGCCGTAGCGTTTATCGAGCAGTTTCTTGGTCGCCTCGGGATGCGCCCCGATCATCTTGTCGAAGATGTTGTTCTCGTGGACCGCGATGGTTCCAAGCCGCCACCCGGTGCAGCCGAAGTATTTGCTGTAGGAATAAACCCCGATCGTGTTTTCCGGGAATGCTCCCATCAGCGACCGGAATCCTGGAACAAACGTGCCATAAACATCGTCAGTCAGGAGGATCAGATCTGGCCGTTTCTTGAGCACGGCGCCGATTCTTTTTATCGTGGCTGGAGATAGCGCGACCGCGAACGGATTACCAGGGTTAACGATGAAGAATGCCTTGATTTTGGGATCCAGGAGCTTCTTGATCTCTGAATCCGGATACTGAAATCGATCCTCTTGTTTCGCATGGATCTCGACGTAGTGGAGGTCGTAGTCCTCCAGATGCGCCATCTCCAGGTAAGGAGTGAAGATCGGGACGCCGAGCGCGATCGTATCGCCTTGGTTGAGAATCCGGTTGGCTTTTAGCGACTTGAAAATGTAACACATGGCGGCGGTGCCGCCCTCGACTGCGTAGATCTTGAACTTGCCTTTCGGCTTCGGGCTTCCGCACATGGCCCACTCCAGGTACTCGTGCACGATCTGTTCGTTGTGCACCAGCATGCGGTCCGGCACCGGGTAGTGATCGCCGATGATGGAATCCACCAACTCATGCACGAACTTGTCGGCGTCGAAGCTGAACTTCTTCACGGCCCACGGGATCATCGCCTGCAGGACCGACGCCCCTGGCATGTCTTCATGTTTCGCGAGCCAGGCTTCAAGGCGTCCGGCTATTCCCGGTGCGGCGGGCATCCCGCCCACGCCGGGTGGCAGATCGAGCACCCGTTTGCATTCAGTGATGGCAAACTGTCCAAGAAGGAAGAACGCTTCGCGCGGCTCCGTGGCGACCCAGTTTGGGTTGCCGCGACCGGCGTTCAGGTAGGACAAGGAATTATCCAGCGCCGTTTTCGATGCCACTTTTTGGACGAAATCCTTGATCTCGAACGGACCGAGTTTATCGAACTCTTTCAGCCTCGCGGTATCTGATAAGGCGCGACTGGTCCGCTGAGTTTGTCCATTCGTTTTCGGCGCCGGAGAGGACTTGCTTTTTTTTGTCATGATTTTGTTTGCGGTTAGGTCAGGTTGAGAAAGGGCATTTTCACGACATCAGCATGATGATGATCATGCCCCAGATGGTGAGCAGCGTGTTGCCGACCGCATAGGTCACGGTGTAGCCGAGCGCCGGGATCTGGCTCTTCGCCTGGTCGCAAACCAAGCCGAGCGAGGCTGTCGTCGTGCGCGCCCCGGAAACGATGCCGAGGGTGAGCGCGTCGTGGAAGCGGAAGACGAACTTGGCGACCAGCATCCCGAGAACCAGCGGGATCGTTGTCGCGGCCGCGCCCCATAGGAAAAGTCCGACGCCCTGCGTTTTCAGACCGTTGACGAAGCCCGGACCGGCGGAGATGCCGACGATGGCGATGAAGATATTGAGGCCGACCGAGTTCATGAACCAGACGGTGGGCGTCGGAATGCGTCCAAAGGAGGGGCGCACCGATCGCAGCCATCCGCCAATGATGCCGGCGATGAGCGCGCCGCCGGCGGTCGACAGAGTAAGCGGCGCGCCCGCTACCTTGACGACGAGCGAGCCGATCAGAGCGCCGATCACAACAAACAGGCCAACGAACGCCATGTCGGTGACATCGGTCGGACGGTCGGCGACACCCAGCATCTTGGTGGCGGCGCCTGTATCCTGCGTGCGGCCGACGAGGGTGAGCAAGTCGCCGCGATTGACCTCGGTACTCGGGAGGATGGGGATATCGGTGGCGGTAGCGCCGCGCGTGATCTTGCGCAGGAACACGCCGCGCGTCGCCGGCCGGGCCGCCAACTCCGCGAGTGTCTTGCCGTTGACCTCCTTGTTGGTCACCAGGACGTCGACACCCTCCACTGGCACGGCGAGCAGCTCGCGGTCCTCGACTTCCACCGCCGCTGCCCCGAGGATGTTCACCAGCACTTCGCGCTCGCCAGCGACCGCCACCACGTCGCCTTCCTTCAGGACGGTGTCTGCGGTCGCATCCATGATCTCGCCCCCGCGCCGAATGCTCAGAATGAAGAGACGCGCATCGGGCACGAGCGACTCAGCTTCGGCAACGCGCAGTCCGGCGGCTTTGCCGCCCGGCTGCACCATGTAGGCGCGCAACGCCCAGCGTGTCCAAGCCGAGCCCGGACCGCCCAGCTGCTTCTTGCCACCCCCATGCTTCTCCTCGTAGTCCTTGCAGGCCGCGACCAGATCGATTCCCAGCAGCTTCGGACCGAGGACGGCGATCACGATCGCCGAGCCCATGGTGCCGAACATGTAGGTCACGGCGTAGGCGATCGGCATCCCGTCGAGAAGAGCCTTCGTTTGGTCCGCAGGCAGGGCTAATCGATTGATTGCGTCCGTCGCCAGGCCCATCGAGGCGGAGATTGTCTGCGATCCGGCGAAAAGGCCGGCCCCGTAACCCATGTCGTACCCAGCGAACTTTGCCACCATCACGCAGGCGACCAGACTGAATACGCACTGCACGACCGAGAAGATCGCCTGCGGCAGGCCGCTGCTGGCGATTCCGCGCACGAACTGCGGCCCGACACCGTAGCCGACGGCGAACAGGAACATGAGGAACGCGAACGCTTTGAGTGGTTGGTTGACCGTGATTCCGATCTGCCCAATCACAACAGCGGCGATGAGGGTAGCGGTCACCGATCCGAGGCCGATCCCTTTGAAGGTGAACTTGCCGAAATAGTAACCGATGGCGAGCGCGAGAAAAATCGCGATCTCCGGGTACTGTTTTAGTGTAGCAAAGAACCAGTCTATCATAGTAGGCAACCTTTCTTAACTCGTCAGGCTTTCTTGCGTGCGACAGTCCGACGTTGGGGCGCCCCGTTTTTCTTTCCTTTTACGGTGGGTTTCTTACGCCCTACGCCAAGCTTTTCCGGTTTGATCAGTTCCAAGCCCAGGTCGGCCTGGTAGCCGTGGATCTCTTTCACATCTAGTTTGCGCATGAAGGTAATGGTCTCCGCGGTGATGACCTGGCCCGGAACCATGATCGGGAAGCCCGGGGGATAAGGGATCACGAATTTTGCCGAGACAGCCTGGCCGCTCTTGACGAGATCATCGATCTCCTTGCTATGCAGCTTCACATGCGTGCAATTCTCCGCGTCATAGGCGAGAAAGAAAGGTGTGCGCATGTCCCCTTCGTTGGTCTTGCCGCGGGGATCTTCGCGGAAGGCGTCATGAAAGCGGCTGAAGTTGGGAAGGTCGGGAACGTCGGTCACGAGGCTCTTCACGCGGGCGTCAAATGCCGCCTTCTCCTCATGATCAGTCGAGAGCCTGCGATCCAATTCGCGCGATATATCCGCGAGAACCTTGATCAGGTAGGCGATGTCACTGCGAGTGTTATTGATGTTGGTCTGGAGCAGGACGCTGTTGCGTGAGGTCTTGTTGAGCTGGATGTCGAACTTACTTGCCAGCAATCCCTTGAACTGAGTGCCATCAAAGCCCGCGGAACCGCACAACAGAGTGATCCGAGTGGGATCCAGAACGAACTCGTCGGTCGCCCAGGCGTCATAGATGGTTTTCCAGCTCACCCCATCCGCATGGAAGTCTTCGAATCCGCTGGCACGATACTCGGCGGGCACCATCTGGGCGTTGGTCGCGATGCGGAAGTACTTGGAGATGAGCGGATGTTTGTTCACCTCACGGCGCAGGATCAGGGAAAGCTCGATCGAGCGGCCTACCAGTTCGTAGCCTTCGAGTTCTGCCTGTCGGCGGGCGACGTCAAGAGACGCGATCAATTGGAGATTGGGTGAGGTGCTGGTGTGGGCAAAAAACGCCTCTTTGAATGACGCCTCCGTGCTCTCCCAGCAATCATCATTCACCATGATGTAGGACCCCTGACGAAAGCAGGAGAGCGATTTGTGGGTCGAGGTCGTCGCATAAACGCGCAGCTTCACCGCATCCGGATCGGGCAAGAGATGCGTGTTCAGTAGTTGCTTCTCATTCTTCGGGTCAATTTTACCGTGCTTCTTCTTGAACTCGTTATACTCGGTTCGGTAGGCCTCGCTGGCATACCGCTCCCGCAACGTCTCGCAGGCGCCCATGGCTGAGCGCATGCGATGAAAGGGTGAGAAACGGTTGTAGGCATACCATGCCTCGTCCCAGAGGAAGACGATGTCCGGCTTAATCGCGAGCACCTCTTCCATGAAGCGCTCCACGTTATAAACGTGGCCATCAAACGTGCAGTTGGTCAGTAACAGCATGCGGGCACGGTCGAGCCGTCCTTCCGCCTTCAGGTCGAGCAAGGCCTTCTTGATCGTGCGGAGCGGCACCGCGCCATACATCGAATATTCGGTTAGCGGATAGGCTTCGACGTAGAGGGGCTGACCACCGCAAAGGACGAGACCGTAATGGTGCGATTTGTGGCAGTTTCGATCCACGAGTACGATGTCTCCCGGCCGGACGATGGCCTGCGCCGCAATCTTGTTAGAGGTGGAGGTGCCGTTCGTTCCGAAAAACAGTTGCTGGCATCCGAAAGCCCGCGCCGCCTTTTCGTGGGCGACTTTGATATTGCCCGTCGGCTCAAGAAGCGAATCCAATCCGCCAGTGGTGGCGGAGGATTCTGCCATGAAAATGTTAGCTCCGTAGAAATGACCGAAATCGCGAATCCAATGCGAATTGAAAACGGATTTGCCGCGAGCCACCGGGAGGGCGTGGAATGTGCCGATCGGACGGCGGGCGTAATTTTTCAAATTATTGAAATACGGCGTGTCGTAGCGCTGGTTCACCCCCTCCATCAGAGCCAGGTGGATTTCCATCAGGTCTTCGATCCCATAGAAAACGCGCCGGATGTTTTTGGAATCGAGATGACTCGCCATCTTTTCCACCGCGCCATCTATGATTAGATAAACATCCAGCTCAGGGCGGATCTTCCGAATAGCTCGAGCAAGGGCCACTCCGTGATTTTTCGGCTCCATCGAGCCGGGTTCCAGAGAAAGATGCTGCTGCAGATAAGTGCGCAGGAGAGGCGCGTCGAATTGGGATTTAAAGCGGAAGTTGTCTCTGATCACTACCGCCTGCACATCGGCATTAAGCACCACACCGAGAATGCCATCTTCAAAGCTCGGCACCGTGATCGCTTCATAGACAAACGGATCTTCCGGACGCCGAAGCTGCCGTAATTCGGCGCGTCCCTGGCGGACTTGTTCCGGCGACGGGTCGTCGCTCACGATCAACACCTCAAAGTAGGGTTTGGTGAGATCACCCGTGTCAAAGTAGTCCTTCATCAGGCGATCGTTCCCTTCCTTCTCTCCTTCCTCGCCTACCTTCCAGGCATTCGCGGAACGACGATACGACCCGGTAATAATTGCCTTCGCGATGCGGTTGATGATTCTAGAGAAGCTGGAATAGTCACGCCGGCCGAGCGCGTCCTTCAGCGCTGTCATCATCGCTTCTCCCGGATACGCCCGAAAAGTCTCCATGGCACTTAGCGGAGCGAGGAGAGCTTCTACCGCGGCGAGCGTTTCCTGCATCGAAGAGCCGGACGAAGATTGGGCGACAAGAGTCTGAGCGGCATGAGCCAGATCCTGCCAGCGATCGCAGCGCGCCTCGCCGGCGCTGAACATGCCGACGGAAGATTGGGATGGGGATTTGGATGTTTTTGATGATGAAATGGCCATAATTTTTGTCGAGTAAACTAAGATTTAAGTCTTGCGACGACTCGTTTCTTGTGGCGCAAAGGTGTTGTGCTTCGGGTTCTGCTCCGAACAAATAATCAAAACGTTCGGTCCGGGGCCATAGGACCTTGGTCCTATGGAATGCACGGCCTCTGCCAGACGACGCTTTCGCCTAACGATTTCGGTTATGCAAATATGCCCAGATGGTTCGCGGCTTGATGCGGTCGAGCCGGGACTCATCTTTAGAAAATGATCTTATGAAACTGAAGTTTTATGGCACGCGGGGTTCCATCCCCGTCTGCGATCCGGGCTTTCAGCAATTCGGCGGCAACACCACCTGTCTACAAATCACCTTCACCGATACGAACCGCATCGCGATCATCGACGCGGGCACGGGCCTGCGCAATCTGGGGCGCGATCTCCGCGCCATCGGGCACAAGCAGGAACAAATCTTCATCGCGTTAACCCACTTTCATTGGGACCACATCCAGGGCTTTCCGTTCTTTGCTCCAGCCTATGATCCCGGTCAAAAAATCACTTTCCTCACCCTTGGCCGGGATCAGCCCGTTGGTCATTTACGGGAGATCTTTGAAGTCCAGATGCAGGAGCAATACTTCCCGGTGCAATTAGAGCAAATGGGAGCGAATTTCGAGTTCCTGCAAATCGCCGGTGCCAGCAAACACTTCAGCGGCATTAACAATGTGCAAACCGTGGTCACTGCTCAAAAACACAACCACCCCGGCGGGGCGCATAGTTTCCGGTTTGAGCGCAATGGCCAGGTGCTTGTCGTTTGTACGGATGTCGAGCACGGCGAACAGATCGACCCGCGGCTCGTGGAACTGGCGCGTGGCGCGGACTTGTTGGTCCATGACGCGCAATACACGGCCGAGGAACTACAGAACCGGCGAGGTTGGGGCCACAGCAGCTTCGATCAAGCGATGCAAGTTGCGGAAATGTCCGGCGTAAAAAGACTAGCCCTCACCCATCACGATCCCGAACACGACGACGAGTTTCTGCTGCGGATCGAAAAATTGTGTCAGGAACGATTTCCCAACGCGGTGCTGGCCCGCGAAGGAATGGAAATCGCGATTGGTTAGGCAGACGCGGCTGCATAACGATGACGGACTTTAACAAAAACTCGAACCGGCTACAGCGCACTCGCCCGCGTTGACCGTGAAGCTGCGTGGGAACGAATAGGACTAAGGTCCAATACGCTTTTGCTTTGGACACAGTACGATCGTTCAGTGCACAACTGATGAACTTGAAAACCGCAATTGCTCAAACGGCATCCGCCGTTGCAACCAAAACCCAACAATCAGCTCTGGAATCCGCGGTCAGCCGCCGGCGTTATTACGGACGCTTCCTACCGTTTGTCGCGTTCGCGTTGCTGACATCGGCATCGAGCGCTCACGCCTCGATGTTTCACGGCGAGACGCTCGATTCCATTGCCAATGTGATCTCGTGGGTTGTGCTGGTGATCGCGCCGATTATCGGCATTACCGTTTTCTGGCTGGTCCACGTCATGCCGGAAAAAATCGCTCATAAGAAAAAGCATCCACAGACCCACGCGATTCATTGCCTCTGTCTGCTCTCGCTTTGCTTTGGCGGATTGCTCTGGCCAATTGCATGGCTCTGGGCATACACCAAGCCGGTAATGCACAAGCTCGCCTACGGCACCGACGTGGATGAATCGCTCGGCCACCTGAAAGAGGAAGTAGCGAAGGAAGAGGGTGAAATCGAAAGACTTCGCGCGCGCATCGCGCAACTCGAACAACAGGTCACCGGAGGTAAGGCTTAATGGAAATCATCCTCCTCATCATTTATTCGATCTTCGTCTGGTTCATCTTCTTCAAGAAGAAGTGGCTGCCTTGGAACATCACCACCCAGGTCATCGTCATTACCATCCCGATCGTCGCGCTGACGATCATAATCCTGTTCATGAACATCGTCGCGCCGTCGGCGGGCGAAGTGCGGGCGCAGAATTACGTCATCCCGATTGTGCCGCGGGTGACTGGGCAGGTGACCGAGGTGCCGATCGAGCCGAACCGGCCGATCAAGAAGGGCGATGTGCTCTTCAAGGTCGACCCGGTTCCATTCGAGGCGGCAGAGAAAGCCGCCGAGGCCACGTTGAAAGGAGGGGAGGATCAGCGCAATAACGCCGCGGCCAAGAAGGCCGCACTGACCCCGCGGATCGACTTGGCGAAGCTCCGCGTCGGGCAATTCACGCAACTCGCCGCGACCGGGGCCGGGAAGCGGGCCGACCTCGAGCAGGCGCAAAGCGATCTCGGAAATCTGGAAAGCGAATTCCTCGCCGCCGACGCCACGGAATCGCAGGCCAGAGCGCAGATTGCCAAGGCCCAAGCCGACCTCATAAGTGCGAAATTCGACCTCGACGGCGCGACGCATCTCGCGCCGGCCAACGGCCGGGTGACGAATCTCGCGCTGCGTCCCGGCGTGCGCGCCACACAGTTTGCCACTGCGCCGGTGATGAGCTTCATCGAGGAGGATGATCCCTGGGTGCTGGCCTTTTTCCAACAGAACGAACTGCGCTATGTGGAGCCGGGCAATGAGGCGGAAATATTTATGGAGATGTATCCGGGTCGCATCATCAAATGCAAGGTGGACTCCATCCTTTGGGCGACGGCGCAAGGCCAGATGCCGATCAGCGGCAACCTGGCAATCACCCTTCCGAACGCCCCGCCGGAATCGCGCATCGCGGTTCGCCTGCTCCTGGACGGCAAAGACAAGGACGTTTTCCTGGCCGCGGGTGCACGCGGCCATGGCGCGATCTACACCGAGCACGTCAAGTTTCTGCACATCATCCGCAAGGTCTTCGTTCGTGTTTCCGCCAAGATTGATTGGTTTGTCTTCAAGCTTCACTAAGCGCTGCCGACATGAATATCAGGGTTCTTCTGGGCAGCATTGCGTGCCTCACACTTGCTGGTTGCGCGATTAAGAATCCACCCGCCGGCAGCGACATTCTCACCAGCGCGGCCCGTGAGCAGATCCCAGCTAACTGGAGTGGCAGCCATCGCAGCGGTGCGGTTGCACCCGGCTGGATTCGCACTTTCCGCGACCCGGAGCTGACCCGCCTGGTCGAAGAGGCGATCGTCCGCAATCCCGACCTCAAAGCCGCCGCTGCGCGTGTGGAAGCGTCGCGCTACGCGGTGCGAGTAGCTGCCTCGTCGCTCTACCCGCGCATCGCCGGAAAAATCCTCGGCAACCGACAGGGAATGGAGTTGGGTGGCGACCTCGGTAGCGGGGTCACTCCGCCGGGCTTTGGCGGCATACCGGGAATCGACGACGGCGGCGGCAGCTCCCAGGACACCAGCCTGGAATCATCGACGCGGCGCTGGGTCTATGGCCTCGGAATCGGCGCGGCGTGGGAAGCTGATGTGTGGGGCCGCGTGCGTTCGAAAAAAGCGGCAGCCCAAGCCGAAAGCGATGCGCTCGCCTACGACTACGAATTTGCGCGGCAGTCTCTCGCCGCCGCGGTGGCGAACGCCTACTTCTCCACCATCGAGGCCGCGCAACAGGCTGCGAACGCACAGGAAATATTGAGCTACTACAGCGAGGCTTCACGGCTCGCCGACGTGCGCAAGGAGCAGGGACACGCGAGCGATTTCGATCTTTCGCAAATCAAAGCGCGCACCGCTTCCGCGCAGGATGCGCTCTACGTGGCGCAGGCCGCGCGAGCCCAGGCCATTCGCGCTATCGAAGTTGTCACCAGTCACTATCCCTCCGGCCGCCTCGCCACGCGCAGTTCATTCCCCGGCCAACCGCGAGCCGTGCCCGCCGGTCTGCCCTCGCAACTGCTCGAACGCCGGCCCGATGTGGTCGCGGCCGAAAATCGTTTCGCCGCCGCGTTTCATCGCGTTTACGAAGCGCGCGCCGCCCGACTGCCGCGTTTTGCGATCAGCGGCATCGGCGGATTGGGAACGGCTCAACTAGATGGCGTCGGTACGCTCAATGCCTTCACTTGGAGCCTCGCCGCTGGAATTACGCAGCCGATTTTCTTCGGTGGTGAACTCAAGGCCGTGCAGGACATTCGCACTGCCGAACAAAAAGCCGCGGCCGCCAGCTACACCGCCACCGCGCTACGCGCCTTCGAAGACGTGGAAGACGCGCTGGCTAACGATTACTACCTTGGCAAACGCGAAGGCGCGCTGACCGAGGTCGTCTCGAATACCGCCGTCAGCGTAAAGCTGGGCGGCGAACAACTCGAACAAGGGCAAATCGATACCTTCACCGTCCTCCGCCTTGCCGGCGAAAACCTCGCCGCGAAAGTTCAACTGACACAGATCCGCGCGTCACGTTTGCGCGAGCGCGTGAATCTGCACCTCGCTCTCGGCGGCGATTTCAGCGGTCCGGCCGGCAAGTGACCGATTGCGGCCAAGCGCAGGGAGTTTCGCGGAAGCAAGAATGCGGCAATGGCTCGAGCAGCGTAAATAGGTTTTGCTTGCCCTCCCCACCGAGACAATAAACGACGGAGAAAAAGCAATACCTGGTCAGAAATAAACGCCAAGTCGGGTTCAGATCGAGGTGGCCAAGAAAATCTGTCAAAACCAGGGAACCAACCAGATCGTGCCGCAAACCATCACCAATCACTTCAAGTCCAACTCTTCAGTCTCGGTGCCGGATCCGCGCCGAGGCCATTTGTCACCGCCCTGTTCGGCGTTGCGCCTAACGATGACGAGGTGGCCACGGTCAAGGCCGCCCATTTCTGTGGCGCGGGCCGCGCATACTCTGATTTTGGTCCTACGGAGGGCCCGCCATAAAAAATATAAGTTCGTTCCCGAATCTGAATTCATCGTATGAAAACAATTGCATTGTTCGCCTCTCTCTCTGCGATATTGGCTGCAGTTTCTCTCGCTCAAGAGTCCGCTGATACTTCCCCCGAGAAAGCTGCGGTGATGGCCAACGACCGCGCCTACGAAGCTGCCTACGCTAAAGGTGATGTAAAAGCGTTGGCTGACTTTTATGCCGAGGATGCCCAATACACTTCCGATGATGGCCAGACCTTTGATGGCCGAGCGGCGATCGAAGGAAGCATCAAGGCGGCGTTCCAGACGAGCAAAGGAGCGAAGTTGGCGATCAAACTCGATTCGGTTCGTGTCCTCTCGCCTGAAGTCGTGATGGAAAAAGGCTCCACTACGGTGACGGCCAAGAACGGCGACACGAACGGCGCGCAGTTCGCTGCGATCTACGTAAAGAAGGATGATAAGTGGAAGATTAGCCAACTAATTGAAACTCCGCTGGCCGATGTATCGCCGCATGACCAGCTCTCGCAGCTCGCGTGGCTGGTTGGTGACTGGGAGGAGACAGACAAGAGCGACGATCTGGCCGTGCATAGTCAGTATGTCTGGGCGCGGGGCGGCAATTTCATCACCCGCAACGTGACGGTAAGGCGCAGCTGGCGAAACGACACTGGAAGGTTGGCAAATCATCGGCTGGGATCCGATCGACAATTGCATCCGTTCATGGACCTTCGATGACGAAGGGGGTTTCGCCGAAGGGCGCTGGACCCAGGAAGGACAACGCTGGTTGCTGCGTGAAAAAGGCGTAGCACCGGATGGAAGTCGGACGGCGGCCGACAACACTTTTACCAGGATCTCAGACGATCGATTCACTTGGGAATCGAACAACCGCACTCTTGACGGAAATCCGCAACCGGGCATACCGCGCATCGAGATCAACCGTGTGAAGGGCAATTAGCGTGATGCGCTCGCGACTTGGTTTGTTTTTGGCGGTGTTAACCGGCGCAGCTGTCGTTCTTGCTGACACTACCGCGCTGGCCCGCGGCGGCGGCGGTCGCGGCGGCGGCGGCGGCGGACGTGGCGGTGGCGGTGGCGGCGGGCGCGGCGGCGGCAGCTTTTCGCGCCCCAGCGGAGGCGGCTACTCGGGCAACCGTGGCGGCGGCGACTTTTCGCGCGGCGGCGGGAACCACTCCCGGGGCAACTATGGCCGCGGTGAAAGCGTTTCCCGCGGAAACTTCGGCGGTGGTAGTTACTCCGGCAGCCGTGGGAGTTCGGGAGGCCGATTTGGAAGCAGTCTTGGCGGGGGTGGAAGTGACTTTTCGCGCTCCTCCGGCTCCTCCGGCGGAGGCAGTTTTTCCTCGTCCTACTTTTCGGGAGGCGATCTCTCAAACTCTGCCGGTGCGTCACGGCCCAGCGGCGGGCGTGTCCCATCGGGCGGTTCGCAGCGCCCTTCGGCCGGCACTCGCCCTTCCGGCGGCGGAGCAACCCAGTTGCCATCGGGGAATCGACCAGGTATCGGAGCGGGAACGCGCCCCTCGCAAAAACCATCAGGTGGAACCAAACCGTCCGGCGGAACCAAACCTTCTGTTGGAACCAGGCCATCCGGCGGAACTGCGGGAACCCGACCAGGCGGCAAGCCGTCGCAGCTTCCGGCGAAAGGCTCCGGTAATTTTCTCGGCGCGGCAGCCGGAGTCGGTGCCGGGGCCGCACTTGGCGGCGCGATTGCTAACCGCCCGAGCCAACTCCCGGCCGATCGGCCGGGTCGCGGTGAGAGACCCACTCGCCCTGAACAGCGTCCGGACTGGAGCGATCGCTCGCAAAACCGCGACGACCAATGGCGTCAGCGGGTCGGTAACCGCAGTGAAGCCTGGGACAATCGGAGCGAACAACGGCAGGGGCGTCGCGAAGATTTCCAAAAGGATCGGGACGAACGTTGGGATAAGCTGGAAAGCGCGCGGGAAGATCGTCAGGAATGGCGCGACCAGAGGCGCGAAGACTGGCAGCAACATCGCGACGATCTTTGGGATTATCGGGCCGATCGCGCGAATGAGATCTGGGACAACGCGCAGGATTTTTACGATGACGTCTTCGATGATGCCTGGTGGGGACATGTTGTATGGGGCGGCTCCTGGCCGGGCTATTATCCGCTCGATCCGTGGTGGTGGTGGGGAACTGCGACATGGAACTCAGTCGCGAGCTATGCCTCGATGTCACCGGAACCTGAGTATATCGACTACGGGATGAATGTCGTTTATGAAGGCGACACCGTTTACGTCGACAATAAGCCCGTGCCGGCCGAGCAATACAACGGGCCGATTCTGGAAAGCGTCGCGACGGTGGAACAACCGCCGCCGCCCCTGCCGCCGTCGGATCCAAAACAACCGGGTGTTTGGATGCCGCTTGGTGTCTTCGCGCTGGCGCAGGAGGAACGGGGCGATCCGGTCATGTTCTTCCAGCTTTCGATCAATCGCGAAGGTGTGATCAGCGGCGCATTCCAGAGCATCCTCACCGAAGAGAAGAAATCAGTTGCCGGCAAGGTGGACAAAGCGAGCCAACGCGCTGCCTGGCGCATTGGTGACAACACCAAGACCGTTTACGAAACCAGTCTGGCGAATCTCACTCAGGACGTTTCACCGGTCGTGATTCACTTCGACAAGACGCGCACTCAAACCTGGCTGCTGGTGCGCATGCCCGCCCCTCCTCCAGCAGGTCAGCCGCAAGAACTTCCGAAAGCTCCGACATCTCCGCCGCCGCTCAAGAACGCGAAAGCAAAATAACGAGCATGCCCGCGCGAGGACAAGAAACTATGAGCAGTAAGCAACATCCGGCAAGAAATGGTTGCCAGGTCGGGTTCAAATCGAGTTGACACAAAGTCCAAGAACTAATCAGATGCGAAATATTACCAATGACTACCGGGACGCGCAGGTTCTAAATCTGGGCTCTGGTAACGAGCGTGGACCTTACCTTGTCACTCAGACCGGCGTCGCGCCGCGCGCTGAGTTGCCCAAGACGCACATGTTTGTGCTCCGTCCGGATGGATGCTGGGTCGATTTCAACGCCTACGCGTGCCAGGGAAAGCCGGAAGCGATTGACGAGATCGTTTTTTCCACGATGCCGCAACTTCTGGAAACCTTCGCCCGCCTCAGGGGCCCGGCTGAGGTCGTCGATCTGCCGATCGATGAGGCGGGACTCAATGCCTGGATAGAACGCCGGAAAGACGGCAACCCGCTGGACGCTGCGCGTGACTGGGCGGCGCAATACAAGAAACGCTCTCGTCTAAAGAAATGATCCTGGTCAAAGCCCTTCACGAATAGACAAACCTATGAGCAAGAAATCAAAACCAAACGGTCCTGAGAAAATGAAAGCGAAGGCCTACGAGAAAGAACTGCGCAAGCTCCAGGCCCGGCTGTGCCAGCTTCAGGATTGGGTCAAAGAGAAGGGGCTGCGCGTCATCATTCTCTTCGAGGGCCGCGACGCGGCGGGCAAGGGCGGCACGATCCGAGCTCTCACTGAAAAAGTCAGTCCGCGGATTTTACGGGTCGTGGCGCTGCCTGCGCCCTCTGATCGCGAAAAGTCGCAGATGTATCTCCAGCGCTACATACAGCACTTCCCGGCGGCGGGTGAGATCGTGATTTTCGACCGCAGTTGGTACAACCGCGCCGGGGTCGAGTATGTAATGGGATTCTGCACCAGGGAACAGCACCGGCGTTTCCTCGATCGATGCCCTGAGATCGAGCAGTACATCGTGGACGGCGGCATTCAGCTTATCAAAATCTGGCTGGAGGTGAGCGACAAGGAACAGAAGCGCCGATTCGAAGCCCGGATCGACGATCCGATTCGCCAGTGGAAGCTGAGCCCGATGGACCTGCCCTCGCGCAGCAAGTGGTATGACTATTCGCGGGCGCGGGACGTGATGCTCGAGGCGACGGATACCAAACACGCGCCGTGGTATATCCTGCGGTCGGACGATAAGAAGCGCGCCCGGCTCAGCTGTCTGGCGCACATTCTGAATCTCATTCCTCATAAGAAACTCCCGCGCGAGAAGGTCAAGCTACCGAAGCGTTCGATGAAAGGCGCTTACGACGATGAGGCTCCACTGAAGGGCCGGAAGTTTGTCGCGGAGAAATACTAAAGTGAGCGACGCCGTGTCCAGGCCGCCAGGCGTTGCTCGATGGCTGCCTGCTTTCGGCTGGTTACGCACCTACAATAAGGCGTGGTTCCGGGGTGACGTTGTCGCCGGGGTCACGCTGGCCGCGTATCTCCTGCCCGCCGGCCTCGGTGACGCGTCGCTGGCAAACCTGCCGCCCGAGGCAGGACTCTACGCGTGTCTGTTTAGTGGCCTGGTTTTCTGGCTTTTCTGTAGTTCACGGCACACGGCCATTACCGTCACCTCCGCCATTTCCCTCCTCGTCGGTGCATCGTTAGGCGGAATTGCCGGCGGCGACACAAGTCGATTCAGTGCGCTGGCGGCGGGCACGGCCTTGCTTGTTGCGCTCATCGCGTTCATCGCCTGGGTGGCCAAGGCTGGCTCAATTATCAATTTCATCTCCGAGAGCGTGATGGTGGGGTTTAAGTGTGGCGTCGCCCTGTTCCTCGCCAGCACGCAATTGCCGAAATTGTTCGGTATTCATGGTGCCCATGGAAATTTCTGGGAGAACAGCGGTAGCTTTCTCAAGCACCTGCACGAAACCAATCCAACCTCGCTTATGATTGGCATCGTCGCGCTGGCGGTGCTCGTGCTCGGGAAGATTTTTCTCAAGAACAAACCAGTGGCGTTGTTCGTCGTGGTCGGCGGCATTTTGGCCTCGAGCTGGCTTGGCCTCGACGCACGCGGGGTCAAGCTGTTGGGCACTGTGCCGCAAGGACTGCCGGCTATAGGACTCCCCGCAATTCACTGGGAAGATTTGAACGAGTTGCTGCCGCTGGCGCTCGCTTGTTTTTTGCTCGGCGCGGTGGAGACAGCGGCGATTGGTCGGATGTTCACCGCCAAGCATGGCGGGCGACTCGATGCAAACCAGGAATTCCTCGCGCTCGCCGCTTCGAATCTCGCCGCTGGACTGGGCCGCGCTTTCCCAGTTAGCGGGGGCATGTCGCAATCGCTCGTTAACGAAGGCGGGGGTGCGCGCACGCCACTATCCGGGGCATTTGCGGCCGGCATAATTTTGATTGTGGTGCTTTACTTCTCGCACCTGCTGGCCGCTTTGCCCCAACCTGTGCTGGCTGCAGTCGTGTTGGTCGCTGTCACCGGTTTGTTCAAGATTTCGACGCTAAGGCATCTTCGACACACCAACCTCACCGAGTATCTCGTCGCAGTGGCCGCGTTGGCTGGGGTTCTAAGTTCGGGCCTGCTGCGCGGCGTGATGATCGGCGCAGTTATCTCCCTGGTGCTCCTGATCCGGAGCGCGTCGCGACCACACGTCGCGTTGCTCGGACGCATCGCCGGAACGCGGCGGTTCTCCGATCGAGAGCGCCATCCGGATAATGAACTGATTCCGGGTGCGCTGATCTTCCGGCCAGAGTCCGGGCTAGTTTATTTCAACATGGATCATGTCCGCGACACAATCGCAGATCGGGTGCGCGCTGAAACCGCGCCGCCTGGCTTGGTTGTGCTCGACCTTTCCGCCGCGCCGCATGTGGACATGCACAGCGCCCACATGCTGGCGGAACTCGCCGAAGAACTCAAAGCGGTTGGAGTACGCCTGCAGGTGGTCGAAGCGCGGTCGTCTGTGCGCGATCGACTGCGGACTGAAGGCGTGGATGAACATTTGGGCGGGGTGAACCGGTTCACCACCGTGGCCGACGCTGTGGATAGCTTTCAAGAGACGGCAACTGAAATCCAAGCCACGATGGCTGATTCAAATTTGACGAAACTCGGCGAAGGCAACCTCTGATCGTGTTAGACACAATCCTCATCGCCGGAGCCTTGGTAGCCATTACCGTTGCCATCCACGCGGTCGGTCTCGGATTCGTGCTAAGCCGTTGGGCGAGGTTACACCCCCTTGCGCCGACGCACTTCTGGCCCATCACCTGGTTGCTCATCCGCCTCGCCTGGTGGCTCATCCTGATCCATTTGCTCGAGATTGCGCTCTGGGGAACGTTTTATTTCTGGCGAGAGTGCCTGCCCGATGCCGAGTCGGCGTTCTATTTCGCCGGAGTTACCTACACGACCATTGGTTATGGTGATCTGGTGTTGAAAGAGCCATGGCGAATGCTCGGCCCGGTCGAGGGTTTGACCGGCATTCTTATGTGTGGCTTGTCCGCCGGCATTTTCTTCGCGGTGGTAAGCAGGATTTACCTCTCGCCTTCGGACGCAGAACAAAAATGAAGCTATGAAAACGCTCCTCAAAGAAATCTTTCACAATCCGCTTCTCTGGCTGCTGGCCTTCGTGCCCGTGGTGTTTGCCGCCGCGAAGCTCAAGCCCGAAGCGCACACACTGCTTTTTGTGCTGTCGGTCCTGGCCATCGTACCACTGGCGGCCCTACTGAGTCACGCCACTGAATCGGTTGCAGCCAAGACGGGCGACGCGGTGGGTGGCCTGCTCAACGCCACCCTGGGTAACCTGACCGAACTGGTCATTGCGCTCACCGCTTTGCATGCCGGTCAATACATGCTGGTGAAGTCGTCCGTTGCCGGTGCGATTGTCACCAATACCCTCTTCATGTTGGGGGCGTCGTTTCTTCTCGGCGGACTCAAACACCACGTGCAGGAATACAACCGGGTCAGCGCCCGCATGCAAGCCGGTTTGCTCTTCCTCGCCACGATCGCGCTCCTAATTCCTTCGGCGGTCTCGGAAGCTGATTCCGCGATCTTCACCCAGAAGCTAAGTATAGGCCTGGCGGTGCTCCTCATCGTGGCCTACGGACTCGGCATGTTGTTCTCGCTCAAGACGCACCACGAGCTATTTGTCGGCGCAGAACATGCGGAGGAGGACGAAGCGCTATGGCCGATCGGGTTGGCTTTGGCCACGCTCGCGGGCGTCACCGTGCTGGTCGCGCTGGTCAGCGAAGTGTTTGTCGAGTCGGTGCAGAAGGCGGCGGAGACCTTCGGGATGACTCCCGCCTTTGTCGGTTTCATCGTCGTGGCGCTGGTCGGTGGTGCGGCGGAAATGGCCGCGGCGTTTTCGGGCGCGCGCAAGAACCGGCTCGATCTGAGCGTAGGTATCGCATTGGGAAGCGCGTCGCAAATCGCACTCTTTGTCGCCCCCGTGCTCGTCCTGCTTAGTTACGTCATCGGTCCGACTCCGATGGATCTGCAATTCTGGCCAGGCGCGGTGGAGATGATTCTTATTGCCACCCTCACCGCGGCGCTCGTCACGAACAGCGGGCGATCGACGTGGTTTAATGGGGCGCTCGTGTTGATGGTCTATGTGATTTTCGCAATGACGCTTTACCTGCTACCGCCCCGAGCGCAGTGAAGACTATCCATCGGAACATGGTTAGTAATCCAACTCACCCAGTCTATGCCTGACGAAGTAACCAAGTTCTCCAAGCGTGTGTTGGATCCGATTGATCGTGTTTCCGAAGTCCTCTTCGGTCTGATTATGGTCCTTACTTTTACCGGCTCGCTGAGCGTGGCCGAGGCCGGACGCGATGATGTGCGCGCGATGCTCATTGGCGCGGTCGGCTGCAACCTGGCCTGGGGAATCATTGACGGAATCTTGTACCTGATGGGTTCTCTGGCCGAAAAGGGGCGAGGACTGTCAACGTTTCGCGCCGTGCGCAAAGCGACCGATGCAAAGGAAGCACACGGATTCATCAGGGAAGCACTGCCATCGGTAATTGCGGGCGTTCTGACGCCCGCGGAACTTGAAGTCATCCATGAGCGTTTGAAACAACTGCCTGAGCCGCTCGGACGAGCCCGTTTGAGCCGGGACGATTGGCGGGGTGGTGTCGCTGTTTGTCTCCTCGTGTTCGTTTCCACTTTCCCGGTGGTGATTCCGTTCATTTTCATGCGCAGCGCCGGACCCGCCTTGCGCCTCTCCAACGCCGTCGCGATCGTGATGTTGTTCCTGACGGGCTACGCTTTCGGACGCCTGACTGGGCGACGTCCGTGGCCGGTAGGAATTTCAATGGTTGTTCTCGGGTTGGTTCTTGTCGGCCTGACGATGGCTTTGGGCGGATGACCCCGCTGGGACCCATTTAGTCTGGACGGCGATTGGCGCGCTTATACCGAGATGAGGTCCTTGGGTGTTCCTCTGGCCGTTTCTCGCGGTCCGATAGCCGAGAAATGGACAAGTCTGCCGACGATTGCGTTGGCAGCAGCGTTGCCGGGTGCGAGTGTAGCAAAGGCAAAATATCAGCTATTCCAAGATGAACTCAGCAGTACCTTCCTCGTTCGACCTGTCCGCCCACGGCCTTACCGTTGGAGAAGTCGGGCATAACCTTCCACCCAGCGTGCTCTATGAGCACGCGATTCGTTTTGAGAAAGACGCAAGCATCGCCGAAAACGGCGCTCTCGTCGCCTACTCCGGTATCAAAACAGGGCGCTCACCGAAAGACAAGCGCATAGTCGAGAATCCGGCATCAAAAGGCGACATCTGGTGGGGCTCGGTCAATATCCCGTGCGACGAGCGGACCTATCAAATCAACCGGCAACGCGCCCTCGATTATCTGAACACGCAAGAGCGGCTCTATTGCTTCGACGGCTTCGCGGGTTGGGACGCGAAATATCGGATCAAGGTCCGCGTCATCTGCTCGCGGCCCTATCATGCACTCTTCATGCACACGATGCTCATCCGGCCGACGCGTGAAGAACTCGCGAGCTTCGGCGAACCCCAATTCGTGATCTACAACGCAGGGGCATTCCCGGCGAACAAGCTAACCACCGGGATGGGTTCGACCACGAGCGTCGACCTCAGTATCGAAGACAAGGAATTAGTTATTCTCGGCACCGAATATGCCGGCGAGATGAAGAAGGGCGTATTCACGGTGGCGAATTATTTCGCACCGAAACAAGGCTTGCTCTCGATGCACTGCTCGGCCACGGCGGACAAAAAAACAGGCGCGTCATCGCTCCTCTTTGGCCTAAGTGGAACGGGAAAAACGACGCTTTCCGCCGATCCGAAGCGTCATCTTGTGGGCGACGACGAGCACATTTGGAGCGACGAGGGCATCTTTAATATCGAAGGCGGCTGCTACGCCAAGGCGATTAACCTAACGCCGGAGAGCGAGCCGGACATTTTTCAGGCGCTCCGCTTCGGCGCGGTTCTGGAAAATGTTGTCCTGGGTGCGGATCGGGACGTGGACTATACGGACACGAGCATCACGCAGAACACGCGGGGCGCCTACCCGATTGAGTTCATCCGCAACGCGAAGATTCCGTGCATCGCCGGTCATCCGACCGATGTGATTTTTCTTACTTGCGATGCCTTTGGAGTCCTGCCGCCGGTCAGCTCGCTTTCGGCGGCGCACGCGATGTATCACTTTATTAGCGGCTATACCGCAAAAGTCGCTGGAACTGAAATGGGCGTGACCGAACCACAAGCGACATTCTCGCCTTGCTTCGGTGGGCCGTTCCTCGTCTGGCATCCGAACAAGTACGCCGAGCTGCTCGCCGAAAAAATGCGCAAGCACAATGCGCGCGTCTGGCTCGTCAACACCGGCTGGAGCGGAGGCGGGCCTGGCGTCGGCAGGCGCATCAGTTTGAAAAACACGCGCGCGATCATCGACGCGATCCATGACGGCTCGCTCGCGAAAGTCAGGACAGAACGCGATCCGGTCTTCGGATTTAACATCGCGATCGAATGTCCGGGAGTGCCCTCCGAGATTCTACGTCCGCGCGAAAATTGGACCGACACGAGCGCCTACGACGCGACGGCGAAGAAACTTGCGGGTTTGTTTAACAAGAACTTCGAGACCTACGCCGATGACGCGAGCGCAGAGGTCAAAGCCGCGGGGCCGCAAGCCTAGTCCGTGCGCTGGCTCTTCGAACTCCATCAGGCACAGCCCATCGCGCAGGCCGTCGGTGTGCTCGCGTTTGTCTGCGTGGTGGGGATGGCGCTCGGAAGCCTCAAGTTCTGCGGCATCGGCCTCGGCGCCTCGGGGATGCTTTTTGCGGGCACTTCGGAGAAGCTATCGATCAACAGATGCTGGATTTCGTAAAAGAGTTTGGGTTGATCCCATTTGCGCGCGCCGTTTTGAAAGTGAATTTCATGGACCTCAGCGGGCTCCTTGCCAAAAGCATGACCGATCCGCCTGCACTCGCTTTCGCCATAAACGTTGCCGGTTCGGACGCTCCGAGCGTGGGCTACGCGACAGTCTATCCGCTGACGACTCTGCTCCGCATCTGTTCGGCACAAATTCTCGTTATCGCCCTTTTTCAATGAGCGTCCCCACCCTTGGCGAAGCGCGCTTCGCATCCAGCCAAAGTCACACCGTTAGCGACGATGTCCGGATTCCCGAGCGGATTGAACTCGGTGCTGAACCGGGATTGCAATTTGAGCTGGCTGGCCCGCGGGCGAATCTTTTCTTCAACGCGAACGAAACGCGCGCGGGGATAGTGACATGCGGCGGTTTGTGCCCCGGGTTAAACAATGTCATTCGCTCGCTTTTTCTTGAACTGCACTACGGGTACGGCGTCTCCGAAGTCCTCGGTTTTCGCGACGGCTACGGCGGGCTCGATCCGGCTTGTGGTCTGGAGCCGGTAAAGATCACGCCCGAGTTCGTCGATGGCATTCATCAAAAAGGGGGCACCATTCTCGGCACGTCGCGGGGACCGGTCGATACCGCCAGGGCAGTGGATAATCTTATTGCGCGGCGAATAGACATACTTTTCACCATCGGCGGTGATGGCACCCAGCGTGGCGCTAACGACCTTTTCCAGGAGGCACGCAAACGCGGCCACCCGCTCTCGGTTGTCGGCGTGCCCAAGACGATCGATAACGACGTCGGCTTCGTTTCGCGAACCTTCGGGTTTTTCAGCGCGATCGAGGAAGCTGCCCGCGTCCTCGACTTCGCACACACCGAGGCGCGGAGCGTGGCCGGGGGGATCGGCCTTGTGAAATTGATGGGCCGGCACGCAGGCTTCATTACGGCCGGCGCTACCGTCGCCAACCAGGACGTAAACTTCGCCCTTATCCCCGAGGTGCCATTCAAGCTCGAGGTTTTTCTCGCTGCGTTAAAGAAACGAATGCTCACGAAATCGCACGCCGTCATTGCGGTCGCGGAAGGGGCCGGACAGGACTTGCTCAAAGTCGGCACCGAGGAGCGCGATGCTTCCGGTAACCTGAGACTCAAGGACATTGGCCCATTCCTGCGCGAAAAAATCGATTCTTACTTCAAATCCGAACGCATCCCGGTAGTGGTACGATACTTCGACCCGAGCTACCAGGTTCGGAGTCGTCCCGCAAATTGCGACGACGCGCTGCTCTGTGATCTCTTTGCGCGCCACGCCGTCCACGCCGCGATGGCCGGAAAAACGGGGGTCGTCATCGGTTTTCTGCACGAACGCTTCATTCACGTCCCGATCGATTTACTCGCGACCCACACCAAACGCCTCGACCCGGCCGGCGGCTGGTGGCGCTCCGCCCTCGCTGCCACCGGCCAACCGGAGCGTCTCGTCCCAACCCAACGAAAGGCAACAGATCATGTCCGTCGGAATCCAATACGAGCCTAACAACATCTGCCTGCTCCGGGTCAGCGGGGTTTTGAAACGAGCCGATTTCGCCGCCGGTCAGAACGCCATCAGGCAAAACATCGATGCGGGCGCGCAGCCACGAGTGCTCGCCATTCTCGAAAATTTCGAGGGATGGGAGCGCGGCGCGGATTGGAACGATCTCGATTTCATTTTCTCGCATGGAGACGCGATTGCGAAGATCGCAATCGTCGGAGAAGCGCGCTGGGAAATGGAGGCGTTGGCTTTTGGCGGGGCTGGATTCCGTCGTTCGCCGGTGAAGTTCTTCCCGACCAGCCAGCTAGTCGAGGCGCGGGCCTGGCTGCTCGCGTAGTCACAAATCATGGGGCAAGGATTCGATTGGGAAATTCGCACTTGGACATGATGAAACCGTCTGACCCTCAAGTCACGGCAGGTAAGGAGCTGCCAAAAAAGCGATGGGTCGAGCCCGTTACCGCTGTGCTGATGGCATTGGCAACGGTTGGCACGGCGTGGTGTTCCTACAAATCGGCGGCCTGGACCCGCCAGAGCAATCGGCTGATGAATGAATACAACTCTCTGGAGCGCCGCGCGGGAGTCTTGGCTCTGCAAGGGATGCAGTCTGCCACTATTCACACCGCGATGTTCATGCAAATGCTCGCAGCACAGGATGTGGGGAACGAGAAACTGGCGAATTTCTATATCGAACGTTTCCCGCCCGATGTCCGCAAAGCCTACGATGCCTGGCTAGCAGAGAAACCTTTTGAAAATCCGAAGGCCGATCCGCATCCCTTCGTACCCAATCTCTACCAGTCACGCGGCACACGCGAGGCTGCCGAGCTGAGCGCGAAAGCGGCGGACAACCTTCTGGAAGCTCGACGTGCCGGCAATACGTCGGGGCAATATCTGGCGAACACCGTGCTCTTTGCGACGATGCTCTTTTTTGCCAACGCCGTGAACAAGTTCGAGCAGAGACGTGTGCGTATCATCGCGTTTGCCTTTGCTGTCGCGGTTTTCGCATTCGCCGTTGTGCGGACGGCGTTGCTGCCACAATGACGAACCCTGGGCAAGAACAACAACCGAGATGAATTCGTCGAACAACATCAGGACCGGTCTGACCGCAAAAGAAATCGGACAGGCTTTTCGCGAGAACCTGCGCTGCACGCTGGGTCGGCTCGAAGCTGTTGCAACCAAACATGACCTTTACTTTGCGCTTGCCCTTACGGTGCGTGACCGACTCTTCGAGCGCTCTGTCGAAAGCCTGAATAATTACGGCGGGGCAAACGCACGACGGGTCGCCTATCTTTCGGCGGAATTTCTGCCTGGACCGCACCTCGCGAATAACCTGCTCAATCTTGGCATAATGGAGGCCACACGGGAGGCGATCGATGCCCTTGGCTATCACTTCGACGAAATTCTCGCGGAGGAGGAGGAGCCCGGACTCGGAAATGGCGGACTTGGACGGCTCGCGTCATGTTACATGGACTCGTTGGCCTCGGTCGAGGTACCTGCAATTGGATATGGCATTCGTTACGAGTTCGGCATTTTCGATCAGGTCATCCGCGACGGTTGGCAGATCGAGATCACGGACAAATGGCTGCGCAGGGGCAATCCATGGGAAATCGTCCGCTCGGAGATCGCATTCGAAGTGGGATTTGGCGGGCGTACCGAGCCGCGGAGGGACGAGTTGGGTCGATTTGGCGTCCGCTGGATTCCCGAGAAGGTAGTGCAGGGGGTCGCCTGCGACACGCCGATCGCCGGCTACCGCGTTCGCACCTGCGACACCCTGCGGCTCTGGAAGGCCGAGGCAGTCGAATCGTTCGATTTCGCGTCTTTCAACCAGGGCGATTACTACCGCGCGGTCGATGACAAGATGGCATCTGAGAACATCACGAAGGTTCTCTATCCGAACGACGAGGTGCCGGTGGGAAAAGAACTGCGGCTCAAGCAGCAGTTCTTTTTCACCAGTTGCTCGCTTCAGGATATGCTGCGCATTCACGCGTTGCTCGGCGGCCAGCCTGCGACATTCCATCAAAAATGGGCCGTCCAGCTCAACGACACGCATCCCGCGGTTGCGGTCGCCGAGCTGATGCGCCTCCTCGTCGATGAACACGCGCTCGGATGGGGAGAAGCATGGGCCGTGACGCGCGCGACCTTCGCCTACACGAACCACACCCTGCTTCCCGAGGCGCTGGAGAAGTGGACGGTCGATCTCTTTGGCTCGCTCCTCCCGCGGCATTTGGAAATCGTCTTTGAGATTAACCGTCGCTTCCTCGAAGAAGTGCGGGCCGCATTCCCTGGCGACGAGGCGCGGCTCGAACGGCTCTCGCTGATTGAGGAAAGCGGATCGCGCTACCTGCGGATGGCGCACCTTGCGTGCGTCGGCAGCCACACGATTAATGGCGTGGCGCAGCTTCACTCCGAGCTGTTAAAGGAGACGGTGCTGCGCGATTTTGCCGAACTCTGGCCAGAAAAATTCTGCAACGTCACCAACGGTGTTACGCCGCGCCGCTTCGTCGCTCTGAGCAATCCTGGCCTAACGAAATTGATTACTGCCCGCATCGGCGACCGCTGGCTGAAGGATCTCGATCGACTGAAGGAGCTCGAATTGCTGGCGGGCAACACCGAGTTCCAACGGCATTGGCGCGAGGTAAAGCTCGCGAGCAAGCGGCGGCTCGCCGCGCTGATCGCCGAACGCACCGGCATCACAGTTGCGCCGGAGTCGCTCTTCGACGTGCTCGTGAAACGTATCCATGAATACAAGCGACAGCACTTGAACGTGCTTCACATCCTCACCCTCTACTTGCGTCTCAAGCGCGACCCGCAGACCAGTGTGCCTTCCCGGACATTTATCTTCGGCGGCAAGGCGGCGCCCGGGTATTTCATGGCCAAGCGTATCATCAAACTCATTACCGCCACGGGTGACCTCGTAAATGGCGACCCGATTGTGCGCGACCGGTTGAAGGTCGTCTTCTTCCCCGACTTCAATGTGAAGAACGCGCACTTCATCTATCCGGCGGCCGATCTGTCCGAGCAAATTTCCACCGCCGGCAAGGAAGCGAGTGGCACGGGCAACATGAAGTTCTCGCTCAACGGCGCGCTCACGATCGGCACGCTCGACGGCGCGAACGTTGAAATCCGGGACGAGGTTGGGACAGAGAATTTTTTTCTCTTCGGCTTGACCGCCGCCGAGGTCGTCGCGGTGAAGTCGCGCGGCAACCGTCCGCGCGATTATTACGAGCAAAACGAGACCCTTCGCGGAGTCATCGACTTTATCGCCAGCGGCGCGCTCGCCCACGGCGACACCGAACTCTTCCGTCCGCTTACGGAGAATCTCATGAACGATGATCCTTTCCTCCTCTTGGCCGATTACCAATCTTATGTCGATGCGCAGGATCGGGTAAGCGCCCTCTGGCGCGACCCCCGCGGCTGGGCGCGCCAATCGATTCTGAACGTCGCGCGCATGGGTAAATTCTCCTCCGACCGTTCGATCCGCAACTACTGCGAGCGGGTCTGGAAGATCCAGCCCGGCTGGCGTTAAAAAGCACATCAAGACAATGCAGACGGTCGTCTTCGACGCCCAGCCCTGCGACCGCGATCCCCTCCGGCACGCCTCGGCCGGACTCGATACAGGATGGCGTTTCATGGACCGGCGCTTGTCCACTGAAACCGCCGCCTCGACCTCTCTGCCTTTGCCAGCGACCGGTTGTTCCTCCCGGATACGGCCCTGAGCTCAAGGGCGCATTCAGTTCGACTGGCCTGGGGCGTTCATGATAGGTAGCAGGATCGTGCGCCATTTCACCACCGCGGCGGTCGCTCTGACTATCGTCTTGCTCGGCTCGGCGGTGCGCGCGCAAGACCTCGAACCGAGGGCTTACAGTAACTCGCCCGTCGGTCTCAATTTCCTCGTCGCTGGCTATGGTTACGCGAAAGGAAGCGTGCTAACCGATCCCGCTCTTCCGTTGGACAATGTGACTAACAATGCACACGTCGGAATCGTCGCTTACGCCAGAAGCCTCGATCTGCTCGGCAAATCGGCAAAGTTCGACATCCTCGTGCCCTACGGCTCAGTGTTTGCGAAAGGCCTCGTTTTTGGCATCCCGCGCGAACGTTTTGCCGTCGGCTTCGGTGACCCGGCATTCCGATTCTCAATGAACTTCGTCGGCGCGCCCGCGCTGACGGCGGCTGAATTTAAGGACTACCGGCAGAATCTGATCCTGGGCGCGAGCCTGCGCATAATCGCGCCGCTCGGACAATACGACGACACGAAACTCGTAAATATCGGGAGCAATCGCTGGTCGCTGAAACCGGAGATCGGCTGCTCGAAAGCGTTCGGGCGCTGGACGATTGAGGTTGCCCCGGCCGTTACCTTCTACACGAACAATGGCGATTTCCTGGGTGGTCAGACACGCGCACAGGCGCCAATTTACTCCACGCAAGCGAACCTGATCTACACCTTCGCACCCAGTTGCTGGCTGGCGGTGAATACCGCCTATTTTGCCGGTGGGCGGACAACGATCGACGGCGTGAAAAACAATGATCAACAGGAAGGCCCTCGTTTTGGCGCGACCTTTGCCCTCCCCGTCAATCGGTATCATTCCGTGAAGTTCTATGCCGCGACCGGTTATAATGCGAATCAGCACCATGACTTCGATGCCTTCGGTATCGCGTGGCAATACCGCTGGGGTGGTGGATTTTAAGATTAGATTTGAGTTCTTCTCGGCAGCAGATTTCTCTCCGTCGTGAATCCTTTGAACTTAGAGCACGGGAATCACCGGCATCGACACCCACTTCTAGCCTACAGCGTCATCACGTCGCTATTCCGCAAAGTGGTAGGAGGTTTTGAAGGTCATTCGACCATTGTCCGTTTCCAGAAAAAAGATCAGGCTTCCTTTGTCATTGTCGGATGGGGTTGCTTTTCCAATGATGACTTTGTCTTTTCCCCCTTTGTTATTCCTTGCCTTGCCTGTGAATTTCACTTCAGTTCCTTCCCCGAACTTTCGAACCGATTCATCTGGAGTCTCCAGTTCTAATGTACCCAGTTCGCTCTTGGGGAAATATGGAAATACCTTGAGCTGGTAAGAACCAACATAGGACTTTCCCTGTTGAGTCAGCGGTCCTACGATTAGTCTGACATTGTTATGAGAAACCGTCGTTGAGCTTGGATCAACAAACATCCTGCGTTCAACTGTTCTTTCAATTTTTGGAACGGACGCCATATCCTGTGCCTTCGGTCTACCGGGAAAAAGAACCAGGAAAAAACCGAGCGCCGCGCCTAATGAAAGAAGGACCCGATCTCTTATTCTAATGCCGTTCATGCCTCTGTTGTTTGCTATGATGGGATCTGGCGGGTGAGGAGCCACCTGTCGGTTTTGGCGAGATGTTTAGAGCAGCCATTCGATCGGTAGCCAGCTTATGACCCGGGCTTTGATGCGCTTCCAGGGACCGGTTCCGGGCTCGGAGTCGTAGCGGACTTGCTTGTTTCCTTCGAACGTCACCCAGACGAGGCGGTTTCCCGAGAGTTCGACGCGGTAGGCATCGCGGCCGAGGTCGCGCTCGGCCGTTTCCGGCAGACGCCTCGCCAGTGCGGGACAGTTGAAGAAAACACCCATCTCCGTGTTCAGTTTGCTCGAGCGCGGATCGAGATTGTAGGAGCCGATGAAACCAATCCGACGGTCGAAGGTAAACGTCTTCGCATGCAAACCACCAATGCTCGATCCAGCCGGTTCGCGAAAGCGCCGCTTGAGTTGGGCGCCAGCGATCGGCTTGATCTCGTAGAGTTCGACGCCAGCCTCGATCAACGGTTTGCGGTAGAGCTGGTATTTGGCGTGAACCGGCACGCCGTCGGTCGAAGCCAGCGAATTGGTGATCACAATCACCCGGGCGCCGCGTTGGTGCACTCCCGCCAGAAGTTCGACTCCTTGCTTCCCCGGTACGAAGTAAGGCGAGACGAGGAACAGCTCCCGTTTCGTTTTATCGACAACCGCGCGCAACTGAGGGGCGAGATGCGTCTGGGTCTGGTCGGCGGAGGTGGCCACCTTGTCCGGGTGGTCGTTCACGATCGTGGCCCGCCCCCAGTAGTAGGAAACGCTTCGAGCCCTTAGTTGCCGGGCGAATTCACTGTCGCGCAGGCTTTGCGCGTAGGCAGAATCGGCCGCGGTTTCGCTGTCCGCGATGAGGGCCGTCCGCTTCGCAGCGAATTGCTCGGGCGCCGTATCTTGTCGCGCCAGCGCGGCGATCGGAATCGCCGACTTATTATTCCAATAAAGGTCGAATTGGTCGGACACTTCGTTCACCACGGGCCCGATAAGCGCCACGTCGAGATCGGCAAAATTCATCACCGCATGCGCCTCGAAATATTCGTCGCCGATATTGCGGCCGCCGACGATCGCGACTTGCCCGTCGGCGATGAACGACTTGTTGTGCATCCGCTTATTGATGCGTCCGAAGTCGGCGACCATGCCAAGCAGGCGGGGCGAACGCAGGGCCACAGGGTTGAACATCCGCACCTCGATGTTTCGATGACTATCAATGGCGAGCAGGGTGGCGTCGGAGGGCATCGTACCGAGATCATCGAGCAGCAGGCGCACCCGCACACCGCGGTCGGCCGCCCGGAACAAATGCTCAAGCAGGACCTTGCCCGACAGATCCTTGTTCCAGATGAAATACTGCACGTCGAGGCTGCATTGGGCTGCATCGGCAAGGGCCAGCCGCGCGGCCAACGCTTCGCGCCCGTCGAGAAGCGTGTGGAGGCCGGATTGCCCCGGATGCGCTGCAACACGCGGACGCACCGCCGCCGCCAGCGTCGTGCCCCCGTTATTTTTCAGGGCCGTGGAAGGTCGGCGCTCGCCGGTCTTCGGAAGGCCGGCGCACGCACCGAGTGAAAGCATTACGAGCAACGTGCCGACGCATTGAATCGAGCGTTGGCGGGCTGAGCATGAGTGAAGTGCTACGGGCTGGTTACCGCTTTGCGCGCCGCTGTCTCGCCATTGAAAGCGGGAGTTAAGCCAGTTGAGGAAGCCATTCGTCCACACGGCCAGGACGAACCCAAAGCAAAGAGGGGTCGTAGACACGTAAGAATTAACCTATTTGTAAAGCCAGGTCGCGCACAGCGAATTCTTAAATGCAGTCATTCACCCGGGGGCCGTCACACATGAAGCGCAAATTCGAGGAGAACATGCAGAACATGCTGAGGCTTCACCATACTTTCCGGAACTCAAAATCGGGGCCCGTTCTCGCATGCGAGGCCGATTGTCGCAGCGGTTTTTTTTATTCGATAGTGTTCGAGGGATTCCTGTCATGAAGGCAAAGGGACTGAAACTTACGAAGCAGATTGTCAGCGGAATCGATTGAGTTCAATTAAGACGGTGAATGCCTCAGGCGCGGATTTTCGGCCTGAAAATCTAATTTCCCGCTTGCTCGTCCTGGCCGGTGCTTCCTCGCCGTTAGGCGCCGAATTCGACGGCGGCGTTGTGAATTTCGCGTTTCTCACCGAACACGCGACAAAGGGACAACCTCTGTCGGGGTCAAATCTACGGCTATCGTCCGGCATCCTGACATGACCGAAATACTCACCACCGTTACGCGCCTCCTGGTTCTGATATTTCTCGTCTCGAGCATGTCCGGGATCGGCCTGGGACTGACTCTGTCACAGATTTTCTCTCCGCTGAGAAACGCGAGACTCGTTGTCCTTGCGGTGATCACGAACTTCATCATCGTACCGCTGTTGGCGATGGGCATTGCGCGCCTGCTCCGACTTGAGCAACCGTTTGCGCTTGGCCTTTTGTTGCTTGGGCTGTCGGCCGGCGCGCCCTTTCTGCCGAAAGTCGTCGGTATCGCCAAGAGCGATGGCGCTCCAGCGGTCGGGCTGATGATCGGCACGACCATCTTTCTGCCCGTTGCTCTGCCCCTATTGATCAAGGGTGTGCAGGTCAATCCGTGGAAAATCGCGCGGTTCCTTACCTTGCTGATGCTCATTCCGCTTACCGCCGGTTTGATTGTCAAGGCGCGCGCCGAGTCAATAGGCGCGCGTGTTCGACCCGTTTTCGAAACTCTGTCCACAGGCATCCTGCTTCTCGTGCTCATTTTGGTCATGGCCACCCATTTTCAAGGCGTGCTCCGCGTTTTCGGCACGGGCGCCATCTTTGCGCCCTGCTCTTTGCCATCTTTTCGGCAGCGGGATGGCTGGTCGGTGAGGCGGATTTGGCCCAAAGGACGGTCCTTGGCTTGGGAACAGGCCTTCGCAATATCCCTGCCGCGCTGGTCGTGAGCGTGCAAAACTTCAAGGATCCCAATGTCTCGGTAATGGTCCTGGTCACCACGCTGGTCGGAATTCTCATCTTGTTGCCGGTTGCGCGGTTGACCGGAAGACATCAGACCGCCACGGTCTCGAAAAACAAAGCCATCGACCGTAACTGAGTTGTCGCTGGGCTCGCTATGATCGCGAATCTTTCCAACACTGCAGCCCGCGCATCCGCCCGCATTGCTCCGGGAGTTCAATCTCCTTGATCGATGTTCGAGAAATCTTATATGCTAGCCGAAGACTTCGGACTGATGCGCATCCCGGACTCACAGAGCCTCGGCGGCTCGAACGACACCAATGCACCGAAATGGGGCGTTCTGAAACGCGCGCTCCCAACCATCATTTACTGCTGAGCAAGAACCATCAACTGACACAATATCATGCCATTCGAGACCATTAACATTGAGGAGATCAATCAAGCCCGGCGCAAAGCGATTGCCGCGTCAATCCACACCATCAACGTCGAGGAGCTGAAGGCGCTCGGCGAGCGGCTCTTTCCATTTCCTGAAGACCTGTGGCGGGAGAGGTTCTTCGACTTCATTGCGGGAAGCTCCGGGGCCACATTCTATCACGCGGCGACACACGACGGCGTTGAACTCATCTACTGCCACGGCAAGGAACGAGGCATGTGGTATATGCCTGGAACCGGCATGGGCCCGATGCAACCGAAAGGGCTGGCCGCCCTCAAACAGATCGTCGAAGAAAAATAGGTCGCGCCGTTCTTGGCGCGCGCCCGCCGATCCGACCGATCGAAGATGCCGCGCGGGTGACCGTGGCGCCGCGCCTAGGCCGCTTGCACGATCCGCATCGCCTCGTGAAAGGGCAGATAGAGGTCGTGATGTTGCGCCACTCCGCGCCGCAGGACCGGCTTGAAATTTGCGATGTCGTTGACGTTAAGAATCAGATCGACGCTCTGGAGAAAGGCAATCATCGCGTCGTTCGTCGGGCTTCGATCGGTCAGGAGGACGACAAAGTGTTCCCGCCGTAGCGGACTGGCCTTTCGCATCAGAGCTCGCAGGATCGGATTTTCCTCCGCGCTTGCCCCTTTGAATTTCTCGTAAACCACAACCACATTGTAACTGTAGGTCGCGAGCTTGAGCAGGACGTCGTCTTCGAAAAGGCCAAGGTGCATCTTGTAACCAAGATCGACTAACTGCGGTACGATCAATTTTTGATATTCCGGATTATCGACGCAGACGAGCGCCGTCTTGTCCCCAAGATCGAAAGAGTTACTATCCTGTTCGGTATTCATCTTCTTGCCTAACGACCAGCGCCCACCGGCAAATCGAGACGCAGACCAGTCTCGACCTGATTGTCGATCCCGCGCGTTTTTCGAATTAGATCGATCTCGCGGGTGATGCGCCCCTTTTTCGAGGCAAAGAGTCCGGCGGTCTCTTCGCTGACCGCGCCCGCTTCATAGGCATCGAGAATCGAACGATCAAAAGTGATCCAACCGAAGGGTGAGCTCGCCTCAATGATTTCGTAGAAGCTGCGATTCTCGTTTTCACCAAGCGCAATCGCTTCACGAGTGCGCAGATTGTGGCCCATGATCTCGGTGAGAAGCTGCCGGCCGCCGCCAATCTTGGGCGCGAGACGCTGGCTCACGATATAGCGGAGACTGTCGGCCAGACGCAGTCGCACTTGCTGTTCTTCCCCTATCGTAAAGAGACCGAGAAGCCGGTTCATCGATTGGCCGGCATCGACTGTGTGTAAAGTGCTGAGAACGAGATGACCCGTTTCCGCGGCCATGAGTGCCACTTCCACGGTCGCGCGATCACGCATTTCGCCGACAAGAATGACCTTTGGGGCCTGTCGGAGAGCGGCACGCAAGCCATTTGGATAGCTATCGAAGTCGTGCCCGAGCTCGCGCTGATTAAAGGTGGCGCGACCAGTCGGGTGAATGAACTCGATCGGATCCTCCAAGGTAACGACATGAACCGATTGTTTCTCGTTAATCTCATTCAGGATCGCGGCCAGGGTCGTCGTCTTCCCACTGCCGGTTGCGCCCGTGACAAGCACGAGTCCCGTTTTTTCCCGGGCGATTTCCTCAAAAATCGAGGGTAATCCAAGGGCTTGGAGGGTCGGGATAACCGGCTGCAATTTCCGCATGACAATCGTGAACTGTCCCTGCTGCCGAAAAATGTTGACCCGGAATCGCGCCTCGTCGTTGAGCGAGTAGCTGCAATCGCAGGAACCGTGGAGAAGAAACTCCTGCATCAGGCGCCTGTTTCCCTGCATTAGGACGAGCGCGAGTTGTTCGGTCTGGTAGGCGGTCAGACGCTCGATTGGCGGATCGATCAGAACGGATTTCAGCTCGCCGGAATCCTCAACCTGCAAGGGACGACCGACGGAAAAATTGAGGTCAGAAATACCGTCATGAGTCTTCAGCATGGCGGAAAGGATTCGGTCAAGATCAGGCGTTCTCATGATAACAAATCCTACTCTTCGAACTCTTCCGGTGGCGGAGTTTTGAGGAAGGGACGAAACTTCTTTTTGTCGATCGCCTTGTCGTATGCTTCCTCGGGAGAAATACGCATCTGGCGCAGATGGTCCATGATCGCGTCGTCGAGTGGCTGATTGCCCTTCTTTTTCCCGACCTGGATCATGCCCGGGATTTGATGCGTCTTCGCCTCGCGCACAAGGTTTGCGATCGCCATATCGACAACCAAAATTTCGAGCGCGGCGAGCCGGCCGGGCTTGTCCATCCGCTTGAAAAGATTCTGCGCGACGACTCCCTTGAGCGATTCCGCAAGTGTCGTGCGAATCTGGTTTTGTTGATCGGTCGGGAAAACGTCGATTACGCGATCGACTGCCTTGGCCGCGCTCGAAGTATGGAGCGTGCCAAAGACAAGGTGTCCGGTCGCTGCTGCAGTTAAGGCCAGTTCGATCGTCTCGAGATCGCGCATTTCACCCACAAGCAAAATGTCGGGATCTTCACGCAACGCGCCGCGCAAGGCCGAGGCGAAGGATCGGGTGTGAACACCGACCTCGCGGTGCTGGACGAGACAATTTTGGCTGCGATGCACAAATTCGATCGGATCTTCCACCGTGATGACGTGGTCGTGCCGCTGGAGATTCGCGTAGTCCATCATCGCGGCCAGGGTGGTCGATTTTCCGGAACCGGTCGGCCCGGTGACGAGAATGAGACCCTTCTTGAGGAGCGGGAACTTCTTTAATACTGGCGGAAGGCCCAGTTCATCGACCGTCAGGATCTTCGACGGGATCAAACGGAAGACGGCGGAAATACCGTATTTCTGCTGGAAAAAATTGGCGCGATAACGCGCCACTCCCGGTACCTCGTAACCGAAATCGACATCGGACGTTTCCTCGAAGACTTTGATTTTTCCCTCGGGCGCGATCTCATAGACCATCGCCTTGAGATCGTCATTCTGGAGCGCGGGATAATCGACCCGCACCAGGTCGCCATTGATGCGCAGCATCGGTGGGTTATTGGTCGCGAGGTGGAGATCCGAGGCCTTTTCCTCGGACATTAGTTTGAAGAATGCGTCGATGCGGGCCATAAGGCGAATCCACATCAAAGCTAAATTGATGCCAGCAACCGCAAATTCACGTCATCGTCCGGCACCGACGCGCGGCGAGTCGGTTCGTTAGGCGTCAAGGACCGAGCGAATCTGCTCGATCAATTTTTCCCGGGTATACGGTTTTGGGATGAACCCCTGTAACCCGCGCGCGAGCATGCTGCCGATCTTGGCCTGTTCGGCGAACCCGCTGCTCAGGACGACCCGGATTTTTGGATCGATCGCTTTGAGTTCATCGAAGACCGCGTCTCCATCCATCACTGGAAGAAAATAATCGAGGAGGACGAGGTCGATTTTCTCTCCCATTCGCCGATAGATTTGCAGGGCTTCGATTCCATCTTTCGCCAGGATGTAGCGGTAGTCTTCGAAATCGAGAATCTCACCGGTGACCCTGAGAACCTCCTGGTCGTCGTCGACCAGAAGAATGAGCTCGAGCTCGCCTTTGGGATTGAGAACCAGAGCCTCGCTCGTGGCGTCCACGGCGACCGCGACTTCGCCGACCGGCAGCCGGGTGGAAACGCTCGCCCTCGCACCCAGCGCTGATGCGGGCACCGGAGCTGAAGCTGCTTTGGTGGGCCGCACGCCACCGGACGTGCGGGCGAGGATGCGGGTGGTGATGCGATCGAAGATGGCTTGTGAGGCACGCGAGGCCAGTTCGAGTTGCTCATTGAGCGAGTCGAGATTTTCCCCCTCCCCTTTGCGGAGACGTGCTGACTCAATCTGGCGCGTCGCCTTTTGCAAAAAATGGTTCAGCTCGGTCGCGGTAGCAGCGAGCCATTTCATGTCCTCGTGATCGAGCATCGGTTGTGTTCCGGTTACGTTTCGTTTCTGTCGTCCCTGCAAGCCCACCAGACCGAAACGGACAGGCCGCAAAAAACCAGGGTGAAAAAGCCGATCGAGAGCATCTTGGAAGCGAGCGGATATGCACGTTTCATGCCCAAGCCAGGACAAGCGTCAAATGAATCTTCCCGCACCGGAACAATCTCAAATCACGCGACAAGAGTAAGCCGTGTCCTCGACCTTTAAGACCAGTTTCTGCACCGGAGCGTTATTCGCTGTGATGATCGGGCTCTGGCTCGGGCAACTTTGGCAGGGGGAAAAGCAGGTCAGCCTTCATAGCGAGCACCTCATCCGGCAAATTGAAATACGGAATTGGTCGGCGGCTGGTGATTTTATTGCCGCCGATTATCACGACGACTGGGGTCACAACCGGGCTGCGATACTCGGTCGCCTCGGTCTCGCCTTGCGTTACTTTTCTTCTCTCACGATCAACGCGCCCAACCCCCAGGTGGGCGTGAATTCGTCCGCCGGCTGGTGGAGCGCGAAGGTTCAACTGGATGGGAGCGGGACTGAATTCGCCCCGGAAATCATAAAAAGAGTTAATAACCTGACGGAGCCATTCGTACTTCACTGGCGTCGGGAAAGTTGGCGTCCGTGGGATTGGAAACTCGTTAGGGTGAGTAATCCCGCGTTGGAAATATCAGACCGCGATTTTTAGGTCTGCCCCGGCAGTCCAAAAACGATAAAGAAAACGTCAACGCGGAAGGTTTCTTCCTTCTCTCCGCCAAATGCTTTTATTTCCCGAGCGCCTGGCGCAGTTCGGTTTTGGCTGCTTGCACGTCGTTTGCGCTGTGGTGACAGAGAACGATGCCACGCAGTTTTTCCCCTTGGAAGTAGCGGAGCGCGAAGCGGCCCTTGGCATAGGATCCGGTCAACTGCACCCGCGTCGCCGGAAGGTTGAAATCGCCGACAAAATCGAACTTCAGTTCGAACATCTCCGTCCAGAAATACGGAATTTGCTCGTAACGCTGACGTTTTTTGCCAGTGATATTTGCACCCACGATCAAGCCCTGCTCGCGCGCGTTTTCCCAGTGCGTTTGACGGCGCATCCCGCCCATCAGCCGGTCGGGATAAAAGGCGAGGTCGCCGACCGCATAAATTCCCTTCTCTTCCGTCTCAAGATAATCGGTCACCGGCGAGCCGTGAGGACCGGATAGAGGCGTGTTGCGGACGATCTCGAGATTCGGTTCCGAGCCGCATGCGACCACCGCAACCCCGGCCGCGACGCGCTCACCACTCTTGGTTTGAATGTTGCGCAGGACGGTCTTGCCCTCGAAGCCGTTCAGGCTCGACCCCATGAGCAAGGTCACACCATGTTTCGCGAATTGTTCTGTCACCCAGGCCGCCGTCTCCGGATCGAGGTAGCGATTAAGGAGCGACTGGTGACGATGCATGATCGCCACCTTTAGTTTGCTCTGACGCAGGCTCGCCGCAACTTCACAGGCGAGGAGGCCGCCGCCAATAACGACGATCATTTTTTCCGAAAGCGACATCTCGCGCAAGGCCAGGGCATCCCGAGTGGTCCGCAAATAAATTACGTTGCCCAGTCCAATCCCGGCGACATGCGGTCGCACGGGCCGGCTGCCCATCGCGAGACACGCTTTCTTGAATTCAATCGTTTCGCCATTTCCCAATACCGCCAGACGGCGATCGATATTGAATTGCGTCACTACCGTGCCGAGGCGGGTCTCGATCTTGTGCGCCTGGTACCAACGTTCATCGACATGAGGCAGCTTTTTCACAGGCGGGGTTTTATCACGCAAGAACTGCTTTGAAAGCATCCATCGCTGGTAGGGGAGGAAAGTCTCGCCGCCAACAAGCGTCACGCTCCCTTTCTTGTCATGTTTGCGAATGCCTTCGCATACGCTCGCCCCGCCAATGCCGCCGCCGATTATTATGTAGTCACGTTGAATCATGTGGGAAAAGCGGACGATAGAGAATGTAGTAACCGGATGGCGAGGGAAATTTTACTCCAATTTACAACACGGCCCGGCAGATGATCACCGAAGCGACGACCCCGGTGAGATCCGCCAGCAAACCTGCCGGGATGGCGTGCCGGGTTTGTTTGATCCCGACCGAGCCGAAATAGACCGTCGCGACATAGAACGTCGTCTCCGTGCATCCATAGATGGTGGCCGCCATCAGGCTGACAATGTTTTCCGGGCCCAGCCGGTGCACGACATCGGTGAAGAGTGCCAGAGTCGCGCCACCACTCAACGGGCGCATCAGGGCAATCGGAAGCAGATCGGTCGGGAAATGCAGCGGAGTCAGGATGGGGGCAAGCACCCGTGCCAGCAGGTCGATGCCTCCCGCGCCTTTAAACATGTTGATCGCCACCAGCATTGTCACGAGGAAAGGGATGATTTTGAGAATCACGCCGAACCCCTCCTTCGCTCCCTCCACGAACTCGTCGTAAACCTTGAGACCGGAGAGCGCTCCATAGAGAATGAAAAAGGAAAGCAGCATCGGAATCGCGAGGAGGGAAAGCGCACTCACGCTTCGGACAAAATAACTTGAGGAGGGGGTGGCTGGACTGGAGGAGAGGCCTAGCGCTTCGGGAAAAACTTGCCTAGCGAAAAGCGCGAGAAAGAAGAGTGCCAGGAGCGCGAGAATTCCTTTCCCCCAAAGCTGCAACTTGGGCCCAGTGTAGTCGGGGACGCTGTCCCCGGCCGAACCATCCTCGGCGTTCGCGATCACTGGCCGCTGAGCTGCTTCCGTGCTTTGCGCGCGGCCGGGGTCAGCGATCCCGGCTAGAGGGCGCACGCCGGTTTCGCGGAACCATGGCAGCCGACCCAGCAACTTGACCGAAATGATCGCCACCGTCGCCGCACACAAAGTGGCAAGCAGCGAGGTGCCCACGATCGCAGTCGGATTGGTCGAGCCCGCGGCCACCAGAATCGCGATCGCGGTCGTCGGAATCAGTTGCACCGAACTGGTGTTGATGGCGAGGAAAGTGCACATCGCGTTGGTCGCCGTGCCGGGATGGGGATTAAGCGTTTCGAGATCCCGCATCGCGCGCAAGCCAAGCGGCGTCGCGGCGTTGCCGAGTCCGAGCATGTTCGCCGCCATGTTCATCAACATCGAGCCCATCGCCGGGTGTTCGTTAGGCACGTCCGGGAACAGGCGACTCATTACGGGACGCAACCCGCGAGCCAGCTTTTGGATCAATCCGGCGCGCTCCGCAAGCCGCATCACACCCAGCCAAAGCGCCATGATCCCGATCAAGCCGAGCGCGATCGTCACCGCCGTCTTCGCGCCTTCGAAAGCACCTTCAGTCACCTCTTTAAGATGACCGGTCCAACCGCCAATCGTCACCGCGAGCAGAATCAGCGCGAGCCAGATGTAATTCAGCACGTCTAGTTTTTAACAGCGGAGCGCGACGGCGGGGAAGCGATTTGTGGCCACCCGGCTCGGCACCATTGCCGCACAGAATTTTTTTAACCGCGGATTTCGCGGATGAAGAAAGGGAATGATCTGCTCAGCGCGGATTACATCATTTCGCTCTCTCCTTGGCTCAAAAAGACCGGCTGCATGTTTGCGCTTCTGTGACTTACGCCGACTATGGCACCACGGGGATCATCGAAGGCAATTCGCTGCTCCCATCTCAGAAATCGCAGAAACCACCACGGCAGGATATGGAAATTGCTCGTCAGAGGAAGAAGCGATGTTTTCAACGACACGGTTACCGGCGAAAGACGACTTGCAGAAGTTTCACGAACGGCGCATGGCGAGCGATCCCCAGTACGCGATTGCGCGACAATTGCTCGAACTCGCAAGCGGATCTCAGATGACGTGTCATCCAATTGGAGCAGGCCCATTCGCTCTTTCTTCATCCGCGTCATCCGCGAAATCCGCGGTTCCTACATTTTGAGCAAGGAAGCGGCATGCCTGAGCGCGGACTCGCTTTTTCCACCGAGCATGCGCGCGATTTCTTCCTGGCGGGCTTTACCTTTGACGGCGTGCAACCCCGAAAAGGTGCGCCCATGCGCTACTTCTTTGGTCACAACGAAATGAGTCGTAGCGGCCGCGGCAACCTGCGGCAGATGGGTAATGCACAGCACCTGGTGGCGACCCGCCAGCGCGCGCATCTTTGCTCCCACCGCGTGGGCAATTTCGCCCCCTACATTCGCGTCGATCTCGTCGAAGACGAGGAGCGGGATGGCATCCTGGAGAGCGAAAGCGGATTTGATCGCCAGCATCACACGCGAAATTTCGCCGCTCGAAGCGACCGTCCGCAACGGCTTGAGCGGCTCACCCGGATTCGGCGAAAAGAGCAACTCGAGCGAATCCGTCCCACTGAAGCGCGGCTCGTCATCAGGCGAAAGGCGGGCTTCGAATTCGGCCTGGCGAAAACCTAGATCGACCAGTTGCTGCCGGACATTTTTTGCCAGCTTCGGCGCTGTCGTCTGTCGCGACTTTCCGTAACGTGGCCGCGGCGCGTTCAAGCGCTTTCCGCGCGCTTTCGATCTCTCCCGCCAATCGTTCCAGCTCTGCGTCGCGCCCTTCAATCTTCCCCATTCGTTCCGCGGCGCTTTTCCCGAATGAAATGACCTCGGGAATCGAGCCGCCGTATTTGCGCTTCAAGGTCTCAAATAACGTCACACGCTCCTCGAGCTGCGCGAGTTGCTCCGGATCGAGATCGAGTTTCTCCGCGTAGCGATCCAAGAGCGCGAGCGATTTCCGTCAATTCGATCACGGCAGTAGCATGCGCCGCGGAATTGTCCGCCAGGCCGGGATCGATTTTCTCCAGCTCGCGCAAAAGCCGCTGGGTTTCGGCGAGTTGATTGAGAACCGCATCGTCTGTCTCGGAGAGCTGCCGGGAAATCGAAGTTGCCAGCTCGATCAACCGCCGGCTGTTGCTGGCCAGCCGATAGCGGGCATGCATCTCTTCTTCTTCGTCAGGTTCGAGTTTCGCCGCAGCGATCTCCTGCACCTGGTGTCTGAGCAGATCGAGTTCCTGTTCGCGGATCCTTCCGCGCTGCTGAGGGCCTCGTTCCTCGGCGATGAGCGACTGCAAAGAGCGAAACGACTCCTGATAATTCCCGCAGGGTCTCCTCCGCGCGCGCGAAGCCGTCGAGCAAGGCGAGCTGTCGTTCCGGGGAAAGGAGCGACTGGTGGTCGTGCGGCCCGTGCAAATCGACCAACTCGTCGCCGATCGTCTTAAGCACACCCAGCGTGGTCGGCGAGCCATTGAGGAAATGCCGGCTGCTCCCGCCTAACGAAAACGTGCGCTTCACAATCAGTTCATCGGCGCAGGGCTCGACCCCCGATTCCTCCAGCCGCGCATTCAGTCCGGAAAAATCATCGCCCATAAAGATGGCCTCGACTGTGCACGTTTCCGCGCCGGTGCGGATAAGCGATTTATCGGCCCGCTCGCCGAGGAGAAGTTTAAGCGCGCCAATGATGATCGATTTGCCGGCTCCGGTCTCACCGGTGATAGCGGTGAAACCCGGCGTCAGTTCCCACTCCAGATCCTCGACCAGCGCGAGATTCTTGATTCGGAGCAAACTGAGTAACACAGGAGTTGAGAGTTGAGGGTTGAGAGGTGAGAGATGAAGACTCTGAGCGCCACCGACTCTCAACTCTCAACTCTCAACTCTCAACTCCGCCTGACCTTTCTCGGCACCGGCACCTCGCAGGGCGTGCCGATGATTCGCTGCGATTGCGCGGTCTGTCGATCGAGCGATCCGCGCGACAACCGGACGCGCGCCTCGATTTTTTTGGAAACGGCCGAGGGAAATTACGTGGTCGATACGGGAACGGATTTTCGCACCCAATGTCTGCGCGAAAATATCTGGCAAGTCGACGCCGTCATCATGACCCATTCGCACACCGATCATGTGATGGGATTCGACGATCTGAGCCGTTTCGCCGCGCCGCGCGGCGGGCGCATGCCGGTTTATGCCTCCGCGGAAACGATGGCGGATTTGGCCCGGGTCTATGAGTTTGCTTTTAAAGCGACAAACCCCTGGCCCGGGTTACTTGAAACCGGAGCCGCACATCATTTCCGGTGCTTTTTCGTTAGGCGAAACAATCATCACTCCCCTCCCCGTACCCCACGGCAGCTCGGAAACCTACGGCTATCTTTTCGTCCGCCACGGCCTCAAACTGATCGCCTATCTGAGCGATTGCAGCGCCGTGCCCGATCGACATCGCGCGTCAGATCGAAGAGCGTGCAACTGCTCGTGATCGATGCCTTGCGGCATAAACCGCACCCCACCCATCTGAGCATTGCGCAGGCGCTGGAGGTGGCGGAACGCGTCCAGCCCGCGCGAACTCTTTTCACCCACATCTGCCACGAGCTTCCGCAAAGCGCCGAAAGCGAGCTGCCGGCCAAGGTCGGGCTTGCTTACGACGGATTGAAGATCGATTTCCCACTGTGAAAGATATTCAGTTCAGCGGCCAGCCTAACGAGACACTATGGGCCCGGCCGGCCGGATGACCTGGTTCCGTCCGCCGCGTTTCGAGGCGGAAGATCGTCTCGCCTTCCTTCATTAGCTCAAGGCTATCGCGCGCGATGGTTTCCAAATAAGTTGGATCCGTTTTCAGAAGAGCCACCTGCTTCGTTTGCCGGGCGAGGAGCGTCTTCTGTTCATTTAATTGCGCCTGGAGTTGTTCCATCTCCACCCGATTCTGTTGCAGCTTCTTGTAGGGCGGGAGGAAGAAACTGACAATGAGAAGCCAGACAGCGATGAAGAGCAGAACCCGCAGGACATGGTTCATCTGTTGCCAGATGGTGGCCTCGCGTCGCGCCCTTAAATCGCCGTAGCCGGTGGCGTCCACTAGCGCATCTTACCTCCGTAGACCGCCTTGTCACCAAGTTCCTCCGCGATGCGCAGAAGTTGGTTGTACTTCGCCACCCGATCGGTCCGGCAGAGCGATCCGGTCTTGATCTGCCCGGCGTTGGTCGCGACCGCGATGTCGGCGATCGTCGTGTCTTCGGTCTCGCCAGAACGGTGGCTGATCACCGCGGTGTAATCGTTTTGCTTCGCCATATCGATCGTGGCGAAGGTCTCGGTCAGCGTGCCGATCTGGTTCACTTTTACGAGAATGGAATTGGCTACTCCGAGGTCGATGCCTTTGCGCAGGAAAGCGACGTTGGTTACGAACAGATCGTCCCCGACCAGTTGCACTTTGTCGCCGATTCGATCGGTCAATTTCTTCCAGCCATCCCAATCGTTCTCCGCGCAGCCGTCCTCGATCGAGATGATCGGGAAACGCGCGCAGAGCGAAGCGTAATAGTCAACCAGCTCTGCTGCGGTCCGCTTCGAGCCATCGGACTTCTTGAAAACGTAAGCGTTTTGCTCCTTATCGAAAAACTCCGAAGAGGCCGGATCGAGCGCGATAAAGATTTGCTCCCCGAACGAGTAGCCGGCCTGTTCGACTGCCGCTCGCGATCGACTCGAGCGCGTCCTCGACCGACTTGAGATTGGGCGCGAAACCGCCTTCGTCGCCGATCGCGGTCGAGAGTCCGCGATCGTGCAGGACTTTTTTCAGCGCGTGAAAAACTTCGGCGCCATAGCGGAGCGCTTCCGGAAAACTCGGCGCGCCTTTCGGCATGATCATGAATTCCTGAAAATCAATCGGGGCATCGGAATGCGCGCCGCCGTTGAGGATGTTCATCATCGGGACGGGCAGAACCTTTGCTTCGCTCCCGCCGAGGTAACGAAAGAGCGGCAGTCGCTCGGAATCGGCGGCGGCATGAGCGACGGCGAGGGATACGCCTAACAATGCGTTTGCGCCGAGTTCCTTTTTGTTCGGCGTGCCGTCGAGCTCGATGAGCTGCTGCGTCGAGTTTCGCCTGCTCGAGCGCATCGAAGCCGAGCAGGACCGGAGCGATCGTTTCGTTGACAGCGGCGACCGCTTTGCTGACGCCCTTTCCCCCATAGCGTTTCTTGTCGCCATCGCGCAACTCCCACGCTTCGTGTTCGCCCGTGCTCGCCCCGCTCGGGACGGCCGCGCGTCCGAAGCCGCCGCCATCGAGATGGACATCGACTTCGATCGTCGGGTTGCCGCGCGAATCGAGAATCTCGCGTGCGTGGATTCGGCTGATGCTAGTCGCGGACATATCGTTAGGGAATTAGCCGCTCTTGGCGTGCCGCGCAATCCCTCTTTGACTCAGGGGTCGAATTCTTGGTGCCGCGTGTCATCAATCTATAGACGACCCGAGTCCGAGCTCGCTCTCGTCGGAGTGGGATCTGCTATAACGAAATCCGCTTCCGTCGCTGCCGCCAAAGAGCAAGGCCAGCCGCCCCGGTCGCAAGCAACCCAAGCGAGCTTTCCTGTGTCACGACATCGTTCGAGGAAGAACTGGTCTGGCCAGGCTTGATTGGCTCTCCCAGATCGCGCGCGCGCGCAAAATCTCGGCGGTAATCGACGCTCACGAAAGCTTGTCGTTTGGAAATCAGAGTCATATCCTGAGCGGCGTGGCTCGCCCCCGCCGGCGAAATTGATTAGACCGAACGCCGCTTGCGACCTTGCCGCCAGATGGCGACACCAGCCGCGCCGAGGGCGAGGACTCCAAGTGAGCCTTCGCTCGGCGTATCCGCCGCCGCCGCGGAAGAGCTGGTCTGACCTGCCTTGACTCGTTCCCCCGGATCCCCATAGGCGTAGTCGAGAAGAATGAAATTTGCCTGATCTCCTCCCATGCGAACGCGGGCCCAGCCATATTGCGGGCCGGCACCGGCGTCAAAACGAAAACCAACGAAGCCGCCAACTTGCCCTCCCCACCTTCCATATCCGCGCCCACCGTCATCGTATAAAGTTCCGTGATTATAGAACCCGACAAATTTGGCCTCCGAGAGGTAGCGGTCTAGATTCTTGAGCCGAAAAGGAAAGGCGTACTCGATCAAGCTATAGCCGGCAAACGCCTCGCCGCTTAACGCTTCTATCTCGAAAAAGGCAGTACCTCCCCGGTAGTGGCCAAATTGGATAAAATCCCCCGGTTGGTCGAGAGGAAATTTCACGATTTTGTATTCGTCAGGTCCGAAGGTAACATCGACCGGGCCGGAATAATGGATTTCGGCATCGGCTGAGCCGGCACCGGGCAACACCGTCGCCGCGCTGGCAGTGGCGTATGCCAACCAGCGGGATGTCGGAATCTTCGCTGCGTGGTTTCTTCCTCGGTGAATTTTCATGCAATCAGCATGTCAAGCCTGCCGCGTCGATGACAAGCCTAAAATGAGTGCCGGGCGCTCCGATGTTGTTAGGCAGATGAAAGGGACGGGAGGCGCGGCAATGTTTTGCGGCTACTCCCTGCGCAGATAGAGTGCCGGATCTACCACGGGCCGTCACCGCCTTTCGCCCGTCAGTCGTTCCGGGTCATGGAATTCGACCCATCTCGCAAAAACCGGTGCGCGATCGCGAACCAAGGCAAAGAGTCAAGCGGAAGCGCGCTTGCGACGCTTCCTCCAGAGCGCGAGACCAGCGGCGCCGACCGCAAGGACACCTAGCGAACCTTCGTCGGTTACATCCTGCTTCGATGCAGAGCTGGTCTGGCCAGGCTTGATTGGCTCTCCCAGATCGGACCACGCATAGTCGATAACTGTGAAACTAAAGTTTGAATCCGGGTTCAAACGGACGCGAGCCCAGCCGTATTGGTTACCAGAGCCATTATTGAAACGAAAACCGACCAAGCCAGTGCCTCTGACACGCCAACGCCACTGGTAACTTGATCGGTCCGACCTGACCATGGTTCCCAAGGCCCCCCCAGCTCCAAACCCGGTCGTGCTGAAAGGTTCTTGTGAAATATAGTCGCTTCGATGCGTTTTATTGAGCCGAAAGACAAAGCCGCCCTCGCCGCGGCCGGACGCACCGACAAATGCACCGCTCTTCGGGCAGTGAACCCCGAAAAAGTCCGCCCATCCCCCGCCGAACCCAGTGTGCGCGAAAGAAATCGAATCTCCTGCTTGATCGAGTGGGAACCTAACCGATTTGTTCTCGGTAGGTGGAAATACGGTATCGACCCGCCCAGAGTAATGGATCTCGGCGTCGGCGGAAGAAGCGCCAGCCAGCGCGGTCGCCGCACCGGCGCCTGCGTAGGCCAGCCAGCGGGACGCTGGAATGGCGACAGCATGATTCTTTCGTAAGCGTGTTTTCATGCGCCGAGTTTAGCAATTTTCCGCCTCGAAAGGAAGGATAATATTTCGCTCTTAGAGAGCGTCTAAAAAGTCGGATTGATCGCCGAATTGTAGGGCGGGCGCTTCGCCTGCCTCGTTCCTGCTGCGCTAGAAACTGGGCAACTGAAGCGGTTGCCCTACAATTTGCCCAGTCGAAATCGACTTTTTAGACGACCTCTTAGCTTAGGCGGCCTTTCAACCTGAAGCCGACGGGCGCCGTTAGCGCCCGAGTGTAAGCCTAGCCAGGCTAGCTGTGGTGTCGATGAAGTGACGGATCAATCATCCCGGCCATCGCCTTTTCGTTAGGCAAACGTTCCTTGCCGAGAAACTGGACCAGCTTTGCGATCGTCGGGACGGGGTCTCGCACGAGCGACGGATACTCAACTTCGGCCAGCTCGACATGCGAAGCGTGCATCGCCCAGCGACGGATCTCTTCCCGATGTGCGCGCAAGCCGCGCTCGAGTTGTTTGCGATCAAGCCCGGCGCCCTTGGTTCCGAGGCGCGTCGTCATGGCCTGCTGCGAAGCGACCACTTCCGCGATTGGCCGGAGCATGAAGATCACCTTGTATTGATGTTTCTCCGGCAGCGCAGGCAGGAGCATGGAGATGCATTTGATCGCCCGTCCTTGGACCGCATCGTCATCGAGCAGTTCGGGTCTTTTGCCGATCTGTTTAAGTGCTTCCCACTCGTAGTAACCGCGCGGATTATCGATATCGGCGACGCGATCTTTGTCTGTCATCGCAAGCAGGCCGCCGGCTTCGAGCATTTGCATCATGAGAGAAGTGCCCGAGCGCGGAAGGCCGGAGACGAGAACGAACGTCTTGCCGGATTTTTCCTCCTCCGGTTTGGGATCGGGGCGTTCCTTGAGCAAAGTCTCGAGCCGTTCGGCGCGTTTCGGAATTTCAGGAAGATCGAAAAGTTGTTCGCGCGTTGGATCGTCACCGGCTCCGCGCCGGTCGCGCCGCTGAGTTAGACGAAGAACTTCGCCCCGATGAAAACGCGCCTTTTCCGGATCGCCGCCTTCCATCTTGTGAATGGTCGCCAGATAACGATGGGCATTGACCATTTCGGGCTGGAAACGAAGCGCCGTTTCGAAGGCCAGCCTGGCGCGCTCGTTATCGCCCGATCGGACCAGGGCGACGCCGAGATTAAAATGCGCCAGGGGCAGACGATGAAGCAGACTGACTGCACGCAGGGCATGATCGACCGTCTGCTGGTTATCACCGAGCCGACGATAAACCGTCGAGAGCCCGAGATAGGCGCGCGCGTTATCCGCGTCCAAGTTGACGGCTTTTTCGTAGGCGCTCCTGGCGTTCTGCCACTGGAATAGCCGGGCGTAGGTGTCGCCGATCTGGATGTAAATGCCAGGCAACTGCGGGTTCATCGCCTCGGCATCGAGCAAGGCACGCAGCGCGCCGCCGAGATCGCCACGCGCGAGCTTGATCCGCGCCCAAAGGAGTTTCGTGCCCGGCGCATCGGGCTCGCCGCCGTCGGCGATGGTGTAGAGAACGCGCTCCGCCTGGGCGAGATAGCCGGCTTGGAAGTAACAGGGTGCCAGTTGGGTGAGGAAACGCTCTTCCCAGGGACGGCGCCTAACGATTTCCTCAAGGAGCGGACGCGCCTTCTCCGGTTGGCCTTTCCAGAGATAGGTGCGGGCGACGTTGTACTTCGCTTCGATATCGGCCGACTCCGCGGCCTTTTCCTTATCCGCGCCCGGGTCCTCGATGTAACCGAGAGCGGCGAACTGCTGCATCAATTCATTCGCCTGCGCGGGATCCATCGCGGGCGCGCCGTCATGCATGCCGCTGTCTCCGGGAACGCTCTCCCAGCTCGGGATCGTCTTCACCTCCGGCAATTCGGCAAAGGCTTCGAGCAAAGGGCGTCCGTCCATGTCCGCGCCGATCGGCAAGTTGAAAAGAGTCAGGACGGTCGGCGCAACATCGATCAAACTGGCCCCATAGATCCGTTCGTCGCTTCGGATTCCTTGCCCGGCCATGACGAAGATGCCGTATTGCCGATGCCAGGCCGCCGGGCCGGCTGGTTCCCGCGGCGTGCCACGGGGGCGCTGCGAGCCGGACTCGAAGCCATGGTCAGAGCAAAGGATGACAGTCGTCTCGGGGCCGGCCAATTCGAGCAGGCGCTCCAGCATCATGTCGTGAAAGCGGTAGGCTCCTTTCACGACATCTTTATAAAGAGCGAAGTCTTCTTCCTTGATCCAGCCCAGCTTGGGCGGGTGATAGGGCATGAAAGCGTGGGAAAAATGATCGATCCCATCGTAGTAAACAGCGGTGAAATCCCATGGCTCGGTCTCCATCAGCGCAGTCGCGACCGCATGAACAGAAGCGTTATCACTTAAGACTTTGGCAAAGGAACTGAGCCGTTTGTCCTTCTTCTGGTCGATCTTAGCCGCATCGGGGATGAAAGGTAAAATATGCGCCTCGGTGAGTTCGTTAGGGAAGACCTTGAATCGGGCCAACTCCGGGCCCTTTTCCGACGGATGAATCGCGCCTTTGGGAAAGGTCCATCCTTTTTCGGGATCGAACCGCACACCGCCGAACGCATTCGTGATCACGTTGCCATTGATCGGCTCGGCCGGATGACTCGCCCACCAGCCGATGATGTTACTCTTAAGTCCGCTCTGACTAAGAATGTTCCAAAGTGCCTTGCACTTGCGCGAGGTGCTGGTGTAGGGGCGCACGCCCCCATTCACCGGATCCGGCTCGATGAAGCCGTGAATGCCGTGCTTATCGGCAAACTTCCCAGTTGCGACCGAGTTCCAAAGCATGGGAGATAGGATGGGCTGGAGGGTGGCGAGGTTGCCCATCACGCCACGATTGATGAAGGCGTCGAGAGTCGGCATAAGGCCTTCCTCGAGCAGCGGATTGATATGTTCCCAGTCCGCCGCGTCCCAGCCAATGAGAAGAACTTTAGATTTTGTCATTTCCTTATCCTGGCACGATGACCATTACCCACACAGTCGTCGCGTTGCCACCGAACCATTGCGAATGGGAATCCCTCGAAAGCACCTGCTTCCGCCTTAAATCAAAACGCTCGACGCCGCCTCCGCCACGCCAGCAGGCCGGCACCCCCCAGGAGCGAGCAAACCGAGCGAGCCTTGGTCGGGAACGGCGTCTGGCTGATCGCCGTTGGAGCTTGTTTGCCCGGTCTTGATCGCTTCACCCGGGTCGGCCCAGGCGTAATCAATGACTTTAAAGTCAATAGTATTGCTGTTTCAGTAGACACGCATCCAGCCATATTGAATCCCGAACTGCCTCGGAAGCGAAAGCCGAAAAATTTCGGCGAGTAAGAGGGAGAATAAAAATGACGGCCCCAGCTGTAACCGTAACCGCCATAGACGAAATGCAGGGACGAAGATCGGCAGATCTCAGGGCCTTGACAAAGGCCCAACCCGTGGTGGACGTGCCGGCAATGGCGCCCGGCCGCTCTCGGCCATTGATGGTAACTGAGGGAAGCCGAAAGATCCCCTCCCAAAGACAACAGAGTCGCCGCGCTGGTCAAGCGGAAAGGTCTTGAGGTTCTGCATGCCAAAGGGAAAGAAAGCGTTAACCTACCCGGAATAATGAATCTCGCCTTCGGCGGAACAAGCCAGGCCGAGGGCGCTGACAGCGCCTGCGCCGGCATAGGCAAGCCACCGTGAAGCGGTGATCGTAGTGCGTTTCCGCCGATCTGCTCTCATGGCACAAGCCTGGGAAACCGAATCAGGTGAGTCAAGTCTAATTCGCCCCATTCGCGCTCGCGCGTCGCTTGCGCCAAGCCATTAGCCCGGCACCCCCGAGAGCGAGCAAACCGAGCGAGCCAGAGTCAGGCACAGCATCTACCATATCTCCGGTTGAGCTGGTTTGACCGGTCAGGATCGCGTCGCCCGGATCGCCCCAGGCATAATCGAACACCTTCATTCCTACGTCGCGGGGCTGGATCCCAATTCGCACCCAACCATATTGGGTTCCGGCTCCCGTGTTAAACTTAAAGCCGATATATCCTTGTCCACCCTTATCCCATTCGTTGTTATAGACGCTTAGAATGTCAGTATCGCCACTGAACCAGACGTTATGAGTGTTCCTGAAGAACCCTTGCGAAACAAATGTGTGTGTTCGTATATGAAAGCGCCTGACTTCACATCTGCATCCCTTATCGGCGCGAAACCCGTGTGAAACCGCAGCTCCAAGCACCTTGAATCCAGCGTAAACATAGTCAAACGTGTTCGCGTCAAAGTTCAACAGGTTGATCGATGCTCCGTGGCTCAGAGGAAGGAGGGTACTCGAACGCTCCTCAATCCGTCCGGGCAAGACGACATTAACCACGCCGGAATAATGAATCTCGGCCTCAGCCGAAGGGATGGCGCCAAATGCAGTCGCTACGCCTGCCGTGGCATAGGCGAGCCAACGAGAATTAGAAACGTCGAGTGGGTTTTTCTGGCCGTTCTTTTTATGACGCGAGCATGCAAAAACCGACAGAAATGTCGAGCTGGTTTTATGAGTTGTTGGGTTGCCGTCCCGACAGTCCCCCTTGGCAATTTTCCTAAAGAGTCGATCGCGTGCGTGCTCTTCCGCTCCTCGATCGGGGTTCGCGCCCAGAAAACAAGGGCGAATCGCGCGAGCTGCCATTGTTTTCCAAAATGGCGGATTTCGCGCTGGCATTGGCGGATGGCATGGCTAATCTGCGGTCGTGTTTGCGCGGATTGGAAGCGTTATGATTGTTTGCCTGCTGGCCAGCGGCGTCTTCGCGGCGTCCACTCCAGGCCCCTCACCCAAGACCACACACGCGGACGGTTCGCCCTCCGCAAGCCCAACGCCAACTGCTTCCGCCGCCCAACTTTCCCCCGCTGAGAAATCACAGGCGATCAAGACCGATTCGGTCACCATCCCGACCCCGGGCGAACTTTTCGCCGCCCTTTCCAAACCCGGCAAGCCGGATTGGGCGGCGCGCTATCGCGGCCCGATCGCGATGAATTACAAAACCCGAGCCCAGATCGCGCTCAATCTCGGCGGGCTGATTGCCGACGGTTTTATCGCGGTCGAGGCGCAGGATACGCAGCAGGTGAAAAACGTCGGCGGCGACATTGTAAAAATGGCGAAGGCGCTGGGCGTGAGCGAAAGCATTCTCTCGCGCGGCAACAGCATCAATCAATTCGCCGAGAACGACGAATGGGCCACTCTCCAGGAGGAACTGGAGGCAACGCAAAACGAAGTGAAAGCCTCAATGCAATCCCACCGCGACCAGGATCTCGTCATCCTCGTCAGCATCGGCGGTTGGATTCGCGGCACGCAGGTGGTGAGCGGCGTCATCGCGAAAAATTACGACGAAAAGCTCGGGCAAATTCTTCGTCAGCCTGAGCTGTTGCGTTTCATTCGCTCGAAGATCGGCCAGATCTCACCGGACCTGCAAAACGATCCGCTGGTTAAGAACGTTAACGATCAAATGAGTGCGATGGAGCAGATTGTAGCGACGCCCTTTGGCCAGGCGCTCTCCGCTGAGGAAGTGACCAAACTGAACGACACCGTCAACAAGGTGATGCAGGAAATCCAGAGGAAGGATCAATGATGCGCCGTCGCGCCCGGTTTTGCCTAACGATCGTCGCCGCTCTCGCTCTTTATGGACCAGCGCTGGCGGAAACCGACGAGGAAGTCGCAGCGCGCCAGGTGGCTCTGGAATTGGCTGGTGCGTTTTCCAACGACGGCTTCAAGCTCCGCGACGGGCATTGGGTCGGCACTGTCGCGCCGGGGGAAAATAAGATCTTCGCAGTTAACCTCTACGCCGGAAATGAATACTGGTTTTCCGTCGGTGCGACAGAAAAAGCCAAGAAGCTGGCCCTGGATCTGTTCGATGAAACAGGCGCGCCCGTCGGCGCAGAAATCTTTAACTCCGGCACGAAAGCCGCTGCGGGATTCTCCGTGACCAAGAGCGGCCAGTATTTTGTCAAAGTTCGACTGGAAGAGGGAGAGGCGGCGGGAGTTTGCTTCCTCTACAGTTATAAATGAAGCGGCGGGACATCCTCCCAGTCGCGGCCGCTTCTCTCCTCATGGCCGGGTGCGCATCTTCGAACCAGCCGAAAATGTTTTCCGGGACGACCAACCGGTGGTATTCGGTTGCCGCCAACCAAACACCCTTTTACCGCCACGGCCCGCAGCAGGGAAATGGACCCGACATGCAACTGCCCCACGATTCGATCATGCAAGTAATCCGCCCCTCTTTCGGATATGTGAAGGTTCAGCTGCAGGATGGAGAAAACGGCTACGTCGCAAATGAAGACATCCATCCCGCTCCCGCGACCCTCGTCGCGGAGAAACTTGCGCCACCGGTCGAATTGCCGCCGGCTGAACTGCCGCCGCCTGCGACCGTCGCCGATCAGGGCGAACAGTTTGAGCTCAACTCCGACGATCCGCGTTTGATCGCTCCGCCGGAAGCGCTTCCGGAGCCGACGGCCATCCCCGAATTAAGCTATTGACCGCTCCTCACAACTTCGACATCCTGCAAGCGAGTAGTCGTTAGGCAAGACCCCACCCCCTAACCCCAGCCGCAGAAACGGCGAATACCCTCCATTGCAACCCCCTCCTCGCACCTAATGGTAAGCGCAGACTGCAACTGCGAGGTCCCGCTTCGGATGGCGCCAGGTTGGGATGACAAGATCGAGAGCGCACCTACCTTTTGGCCTAATTTTACCCCGCTTGCGTGGATCCTTCCGCGCACGCCCTAACCTTTCCGCCCAATCGCGTATGATTTCATTGCAGATTCTCTTCGAGGGCAATGTCCAGGGTGTCGGCTTTCGCTGGTTGGTCAAACAAGTGGCCAAAGGATTCGACGTCGTTGGCTGGGGTGCGCAATCTGCCAGATGGTCGGGTCGAATTGCAGGCCGGCGGAGAGGAATCCGAAGTGCGCGCTTTCATTGAAGCGATCGGTCAGAGCGAGCTGCGCGCGCACATTCGCAAACAAACCGAATTGGTTCTGCCCGAGCCGCCCGTGGCCCGCGGCTTCGAGATTCGCCATGACTGAGCCAGCGGTCGCGGTCCAGGGCCTAACGAAAATTTTTCCGATTCCTTTCCGCCGGATGAAACTGGTCGCGCTCCGCGGACTGAATCTGGAAGTGGCTCCCGGCGAGGTCTACGGCTTGCTCGGGCCTAACGGATCGGGCAAAAGCACGGCCTTGAAAATCATCCTCGGTCTGGTCACGGCCACGACGGGAACGACGAAAATCTTCGGCCGCGAGAGCCGCGAAGTGCGGAGCCGCGAAGGAGTGGGGTTCCTGCCGGAAAATCCTTATTTTTACAAATACCTGACTGGCGAAGAGACCCTTCGCTTTTACGGAAAGCTTTGCGGCCTCAGGGGACAGAGATTGAAAGCGCGCACGAACGAGTTGCTCGACCTCGTTCGCCTGCGGGATGCGCGCGATCGCCGGCTCGGCGGCTATTCCAAGGGGATGCTCCAGCGCATCGGACTGGCGCAGTCGCTCATCCAGGAACCCAAACTGGTCGTGCTCGACGAGCCGACCGCGGGCGTCGATCCCGCCGGCTCGCGCGAAATTCGCGATCTGATTCTCACTTTGAAACGGCGCGGCATAACCGTCCTTCTCTCCTCCCATCTCCTCGCGCAGGTGCAGGAAATCTGCGACCGGGTCGGCATCCTCGCTCATGGCGTCCTCGTTCGGGAAGGGCGTGTGCAGGATCTGCTCGCGATTGAAAACCAAACCGAGCTCATTCTGGAAAACGCCACTCCAGAAGTGCTCGCACAAATCTCCAACTTCCTCGACAAATCCGGCACTCGTCTGGTCGAGCAACGCCAGCCGCGAACCACGCTCGAGGGGCTCTTCCTCGAGGTCACCTGCCGTGCCCCAGAAAATGAAAACCGCAGCTTGCGCGGATGACGCGGATGGAAAGAAGAGGCAACGGCTCCCGCAAAACACCCGCGAAATCCGCCTAATCCCGGTTAATTCTTCCGCCGTGAAACATCGTTCCTTCTCAATCGCCCGGATCGCCGCCATCACCGGCAACACCTTCACCGAACTCGTCAGGCTGAAGGTCTTTTACTTTCTCCTCATCTTCGCCCTCCTTCTGATTGCCAATTCGCTTTTCATGGCGCGCCTTAGTTTTCAACAGGAATTCCAGGTGCTGAAGGATGTATCGTTAGGCGCGATGAGCATTTTCAGCTCACTCCTCGCGATCGTTGCGACGGCCCCTCTCATTCCGCGCGATCTCGAAGACCGGACCATTTACACTGTCCTGGCCAAGCCCGTCCCGCGCTACGAATACCTGATTGGCAAACTCGCGGGTGTTCTTCTCCTCCTCGCGCTCGGCATCCTCGCCATGAGCGCGCTCTTTCTCGCCGTGCTTTTCGTTAGGGAACATATTCTCGCGAGCGAGACGCTCCGCGCCACCGGCGGCCTCCGCCCCGAGCAAGTCGAGGAAGCCCTGCGCAACCTCAAGGCCTCCGCTTTCAATGCCAATCTCTTACCCGGCATCGTCATCATCTATCTCAAAGCGGCGCTCCTCGCTGCTCTTACCCTTCTCATTTCCACTTTCGCTTCCTCCAATATCTTCACCATCGTGGTGATGGTTTTCATTTATTTCATTGGCCACCTCCAGGCGACAGCGCGCGAATACTGGCTGCAGGATCACGGCGGCGGCTGGCTCGCGAAAGCCTTTCTTGCTCTCGTCGCCCTCGCTTTCCCTGATCTCCAGCTTTTTAATCTCGTCGACGACGTCGTCGCCGGCACCGCCATCCCCATGCCTCTCTTTGGGCAAACCGCGATGCTCGGCTGCGTTTACACGTTAATTTATCTTTTCTTTGCCTGGGTCGCCTTTCAGGGGAAGGAACTATGATCCGCTGGGCCATCATCTTCTCACTCCTGCTCGTCTTCGGCATCTTCCGTCTCTCGATCGAAACCTCTCTTACCGAGCGGCATCGCAGCGCCTATTTCCATCAGGCCCGTCTCGGGCTCGACCTGCGGGAAGAGATCGGCCAACTCGGTTTTCTCGCCGCCCTGAGCGGTTTCCGCTCGCTCGTCGCGGATGTCGTCTTCATTCAGGCGCACGTTGCCTGGGAACGGACCGAATGGGGCCGCGTCCTCCTCTTGTTTCGTGAAGCGACGACGCTGCAGCCCCGCTCGGTCCTCTTTTGGGATATGGCGGCGTGGCACATGGCCTGGAACGCGAGCGTTGCCGCCCGGAACGATCCTTTTCAACCTAACGATGCTCTGCGTCGCAAGGCGCAGCGCGAATATTTCGCCCTCGGGAAGGATTTCCTCGAACGCGGGATCAAGAACAACCCCGACCGTCCGCAACTCTACGAATCGCTCGCCCGGCTTTACAAAGAGAAACTCAACAACCACGCCGCGGCCGCCACTTTATTTGCCCGTGCTGCCGCCTTGCCCTCCGCGCCGGAGCGTGACAAACGCTTCGCCGCCTACGAGCTTTCCTACGTGCCCGGCCATGAGCCAGAAGCCTACGAAGCGCTCCGCAATCTTTACGACCGGGGCGAACACGAGCGCCTGCCGACCTTGCTGGCGCGGCTGAAATATCTCGAACAAAAGCTCGCAATCCCCTTGGATGAGCGAATTTCTGACGCATCATTGTAAGTTTCAACGATGCGATTTGCCGTTCTCAGCGACATCCATTCCAACCTCGAGGCACTCCGGGCTGTGCTCGCCGACGCGCGCGCACAGTCTTGCACGGATTTTGTCTGCCTGGGCGACGTGGTCGGGTACAACGCGAACCCGAGCGAGTGCGTCAAGCTCATCCAGGAGCTCGGCTGTCCCGGTGGTAAAGGGCAACCACGACGAGCAGGCTTCGATCGGTGCCTCGACCGAGGCCTTCAACGAGCTGGCCGAAGAAGCGATTGATTGGACTCGGGAACATCTTTCCGCCGAAGACAAGTCCTGGCTGGCCGATCTTCCCCTAACGAGGCAGGTGCACGACTTCACTATTGTCCATGCGACCCTCGATTGCCCGGGCCAGTGGGGCTACGTTTTTAACGATCTCGACGCGCTGGCGAGCTTTGCCTGCCAGCACACTTCGCTCTGCTTTTTTGGTCACACCCATTGGCCGACTGCTTTTGTCCAGGATGAGGAGGACGTCCGCCGCATCGCCGTCGGGGAGATCGTTCTTGCCGCCGGGGACAAATACTTCATCAATCCCGGGAGCGTTGGCCAGCCGCGCGACCGGGACTGGCGTGCCGCCTACTGTATTCTCCATACCGACCGTCAGATTATCGAGCAACGCCGTGTCGAATACGACCTCAAGACTGCGCAGAGCAAAATCCGTCAGGCCGGGCTTGCCCGACCGTCTCGCCGACCGACTGTCGGTTGGTCGTTAGGCGAAAGCGCGCTCTTCAAATGTCATCCCGAGCGGAGCTCAGCGGAGTCGAGGAATCCCGCAGAGTCCAGTCTAACGTTTCGCGACGGAAGCCCTCGACCTTGCTCGGGATGACGAGCTGACTTTGAAATCCGACATTTCCTCCATTCTCATCGTCAAGCCGAGTTCTCTGGGCGACATTGTGCACACTTTGCCCGCCGCCGCGCTCCTCCGAGACGCCTACCCAGAGGCCGAAATCACCTGGGTCATCAACCCCGAATGGGCCCCGCTCCTGCGAGGTAACAGGTGCGTCGACCATGCTCACATTTTCCCGCGCGGCGAACTCGGCGGCTTCGGCATGTCGACGCGTTTGCTTCCCTGGTTGCGTCAAACCAGGCGTCTCCAACCCGACGCCGCGCTCGATTTCCAGGGCCTCCTGCGGAGCGCGCTCATCGGCAGGATGAGCCACCCACGCGAGTTCTATGGAATGAGTGATGCGCGTGAAGGAGCGCATCTTTTTTATCAGCACACCGCGCAAGTCGATCGCAGCGCGCACGCGGTCGAGCGGTATCTCTCCCTCGTCGAAACTTTCGGCGTACCAGTCCGCCGCCCGCTGCGTTTCCCGCTACCCACTGGTGACTCGATCGCACGCTTCGATGAAGACGAACCCTTTATCCTCCTCCATCCCTTCGCGCGCGGACAGAGTAAATCGCTCAACGATTTGGCAGTCGAAGAATTTTGTCACGCGCTCGCCCCTCTCCGCGTCGTGCTCGTCGGGCGGACCAAACGCGAAATTCCCGTGCCCGATAATTGCGTCAACTTGCTCAATCACACCACCATCTTGCAACTTATCTGGCTGATTCGCCGCGCCCGCTTCACGATTAGTGTCGACAGCGGCCCAATGCACATCGCCGCGGCTGTCACCGACCGCCTCATTTCCATCCATACCTGGAGCGATCCCCGCAAGGTTGGACCCTATAACCCGGACGCGTGGATTTGGAAAAGCGGAGAGCTCCGGCGGGCCCGCGATCTTCCTCCGCTAACGCAGCGCGCCAAAGGCCGCCCCTTCCGTCCCGCGGATGTAAAGCACTTGTTGCTCCTTGTTACCCAATATCTGTAGACGCCTCGCTCGTCCCGTTTGGCGTCAGCGCCAAGTCTTCGCGGCGGATTCAGTTTGTAGCTGGGAGCGCTGACCCGACCGACGTGAAACGCAGGGAAGCACCAGACCGCCCGGAGTCACTGCCCCCGACTACAAGGGATTCTTCTTAGACCTATCTTTGCTGTCTTTGGCTCGAACGGGTTCTCATATTCCTTTCCGATGCCACCCTTGCCGCACAACATCACGGGAGACGCCCTGCGCGCCTTTTTCGTTAGTCACTCCGTCTCTGCCGTTGCCGCTTGCCAGGTCGTCTACGGGTGCTGTCGCCAGGTTTGACAAGCGAACAAACGGCCAGGACAACCCTGATCCGACAAAGCAGATAACACCACCTCTTCACCGCCTACTCATAACAAAAGCGGGTCGCCTCACCTAAAATTTAACGCGATCGCACCCCAAAACGCAATGTGAATTGGCTTCTCAATGCCGCAGCGGGATGCTTTCATATCGTCAGATGAAAAAGGCGAAAAAGAAATCGAGCGACGAAAGGCACAGTTCCTACGAGAAACCAGCCCTGCGCAGCGAGGCATTTGCCCGGGCGCTGAGCGACGCAAAATTGCGCCTCGCCGGTTCCGGTGGGTTGCGCTCGCTTTTTGAAAAGGCTGCGAGAGAGGCTGCCTCGCTCCCTAGAGATCGATTCAGGGGGAATTGGCCGTATCTTCAGACAATGCTGCGGCTAATTCGCGCCCACGAGCGCGGTGAATACAAGCAGGTTTCGGATGATGCTCTGCTCTGGATTGTCGCGGCTCTCAACTATTTGGTCGACCCGTTCGATCTGATTCCGGACAGCATTCCGTTTCTCGGCTATGTTGATGACGCGATTGTTGTCGAGTTTGTCGTGGATAAAACCCGGCAAACGCTGGACGATTTTATGATCTGGGAAACCAGCGACGTCAGTTAAAGATCGAAAAGGCTATCCACATCTGAGAGCGAAGTGGAGGAATCTAACCGGACGATCGAACCAACCCCGCCCGGCTTTTCGCATGCAAATGCGACGAACCCAGAAAGGGATGTTTAAGGCACACTTGAACCATATTTATCCGTAACACCTGGACCGAGTTGATGGGAGTCCACCGCAGACCGTCATCCTATCCCGCTTCGCATAGGTTCAACCCATCAATTCGCAACGATGTAGGATGTAATTCACTCACGCACTCGCTCAGGCTTCAGGCTTCCCCTTTAGGTCATGGCTTGGCAGGCCATTCGATTTACTTGCGCATCTCATCCTTTTTTCGTTAGGAGTATGCGACCCGCATCGGAACACTCGCGCACGACGAAGAGGCTCCAAATTGTCCTTTTGAGCGTTCTCGCGGCGTGTTCTTACGGCGTCATTCACGACCAGATCACGGCACGCATCTGCCTCGAATACTTCACCGTTGCTCACCCTCCCCTGTTTCCCACCGCGTCACCGACGCTGCTGGCGCTCTGCTGGGGAGTCGCGGCCACTGCCGGGATCGGGGCCGCATTGGGCGTCGTCCTGGCTCGCGTCTCGCAGTCTCGCGGAACAATTCCATCTTCGGTCGCAAACCTCGGTCGATCTATTCTTCTTCTCCTCGTAGTCATGGGCGCATCGGCTTTTGCCGCCGGCACCGTCGGCTACCAGTTCTCACGGCGAGGATATATCTCTTTTCCCGCCGGTTTGGCCGGAAGCATTCCCGCGAACCGGCAGGATCGTTTCATGGCAGTTTGGTTCGCACATGGAGCGAGTTACCTGGTCGGTTTGATCGGGGGAGCACTGCTCTGTTTTTCGATCTGGCAGGCCCGCGGCAAACCTTCTGTGATCTCGCTCTTCCCGCGGACACGCGCAGGCGCCATTCGCGCCGGTCTCATTGCCGCGGTGGTTGTCTATGTCCTATGGGTTCGATTTCATGCTGCCTGAACGGCCGCGAAGGGTCTGGCGAAGTCGACCCAAACGTGAACCTGTTTTCCTCTCCAGCTTCGCGTGAGATCAACCCTCTGTTGGGCTGGAGGGATTACGACTTTTCGGAACGAACGCAATTTACTCGGCACCTAACACCGCAAAAGAAAGCATGTCGGTTGAACCAATCCCCGACGGATTTCGTACCGTTACTCCATACTTGCTTGCGAAGAGACTTCCGCAGTCGATCGAGTATATCTCGAAATCATTTGGCAGCGAGATGAAGGGCTGCGAGCCGACGGATCGATCATGCACGTGGAAATGCGCATCGAAAACTCCATGCTCATGTCAGTCGGACCGATGCCGACATCGATTTGCTTTGGCAATATTGGGGGGTGCCACACAGATGGCGGATCTTTCGCCTGGAGAGCAGACACGTCGCCGGAAAGAATTCCAATGGTAAAACGAACCTCGCGGCGAGAGCGCGCGGAGCATTAAACGAGAACTCGAGGTCCGGCCATCTGCCGGGGATCAGCCCACGGAGCGCGGTGGAGCGAACGCGTGGGAGCAATTCCTCGCGCGTCGACATTTGAATTTACCAAAAATCGGCGCTTGCGCTGCACCCTCGATCTCTGATTTTCTACAACGAGTCCCGTTGAAAATCAGCCGAACGCCGCCACTTTAACGCCCATGAAAAAACTCGAAGCGATCATCAAACCGTTCAAACTCGAAGAAGTGAAAGAAGCGCTCGCGGAACTCGGAATTGAGGGCATGACGGTGACGGAGGTGAAGGGCTTCGGCCGCCAGAAAGGGCATACAGAAATTTATCGCGGGAGCGAATACACAGTCGATTTTCTGCCCAAGGTGAAGGTTGAAGTGGTCCTTCCCGATGACATGATCGACAAGGCGGTGAGCGTGGTGGTGAGCGCGGCCAAGACGGGCAAGATTGGCGACGGCAAGGTGTTCGTCTTGCCGGTCGAACACGCGGTCCGCATTCGCACCGAAGAGATCGGTGAGAAGGCGGTTTGAGGCGCGGATGTTAACCGCTAAATCGTGAATCGGGTGGAGCAATCGATCCCGGCGCGAATTCGATTCACGATTTAACGATTCACGATTCACATAAACGAACCCATGCCCAATAAAAAAACTCCGTCCGACGTCAGCAAGATGATCAAAGATCACGAGGTCAAACTCGTCGACTTCAAGTTTACCGATTTACCCGGTGCCTGGCAGCATTTCACGACCACTCTTACTGAGTACAACGAAGACATTTTTACGGAAGGCCTCGGGTTCGACGGCTCGAGTATTCGCGGCTGGAAAGTGATCAACGCCTCCGACATGCTCGTCATCCCCGACCCTTCGAGTGCGTGGATCGACATTTTCAACGCCGAACCAACCCTCAGTTTGATTTGCACGATCGTGGAGCCGATCACACGCGAGCCTTACAACCGCGATCCGCGGGGGGTGGCGGAAAAAGCGGAAGCATATTTGCAAAGCACAGGCATTGCCGACACCGCATTCTTCGGACCGGAAGCGGAGTTTTTCATTTTCGACGATGTCCGTTTCAATAACGCCGGGAACAGCTCTTCCTATTCGGTCGACAGCAACGAAGGACACTGGAACAGCGCACGGGAAGAGTTTCCAAACCTTGGCTATAAGATCCGCGCAAAAGAAGGCTACTTTCCAGTCGCGCCGGCCGACACGCTGCAGGATATCCGCAACGAAATGTGTCTCGAACTCGAAAAAGCCGGCATCCCGATCGAGCGCCAGCATCACGAAGTCGCGACCGCCGGGCAGGCCGAGATCGATATCCGTTTCGCGCCGCTCAAGACGATGGGCGACTACATGCAGTACTATAAGTACATCGTCCGCAACGTCGCGCGGAAGCATAACAAGACGGTAACTTTCATGCCCAAGCCGCTCTTCGGCGACAACGGCTCGGGAATGCACACCCACATCTCGCTTTGGAAAGATGGAAAACCGCTCTTTGCCGGGAATGGTTACGCCGGGTTAAGCGATATGGCGCTCTTTTTTATCGGCGGAATTTTGAAACACGCGCCGGCCTTGACCGCGATCACCAACCCGACCACGAACAGCTATAAGCGGCTTGTGCCGGGGTTCGAGGCGCCAGTCAATCTCGCCTATTCTGCGCGGAATCGGTCGGCCGCGATTCGGATTCCGACCTACTCGGCGAATCCAAAATCGAAGCGAATCGAATTTCGCACGCCGGACGCGGCCGCGAACCCGTATGTTGCTTTCGCCGCGCTCCTCCTCGCGGGTCTCGATGGAATCCAAAACCGGATCGATCCGGGCGATCCGCTCGACAAGAATCTCTACGAACTTCCGCCAGAAGAATTGGCCGACGTGCCGAGTGTGCCGGATTCGTTAGGCGGAGCAATCGCGGCCCTCGCGGCCGACCATGCTTTCCTCCTCCGCGGGGACGTCTTCAATGCCGACTTCATCAACAATTGGGTCGAGATGAAGCAGAAGGAATACGACGCGCTCCGACTGCGCCCCCATCCCTTCGAGTTCCAGATGTATTACGACGTCTGATCCGGTGACAGCGAGACTTCTGGTCCGCTCGCTTCTGGTCGCAGGGATTCTTGGCCTGACGGGTCTGCCGTGGTGGGGGGCAGCTGCGACCACCGACTTCCATCGCCTCGATGGGACCGCTCTCCTCCAGTCGCAGGTCGACGCCGAAATCGCGCGTCTGCTGAAAGCACGACAGGTGCCCGGCTTGGCGGTCGCATTGATCGAGGATGGCCAACCGATTTTCGTCAAGACCTACGGGCTGGCCAGGGTGGAAAAGAAACAATCGCTGCAAAACGACACAATCCTCTACGCGGCCTCGCTCACCAAACTGGCTGTTTACCTATCTGGTAATGCAGTTGGTCGACGATCATGTTATCGATCTCGACGCCTCGATTGCGAAGTATCTCCCCAAGCCTTTGCCCGAATACGAGAAGTATGCCGACCTCGCGGGCGACGAACGCTGGCGGAAACTGACGCCGCGCATTCTCCTCGATCACACGACTGGTTTCCAAAACTTCCGTTTCATCAATCCGGACGGAAAACTCGATTTCAAATTCGACCCGGGCACGCGCTATGCCTATTCGGGCGAAGGAATCAATTTGCTCCAATTCGTGCTCGAAATCGGAGTTGGGCTCGATGTCGGGCAGGAAATGCAGCGCCGGGTTTTCGATCGCTTCGGCATGAAGCGCACGAGCATGACCTGGCGCGACGATTTTGCGCCCAACTTTGCCGACGGCTACGACGAACATGGGAAAAGCGAGCCACATGATCACCGCGGGAGCGTTCGGGCCGCCGGTTCGATGGACACAACAATCGAAGACTACGCGAATTTCCTCGCCGGATTTCTGCGCGGCGAAGGACTCTCCGGCAAGGCGCGGGCCGAGATCTTACGACCGCAGATCGCGATTCGCTCGGCCCACCAATTTCCCACTTTGGAACCAGCCGAGAATCCGGCAGCAGACGCCAAAATCGGGCTCTCGGCCGGACTTGGCTGCGTTCTCTTTCAAGGTCCCTTCGGGCTCACCTTCTACAAGGGCGGACATAATGAATGGACGGACAATATCGCGCTCGGCCTTCCGGCGAAGAAGCGTGGGCTCGTGCTGATGTCGAATAGCATCCTGGCCGAAACAATCTATCCCGCATTGGTTAAATTCCTTTGGGGCGATACGGGACTGCCCTGGTCGTGGGAATATAATGCGCCCGAGCTTCCCTCTCCGGTTTCGATGCGCAGACCGGGAAATGCCTTGCAACGAGGGGAGATCGTCCGATGTTCGTTGGCGTTATGAGCTTGCTCGCCTTGTTGTCGAACTTCGGCGGCCCGGATCTGATCATTATCCTGTTGATCATCCTCGTGCTTTTCGGTGCGAAGAAGCTTCCCGAGCTCGCCAAAGGCATGGGCCAGGCGGTCAGGGAATTTCAAAAAGCAAAGGACGAGTTCAGCGACGAACTGCACAATGCCGGCAACACCACGCCGCCCAAACCCGATGTTCGCCAAGCCGAGGCCACTATAGCACGGATCGACAACGCTCCGACGGCAAGGGAAGTTCCGCCGCCACGCGAAGAAACCCAACCGGCGACTGAGGAACGGACTTCGCGCGAAGTCTGATTTTGTCGCATCGATTTAAGCGGCGGGGCAACGTCGGAGTGACGTGCTTCTGCGCATCTTGATTTTCGCGAACGCCACGAGGAGGACGTTCGGAAGCCCGGCGCTCCGAAGAACCCTTTTGGGAGTTACCGCACTCCTCATTTAACGCCCACCGCCGGGCGGCTCAGGAGATGCTCATGGATTTAGACGATGACATCCGAGCGCTTTTCGTCTAAGCATAGCGTCCAAAAAATTTCCGAGTTATGCTGAAACCCGATCTTCGCACCGAAATAAAAGAGATGCTGGTCAAGAGTCTGATGTTGCAAACACCGGCCGACCAGATCGCGAACGATCTCCCGCTCTTCGGGTCTGGCGGGCTTGGCCTTGATTCGATCGATGCGCTGGAACTTGTGGTCAGCATGGAAAAAACTTTCGGCGTCGGGGTACCGAATTCTGAAGTCGCCGGCAAAGCGCTTCAAACGGTTAATTCGCTGCACGATTATATCGTGGAGAAGACCGAGCGGCCGGCGGCTTGAATTTAGCGGTGGTTCGTTGACCGCCGGACTCATGACGATTGCAATCCAGGGAGGGCGGGCGCCCCGCGCGCTCCTTTTTGCGCCGCGCCAAAAAACTCCGCGCGCCCAGCGCGTGTGTTCCGAGGCGCGTGACACTGCGGGCGAACCTCCCACGCTCCCCGGAGACAAACAGAGCGCACTCATGGAGCGCCGCTACAACTCGTCGACATCAGCCAGGTTGATGGCGTCAATCAACTGCCGAAAACGCCCGAACTCGTGGCGATGGGGAGTCAGGATCAAGCGGGGCAGGTGCCAGATTTCCGGCTGGTTTTTCTCCTGCGGCAAGGGTTTCCCCTGCTCGATTCGACCTGATCGCAGAAAATCTGCAAACTGCTTATTTAACTCTGTTAATCCTTTTTTTGTCAACGGTTTATAGATTCGCATTACCAACCGCGATCCGACCCAGCGCGACGATTGGTAATTGCGGTAAAACGTCAGAATATGATCGACCGCATCGGCCACGCTGTGTGCGATCTTGATGAAGTTGAAGTCTTCCTTTGAAATAAGCCCGAGCTTAAGCAGGTGGTCCCTGAGAAACCGCATCCAATTTTCCCAGTAGCTCCCATCGGGCCGATCGAGAAGCACGATCGGGATGATCAGGGCCTTCCCGGTCTGCATGAGAGTAAGCGCTTCGAAGCCTTCATCCATCGTCCCAAAGCCACCCGGGAAGAGCGCATAAGCATGGGTTTCCTTCACAAAGTTCAGTTTGCGGGTGAAGAAATAATTGAAGTTAATCAGCTTAGGATCGCCGTGGATAATCTCGTTGGCACGCTGCTCAAAAGGCAGTCGAATGTTGAGCCCAAAACTATTTTCGCGACCAGCCCCGCGCTGCGCCGCCCCCATGATCCCGTCGCCGCCGCCGGTGATGACCATGAATTTGTTCGCCACCATTTGGCGTCCGAATTCTTCGGCAAGCTGTGCCTCGGGTTCCGAAAGCGGCGTCCGGGCCGACCCGAAAATCGTTACCTTGCGCACATCGCGATAGGGCGCAAAAACCTTGGCTGCATAGCGCAGCTCTTTAAGCGCCCGATTCATCAGCTTGAGATCGCCCGTCCCCATCCTGTCCCGCGCCATTTTGAGCGCGGTGATGATGAGTTCCTCGATCAACTCCGGCGATTTCTCCGCGCCCCAATCCGCAACCAATTGCCGGATCCGGCCTTCGAATTCCGGCCCGATACTCGAAGCGCGGCGGACCGGCTGATCAACCACGGCACTGCCTGTAAAATCTTCCACGCGCCAATTTCAGCTACTTTGGTACCGGCGAACAGCGAAAATTGGAACGTTAGGCGAATCTCAGATCGGCCAGAATTTCGCCCATATGCCGAATCGGGAGGGAGTAGTGTCCCTCCCCTTCGACGAGATGCTCAACTCCGCGCGGGAGGCGTTCGCCTAACGAACGAGCAAGCTGCCAGTGAAAACTTCGATCTTTTTTTCCATGCCAAAGGCGAACCGGCACCTCGATTTCCTCGAGCGGAAATCCCCAGGGCTGAGCGTAGATTTCGGCATCGATCATGAGACCATCGGCGGAGGCACGCCAGGCCTGACGCTGACTTTCGAAGCAAGCCTCGAAAGCGGCGATGTCGCGCATCACGCTGGCGTCGCAGGGCTGGAGCAGTTTGAGGAGAAGCGGACGCAAGCGGATCGGAACTTTCAGGGAAAGAAAGGGACGCATGGCGTGAAATGAGAAGCGCAGCAGTTCGCGATGACGCGGATAAAAATAGAGCAGCCAGCGATAAAGCGGGAGCAAGCCACCGCGATCGATCAAATCCGCCAGGGGCGGAGCACCACTCACCACCGCAATCGCGCGAACGCGCCCCGGCATCGCCCACGCCGCTGCGAAGGCGTAGGGCGCCCCGCCGGAAATCCCGAGGATCCGGAATTCATCGATCCCCATTTGGTCGGCCAATTCGCTCAGGAGCGGCGGCCAATCGAGAAGCTTTCTCTCCGGATGCAAGGATGAGTCTCGAATGCCCGGCCGGTCGGGAGAAATGATTCTCACGTTCAATTCCCTCGCCGCCGCGTCCGTCAGCTCGGCCATCGTTCGGGAGCTCGGCCAGCCGTGACAAAAGAAAATTGGCGCGCCCTCGGGCCTTCCGTACTCCGCCACGGCCAAAGTTCTACCGTCAGGGAGCGAGAATTTCTGCGATGAATTGTTCATTCCACCGAACGAGGTTTGCCGACTTTTACAACCATATTGGTTTCTTTATGGTCACCTTCTGCGCCAAGCATTACCCTGAAAAACATACCGCGCGATTTGCATCGCGCCCTCAAGGGTCGAGCGAAAGCGAATCATCGAAGTTTGAAAGCCCTCGCCACGCACTGCGACGGCCGAGGCGCTCGAGCAACGCGAACCCGAGTGGCTGGTGCCTCAGCTTTGGCGTTCGGAATTCCGGAGTGCGCTCGCCGGCGGTATTCGCCACGGGGTCATCGGGATGGATCACGCGCTCGAACTTCTCAAGCGGGCCGAAAGCCGTCTCCGGAAGAATGAGCGCGAGGTTTCATCGCATCCTGCGCGAGTTTCCGCACCTCGCGGTTTCGCTCGACGATTTCCTTTCCTCCTAGGCATGCGATTGGACTTGGTAAGTCCAGCGCGCTAGCTTCTGCGCTCCATTTCGCTACCTGATGCCGCAATTTTCCTACCGCGCGCGCGATGCCCAGGGCGGCCTCGTCGAAGGCGTGCTCAACGTCGCAGACCGCTCGATCGCCATTCGGCAGATCGAGCAGCAGAACTGCACGCCGATTCGGATCGAGGCGATGGCGACGGAAGGTTCGGGACCCGACGGTAAGGTCGCCCGGGCAGGTGCGCCGGTAACGCAGAATCTCAAGATTCCACATGGTCAATTACTGATTTTCACCGAGCAACTGGGCCACCTCTTGCAAGCCGGCATGACGCTCGACGAGAGCCTTGGCGTGCTCGAGAAGCGATTGAAACATCCGCGCGTCCAGCAAATGACGAGCGCGCTCCACCAGTCGCTAATCGATGGCCGGAGTTTCTCCCAGGCTTTGCGCGATTTCCCGCGCATCTTCCCGCCGCTTTATGTGAACATGGTCGGTGCCGGCGAAGCGAGCGGCGCGCTGCCCGACATTTTGTCACGCGTCGTCGAACACCTGATGCAGGAGAAAAATCTCCGCGACCGGGTGCAGCAAGCGCTCATTTATCCTGCATTTCTCGCCCTCGCCGGCTCGGCCCTCATCGTCATTTTCATTACCTTCATGGTGCCGCAGCTGACCAACTTCATGGCCCAAAACGGCGGCACTCTGCCGCTTCCAACGCGTATTTTGCTCGGCGCAAATTACGTCATCACTCGTTATTGGTGGCTTTTCATCCTTGTCGTGCTGGGTGTAATGGTCGGCTTTCGCGCCTTCGTCCGAAGCGATGAAGGACGTCTCAGCTGGGACCAATTTCGTTTAATGATTCCGGGCTACGGTCGCATCCGCCGGCACCAATATTACGCCCAGTTTTCGCGCACTCTCGGCACCTTGATGGAAAATGGGATTCCATTGCTCAAAGCGCTCGACCTGGTGACCGAAATCGCGGCCAACAAGTATCTCGAAGCAAAACTCCGCGACGTGCGCCGTGCGGTCATCGATGGCGCGAATCTTTCGAACGCCCTCGCGAAAGAAGAGCTTTTTCCCGAGCTCTTCACCGACATGATGGCGGTCGGCGAACAAACCGGCCATTTTGCGCGCACCATGCAGACAATCGCCGACGTCTACGAGCGGGAACTGGATCGCACGGTCAATATCATCTCGGCTCTGATTCCTCCGGTCATCATCGTGCTCATCGCAATCGTGGTCGGCTTCGTTGTTTACAGCATCCTCTCGGCTGTCTTCGAGATGACACACAGTTTGCAGTTTCGCCCGCACTAACATAATCTCGCCGCCGGGATGATCTTTCGATTCGTCGCGCTCGCGTTTTTCATCGTTTTGGCCACCCCTACGCATGCCCAGCAGGCCTTGCCGCCAGCTGGCACGCAGGTCCTCAAGCCCAGCCAATCCGCGGAAGCCGCGCCGGACAGCGCGTGGCTCGATCTGCGCCAGAACAACCCAGCCCATTCTAAAATGCAGGCCGCGCCCGCCTGGGTGGAATCGGTTACCTTCGCTCCGAGCAAAGGCGGGCCCGACGGACCGGCGAAAAGCGTTTTCCGGATTCGCCTGGCCAGGCCTAACGAGGACTGTCAGATCCTTCTTTTTCGCCTTTATTTCGACGACAATCCGAAAGAGCAACCCGAGCTCATCGCCTGGGATGAATCGGGGACACAGCTTCTGCGCTCCGGTCCGTTGGGCCAAAAGACCAGCCTCGCGACTTCTTCGACTACGATCGTTCCGATGATCGGCGTGACCGCGATCGATGTCGAAGTGCCGGGCGACGGCCGCTCGGTCCGCGGCGCCTATCTCGATTGGATGAAATCGAGCCGGGTGATGCGACCGATGCACGAGGAAGCGCAGACTTCGATTCCGGCGCCCTTCGCTGCCGCCCCTGGACTCAAGGCGGGCGAGGCAGATGCGGAGGTTTTCGGAACGGTGACCGCGCCACTCACAGCCGAAACGATTGCGATCGGGTCGAGCCTGCAAAATGGCGGCGCTTTTGAGTTTGGGCTCGAAGCGCAACCGCTCGTCGCGCTCCTCACTTTCGAAGTGGCAAGCCCGCAGATTGAGGTGCCTCCGGAGATTTTCGTAAATGGCCAGGACGTTGGCCCGGCCTCTCTCGTCCTGCCCGATCTGGCTGATCCGGCCTATCGCGGGCTCTCCCTTTCCCTCCTCCAGACGATGCAATTCCAATACACCGGCTGGGTGCGGGCCCAGAAGATCGTGCCGGCCTCGATCTTGAAGGCGGGGACGAATGATGTGATTATTGTTGCAGGCGCCGGAACTTCCGCCTCGGCGATCAGGGAAACGCAGATTCAGTTGAAATACCTCTGGGACAAGTCGGATTACCTGCTCGAGCCGCTGAAGTAGCCCCGTTGCCAATTATTTATGCGCAAAAATCAAAGTGCTTTCACCCTCCTCGAGATCATGCTCGTGGTCACGATCATCGCTCTCCTCCTTGGGACGGCGATCTATAAGCTTTCCGGAAACGTCGAATATGCGCGCCACAACCGCGTCGCGGCCGACATCCAGAGTATTTCCACGCAATTGAAGCTCTACGAGAGCATGAACGGGTTTTACCCCACGACCGAGCAGGGTCTGGAGGCGCTCGTCGTGCAGCCGAGCGGCGATCCCCAACCCCAGCGCTGGTACCAACTCTTTAAGGAAATGCCCACAGATCCCTGGAACAACAACTACATTTACGTCAATCCCGGCCGCAAGAATCCGAGTGGTTATGATCTCTATTCTGCCGGCCAGGATCGTAAGCCCGATACGCCTGACGACGATTGGGGCGGTTCCTGAGAACCGACGCGCGTCCGTTTTCCTGCTAGGGCGAAACTCTGTCGAGCTGCGCTGTTCTTGCCGAAAAATGTTCCCCTGGCTTGACAGAGTCTCGCCCCACCGGAGGTGAGCGGAATTTGCCTAACGACTAACGAACTGGTCCCTTCGTCAACCTTCTACGAATCGTCGAAATCCGAGTCGTCGTCGGGAACCGGGACCTGCTGCTGTGGCTGGTGGATCGGTTGCTGGGGAGTCGCGCCGCGTCGGATAATCGGGCGAACATGCGGCGGCGGAGTCGGAATCTGCGGCACTGGCATGGGCCGCTGAATCGCGGTCTGCGGGTTCCCCCTCGGCCGGCCGGGGATTCCCTGTTGCGCCGGCGGTTGAGGAATTTGCGCGACCGGGTTTTGGATCGCCTGGCTGAGCAACGCTTCATTAAACGTCAGCGTGGCAAACTGTCCGTCCTTCGTGATCGTCACCTTGGTTTCACCGACCTGGTCCGACCATTGAATGTTGGAAATGGAATAGCCGTTGATCGTTTCCTTCGTGCTCAAATATTCCTTTCGATTCTTGTCCGTCGTCGAAGCGAGAGTGACGAAATCGCCCTCCGTCGAATGCGCTGCGTTAGCCACGTAAAGGTCCTTCGCAAAATCCGGTGTGTTCGGCAATGCGCCCGCCGTTGCCACGGCGAAGGGTGAGCGCTGCAACATCGGCTGATAATGCGCGAACTCTTCGGTGGTTGGCAGATCGTCTTTTGCCCGTGCCGCCGTCGTTAGGCAAACAACCAGTCCGGCCGAAATCAAAATAAACTTTTTTGCCTTTATCATTTTTGCCCACCGGGGGCGAACCACTTCGCAATCTTAAAACGGCCCCGCATCACTGTCGGATCACTCGCATCCACCATCAAGTTAGTCTGCTCGAAAACCGCGAATGCCTCCGGCCTCTGGGCATCGTAAAGAAAGTGCACGAGCGAACCCCAATCGCTCTTGGTCTCGAAAGAGGCTGAGACCGACTGATGCGAAGGGGTCTTTTCGACCACGCCAATCTGCGGATTATCGATTTGCACGTCATATTTTCCGGCGATCTGTTTCACCTGTGTCAACAGGGTGGAAGCTTCGGCCGGATTATTCAGGTGCGGCTGCTTTTTCTTCAACCACTCGGCGCGTTTCTTCCACATCTTTTCTTCCCCGAGGTAAACTGTTTGCTCGGTGCGGGTGGCGCGCTGGGCCGCGTATTCGGCCCGCGCCCCGGCACTCAGTCCAAAGAGCGCGCTCCAGATCGCCAGATTGATAAGGAGAAAAAGAATCCCGCCGACGGAGAGGGCGAGGATCCGTTCCCGTTGATTCATTTGCGCGAGCCAGCGGGCGATCATTTCGTTTTTCCCTCTAGTCGGAATTGTGCGTGATCGTTAGGCAGAATGCGCGGGGTCCCGAGGTTGAAGGTGAAAGCCTGGAGGCCGGGATGTTTCTTCACCTTTTCGGCAAACTGGTAGGCGAGTGCCGCCGAAGGTGCCTCGCCTTGAACGGAAATGTTGCGCGCGGATTGATCGTAGACAGTGATCCGCACCTCGGGATTGGGCAGGCTCTCGAACAAATGCAAGAGGACCTCGATCGGGTAATAATGCGGATCGATCGCGGGCGAGAGCGCCTTCCAATCCGCCTCGGTGCGCTTGATGAACTCAACCTTGGGCGCGTCGCGCCGGATCGCCTTCTGAAGGTGGCCGACCTGGAAGCGGACGATTGCCACGTAAAGTGCGAAAAGAAGAAAGGCCGCAGCGTAGGTTCCGCCCGCCAAAAGGAGACGACGGCGCCATTCTTTTTGCCTGACCAAAGCGGCGCGCCGTTTCCGCCAGACCTCCGGGGCGAGGTTCAGCTTTACTGTCGCTGGCGGTGTTTCCATTCCCATCAGATTGGGGCGCTGGGCGAAGACCCGCTCGACGGTATCGCGCAGCGGAAGGCAAGCTTCGTCCAACAGAACGGTGGGAAATGCAGTATCGATCCCCTGCAACTCCGCGCTCAAAGCCAGTTGTGGCAGATCGCGCTGCAAATTATCCGCCTCCGCTGCATCGAGCGTGCGGGTCAGACTGAGCTTGCCGTTTTCGCTGATCGCCGAAACGAGTTTTTCTCCTTCCGGGTAAATGATCAGAGCCCTTCCCGTGGCGGCATGCGATGCGGCCCGCTGCGCCGCATAAACCGTCACCTGGCGCGGAATATGTCCGCGATTCAAAAGCGGCGCGGCCAATTCGTTGAGCTTCGTATTATGCACCGCGATCGAAGAAATGACGCTCTCGTTTTCCGTTTGTTCGATAACCTCGAAGTCGCTCGTCACTTCTTCGGGTGGATAGGGAAACGCCTTTTCCACCTGTAGCCGGACCATTTCGCCAAACTCCGATGGATCGACCGTTGGGAGGCGCAAACGCTGCGCGAGAACGGCGTTGACCGGCAGGGAAAAAACGATGTCGTCGCCGGCATCGAGCAGCCCAGCCGCCTCATTCAGGTCGCTGACGTTGCGCACATCCCAGGTGCCATTGGCGCCGCGTCGGCGAACCAGATTCCAGCCCTGGCCGGAAGGCGCGATGAAAACGGGTTCGGATGCGGGTTCGATATTAATATTCCTTCCAACGAATCATCTGGGGCGTTGTGCTTTTCTTAATAACCATCTCGACTGTTCGTGTCACGTTGCCGGATTTACCCACGCTAACGACGCGTTTCACCGGGTCATTGAATCCGATCAGGCCGGAAAGCTGCGCAAATTGGTCCGGTGTGAATCCGAGCGCAAGCCTAACCTGATCGAGCGATTCGAACTTCGGGTCGTCGTCTGTGCCGTCGATCCCATCCGGGCCGCGCCGCAACTCCAGGAAGCGATCGACCATCTGTTCGTTGAAGCCCGGGATGGAGAGCAGGACATCGCGCGAAGCCCAGACAAGATCGATCGGCCCGCTGCTGTCGAGAGTGAAATCCGCGTCCCAATCGCGGTGGGCGGTGAATTTTTCCCAGCCCTTCACTTGTTTCAGTTCCTCGACCCGGAGGAGGAACGCGTTCCTCGGTTGATAACCGGGCTCCGACTCCGCGCCATTGAGCCGCGGGAGGTCGTCTGGATCGACGTAATCGAGCAGGCAATCCATCATCCGGTCGCGTTCGTTCAGGTCGATTCCCTTGACTTCGAGATATTGGCGCAGGACCGCGAGCCGCTGCGGATTTTCGCCTCCGAGAATGAAGCGCAGGTTCAAGCGGCCGCCCTCACCCTTGATCCGGGCCTGATAGGTCTGATTCGGCCCTAACGAACCGCGCAACGCGCTCGAGCCCGCCTCAACCGTGGGGTTGAGCGCCACCTCCGCGCCCGACGAGGCCATCGCCTCCGCCTCCACCACCCGGCTGGCGTTACCGGAAAGTGTGAGGCGCGAATCGATATCCAGCGTCCACGCGATCACCATCGCGCTGAGCAAAAAGAGCGCCCAAAGCGCGAGCATGAGAGCCGCGCCGGATTGTTGGGCGATAGCGGAGCGTCGCATCGTCATCAGAGCGGCGTGCGCCGCAGCGGGAGCACCGCCTCCCATGGCACCGAACTGCCTGCCCGATTGATCGTTAGGCGAACCAGATGCGGCAGGGTGCCGCGATCGGTCCAGCGATCAACCCAGGCATTGAGGCGTGGATCGAAATAACGGATTTCCATGCTGTTCACATCGCTCAGCAGCGATACCCAGCTTTTGTTGTCAGGGTACTGGATTGTCGTCGTCCTCCGATTCCCGCACGATCCCCAGCTCCATTTTGTCGCTGTGCTCGATCGGTCGCAGTCGCAGGGTAACGGAGAATTGGCCCTTCGCATAACGAGTCAACACTCCCGGCCCCGCCGAGCAGACCCAGGTCATTTCATCACGCGAACGACCGCTGAATTTGTAAGGCTCTCCCGCCAGTGCTCCCTGACCGGATGGGAGTTCTTGCAATTGTTCAGTGAGCAGTTCGGTCAGCCCCTTGTAACTGGCATCGGTTTGATTGATTTCGGTGGAGATGCGGACCGCGCTCAAATTCGCGCTGACAAAACGATAAATAGCCAGCGCCATCATTCCGAGGATCGCCACCGCCAGTGTAACCTCGAGAAGGGTGAAGGCGCGCCCCCGGCGCCGATCAGCCCGCACGATAGACATAGAAGACGAGTTGTTTGTTCTGTTTCGTACCGTCCCGCGACCATTCCGCACGCAGGGTGACACGGCTGATCCCGCTGACGATGGTGTTGTCCTTGTCCACCAGCTCTTCCGGCACGGTTTTTTGAATCAGCTTTACGACACCATAACCGGTATCGACGTTCAACTCCTTGAGCGCATCCGGCCGGCCGGGACTCGCTTGCAACTCCGCCATCTGGTTGGCAAGCAACTGCCGGACGCGATTCTCCTCTTCACTCAGGGCACTCGCATTCAGACAATTTTCAACCGCCCGCCCAAGCGCGAGCACACCGATCACGAAGATCGTCAGGCCAAGGAGCACCTCGTAGAGTGCAAAACCAGCCGCGCCCTTATTTCGCTGCATAACGAACAATTTCCGGACGTGCCGCCAGCGGCGTGTAATTCACTTCCCATGAGCCGTCAGGCCCCTTGAATCGGACGTTGGCTGGCTCACAGGTACCCGAAGGCCAGAAGATCCATTGAGCGGGCGGATTTTTCTCGAGTGTTGCCGGCAACCGGAGCATGTAGGCGTGCCCTTTGTCGAGCACGAGCGTCGCGGCCGGAGTCTCCGGATCGCCGTCCGCAATCGATTCCGGCCGCAAAATAACGGACGACCGTTGCCACTCGATCAGATATGGCCGGCGCTCCTGCACGCTATGTTCCTGCGCCAGTCGCACGATTCCATTCATCGCATCGAGAGACCTTTGCAGGCGACGATTAGCCAGAACCCCCGTCACGCTCGGAATCGCGAGCAAAAGCAGAAGCATCAGAATGAAGACCGCGATGGCTATTTCGATCAGGGTAAAACCCGCACGACGTTGCATGGGCGAATTTTACGACGATGCATGAAAATCACAACCGTGGCTGGGCGGCGATCAAGTGGCATCGGGCGGCGGGAGGAGCAGGTCGCAAACGAACCGAAAATCCAGGAAGGCAGGAAAATGAGTTCCGGACGCGCTTCTTGAAAACCTCGTCCGCATTTTCGCGCGTTCCTGATTCATCGCTCCCTCATCCGAATTTTGGCCTCAAGAGTTCATTTCCATCCCCGAAAAGCGCAATTCAACGCTAGAGAATAGCAATCCAACGACAGCGTTTTCCCTTCGGTGTGATAAAATCACTGGGTGATTTCGTCCACTGCTCAGCCGCCTGCGCCACCAATCACCGTCGCCGAGCCGGCCATCCAGCTCCGGCCAATTCACAAAATACTCCTCCTTCTTGCCGCTCTCGGCGTGCTCCTGGCATTGGTCTGGCAGGGGCTCACGACCGGCGGTTCACCTGATCCCACCCGCGCCAATACCAGCCCGGCGGTTGCCGTGCTCGACATCGCCATTCTCGTTTTTCGCGAAGGGCTCGAGTGCATTCTTGTCCTCGCCGCCATCACCGCGAGCATGACCGGCTCCCGCCGCGCCTGCCGCCGACCGGTCGCCTGGGGCGCCGGGCTCGCTTTCCTGGCCACTCTGGTCACCTGGATGATGGCGGTCCGAATCATGAGCGCGTTGTCTGACAACGTCTCCGCGCTCAACCTGCAGGCCGCGACCGGCCTCCTCGCCGTGGTTGTCCTGCTCGTGATCATGAACTGGTTCTTCCACAAGATTTATTGGGGCGGCTGGATCCGGGCGCACAATCGCCGGCGCAAAACTCTCCTGACCAGCGGCGCTGAGGCCGATGCTTCGCAAACCCGCCTCATTTGGGGTTTGATCCTGCTCGGCTTTACCTCCCTTTACCGCGAGGGTTTCGAAGTCGTCCTCTTTCTCCAGACTTATCACCTGCGCCTCGGTGGGGGCGTCGTCCTCAAAGGAACGCTCCTCGGCCTCGGCCTCGCCGGTCTCGTCGCCATCCTTACATTCGTCATGCAGCAGCGACTTCCCTACCGCAACATGCTCGTCACTACCGGCGTCTTGCTCGGCGGTGTGCTCCTCGTCATGGTCGGAGAGCAAGCGCAGGAAATGCAACTCGCCCACTGGATCTCAACCACGCCGGTGCCTTGGCTCGTTAGTCTGATACCCGATTGGGCCGGACTTTGGTTCGCGATCTTTCCAACCTACGAAACACTCATCGCGCAACTGATCGCCGCGATCGTGGTCATTGGTTCCTACTACGCGGCCAAGCGGGTCCGTTGTACCGCTGAACCTGCCTGACTTCAAAGAATGCCACCCGTGGCGCGGGCCTGCGGGCAGTGTGGGTGCCGAATGGATCATCGCCTTGATCCCTGCTTTATCGGCTGGATGCTGACGAATCGGCGCGCCATGCTCGCCCGAAATGCATTGGTCTTTCCTCTGGATCGGATATTTGGCGACCTGGGCGACGATCCCTCACATCCTGCTCCGTAACAAACCGCCAGCGTCGACCCTCGCCTGGGTCTGGGCCGTCATTTTGTTTCCCTACGCCGGCACGATCTTTTATTTCGTCTTCGGGACGGACCGGCTGGTCAGGCAAAAACTGCGGGCGACGCGCGAAATGGACGCGTCGGGAGGGCGCACGGAGCGACGCGTCAATGCCGACACCCAGGCCAGTCTCGATCGTCTGTCCGGACCCGAACGCCAGAATGTCGAACTCCTTTCGCATTTACACGAGTACGCCATTTCATGCGCGGATGAGACACGACTGCTGGTCGACGGCGGAGCATTCTTTGGCGCGCTGGGGCAGCGAATCGATGAAGCGCGGCATCATGTCCATCTCGAGTTTTACATCTGGCAGGACGATGCGCGTGCGAATGAAATGCTCGACCGCCTCGTCGCCGCAGCTCGTCGCGGTGTGGAAGTGCGCGTGTTACTCGATCCGGTCGGCTGTTTTGGGCTACGACGCTCGCACTTTGCAAGGTTGGTCGAGGCTGGAGGCAGGTTTGCCTGGTTCCGCACCGCACACCCTTTGCGGAATCAATGGACTTTCACTTTGCGGAATCATCGCAAGCTCCAGATCATCGATTGCACACGCTGTTTTATCGGCGGGATGAACATGGGCCGGGAATACGCGAGCGAAGACCCGGCGATCGGTCCCTGGCGCGATATCCAGATCGAAATCACCGGCAGTGCGGCGCGAAAATTCCAGATGATTTTTGCCGATGACTGGTTCTTCGCGACGCAGGAGAAGCTGCTCGCTCCGCATTACTATCCGCCGCCGGAATGTTCCCAGAGGCTGCTGGTACAACCGATGACCGACGGTCCGGATGATCCGGGCGATCCGATTGAGATGTCACTCGTCTGGATGCTCAATATCGCGCGCCGCCGGGTCTGGCTGACCGCCGGCTATTTTGGTCCGAATGAACCGCTCCTGACCGCGCTCCAACTCGCGGCCGCACGCGGCGTGGATGTACGCATGCTGGTGGCAGGAAAATCCGATCATCCGTTACTCGTAAATGTCGGGCGTTCCTACTACGAAGAGCTACTCCAATATGGAGTAAAAATTTATGAATATGAAACCGGCATTAACCACGCCAAGGTCGCGCTCATCGATGAGGAATGGCTGATGGTTGGTTCGGCAAATCTCGATGCCCGCTCGATGCGATTAAACTTCGAGTTGAACGCGCTCGTCCGCGATCCGGCGACCGCGGCCGATCTGGAGCGAGTGTTGAGCAGCGATTTTGAAAATTCCAACCATATCATCGCGATGGAATTTGCGCACCGCTCCCGCTGGCAGCGCTGGAAGGAAAGCCTGGTCCGCCCGCTCGCGCCATTACTCTAAAGGAACGCGGCACAGGGAGAGGAACGGGTTCGACCCTTGTCAATTTTAGGCAAGACCGCGCCCCGCGAAGTAATTCTTAATATTACTTCTTCACGAGCGTGACCTGGCGAAAAGGGCGCAGCGACCAGAAGCCGACGTTTTCCGGCATCCGCGCCATTTTACGACTGAAATGCAGACGCCAGTAAACCGAAATAAGATGGTCTTTGTCGCCACGGAACCGGCTGAATGTGGCCGTGACCGGTGCGAGTTTATTGTAGACGAGGTTTGCGCGCTCGGCCGTATCGTGATGCGCCAGAAGGAGCATCCCGCCGACCGCGATCAGGACAACGAAGAAGAGAGTGAGGATGAGTTTCATAGGTGTGGTGAAGATTAATCCAGAAAATCCGGTCCGCTAGAAAGAGATTAACACGACTTCGTTCAAGGCTTCGGTTCAATCGCCCATTCGGAGCCACCTCGACGAGATCGTGCAACACCTGCGCGGCTGATCCGCCTTCTTTCGAAGAACTAGCGCGCCAGCAGCATTCGGGGAAGCACGGCAGCCCTATCCGCCGTTTTTGGCGCCTCGCCAAAAAAGATCCGCGCCTTCGAATGTGTCCCGCGAGGCGCGTGACACAACGGGCGAGGCGCCCGCGCTCCCCCGGAAGTCTGCGCGACGCGGCAATTCGCCATCATGCACGTTCAAGTCAGACAAGGCGCCAAGAAGGTATCCGGATCTTCAATTCGACCGTATGTCTCGCCGTGCGCCTTAAATCCTATCAAGTCTACCAGGCAAGACCTATCGCCCTATCTCTCGCCCGTGGACGCTTGCCAAGCGTTGCCGCCCAAGACTCAGGCCTTACGTTGGCAAGCAAAAGCGGCTGGGAAAGTGGGTAAACGAGATTTTCGGTGATGTGAACTCGGGCAATGCCCGGCTGGATCAACGGCAGGGTCGTTGGGATGAGCCGGGTAAACTTTGGTCGAAATGTTGGATAAGATGTCGCAATCAACCGATCAAAGGTTGCCTGAATGAGCGGTCGGTCGACATAGTTGTCATTGGCCAGAGCCGGTAAAACGCTTATTGCCAAGACACCAATGACCGAAGCCCACCGCAAACTGCGCACAGTTTTCATGCGCATATCTAGGTCAAATTGTCGGCCGAATTGCAAGACAATTAATCCCGGTGGCTACCATTCCCAAGGGACTCGTCCGATTCGAAACAAGGCTCTTGCCCCCCAATTTGCCGGGCGCGGACCTATGACCTGGGTATGGCGGCCTCGATTTGCGGAAGCAGCTCATCATAGAGCGCGATGAGTTGCGGTTCCTTAAGATTGACCTCGATCAAATACATATTCGCCGATGTGGCCTGACCGGTCATATCGGGGCTGCCAAAATTTGTCGGAGCTAGGAACGCCTGGAGAAACGCATTCTGAAGAGTTTGGAAAGCTTGCTGCCGGGTATAAACCCGCGAGATGGCATAGGCCAACTTTGGAGGCAGATAGGAAAAGGACTGGGTCGCCAGAGCGAGATCCCAGGCAGTCCGTTCAAACTCCACTGGCTCCATTCCGCGAAAATGGACCTCCGACTGATAGCGTTGTGCCGTCTTGGGACCTTCAGAAAGGACAAATCTTCCCACTTCCCGGCTCAAAGCGGTGTGGTACGATCGCACCCTTTCGATCGCCTGCCTGTTGGTTGCTATTTCCTCGCGGAAATAACGCAAAGTGGCATCTGCCAGTTCCCGGTGTTGCCGATCTTCGTGCCACTGATTCGCGAGGAGTCCGAGAAATACCCCCACCCCGACCAGGGCAACTTCTATGATCAATTCGAAAATCGACTTTGAATGAGATGACTTGCGCATCGTTAAGTTGTCAGATTCGCCTGGCCACAGCACTCAGCAACGCGATTATGGTCACAGAAAGGTCCAACGGTTTGGCTGGCGACGGCGGAGACGAAAGTGGCGAGAGCACGTAGATCTGATCGAGTACTTTTAACATAAGAGCGTTGGCGGTCACCTTTCCGTCGAGCGATACGGTTAGATTGGTCCAGACCACGAGCGTCATTTTGGCGGTGGGGTCGTAGCCCATGAAAGAGTTGAAACCGGGTATCTCGCCACCGTGAAAATAAACTGTGTTCGTTCCCCAGCGCAGCTGGGTGATGCCGTACCCGTATTTTAGGCCGTCGGGCTTGCTCGGATCTTCGAGTTGCACGCTGTCGAGCCACTGCCGCTGATAGTCGGCGTCGAGCACCCTGCCAGTGACCAGTGCCTGAATCCAAGTGGCAAGATCGTTGGCGGTCGAGACCACGCCCCCGGCGGCTGAGGCGTAGGAAGGGTTTTGGCTCGTGCAGTCGTCGGGCTTGAGAGTTCCAGCCTTCGCCGCGGCCTGGAGATCTGGCGGGTACGGCTTGTCCAACAGGTTACTAAAGGAGCAGCCGCCATACAGGTAGCCATGCGAGTAGGGATCGGGGAGCGTGTTAGAGTTTGTGGCGGGAAGCAGGGTGTCCTTCAGGTCCAGCGGTCCGAACAAACGGTCCTGGAAACATTTGGCCAGCGGCTTACCGTCGACCTTTTCCGCAATCAGGCCGAGCAACGCGTAGTTGGCGTTGGAATAGTGAAAGGCTGTCCCGGACGGGAAATAGGGCGGGTGCTTGAACGTGATCGCCAGCACTTCGGCTGGCGACCAGACCTTTGTCGGATCACGATCAAGAATCGCCCAGAACTCGGGGTCGTCGTCGTAGCTGTAAAGGCCGCTCCGCATCTTTAGCAATTCGGTGATGGTAATCTTGTCGCCGTTAGGCACACCTGCGACAAACTTTGAGACTGGATCGTCAAGCCTCAGCTTGCCTTCCTGGGCGAGCAGCACGATTACCGCAGCCATCATCGTCTTGGTATTCGAGGCGATCCTGAAGTGGGTGTCGGCACGGGGTGGGCTTGTCGCGCCTAGTAACGCGGTCCCGCAAGCGGCCGTGAACTCGCCTTGGGGTGTGCGCAAAAGAACCACGGCGCCCGGAATAAGGAGTTCCTTGGCGGTCGCCTCCACCATGGTCTGCAAGGCAGCCCGGTCGATCGGCTTGAGCGCCGCCGAGCCGGCCGTGGAACCAGGCCGCGAACACCCTGCGCCGAGGAGAGCAACACCGAGGAACAAATTCGCGCCGGCGCGCATGCGAAATTCCAACGTTAATTTGCCATTACTCACTGCCGCATGGCCCGGTGGAATTGGCTTCATACAAACTCAATTCCATGTTTTTGCCCTGCGCCCATCATCCGGGCGATCAGCCCGTCAGTAACTGCTGGCACGGCGGCGGAGCGGTCGTGAACCGGCTCCAACACCTCTTCAAAATACTTGTCCATCCCGGCGGGCGAAAAAAATAGCAGCATCCTGGCAGTGGCGCTTCCGGCGTTGCGAAATGCGTGGACCATACCACGAGGAATCTGGACGAAGTCTCCATTTGTTGCCTTGAGCTTCTTCTCGCCCAGCGTGATGTCGAGAGTGCCTTCGAGCAGGTAAAAGCTTTCCTCCTCGCGATGGTGAATATGCAGTGGCGGACCGCCCCCTAAAGGTATGATTGCTTCCATGATGAAATAGGCACCGTTGGTTTGGGCGCCCGTGACGAGGAAAGTGTATCGGTCGCCCGGTCCCCAGTAACAAGGACCGGTATCGGCCGGTAGATGAAATGCAATGGATTCGTTCGTCATGTAATTGTTTTCCTATCGATCGTTTCTAAATCGAACTGCCTACCAAGTTTTGAACCGACGCCGGGAAAATAAAACGCGAGGATAGGCTTTCAGTATCTCTTCGCCGTCCAGTGCAGCGCAATCGCGGGGACAAGGAAGAAGAAAAGAACGAGGATCCGCAGATTGGCGAAGAAAGTCAGGACGATGCGTCCAAACGTTTTTTCGTCCACGCTAAAGAGATGCATCATCCAGCCGGCGGCGATATTCCAGAAAGCCAGCGTCGCGCCAAGGAGAAGGAGCAAAACGACAATTCCGACCACAAACATGCGCAGGAACAGGTTGCGAAAGAAGATGATTTTCTCGCGTTCCATTGGTCAGTCCCCGAGCGATTACGATGCTCTGAAATCGGAGGCATGTCGAGCCTCGGAATCCTCGGTTCGACTCTGAAATCCGCACTGTTTCGATTAGTTTGAGCTGGTCAGACAGATTCCGATGCCTGGTCTCAGTCGAGTTGCGGCCATTCCGGCGAGTAGACTGTAGCACTTGAAATTTATGTGGCGGTGCGGACAAAGGAGCCCTGCAGTCGAAACGGAGCGGACATGGAAGATCTTTACGATGAGGGTTTCAAGAGTCTAAGGTGCACACTATGAGCACCGATTTAGGACAACAGGCCTCTGATAGGTACGAAATTGCGGACACGATGCATCGTTACGCATTCGGTCTCGACCATAGCGATGCGAATTCGCTCGCTTCGGCTTTTACAGAAGACTGTGTTCTCGATTTCTGTCCGGCGGGCCGGAAACTTGGAATCGCTTTCCCCAGGTTGGCCGGTCGCCAGGCGATCCTCGATACTCTTCTCCCGCTTCTCGGGCCGCTCGACACGACTCACACGGCCAGCAACCTCCAGATCGAAATCAGCGGCGACACGGCCACGCTCCACGCCTGCGTGATGTCGCAACATTTCATGCCGCGGGAGGGTTCACGCCGCGGGTCGGAAAATGCGCTCCTGATGAACCGTTATGACTGCGAGCTGGTGCGTGACGGCCTGAAGTGGCGCTTCAAAAATGTCACGATTGACAATGCCTGGCTGCAAGGTGACCCGGAGATTCTTAACGCTCGAGCCACGCAACGAGCCCTGATCGGAAAAATGAAGCCGAGTTGCTAGATCGAAGCGCGGAGGTCAGACATCGGTTCAGAGCCTCTCGATCACGGAGCGAGGCGCGTGGTTAGCGATCAGTTTCCGCGCCATGGTTCAGGCGGTTTCCGGAATAACAGCATACTAACGCTTCTTCGCGACAGCGGTCGGATCCCCAAGCTTCTTATTCAGCGCCACAGCCTGGTCAACCAGGTGCCGCACGGTTCTCGGATCGATGCTCTCGCCCTCATGTAGCCGGAGGGTCGCCATCTCATACTTTCCGCCGGGCTTCAAACGAGGCTCAGACTCTCGTAGCCGCTGGCCCCGCCAGAATCCGAGTAGAACCCTGTCCTCTTCCGCGCGAATGAGCAGCACCGGGCCGTCCGCAAGGAACACCAAGTGCCCCCATTTAATGACTTCTTCCAATCCTCGAACACTGCGAACGGTCGCGCGCAAGTCCTCGACAAGTTTACGACGCCAACCAGAGAAACCGGCAGCGTAATCGTTCGGACTCGATACTTGCGACGATCTCATTATGGGCCTTCGCGTGTCGTTTGGTGCCTAACAAAAACGGAGCTGAGCGACCGCTCGCGAGGGCAAGCGAGGCAGACACGGGGGAACTGTTCAAAATCAAAGGTGGACTTCACAGCGGCCAGCGGTTGGCTCGAGCGACGCCTGGTCAGGCCTGTTCGAGCGCACTAATCGTGACATAGTATCCGTCCGGATCCCGGAGCGAAAACTCCCTCGTTCCAGTCCTCGGGTTGACCTGCGGATCTTCTTCGAATCGGGGGCCGAGAGAGCGCGCCCTCGTAAATGCCAGGTCGTAATCGTCCACTCGGAAAAACAGGAGGAGGCCGTTGCCGGGTTGTGCGCGATCGGGGCTCATCAAGGAGGGATGCTCATGGGCGCCCCACTCGTGCAGGCAGAGCAAGACCGTTCCATCAGAGTCGAGGATTTGACCAAAGTGGCGATGGGCGGGATCCGTCGTCCGGCAGGCCAAGGAGCGACCGATACCACTTCAAGCTGCCAGGAACGTCGCTTACGCCGATGATCGTCCATGTGCGTTTCATTGCATCTCCGTCGTCTGCCTCGACCTTATGGCTGCGGGCGTGGGGTGAACGGGCGGTTGAAAGAAATGGTGTTGCTTGCCGTTCATGCGACCCAAGCTGAGCGACTCGGCCCGCGGGACGCCTCGAGTGCAACCGGAACTCGCTGGCCGGGTCCGCCGCAACCCATGGTTAGGTGGAATTTCGATCCAGCTTCTTCTCATCCTGGAAAGCCTTGAGCGTGTTTCGAGGTCGTCGAATCCATGATATCCCAGAACTGTGCATCCGAAGCATAAATCTCCAGCGTGGGCTTAAAAATACTCGGATCATCCAGGCTAGAGGCCAAAACACCAATGATTCCTTTGTCTGGGCTCTCCGCACCGGTAAGACGAGATCCGCACTTTGGACAAAAACCTCGCAGATTGTGTCCGCCGGATTCACTCTGAGTGCCATAGCGCTCAATCGTGCCCTGCGTGATACGAAATGCAGAGAATGGAAAAATGACCGCAGGAGCGTAGGCACCACCGGACACTCGTTGGCAATCGCGACAATGGCACTTCAGCATCATAACGGGCGGGGCGGAGCATTCGAAACGCACAGCACCGCAAACACAACCACCTGTAATTGGAGTCTTCATCCGATCGAGCCTTTCATGGATTACTGCCGTCTAACGCAGAGCGCGTGCGATCTAATCGCCCAACAGCTTAACAACCGACCAAGAAAAAGACATGGCTACAAAACACCCAATCAACGCTTCCTTCATACCTAGCAAATGCTGCACTACAAAGTTGAGCCTAGGCCTTTCGTCATGCTGCGTCTGGTGATCATAATCGAAAAGTCAGATTCGAGACAAGTAACTCATCAGTAGCTTTTCGAGCGCGCTGAGATCAATGACTCCGCTTGACGGCGCAATGATTCTGCAGCACGGGGACGCTTGGCCAGATCAAGGACTTCAGCTAAATGCGACAGCAGCATTGGATGTGGATACATAGAATGCGCCTTCTCGCGTGCTGAAACGGCCGGCTGCAACAAAGAAGTATCATTCTCCGCATCGCGAGCGAGGTCGAGCGCGTAGGTAGCGAGAGCCGACGCGGAAAATGCTCCCAACGTGTCGCTGGCGATCTCGGGATGAAGCCTATGTTCTGCGAAAGCAGAAAGTCCACGTCGCACGATATTCTGCTCGTCTGGTGACAGCTGTTGGGCGGTGTTGAACTGATCAACGTCAACGTAGTCGGAGTAAGCATCAGCTGCTTGCGTCTTCGGTTTGGTTTTAAATGGCCACATGTATCTTCTCGCTTAACGAGAATCAGACCTTAAAGCTTGCGTCTTCAGGAATGCCACACAGCACCGTTATGTAGGCATCGATTTGATGATATCGCGAGTTCACCTGAGCAGAGGTTATAAATATCTCGTCTTCTCGGCGAAACCACTTCAGCATCCGCGCGCGCTCGACCTTCTGCGTGGCTACTCCGCGGTGGTGAATAATGGCATGCCGTAGCTGTGCCACATCTCCAAAGAGATCGGATTTCACTTCGTTCTTGCATGCGTAACCCAGCGCAGTCGCGAAGCGACTGCGATACTCATCCTCCCAAGCTCCGTACAAAAGCGCAATCATCATATGGCCAAGAACGCGTGCATCTGCGCCATCAGTAGCAGTACGCGACTTAAACTCCCCCTGCGTGGACCGGTGCAAGAGCTCTTCCAGAGCCTCCGGTGTCGGCTCGAACTGGTGAGTAAGAGGCTGCGTATCCATAAACTCCTCCGACGAGTGCTCCGGCTTAGTGCTCTTAATCTCCTTAATTGTCTTTCGCTGAAACTTTATGACTTCGTCGCGACTGCATCGAAGCCCTTCCAGCGAGTCCAAGTACGTGCCGAAGAGATCGTGCGCGAAGCGCATGAACTGTTCTCCGATCCGAAACACTTTCTCGTCAACTCCTGGTGGCACGGAGACCGACATAGGCCTAACGAGAATTAGGCCGAATTATTCGGCAATTAAAGACGGGATATTTCGGTCTAATCCGCCACGCTGCGGAGCAAACGGGCGGGAAAGACGGATTCATGATCGCCATGCTCTTGGGCAGGCGGGAGAAGAGCAAGCCGAAAGGCACGAGACGATCAGGCGAGCGCCCGGCGCATCGCCGCCAGCGGAGCCGGGCGATCAAACCAAAGCTCAAAGGCGATTGCTCCCTGGTGGAGCAACATCCCAAGGCCGTTGGCTCCGCGCGCCCCGGCCTCCGCAGAGGCCGCGAGCAACAGCGTCGGGGTCTTCTTATAGAGGAGGTCGTAAACCATCAGATGGGGCGCAATCAGCGCGTGTGGCAGAGGCGAACGATCAGACTGTTTCAGGCCGAGCGTCGTTGCATTGACGACCAGATCGGTGCGAGCGAGTTGAGCCCGAAGCGCCCCCTCCCCCCAGGGAACCGCTTCCAACCTCGCGGCCGGACCGAGGACACGCGGACCGCTAAAGTAACCAGCCAGTTCCCGCGCCAGCGCCTGCGCTTTGTCGAAGGTGCGATTCACGAGCACGAGACGCTCGCAATTTTCCCGGGCGCATTGGTAGGCGGTCGCGCGGCCCGCTCCCCCGCCCGCCCCGAGCAGAAGGACGCGCAAATCGCGCAGATCGACGGAGAATTCCTCCCGAATGGCCCGCTCGAACCCGGGCCCGTCCGTATTCCAGCCTAACGATTTTCCGTCGCGAAAGATGATCGTGTTGATCGCACCGATCTTCCGGGCGCGCTCCTCCACTTCGTCGACGAAGGAAAATGCCGCGATCTTGTGGGGCACAGTCAGGTTGAGGCCAACGAAGTCGAGCTCGCGCAGGAGTTCGATTGCCGTCTTCAATTCGTCAGGCGCGATCTGGAAAGACGCATACTGCAGAGCGATGCCGCTTTCCTGCAACGCGGCGTTTTGCATCACTGGCGAAAGCGACTGCGCGACAGGATCGCCCAATACGCCGAGGCGAATCGGGGATTTTGCCTTCGCGGCCGCCCGTTTCCAATGGCGCAAATCGTCGAGCGAATAAGGCGTAGTTCCTCGAGGCGGATTGCTCGGGAGTCGATCATCGGTCACATTCGCCATCCGCCAACCTTAAGAGCGACCTTCCGTCAGAACAATGCGATTGGCGGGGTGCGACCATTCCGATGCGCAATCCTCGAAAAAATCTTCAGATCGCGATTGCCTTCTTCGTCGTTGCGGCGGCTGTGGCAGCGCTCACCTTCAGACCCGACAGCGAGCAAATCTTACTGCAAGGCTGGCTTGGGCCAGCCGCGCTGGCGATGGCGGTGGCGGGATTTCTCTGGGGGTTGGTCGCGTTCCCTTATGCGCGCAGTTTTACACGGTTGCAACAGGGCAAGGGTGTGCTCGCCCGCTGGACAATCTCGCCAGCGCAGTGGGAGGAGTTTGTAGAACTAAGTCGTCGAAATTTTGATCCGAAAAAAATGTGGCGAAACCGTCTCGATTTGGGTCGCGAATCGCCCCCGTCCGGCGTGGAAGTCGTGGTGTCGGATGACGCCGTCCTGGTGGGCGGCAATTTTCATTACATGCCTTTTGATGCCGCGGTGACCATCCACGGTTCATGGATGGAGTTCGATCATTTCAGCGCCGGGGGCGTTCGCGGCGGGAGCCATCATGTGGTCGTACCGCTTTCCGATTGGGCCCGGGGCGGAGCGCTCCGCGGCAGATATCGTGGGGCGACGCCGGGCCGGCTATGCGGCCGCGTTGCAGAGGCATCGGCGCAACTTGCTCATTGGCCTCGCCATCTTTCTCCTCGTGGCAGGGGCGCTTCTGCTCGCGTTCTGGTCGGACATTTGAAAGCGCGTCGGAATGATGTCCTGCGAAGAAGGGACGCGCGCGCGCAGGTCATTGGTTTGACCGGCGCCCTCTGCTAAAGTCGGTCAGACAATGACCAACTCGCCTAACGAACTTCCTGCTCCGTCCGATTTCATCCGCGATACGGTCGTGGCCGATATGCAGAGCGGAAAGCACACGAAAATTCACACTCGCTTCCCACCCGAGCCAAACGGTTACCTCCACATCGGACACACCAAGGCGATCTGTCTCAACTTCGGCATTGCGCGCGAATTCGGCGGCCTTTGCAACGTGCGAATGGACGACACCAACCCGGAGAAGGAAGAGACCGAGTTTATCGACTCCATCATGGCCGATATCCGTTGGCTGATTGACGGCTGGGCGGATAAAAATCTCGGACTAAAAGCCGATGGCTCTCCGCTCTTTGCTTCGGATTACTTCGATCAAATTTACGAATTCGCTGAGCAACTCGTGCGTAAAGGCAAAGCCTACGTCTGCGACATGACGCCGGGACAAACCGACGAATACCGGCGGCTCGGGAGAGATGGACCTTTTCGCAACCGCTCTGTAGAAGAAAACCTCGATCTGCTCGCGCGGATGAAAGCAGGTGAGTTTCCCGACGGCGCGCGGACTTTGCGCGCCAGGATCGACATGCAGGCGCCTAACGTTTGGATGCGCGACCCGGTTCTCTATCGCATCCGGCACGCCGCCCATCATCAAACCGGAGACAAGTGGTGCATTTATCCGCTCTACGATTTCGCGCATGGGCTGAGCGATTACCTCGAAGGCATCACCCATTCTCTTTGCACGCTGGAATTCGAAGTCCATCGCCCGCTCTACGACTGGATCCTCGAGTCGCTAGATCTCCCGCTTCCGAGGCCCCACCAATACGAATTCGCGCGCCTCAACCTCACCTACACCGTAATGAGCAAGCGCAAGCTCAAGCAACTCGTCGACGATGGGCTGGTCAACGGCTGGGACGATCCACGCCTCCCGACGATCTCCGGGATGCGGCGACGCGGCGTGACCGCGAGCGTGCTGCGTGACTTTGCCTACCGAATTGGAATCACGAAATATCCGTCACTCACCGAGGTGGACGCGCTCGAGTACGCGATGCGCGACGAATTCAATAAGACGGCTCTCCGTCGGCTCGCCGTTCTGCATCCGATCAAAGTCGTGATCACCAATTATCCTGAGGGAAAAGACGGAGGAACTCAACGCGGTGAACAATCCGGAAGATTCCGGCTCCGGGACGCGCAAGGTGCCGTTCAGCCGCGAGCTTTATATCGAAAACGCCGACTTCATGGAGACGCCACCGCCGAAATATTTCCGACTCAAACCGGGCGGCGAAGTGCGCTTGAAATACGCCTACATCATCAAGTGCGACGAGGTCATCAAAGACTCGTCAGGCAACGTTACCGAACTGCGGTGCACGGCCGATCTGGAGAGCAAATCGGGAGGCGCGACTTCAAATCGCAAGATCAAGGGCACAATCCACTGGGTGAGCGCGCGGCACGCGGTCGATGCCGAAGTGCGACTTTACGACCGGCTCTTTACGGTTCCGGAACCGGACGCAGAAGGCGATTTCAAATCGTTCATCAACCCGCACTCGCTCGAGGTCGTGACCGCGAAATGCGAACCGTCGTTAGGCGAAGCCAGGCCGGAACTGCGTTATCAATTCGAGCGCCTCGCCTATTTCGCGCTCGACCCGGATTCCCAGGCGAACAAACTCGTTTTCAACCGGACCATCACCCTCCGCGATACCTGGGCCAGGGAAGCCAGGAAATAGCGGCCAATCGCGCGGGGCTGCTGCTAGAATAAATTCAAAGCCTGATCGATCCGCGCCAGGACCTTCGTTTTCCCGAGAATTTCGATCAGGTGATAGAGGCTCGGCCCGGCGTTGCTGCCAGTGACGGCGAGTCGCGCCGGATGAACAAGCGCACCTGGCTTTAGCCCGAGCTTTGCGGCGGTCGCCTTCAGTGTCGCCTCGATTGAGGTCGCGTCAAAGTTCTCCAAATCGGCAAAGGCGACGCGCAGCGCTTCCAATCGTGGCTTGTTTTCCGCGATGAAATGCTTCGCCACGCCTTCAGACTGATAGTGGATCTCGTCCGTGAAATAAAAGCCGCAATAAGCGGGCAGCTCGTTAAAGATTCTGAACTTTCCTTTGCAGGTATCGAGCGCGGCCCGGACGTATTCTTCCGGGAATTTCGATGTGTCGATCCCGGCCCGGCCGAGCGCAATCGAGGCGAGCGCGCGGAAACGTTCGTCCGGCAATTCGCGCGCATATTCGCCGCTCAACCAGGTGCATTTGGCGAGGTCAAACGATGCATTCTTGCGATGGACTTTTTCGAGCTCAAAGAATCTGACGACTTCCTCGATTTCAATTTTTTCCCGGTTGTCCTTTGGCGACCAGCCAAGGAGGCAAAGATAGTTGCGCACTCCCTCGGGAAGAAAACCCTCCTCAATATAGGTGTTGAGGCTCGAGCCGACGTCGCGCTTACTCATCTTCGAACCGTCCTGATTCAGGATGAGCGGGATGTGCGCGAAACGCGGCGGCTCCGCACCGAGCGCGCGGTAGAGCTCGATGTGCTTCGCGGTATTTGAAAGATGATCTTCGCCCCGGATGACGTGGGTGATCCCCATTTCGAGGTCGTCAACCACGTTGACGAAATGAAAAATCCACGAACCATCCGGCCGCCGGATCGTCATGTCGGGATGGGTCTCGGGATTGGTCAAGTCAAAGTCGATTTTCCCGCAGACAATGTCATCGACCACGACGTGTTCACGCGGCGACCGGAAGCGAATCGCGCCGTTCTCTTCGAAAAGGCAGCCGTCCGTCTCCAGCTTGGCGAGGTGACGTTCGTATATTCCGTTGCGCTGAGTCTGGAAATAGGGCCCGAAGTTCCCGCCAACCAACGGACCCTCGTCCCATTCGAGGCCGAGCCAGCGGAGCCCGTCGTAGATCGCCTGCATGGCTTCGGGGGTGTTCCGTGCTTCGTCGGTATCTTCAATTCGGAGGACAAGCGTGCCTCCGGTGTGATGCGCAAAAATCCAGTTGAAGAGCGCGGTCCGGGCGCCGCCAATATGCAGGAAGCCGGTGGGTGACGGCGCAAAACGGACGCGGACAGCGGAACTCATTTTCCAGAATTTAAATCAGCCGTAACGAAATAAAGATGAGACCGGGCTTTCAAACTGGGAACCAGGAAGAAGGCACTTACCCATTGAATAGCTTCTAACATAATCTGCCGCCTTACTCGAGCGGCTTGAGGCGATCTTTCAAAGGCGTGCCGATGTCTTTGACGAACCGGTTTGCGGCGTCGTTGCCGGCGTTCGTGGCGACGAGAAAAATCATGTCGTGCTTCGGCATGATCCGGATGTCGGCGATCCAGAATCCGTTACTCCCAGTGTGGGTCAGAAGCAGAGGTTGACCATCGGGACCGAGCATTGCGCCCCAGCCAAGCGCGTAGTTGCCCGTCACCGGCGTATGGAGTTTTCGATACGTCTCCGGTTTCAGGAGTTTGCCGTGACCCTGCACGCCGTCGAGTTGATCCTGGGCAAAGAGCAGCCAATCCTTCAGCGCGATGTTGATCGTGCCGGCCGGGCCAAGTGCCGGCTGGGTTGTCGGCCTCGGCGCTTGCTGGATCGAGCGGGACGAGCTTGCCCGCCACTTCCATATGACCCCACGGTTGATCGAATTTCCCCGGCGTTCCCGGAGGGCCAAAGCCCGCGTTCTTGATCCCGAGTGGCGTGAAGATCTGTTCGCGAATGAGATCTTCCCAGCTCTTGCCTGTCCGAGCTTCGGCCACCGCGCCGGCAATGATGAATCCAAGATTGGAATAAACAAAATCGCCAGCCTTGGACGCGGGCGGCATGGTCAGATACTTGCGCGCAATTGCTTCGCGCTGCGCCTTGACGCCGTTCGCCGACTTGATCACGGCTATGAATGCAGGCAGTTCCTTGTCATCGCTCAGGGGCGGCAGGCCGGCGGTGTGACTCAGGAGCTGGGTCACGGTCACACCGCGATAGGCGGGATCCATCGCCGCCGCGAAAGCAGGGAATAAGTCAGCCAGCGTGTCGTCGAAACGCAGAATCCCTTGTTCGACCAGGCGCGCGATGAGCGTGGCGGTAAAGGCCTTGGTATCGGAGCCAATGTGCCAGCGATCGCTCGTCATCACCGGTTCGGAATGGCCGAGCGCCCGGACGCCCAACGCCGCTTCGGCCACAAGCTTGCCGTTGATTTGAACCAGTGCAGCGACGGCGGGCAGGTGATCCTTCTCACGGGCCGCAGCGAGGGTTTGCTCGAGGAAGGGCTGGAGACCCTCTTCGGCCCAGACGAATGACGGCGCGATAAGAAAGATCGCGAAAACAACTGGGCGCAAAGCAGTCCCGATTTTAATCATCTACGTCTCTCTCCCGAGGGCGGTGGTTTGCCAAGGACCAATTGTCGCGGTTGGACAAGCCGCATCACTTTCACTCGAGAAAAATCTTGCCCGCCCGGCGCCGCACATGCCGGTCGCGCGCAAGATTGATCTTCGCGGGCGTGCCTCCTGCCAGCAGCCCCCGCACGTTCTCGACAACGTCAAAACCTTGTTCGGGCACTTCCCGTTCCGCCAGCCACTTCCTGATCACGCGGCGCTGCAGGGCCAACGGGAGCCGGCGAATTTGCGCCACGTTTAATTCTTCACTGTTCGTTAGGGCAACCGGAGTCAAGGTTTCGAGAAAGTCCGCCTCTTCTCCCAGAACGGTGGTGGCGCGCCAAATCGTCGTCCGAATATTCCGTCCATATTGTTTTTCGAGCCAGGGAATGATTTTGTGCCGCGTTCGATTGCGTCGCGCATTTAGCTTCTTATTCGTCGCATCTTCGCGAAACTGCAGCCGATGCTCTTTGACGTAGTGATCAATCTCGGAACGCCAGACGCCGAGCAGAGGGCGCACGATTTCGAGCGAACCATAGTTTGAGCTCAGACGCATCGCACCCATTCCACGACCGCCCGCTCCGCGAAAGAGGTTGAGGAGGAAGGTCTCGACCTGGTCATCCGCTTGGTGGGCGAGAAAAATTGTCGGGCAGCGGCGGCGCCGGCCGACTCGCTCAAAAAATGCCAGCCGCTCATGGCGCGCAGTCGTTTCAATCGATTGTTTAGTGCGCACTGCGAGCGCCGCGATATCCGCGGAGCCGAGCTCAAACTTCAGGCCATGCTTTTGTGCCAGCCGTTCAACAAACCGCGCATCGCTCTTTCCCGCCCGTCCCCCGCAGGCCGTGCTCAAAATGGCAGACGATTAACTTGCGATAACCCCGGCTCGAGCAACCAATGGAGCAACACAACCGAGTCGCGTCCGCCCGAGACGCCGATCAGGTAACGCTGATCGTTAGGCAAAGCGGTCAGGTACTCGTTCCCCAATCCGCTGCCGTTTCGTTTCATGAGATCTTTACATGCAGTCCGCGCTCGCCCAACCAGGGGAGAGACCGCCTGACGATTCGTTTGAGGCCAAATGGCTCAATCGCCTTCTTGCGAATGTGCTCGAGCGCTTTCTCGACCGAATCGGTCACGTAAACCAGATCCACATCCGCCGCGCTTATCGTTCCCAGGCGCGCCATCTTGTTCAGCAAATCGGTCAGCTCCCGCCAATAATCCGTTCCCATGATCACCACCGGGAAGTTTTGGATCTTGTTCGTCTGAATGAGAGTGAGGGCTTCAAAAAGTTCGTCGAGCGTCCCCACGCCGCCCGGCATAACGACGAAAGCATAAGAATATTTCACGAGGAGCGCCTTGCGGACGAAAAAGTAGTAGAGGGTGACACTACGATCGAGGTACTCGATTAGGAGCCTGCTCGAAGGGCAGCTTGATGTTACAACCGACCGATGTCCCGCCCACCTCCTTTGCGCCGCGATTGGCCGCTTCCATAATTCCAGGGCCGCCACCGGTCATAACGGTGAAGCCAAGCCGCGCAATGCCCGCGCCCATTTTTCGCGCCAACTCATAATCGGGGCTGCCGGGTTCAATCCGCGCCGAGCCAAAGACGGTCACACACGGCCCGACGAAATGCAGGACGCGAAAGCCGCGCAGAAAATCCGCCATCACGCGAAAGAGAGTGAAAAGTTCATCGAGGCGCGAGTGCGGCCCTTCGAGCATGACCTCATCAGCGCGCTCAGGCGGCGCGGCGACCGGTGAATTCGTCGTCTCCGAGGCGGCCGCAGGTCGAGACGCTTTGTTCACGTAAATGCCTTAGCAACGAGCGCGGCGTTGCACAATCGTCGGCTTCGGTTCGGGACGAATTTTGTTTCCGGAAAAGTCAGCGAACTGCTCGTCTCGCAGGGGTAAAGCTGAAGACGATGATCTCGGCGTGGCGCGGTTCCCAATGGCTCGACGTCTACCCGGAAACGGCCAATTCGTTCGGCACGCACATGACGTTTCTGGTTGAGAAGACGGAAAAGGTTCTCCGTTTCGCTCCGCGTGAAAAACGGACTATCGAGAAATTCATTCACCCAATTCATCTCGCGATCGTCGGTCAGATAATAGGTGACCTGAAGATCCTCGTCAGAGTTTTCGACAATGATCACGCAATAGTTGTAGGTCTTCGGGTTCTGCCATTCGCCCTCATAAAAGATAAGGCAGCGCTTTTGGACCTCGGTCGGACGGATACGCAGTGTGTCGGAGAAAAACGAACGAACGTTATCGAAGGTGAGCGGCCGTGGCACCGCCTCCGTCATGAGTCGACCCTGAACCCATCGCCGCAGCTCCAAACGCAAGCATCGTTAGGCCGAGAAGTGAGAGAGGTTTCATTGGCGACTACCTTTTCCCGAGATAAGCGGCAGCCGCTCGTGGTTGGGCACCACCAGCACCGGACAGGGCGCATGCCGGACGATGTATTCCGCGGTGCTTCCGAGCAAGACACGCTTCAGCCCAGTGCGGCCGTGGGTCGAAGTCACGATCAAGTCTGCGCCCGAATCCCGCGCGTAGCGGCAAACCTGCTCGCCCGCGTGCCCGTTTTCCAACCTGTGCTCCACTTCCAGATCATCCCAGTCGGTTTGGCTGATCAAATCAAGCATTTGTTCGCGCGCCGATCGTTCGGCTGCCTCAAGGAGCGGCGGAAGATCGTAGAGAATGTATTCGGGATTGGTGCTGTAATAGGAAAGATCAACCGAATGAAGCAGCACGAGCCTGGACCCGAATTGAGCCGCGAGCGCCTTGCCATAGGCGAGGCCTTGCGCGGCACGAGCTGAAAAATCGACAGGCAGCAGCACCTTCCTGAAGGCTGGCGGCAAACGATGGCCCGCTTCGATCGCCGGATGCACGACGAGAACCGGGCACGGCGTGTGACGGACCACCCGTTCCGCTGTGCTTCCCAAGGCGAGATGCTTCAATCCTGTCCGGCCGCGGGTCGCAATAATGATCAGATCAATTTCGAGTCGACGGGCCAGCCGGCAGATCTGTTCGTAGGGCCGGCCAGCGCTCGCGTGCAGGCTTACTCGCCGCAACGCCAGGGCGTGATCCCGGGCTACCTCTTTCAGACCCGACCGGACTCGCGGCCCGATCTGCGATTCCGAAATCATGAGCGACGAGACCATCATTGGAGGGCTCGGGTAATCGGACGAATAGACATGCACAAGATGCAGTTCGGCTTGAAACCGATCGAGCCACGGAACCGCAGCGACGAGCGCCGTATTCGCGGCGGCTGAAAAATCGGTCGGCACGAGCAATCGCCGAACACGGAGTGGAGCCGGTCGTTGACGTGGGAGCCGAGCACGTGGCGCCAGACGAGCTGACCGTCGACGGAGGGTTGATTGCCTAGGCACGAGCCGCGTTCTCCAATTGTGTTGCGTGGCTACACGGATGGCCCCACGGATCGCATGAAATTTCCTGATCATTTTCGGGCCGGACGGCACGATCGATCTCCGCTCTCAGTCGCTCGATTGACAATGGCTTGCCCAAGCAGGCGACCGCGCCATGTCGGCCCGCCATTGGTTGCATCTGGCTTTCCTCCAAAGCGGTCAAAACGATGATCGGCGGGCGGCTTCGCAGCGCGGCCAAAGCCGCGAGGAGAACCATGCCATGGCGGCCCGGATCGACATCGACAACAAGGCTGTCGATGTGCTCGAATTCTCGGGCGAGAAATCCGAAAGCCTCCCGGCTATCCCGGCTCAGCCGAACACCATGACCAGTTCGCGCCCCAGCCTCCAAAACGATCCCGGCACAATCCGCGTCTGCGTCGACCAGAAGAATGACTTTTTCTTTCATGTACCCGTCCTTTCGTTAGGGAAAATAAGCCGCACCGGCAAAGCAGCCGGGCGTTTATTGCGAAAAACGCGGCGCTTCTTGGCTAAGACTTATTCCGGGGGCGGGGTTTTGGCGCACGCTTCTTGAGATGGAGCTGCGCGCGGAATTGGCTGGGCGACTGCCCGTAGATGCGCCGAAAAGTGCGATTGAATTGTGTGAGCGATTGAAAGCCGACATCGTATGCGATCTCGCTGATGCGGCGGTTCGGGTTGAGCAACTGCCCGCGGGCCGCCTCCGCCCGAACTCGCGCCAGGTAATCGGTAAACGTCAGGCCGGTGTTCTTGTGAAAGACCTTGCAAAAATGGAAGACACTGGCGCCGGCGGCCGCGGCCACTGCGGGAAGCGAGATTTTTTCGGCCTTGTGCTCCTCAATGTGGCGCCGCGCCCTCCTCACGATCGTCGGTTCCCGGTTCTGCTCTTCGACCAGCAACTGATTGCTCAAGGCGGAAAGCTGTTCCGCGAAAAAGGTCAGCAGCCTGACAATGGCGTTGTAGCGTTCTCCCGGAATGAACGGGCTCTTCTCCCAGGCTCGTCGCAGCGCAGGAGTAAAACTGGCGCCGGCATCCCCGATCGCCCCGCCGGCCTTCTTCGTATCAGCCTGGCTCGGGGAATGTCGCAAGACCTGTCCGACCCGCAGATAGCCAATCGTTTCCTGACCCAGTTTGAGCGGCACCGCCGTTTCGGTCAGGCCAAAAGGGCAGGTCACGGTGGTCGGCAAATCGCCAGTGTGGCGGATCATCTCTTCATGAGTTTCGAGGCAGACCACGAGCGTCTTCGGATTCTCGGCGAGAAGCGCGCAGAATGGATTCTCGTTGCGCTTCCCGTGATGGGCGAGTTGCCAGTACTCGAGTGGACGCAAGGCGAGCGGCAACCCGGTTGCCTGCGCGAAAACGCGTTCGTAATCGCGGAACAGTTTCGAACGCCGCAGAGTGTCGACCAACTCCCGGTTTGCCCGGGCATGACCTTCATTCTCGGCCGTTCCGGTCATGCAAAAATCATTCCGCCCCAATTTCTGCGTTGCGGCGGATACTGGCAAGCTTTTCCGGAAACCTTGCGACCCGTTAGGAAGAGGCAGCGGTGAGGCGGCTTTGCCGGAAGAACGAGCGCCGTCCCGTCCGTCTTTTCAGAATCCGGGACGATCCTTCCGCAGAGGATCGGGTCATCCCGCAGAACTCGTTAGGCAGAGCTACTTCGCGAGACTCTGAGCAAGCCGGAAGAGTTCTAAATCAAGCGGTTTCTGCTTTCCGTGGATTTCGCCTAACGGCGTGGCAGTAATCTCGGAGCGTTGCATTCCGACGAGGACGCCATGGTTGCCGGCAAGGAGGTGATCGGCCGCGGCCGCCCCGAGCCGGCTGGCCAGGACACGGTCGAAAGCGGTCGGCGCGCCGCCCCGCTGGACATGCCCCAACTTCGTCACGCGAAGCTCGAACTGGAGCCGCGCGCGGTGCTCGGAAAAATAAGCGCCCAGCCGTTCGGCGTTGTAGGCCGCACCCTCCGCCACCACGACCAACGCATGTGATTTCCCGCGCGCGTAGGCGCTCCGCAATTCGCTCGCGACAGCTTCCGGGTCGGTTGGCATTTCGGGAATCACGATTACATCCGCGCCGCCGGCGAAGCCCGCCATCAAACCAAGATAGCCGCAGTTGCGCCCCATCGTTTCGACGAGGAACCCACGCTGATGCGAGAGCGCAGTCACCTTAAGACGATCGATCGCCTCCAGCGCGATGTTGAGCGCCGTATCCAAGCCGATCGTGACGTCGGTCCCGCAGAGATCATTGTCGATCGTTGAAGCCACCCCAACCACCGGCCAACCGCGCCGGGCGAGATCGTGCGCTCCGCCCTGGGAACCGTTCCCGCCGATCACCACCAGGCCCTCGATCCCGTATTTGCCTAACGACTCCAGCGCCCGGGTCACGCCGGCTTCGCTCTGGAATTCCGCGCACCGCGCACTCCCCAGCATCGTCCCGCCAAGATGCAATATCCTGCCCACATCGCGCGGCCCGAGCGGCATGAAATCTTGCGCGATCAAACCGGCGTAGCCGCGTCGCACCCCGAATACTTCCGCGTTGTGAAAGAGAGCACGCCGGGTCACGGCGCGAATCGCGGCGTTCATCCCGGGCGCATCGCCGCCGCTCGTGAGGAGGGCAATTCGTTTCATCTCGGCGCCAATAAATGACCGGCAATTCGCAAACCTTGCGCAGCGCACCGGCAGCAGGTCGCAATAGTTTGAAGTGTCATGGAACCGACTACATTACGCAGTCCAGCCCCGACGACCATTCGACTGAAAAGGATCCTCGTTCCGGTCGACTTCTCCGGTCCTTCCACTCAGGCGCTCCGCTACGCCGCCCGCATCGCGCAGCATTTTGGCGCCGAGATTACCCTTTTGTATATCGTGCAAAAAATTTCCGTCGCTCCGTTTCCCGAGGTCCCTCCCTATCTCGATACTGTGGAGGAAGATTTCGAAAACGCGGAGAAGGGGCTGCAAACCCTCGCCGCGCAGCAGACCCTCGAGTCGTCCGCCGTCCACACCGTCGTCCGCACCGGCCTGCCCGCACACGAGATCGTGGAAACCGCCCGGGATCTCGATTTCGACCTGATCGTCATCGCGACTCACGGTTATACCGGCTGGAAACACCTCTGCATCGGAAGCACCGCCGAACGCGTCGTTCGCACGGCGCCCTGCCCGGTTTTTGTGGTGCGCGAGAAACAACACGAGTTATTTTCATGAGCACCATGGACACGGCGCCGGAACACGAGCCACTCGAGATTCGGGTGGAATTGCACCCCTTCCTCGTCGGGTTGCGCTCGCATCATATCCGGTTGCTGGCCGATTGCGCGATGGCGAGGCACTTCGAGACCGGCGAATACCTTTTTCGGCAGGGTGAATTCGCGAATCGGTTTTACCTCATCGAAGAGGGGTTGGTCGTTCTGGAAGCGCTCGACAACGCGGGGACCTGTGTCGCGATCGAGGAGGTCGGAGCGGGCAAGCTGGTAGGTTGGTCATGGCTTTTTCCTCCCTACATCTGGCATTTCGATGCGCGCGCGACCGAGCCGACGAGCACGCTCTTTTTCTACGGAACAATCCTGCGCGAATACTGCGCCAAGGATCCGTCGTTAGGCTTCGAGCTTTTTAAAAGGATGAGCCAGGTAATGGTGGAGCGCTTGCAATGCGCACGCGCGCGCCTCCTCAGCAGCCACTCCAGCCCGGTAAAAGCAAAGCGACCGGCGAACCGACGGCCGTGAGAGACAACGGCGCGTCTTGGCGACAGGCGCGTGCCACCTGTCGTGCGAGGCTCGATGGGCGAAAGCGACCTACCGTTTTCAAGAGCGCTCGTGCCTAACGAAAACCGAGTCTCGCCAACGGAGCTCGGTCGGCGAAATGAGACACAGATGAAGAGCGCCGCCCTACCCAGCAAGAAACCTTCGACCGCGGCCCGGTCAATCGGCGGGAGTGCCCCCCAAACCCCCTCGCAAAGCCCAAAGAAGAGGGAGGATATATCGCGCCTGGCTCCAGATTATCAGGTGATGTTCTCCCTCGCGGCCCTTTGCGGTCTCGGGACGCTGGGCGGATTTCTTTTGCATCGACCGGCGCCGCTCCTCGCCGCGGTGCTTTTCCTCGGGGCTTACCTGAGCGGCGGTTGGTTCGCATCTCTGCAGCTAACTGGCGAACTGCGCCGCGGCGTCTTCGATATCAACCTGCTCATGATTGTGGTCGCAATCGGTGCCGCCTGCATTGGGGCATGGGCGGAAGGGGGAACGTTGCTCTTCCTCTTTTCGCTCAGCAACGCCCTCGAGCGGTTCGCGAATTATCGGACCGAAGAGACGATCAGTTCGCTCCTCAAGTCTTCGCCCGAGACCACTTGCCGGCGCGAGAACGGAGTGTGGATTGAAGTTTCCATCGCCTCGTTAGGCGTAGACGATGAGTTACTGGTCAAACCGGGCGACCTCTTTCCTGTTGATGGCGAAGTGATTGAAGGCACGACCTCCGCGGATGAATCGGCGCTCACTGGCGAAGCGCTCCCCGTTTCAAAACGCGGCGGCGATCCGGTGAACGGTGGCACGGTAAATCTGGAGGGCCAGGTGGTCATCCGAGTGCGGCGTCTGTCGAGTGAAAGCGCGGTGCAACGCATCATCGATCTGATCGAGAGCGCGCGCGAACAGAAGGCGCCTGCGCAGCGTTTCACCGACCGTTTACTCGCTACTACACGGTGGTCGTGCTCGCTGGCAGCGTCGCTTTTCTCGACTGGCTCTTGCTCTGGCTTCATGAACCACTGGCCCCGGCGATTTACCGGATGATGACGCTTTTGGTCGTGGCCTCGCCCTGCGCGCTTGTCCTTTCGATCCCGTCGGCCATCCTGGTGGCAATCGCTGCCGGAGCGCGGCAGGGCATTCTCTTCCGCGGCGGGGTGGCGGTCGAAAGCCTGGCGGTAGAATCATTTTGCCTTCGACAAAACCGGAACGCTCACCACCGGCCAACTGCAGGTCGCGCGAGTCGAGGCGCGCGGGCAGATCTCCACCGAGGAAGTGCTCGCAGTCGCGGCGGCTGTCGCACGTCGAAACCGCGCTTCTCCGTCTCCTAGCTCGAAACCAAAGGCGCCGAGGCTGAGGTCTGGGTAGCACGCGAAGCATTGCTCGGCGTCATCTACCTGCGCGATCAGCTCCGCGCCGCGACACCCGCGGTCATCGCCGCGCTCCAGAGAGATGGCAGCTCGGTCGCGCTTATCTCGGGTGACCGCATGGAAGCGGCCACAGTCGTGGCGCGTGCGGCGGGCATCGAGGAAATTCATCCGGCGCTCACCCCCAACGAAAAACTGGAATGGATCCATCGCTGGCGTCAATCCGGTAAAATCGTCGCGATGGTCGGGGACTGGATCAATGACGCTCCCAGCCTGATCGCCGCCGGAGTGGGGTTCGGGATGGGCGCGCGCGGTTCCGATGCCGCCCTCGCGCAGGCCGATGTCATATTGATGCACGACCGGATTGAGAATGTTCCCACCGCACTCCACTTGAGCCGGCGCGCCCGTCGCATCATTCGTCAAAACCTGATTGTTTCGTTAGGCACGGTCGCTTTCCTCGTCGTCTGCGCACTCGCCCAAAAAATCAATCTCTCAATCGGCGTCGTCGGTCACGAAGGCAGCACGGTGGTCGTCGTCTTGAACGGGCTGCGGCTGCTTCGGATCAAACCTGGCCACAGTACTTAAAGAGAAGCATTTCCGCCGCGGAACCTTCGCGATAGTAAAACCGGAGCGCGCCGTCGCGTCCGATGTAATCGCTGGGCACACTGCAAATCGCGCGCCGGCTGTGCACCTGGTGAATTCCGAACCCGTCTCGTCGATAGAACGCGCCCCAGGCTTCGACGAAAATCGTCCGATCCGCCTTTCTCTTGAGCATCATTTCCAACGCTGCCCGTTCCATTTCCCGGTATTCGACCGCCTGGGCTCGCTCCAGGTCGGCGTAGTCCAATCGGGCAATAGAAAAGATTCCGCTCTCAGGCAATTCCGACCATTGGGAGGTGAGCAGACCAACGCGCATCCGCGGATCGAAACCATCGGCCGCATGTTTCAGTGAATAGGTATTGATGGAAATTCGCAACGGACCGAAAGGTCCGGCGCGGATCGTAACCCAGACGTGATCGATCTTGCGCGGATCAAACTCCGATTCGACCTGAAAGCGAATGAGCTCGCCCGCGCCGAGGACAAATTCGCCCGGGCGGAAGGAGAAATCCGCGCCGTTAGTCCGCGCAGCTGTCGAGTTCCGAGCCAAACCATGGCAGCATGATGCGGTGGCGCCGGCCTGGCGAGAAGATTACTCGTCCCGGAAAATGCTTCGGCCGAGGATTATCGCGGCAGCTCAGCGATGGCAGCTAGTCTCGGAGTGCTTTCTGTTTCCGGATCATCAGGGGAACCGTGGAACGTGCCAGCTTTGTAAACTCTTGTACTGCACTGCTGGCGCCGGAGTCAATCAATCGCAAAAGTCCAATTTCAAGCGCGAGATTCTTGCCCTTTAAACGGATCGCAACCAGTCCGGTTGTGTCGCGGAGAGCGATTTTAGGCATGAGCGCCGCCGCCTTGAGCGGGCCGAGAGAGCGGAGGAGCGTCTCGATCGCATTAATCTCGGCGACGATGCGGGGCCGAACCTGATGCTCGCGGCAGATCGCGTCACTCATCCGCCGCATGACAAAACTGTCCGGGAGTTGCAGGATGCGTTGCTGGTGCAATTCGCTCAGATCGATGACGCGCCTTTTTGCCCAGGGATGTTGTTCGGAAACGATAAGAGCAAACTGATCGTTGCAGAGACGTTCATAACGCAGGCGAGGCGAGTGGCGAGTGAGAAATCCCAGCCCGACATCCATGCGGCCTTCTTCGATCGCCGTCTCAATTTCAGTCGATGAAATTTCTTCGACGGTGAGGCTGACACCGGGATGAGCAGCCGCAAACATTCCGAGGAGCGGCGGCATAAGGGCAACATTGAGGATCGGCACAACGCCGAGATGGAGCGCGCCGCGCATCTGGCCTGGCTCAATGCTTACTTCCTGGAGCAGATTTTCGAGCTGGTGCAGGAGGGAACGCGCGTATTCCTCAAAAATGTGACCGGCTGAGGTGAGAAGGATGCGTTTGCCGCGACGCTGGAAAAGATCGACCCGCAGAGCGACTTCAAGATCGCGCAGTTGCTGGGAGACATTCGGCTGGGACAAGCCAAGCCGATCGGCCGCCCGGCTGAAGCTGCCTGCCTCAGCGACAGCAAGGAAATACCGAAGATGCCGGATCTCGAGGGGGTCGTGAATCATTTTGTCTCAGATTGGCGGATCGCGCTCCTCCTGGCAATGCCTGTAATTGGTAAAATTTGTCTGCAGGGCCCGAAAAAGTCCGCAAAGTTTGAAATCGATTCTTTTATCGTCGACGACAATTTCATTAAGGAGGCGTTTTCACCAATAATCAACGGTGGCAACGACTGCTCTCTGGCTAAGAAGAGCGCAGGCCAGTTCGAAGAGATGAAAATTGCGCGCAATAAATCGAAATAATGGCACCCGTCAGACCCCTGCAGAAGCACGACCGTTCCAGGCGCATATCAAGACTCTGGCGCAACAATCAATTGGCCGGGCACAGAGGTGATTGAGCATTAGCCCGCTGCCGGAGAGTCGCTTGCTGCGGCGCAAGGGGGTCGAGGTTTCGGCCACAGCGGCTGGATCAGGTTTTTCGCAGCGCGCGTGAAATCTCATTGGACGCAAGACCGTGCCCGCCTTACATCTTCTCGCTCTCGCCGACTCATGCCCCGCCGACCCAAACTTCCACTCGACGCGGACCCGGATGAGTCTGGGCCGCGCATGCCGGCCACGGCCCCCCAGCTCGCGCCCGGCGAGCCAACGGATTTGGAACTAATGGAGGGCATTCAGGACGAGGACCCCGAAGCGCTTTCCAAGCTCTACGATCGCTACAACGGCATTATCAAGGCGCTCATCCTGCGTGTCGTGCATAACGAGGCGGAGGCAGACGACTTGCTACAAGAAATCTTCATGGAGTTGTGGAAGCAGGCGAAAAATTTCTCCGCACAGAAAGGGAAAACCCCTCGGTTGGATGGTGACACTGGCACGGCGACGAGCGATCGATGGTTTGCGGAAGAAGCAGGCTTATCTGCGAGCTGGAGAGCGTTTACAGAACGAAACCGAACAGCAGCCCGACGCCTGGGTGCATAACACGACCGAAGAGGAAATAAGCTTCACCGACACCCGGGTCTTGATTCGAAAAGTGATCAGTGGATTGCCTCCGGCGCAGCAACAGGCGATCGACCTCGCATTTTTTCGCGGAATGAGTCAGCGCGAAATCGCCGCAAAAACGAATACCCCTTTAGGGACGGTGAAAACGCGCCTCGAACTGGGGCTGAAAAAAATTTACGACGGCCTCAAGGAATTTAAAGATGAGCTTTGAAGAATTCCAAAACCGCGCGCGACTCTACGTCATCGGAGCGCTGGAAAATGGGGAATACCGTGAATTCGAGAAGGCGCGTCGACAGTTCGGAGAGAAGGCAGAAAGCTTCATCACCGAATGCTATCGCCTGCATGCGGCCCTCGCTCTGAGCTTGCGGCCGGCCAAATCGTCGGACGCTCTCAAGGAACGCCTCATGAAAATGGTCCGCGAGCGCAAGCAGGGCGACGCTCGTTAGGCGGGAACGCGCGGGATTCCTGCCGCTATTCTTCGGGCGCGGACGGGGCGCCGCATTCCATCTCACGGAGGATGAATTCCTGGAGAAATCCGTAAAAGTTGACCTGAAAAAGACTCAGGTCACGGCGGGAACCGATCGGCGAACGATAATGATCGCAAAGTTCCGCCTCAGTGAAGTCATATTTCGCGGCGATGGCGAGCCGCGCCTGGTTGAGCGCGTTGAGCCAGGCTTCGGAATGCCCCTGCGGGATCCTCAGCGTGCTGTTGGCAAAAGGCTTTTCATTCTCGCCCAACTGGCGCAAATCGGATTCAACCGTTTCCGTCGCGCTCCGAAACAGCCGTCGCAGTTCAGGTTCGACGTAAATCTTCCACTCCTCGCAAAGTTCCCTTTCGCCAGGCCCGGCCGGGGGACTGAAGAGCCGCTCCTCTGCGGCAGGGACTGATTCCGGATTCGTGCTGACCGGGATCTGCCGCAGTAATTCCGCGAGAAAAGGATCGATCTCGCTAATCTCGAGCAGCCCGTTGTTGCGGAAGACCTCCATCTCAGCCGGTTCGCTCGATCGTCGCGAGGAGGAGGTAGCCGTGCAGTTGCTGGACAAACAACTCGGCCCGTTCCCGCACACCACTCCACAAAATCGATCGTCCTTGGCGATGCACCTCGATCATGTGCATCTCCGCCTTTTCCTTCGGGTAACCGAAGACTTTTTGGAAAACCATCGTTACGTAGCTCATTAGATTTACCGGATCGTTATGCACGACCACATTCCACGGAAGATCGCGCGCCTCTTTTGTCTCGGTTTTCTCGGTGATGACCGGGCTCTCGACAGCACTGGAAATCTCCGAAGACGCTTCCATTAGAACAACCAAAGGCGGCTCAGCCCCCGACGGGAAAATCCGAAAAGACACGACAGGAGTCGGGCGAAAGCATATCGAAAACGATAACACGCGAAGCGCGTGAAGCAACGCCGGAGCCGGCCTGTCAGCGAGACGGCGTGAACTTCGTTTTGCGCGAAACCATGGCGCGCGGGCCGCCATCCACAGATGCCCAACCCGAATACCTGTCTAAGGACTCAGGAGAAGGGAGACGCCTGACTTCTGACGCTTGTCGTCGGCACGCCTGCCGCGAGAATATGCCTCATGACTAACGACGGGACCTCGGCGGCGAATCAGCTTTCGACCGGTTTGATCCTCCTCATAGCTTTCGCCTGTGGCGCGATGGTCGCCAATATCTATTATGCACAAACGTTGGTCGAAGAGATCGGGTCGGAGATCGGCCTATCGAAGCCATTGGCCGGAATAGTCGTGACGTTGACGCAGCTTGGCTATGGCATCGGCCTGTTCCTGCTCGTGCCGCTGGGAGATCTATTTGAGAATCGGCGCCTCGCGCTCCTGATGATAGGAGGCACCGCTCTCGGCAGCCTCGCCATCGCATTCTCGCAGGGGCCTGCGACTTTTCTGACCGCTTCCCTCAGCACGGGGGTCTGCGCAACGGGTGCACAAGTATTGCTCCCGCTCGCGTCGCATTTGACTGCTCCTGAACGCCAAGGCCGGATCATCGGGCAGATCATGAGCGGGCTCATAGCGGGGATCATGCTCGCACGCCCCCTGGCCAGTTTCATAACGGAGATGCTGGGCTGGCGCGCGGTCTACTTTTTTTCTTCAGGACTGGTGGCGTTGATCGGCCTCGCACTCGCCATGACCCTGCCCCGCCGCGTGCCACCGACTCAGAAAGGCTATGGCGCAATCCTCACGTCGATGGTTTCGATGGCCAGGAACTATCGCCAATTGCGGCTGCGCGCCTTTTATCAGTCCGCACTCTTCGCCGCTTTTAACCTCTTCTGGACCGCCGCACCCCTGATCTTGCTGCGCAGATTCCATTTTACTCAGAACGGGGTCGCACTGTTCGCACTGGCCGGCGCCGGCGGCGCTTTTACCGCTCGGCTCGCCGGCGCGCTGGCCGATCGCGGGATGACTCGCCTGGCGACGCTGACTGCACACCTGTTTCTCGTCGTTTGTTTCCTCGCGTCCGACGCGGCGGTCGCCTTCGGAAGCGCGGTCGCGTTTTTCCTCAGCGCTCTCATGATCGACGGCGCGGTCCAGCTCAACCATGTCACCAGTCAGAAGATCATCTTCGATCTCTCAAGCGAGGCGCGCGGCCGGATGAACTCGATCTATATGACCACGTTGTTTGTCATCGGCGCGAGTGGTTCGGTCATCGGTTCAGCCAGTTTCGAAACGGGCGGCTGGCCGCTCACGGCTGGGATTGGAGCAGGAATCGGCGCCCTCTCGTTAGGCGTATTCCTGCTTCGCGACCCCGTGGAGCGGCATTGAGTTCTTCAATTAGCGCGACAGTAAGGTAACAATACGTTCCTGAAGAGCCGACATCCGGCGGCGACCGGCTGGCAGCGAATCGTCGAAGCCCTGCAAATGCAAGAGGCCGTGCACGAGATAAAGCCGCAACTCGTGCTCGAGGGAGGAGCCGAAAGTCTCCGCCTGGCGCTGCGCAGTCTCGACGCTGATGAAAATCTCGCCGTGCTGGAAAGTGATGACGTCAGTCGGGCCCGTGATCCGCATGAAGCGACAGTGAAGATCGCTGATCCGCCGGTCAGAAACGAGGAGAACCCCGATTTCTTCCTGATTCGTTAAGCCACGCCCTGGCTCCTTTAGACAAAGGAACAGCGCTCGCTGCGCGAAGCGCTGCAGCGCGACCCGATCGAGCGCGATCCTTCGCTGGAGATTGCGCACCGTGATCGGGGGCGGCGCAGGCACCTCCGTTTTCATCTTTGCACTTCCTGATCCAAGGCCACGAGCGAACGATACAGCGCCTCCAGCCGCGGCAGTTCCAGACCAGCCGCCTGACCAAGGCGCAACGGCTCGCCCCAGATCGATTCGATCTCAGGTCGTTTCCCCGCCTGAAAATCGACCAGGGTGGAGGGCTGGAAATTACCCATCGATTTTGTGTGCTTGATTTGGTCGAGCGCGAGCGCGGTCGGGATGGAATGACCGCAGGCATTTGCGATCGCGATCGTCTCGTCCATCAACTCCAAAGTGAGCTGGCGCAGTTCATCGTCGGCCAAAATCTTCGCGGTATCGATCCCGTTGGCCGCTGCGAGGCCGTTGAAAGGAATGTTCCAGACCAGCTTGCGCCAGCGCTCGAGAGCGAGATCGGCCGCCACGCTGCAAACCACTCCGCAGCGCTTGAATTCCCATGCGACGTCGTGCGTGCGCGGCCCAGGGTGACGGCGAAATTCTCCGATTGTCAGGCGCCCCGGATCGAAACGCTCGACCACTCCCGGCTCAGTGCGAGTGAGGCCGATGTAACACAGTCCGCCCATGACCCGCTCGGCGCCGAATTGTTCGGCCAAAAACTCCTCGTTTCCGAGTCCGTTTTGCAGAGTCAGGATCATCGTTCTTTCGCCTAACAACGGCGTAATGAGCCGCGGCAGATCCGCGTTCGAGGTCGTCTTAACTGCCACCAGAACGAGGTCGCACGGGCCGATTTTCTCTGTCGTGCGATAAGCCTGCACCTTCGCGACATGCAGACTCTCGGTCCGGCTGCGGAGCCGCAGGCCACGCTTCCGGATCACGTCGTGATCGCGGCGCAGAAGGAAATGTACGTCGCGTCCGAAGCGGGCCAGCTTTCCTCCGTAGTAAAGACCGATCGCGCCAGCCCCGACAATCGCGATGCGGAAGTTTGGTAAAATATGGCGGGTGCGCATGAGCGACAAATTAACCGCAGAGGTCGCGGGGATCGCCGAGGAAAACGAACGTCAGCAGTCTTTCTCTGTGCACTCTGCGGCTGATTTTTCCTAGCCAAGCGGCCTGTGCTCGGCTTGGAAGTTTCGCGTAATCAACCGGGCGCCCTTGTTGAACGTGACGTAAGCCCATGCCCATTGGAAAAGGACCAGGATCCGATTGCGGAATCCGATCAGAAAAAAAACGTGAACGAAAAGCCAGGTCAGCCAGGCAGGGAATCCACTGAAGTGCACGAAGTTCAGGTCGGCGACGGCACGATTACGGCCGATTGTAGCCATACTGCCTTTGTCCCAATAATAGAAACGCTGCGGTCTCGCGTGCTCGATCATGCGCAGGATGTTTTGCGCCGCGTGACGACCTTGCTGGATGGCCACCGGCGAGATCCCCGGGAGCGGTTTTCCGTCCTTGGTGGAAGTGAAGTTCGCCAAATCGCCGATCACCTGGACCTCTGGATGCCCGGGAATCGTCAGGTCTTCCTGGACGGTGACGCGCCCGGCCCGGTCGACCGGAACGCCTAACGTCTTGCCGAGAAACGATGCGGCGTTGCCCGCGGCCCAAATTTTCACCCGGCACGGGATGAACTCCCCGGCCACCTCGAGGCCGTCCTCGGTCAGGTTCTCCGCGCGAACGCCAGTCATCACCTCGACGCCCAGATCCTGCAATTGCTTGAGCGCGCTGGCCGACAAATCCTCCGGATACGAGGCGAGCACCCGTTTTTCACTTTCGATCAGAATGACACGTGCGGTCGATGGATCGATATGCCGAAAATCCTTGGCCAACGTCTCGCGCGCGATCTCGGCAATCGCTCCAGCCATTTCCACGCCGGTCGGACCTCCTCCAATAATGACGAAATTCATCGCTGCAGTCCGCGCCTCCGGATCCTGGGTTTTCTCGGCAAACTCGAAGGCCATCAAAATGCGGCGACGGACCTCGATTGCGTCTTCCAGGCTTTTGAGGCCAGGGGCGAGTATTTCCCATTCGTTGTGCCCGAAATAAGAATGGCGCGAGCCGGTCGCGACGATCAGATAGTCGTAGGAAATCGCGTGCTCGGCCGTCCGCACGAGGCGTTTTTGGAGATCGATCGTCCGGACCTCGGCCAAAAGTATCTCGATGTTTTCGTATTTGCTGAGAATCCCGCGGACCGGCGCTGCAATATCAGCCGGCGAGAGGGCTGCGGTTGCGACCTGATAGAGCAGCGGCTGAAAAAGGTGATAGTTCGTCCGATCGATCACGGTCACACGGACCGGTTTGTTGCCGAGATGCTTCGCCGCTTCCAGTCCACCAAAGCCGGCGCCGACAATGACAACGCGCGGGTCGGCGGGTTCTTGCGTCTCCATCGTCAAATCATCGCCGGAATACCGGGTCGGTAAACAGAAAATCGGTTGTCAGCCTCTGGTGGTATGCTTATCTTCCGCGCCTTATGCCGAAGTCCATCGCGCGCAGCAAGACGAGGAAAGCAGTCGCTAAACGGTTCAAGATCACCGGAACGGGGAAAGTGCTGCGCTCTCACGCTACGCGCCGGCATCTCATGGCGACCAAGAACGCGAAGCGCAAGCGCCAGCTCGCCAAATCGGCTGTCGTTCACAAGACCGACGTGCAGCGAATCAAGGCGAATTTGCCCTTTGCTTAGGCCGACGGCCTGCCACGTCTCCTCCGCCGGGAAAGCTTGACTTGGGAGGGCTTCTCCCTCTACAACCAGCGCCTTCATGAAATATTGGTGTTTCCTTCGTCTGCTTACCCTCCCAATTCTTCTTCTCCTCGCGCTCACTTCAGCGAGCCAGCCGGCGAGGGCCCAAGGTAGCGCTGCCGATCGGGCGCGGTTGCTGCGAACGGAAACGGCTTTTCAAACGCCGAACAATGTCTCTGCCGAAGGCGTTGACCAAAATTACGCCGCAGCCAGCCCTAACGATTCTGATCTCGGCGAACAGGCCATCCTGAAGCGTGTCGAGAGCTATGAGGCCTTTACTCTGGAGACTGGCGTCCCCATTTATTATACCTCAAACGTCGCTCTGGTGGACCACGGCCAGGTTGGCGCCGCGATCGTTGCGCCTGTCGTCGGCCTGACTTACTCACCCCGGTTCCAGAGCACACTTTTCGGCCAGTTCACTTTGCGGCAACAGTTCTTTTATTACAGCAACGACTTGAGCAATCTGAACTTCGGCAGCTTCGATGCAATCGCTGGCCTGGCTTATTACGTGCCGAAACTGCACAATCTGGCCCTGCGCGCGAACGTTGATTTTAATCGACTGACGGGCACCGATGACTTTGACGGTTTCTTTAAGAATCTCGGGCTCGTGCTGAATGCCGAAGTTCCGATCCCGATCGGACGCGCGCAGCAGATTTCACTCGGGACGTACGCCAACATCAGCCTATACGCTGACCCTCAACCGCCGCGCCGCAATGATTTCGGCCTCTATGCGGGCTACGGAGTTAGCCTCAGCCGCAATTTTTCCCTCAACGCCTCTACTACTTTTGTCGTGCGGCCTTACGATTCCGGTGGCCGCACCGATGTCAGCGAAATCATCGCCTTAAGCGGCAACTATCGCATTCGCGACTGGCTGAGCGTGAGTGCAGTCAGCACTTTCGTGGCGAACCAATCGAACCAGAGCGTCTTCGATTACAATGTCTTTAACATCGGCGGCGGCGTCTCTCTGAGCTGGCAGTTTTAGCGGATCTCTCTTCACTCCAGACCGCGGCTAACTGCCAGAACGTCCTGGTCGGGCTCTGATCAGGTTTTACCATCCGTTGCAACCATCCTCGTCCCTGATTTTTCCGCTTCATTTCGAAGAAGCGAACCGACGATGACTCGAAAACTAATAAAGTTCGACTAGTTGTCTTTTCCTGCTCGCCGCAGAGAAGACTTGACGTTTTAGGGCCATTGCTGCTAAACAAGATACTCTCGCTCTTGAGTTTGATCACATCGGCTGGTCGCGCGACGCCTACCCAATTCCAACGTGAAAACTTCAACTTCGTCAGTTCAAGTCAACGACTCGTTAGGGAAAGTCACGGGGAATTTCTTTCACCGACTCTTCGGTCCCCGGTTTCTCTGCCGGCGCTTCCCTTTTCTCCTCCTGGCTGCCCTTTCGGTTTTGGGGGCAAACGCCGCACAACTGGAGGAAGCGCACGTCAGCCAGGTCATTCACGACGTCAAGATTCTTCCGAAACAAGCCGCGGCCCGGCCGGCGCGGATCAGTGATGAAGTACGCGATGGCAGCGCCGTGCGCACGGGCGTCGATTCGCGTGCCGAACTCACCTTTACCGACCAGACCCTCGCCCGCCTCGGTGCGAACACGATTTTTACTTTCAACGAGGGCACGCGCAATCTCGAGCTCGGCGGCGGCGCCATGCTCCTGCGGGTTCCGAAGAACGCGGGCGGGGCGCAGATCAATACCGCGGCAGTAACGGCAGCGATCACCGGCACCACGATCATGCTCGAATATCATCCCGACGCCTTCATCAAGTTCATCGTCCTCGAAGGCACCGGCCGCGTTTTTCGCAATGATCGCGTCGGCGAATCGGTCCTCGTCAATGCCGGCCAAATGCTCATTGCCAGTCCGAAAGGCTTATCGCTTCCTAACCCGGTCGATGTCGATATTTCCCGCTTGAAAAAAACCTCGGCGCTTTTGTCGAAGGATTTCAAGAAGATCCCAAGCAGCGATCTTATTACGGAGGAGATCAAGCTTCAGGAGAAGCAAAAAGCGGAGCAGGCACTGCTCGACACCAATCTCGTCATCTACGGTGGAGGGACCGCCGTGACCTTGATCAACACGCTCGACCAGCACGCAGCGGTCAGTGCCACAACGACGGCAATAAAAGGTGTAACCGAACCGACTCCGACCGCCACCCCGACGGCAACCCCCACGCCCACCGGGACTCCTACACCGACCGCTACGCCGACGGTAACTCCGACTGCCACTCCCACCCCCACCATGACGCCCAGTCCAACCGAAACGCCGACGCCCACTCCAACCGTTAGCCCGACAGCCACTCCGCCAGTGAGCGCGGCCACCTATAACGGTGGTAGCGGCAACTGGAGCGACTCGACGAAGTGGACCCCTGGCGTCGTCCCGAATAATGGGAACAATGGGGTCGACTACGACGTCAATTTTTCCAGTGGCACACTCACGCAGGACATTGTTGCTGGCGTCACGATCAACCAACTCTTCATGAGTGGCGGCACCCTCGTTCTGGCCAACCCGCTCACCCTCGAAGACGGGCTGCAATTCAGCGGTGGCTCGATCACCTCCGGCATCTTGAACATTGCCGGGATCAGTAGTCAGTCAGCCCCGCTGACGGTCAATGGCACGACAATCAACAACTCGGGCAGCTACGATCTGGTCTTGAACGGAAACGTTTTTGGCGGCGGAGATTCCACTTTTAATAATTCCGGCACCCTTACCTCTCATGCGACGGACGGAACGGTGGTGTTCAACCTTCAGCTCGCTAACACCGGGACGGTTTCCGCCGAAGTCGGCAATTTCGTGCTTGCGGGTGGCGGCACGCTTTCCGGCACTGCCTCCGCCGCGAGCGGAGCTGTTTTGCAATTCGGAAGCGATTTCATAATAACCGATGGCGCACAGTTCGCAGGCCCGGGCCTGGTGCAATTCAACGACTCGACCAGCACAACTCTTTCCGGCAGCGTCGCGAACAATGGCAACATCCTGCTCAACTCGACCGGCGGTTTCACCGATTTCGTGCTCAGTAATAATGTTACACTGAGCGGCTCGGGCGTTCTCTCCCTCGTCGCCGCCGATCGCATTCGCGGCACCGGCATTCTTACCAACGCCGGCAACACGATCGAAGGCGAGACGAGCAACTCGGGCAGCCTCGGGGCCGACGAGATTGGCATCGTCAATCAGGCTCGTGGCGTCATCTCCGCAAATGTGTCGGGACTGACGTTAGTGGTGGACCCGAATGCCAGCAACGGGCTTGTCAATCAGGGAACGATGGAAGCCACCAACGGCGGCATCCTGCTCCTCAGCGGAAACGGTGGGGGCGCTTTCACAAACAGCGGGACGATCAGAGCGCGCGGTGGCACCCTGCAATTCGATGGCGCCGTTACTTCCTCGGGCACGGTCGATGTTGGTAACGACACTCTCTTGGTCACCGGCAGTTATTTGCAAAACGCGGGCACATTTCGCCTCACCGGCGGAACTGTTACCTCGTCGGCGACAATGGATTTTGAAGGCGGTTTGGTCGACGCACGGGGAACGATAAACTCCACGATCGCGAACAACGCCAACTTACAGCCGGCACTCGGCGGCATCGGCCTGACCGTGAATGGAAGGGTCACCTTGCTCGCATCCTCCCAGCTCACCTTTCAGTTAGGCGGTCTGACTCAGGGCAGCGAGTATGGACGTCTTAATATCAATGGGACCTTTGCAATTGGTGGACGGCTCGTCGTCGCCTTCGCCAATGGTTTTCAAAATTCGGTGACCAACGGCGACGATTTCGCGGTTCTGAACTCTTTAAGCGCCGGTCTCGGAGGCCGCTTCGTCAACGTCGCGCCGGGCGACCGACTCGATACCAGCGATGGCTTTGGTTCCTTCCAGGTCGACTACGACACCACCAAAATCGTTCTTTCAAACTTCCTTCCAAACGGCGTATTTTTGGACTTTGCCGGATCGAGCTCGGCGACTGGTGCAGGCGAAAACGGACACAACCTGACCTTTAACGCGACCGCCGTAACCTTTGGCAGTGGCGCCAGGGAATTTCACGGCGCTTCCTTCGACGGTGGGAACGCCGCGCCCGGCACCGCCTTCCTTGGCGGCGATGGCGGAAGTCTCGTCGCGACCGCCACGACAGGCGATGTAATCGTCAACTGCGACGTTGAAGCCTCCAGCGGCATCAATGGAAAAGACGTAATCGGGGGCAAGGGCGGTTCCGTGACGCTGGCCGCGGACGCCGGACAGGTCGCGATCAACAACCGCGTTCAGGTTTCACATGCCAGCGTCAATCGGCGTAGCGTCTCTGGTGGCTCCATCACATTGAAGAGCGGCAGGACGTCCGGTGTCGCGATCAACGTCGCCAACACCGGCCAGTTGCTCTCTCTCCTTGATGCTGCCGCACCTGGCCCGGGCGGCAAAGTCGTTATTCAGGCCACCGCCGCGACCGGCAACAGCCAGGTCAACATCAACGGCAAAGTACAGGCCGACCGCGGCACCGTCGACGTCCGCAGCTCCGGCGCCAGCGGGCAGGTTAATCTGACGAACGCCAACATCCACGCCGACACTCTCAAAATCGCTGCGCTCGGCAGCAACGGCGTGCTCCAAGTCGGCGGCGGGAGCCTTTCCGCCGACACCACACTGCAACTTTACGCGCCCAACGGCAATGGCCAGGTCGTTTTCATCGGCAATGTGAGCCTGAACGGCAACTCGACTAAGAGCATCGCGGGTGACAGCGTCACGATCAGAAACGGCGTCCTTGTCTCGGTCACGGGGCCAAAGGCGTCGGTCTTCGTCAATAGCCTGAATAATGTCCCCAAAGCGAATTACAGCGGTTTTGGGGGCAACGGAAAGACAACCGGGACCTTTGGCGGCTCGGGGGCCAATCCACCGCAACCCCTTTCCCAGGCACCGTCGCTCGGCGTTCCTCCCGGTGGCTGATTGCACCGCGCCTCTGCGCGTGGTCCGTCCGCATCGGTAGTTGTTAGTCAGTTGAGCGGCTCGTTCCTCGTCCTCGATTTTCCGATTGCTTTCGAGGAACGAGAACGAGGAGGATTGGCAAAACTGAATGTCCAAACACTGCCCCCACATCGGAGCGCGAGTCCAAAAAGCTTGACGCCGCGCCGCTAATAAGGCAGAACGGCTCCGCGACGGTCAAATCCTCTTTCCCGTGCCGGCGTTGGTCTTTGGGCCGTCCTCGATCTCGAACCGAAGCGCTCCGCAAAATGAAATACAACGATTTGTTAGGCCAACGCCGCCGTAACCGCCAATGGTTCTCATTCTTCTTTGGGCCGCCCTTTCAGAAGTGCTCGGCCTTCACCCTCCTCCTCCTTTTTGGTGTTGCGTTCGCTCGCCTTGACGCAGCCCAACTCAAAGAGGCGCGAGTCAGTCAGGTGATCAAAAACGTCGAGCTTCTCCCGGCGCAGGCCGCGCCACGACCGGCGGTGGTGAGCGACGAAGTGCGCAACGGCACCGCCGTTCGCACCGGAATCGAATCCCGTGCCGAGCTCACCTTTACTGACCAAACTCTCGCTCGCCTTGGCGCGAACACGATTTTCAGTTTCAGCAAAGGCACGCGCAATCTCGAGCTTGGCGGCGGCGCCATGCTCCTGCGCGTCCCGAAGAATGCAGGAGGAGCGCAGATCAATACGGCGGCTGTCACCGCTGCGATTACCGGGACCACGGTAATGCTCGAGTACCACCCGAACGCATTCATCAAGTTTATCATCCTCGAAGGCACCGGGCGGATCTTCCGCAAAGATCACCTCGGGGAATCGGTGGTTCTGCACGCCGGCCAGATGTTGATCGCAAGTCCGAACGGCAAAGGCTTGCCCGAGCCCGTCGACGTCGATCTCGAGCGTCTGATGAAAACCTCGCTTCTGATCAACGGTTTCCCGCCGCTTCCGAGCGACAGCCTGATTGCGCGGGCGATTAGCTCGCAGGATGCGAAGAAGAACGATGGCAACTTGATCGAAACCAACCTGGCTATCTTAGGCGGAGGGACCGCCGTATCCTTGATCGAAGCAACGGCAACGATCGATCAGCGGATCGCAGTGGACGAAACCACGGCCCCGCAATCACCCTCTCCGACACCGACACCGACGCCGACATCTTCCCCGACTCCCAGTCCAACTCCCTCTCCGACGCCAAGCTCGACCCCTACCCCGAGTCCAACTTCCACTCCCACTCCGTCCACGACACCGACCCCTACCGCGACACCAACCGCTACTCCTTCTCCTACGTCCACTCCTACTCCTACTCCTTCTCCTACTCGAACCAACTCCACCCACCGCGACACCAACTCCCACTCCTACCGCGACACCAACTCCCACTCCGACCGCGACACCGAGTCCGACACCTACGCCGACGATTACGCCCACTCCTACTCCGAGCATCACCCCCACGCCGACTCCGAGCGCCACTCCGACACCAGCCACAGCCGCGACATTCAATGGCGGGACCGGCAACTGGAGCGACCCGGAAAGCTGGACGCCGGGAGTTGTGCCGAATAATGGCAACAACGGCACCGATTATGATGTCTTTTTTTCGAGCGGCTCGCTTACCCAGGACATCGTCGACGGCGTCGTCATTAACCAGCTTTTCATGAGCGGCGGCGTTCTGGTCCTCGCCAACCCGCTTACCCTCGAAGTTGGCCTGCAATTCAGCGGCGGCTCGATCACCTCCGGCATTCTGAATGTTGCCGGCCTCAGCAATCAATCCGCCCTCATGACCGTGAGCGGCACGATAATCAATAACTCCGGCATCTACGACCTCACTTTGACGAGCGGTAATCTCTTTAGTGGTTCCGGCTCCATCTTCAACAACTCAGGCACAGTCGCGCGAAGCAGTGGCACTGGCACCGTCACTTTCAACATTCCGCTCAACAACACCGGCACCTTCGCGGTCAATAGCGGAACTCTAATCCTGACGAGTGGCAACGTCGTGATCAACAATGGCACTCTGCGGGCCGGCTTCGGTGGCGTGCTGATTCTGAGCGGCAGTGGCGGGGGCACTCTTAGCAATGTCGAAAGCACAATTGAAGCACTCGACGGCTCCGAAGTGCAGCTCACCAGTGACATCAGCATCGTCGGCGGCGTTCTCGCAACGACCGGCAGCGGGGTGATTCGCGGCAATAGCAGCCAGAATGTTTTCCTGACCGATCTCGCCAACACCGGCACCTTCATCGCTGACAACAACAGCGACCTCGGCCTGGCCGGAACAATCACCAATTCCGGCACCATTATTGTCAATTCGACCGGCTCGGCGACGGACCTCGAAGTCCAGACTGGCGGACTGACGCTCGACGGCGGCGGGACCGTCATCTTCAGCGGCGGCCCCTTTGCCGGTATTAATTCCATCACAACGGGCACGCGCCTGACGAACGTCGACAACTTGATTCAAGGCCAGGGCCGCCTTGGTCAAGACAACACGGCCTTCACAAACGGAGCCAATGGCATCATCGATGCCAACGTCGACGGGCTTACCCTCACGCTCGATCCGGTGACGGAAAACAGCGTCGTCGACGAGGGTGCTTCGTTTTTGAACGACGGCACACTGCGAGCCAGCGACGGCGGTGTCCTCGTTCTAAGCGGTAATGGCGGTGGATCCTTTACCAACAATGGTACGATTGAAGCGCTCGACGGTTCGCAAGTCCAACTCACCAATGGAGTCAGTGTCACCGGCGGCACTTTGATCACCGCGGGGACGGGGGTCATTCGGGCAAATAGCAGCCAGGACGTTTTTCTTACTGATCTCTCCAATACGGGTACCCTTCTGGCCGACAACAACAGTGATCTCGGACTGGCCGGGACCATCACCAACTCCGGTTCGATCACGGTTACTTCGAGCGGCTCCGCGACCGACATCGAAATCCAGGACGGCGGCGTCACTCTCGATGGCGGCGGCACCGTCACTTTTGCCGGCGGCCAATTCGCGGGCCTCAATTCGGCGGTGACTGGAACTCGCCTGACGAATATCGATAACCTGATTCAGGGCCAGGGCCGAATCGGCCAAAACAATACTGCCATCACCAACCAGGCGGGAGGCATCATTAGCGCCAACGTCAACGGCGCCTCTCTCACTCTCGATCCGGCGACGGAGCTCAATGTGGTCGACGATGGCCCGTCATTTTTGAACAACGGTATTCTTCGCGCCAGCAACGGTGGTGTCCTTATCCTCACGGGCAACGCCGGGGGTAGCTTTACGAACAACAACCTGATCGAAGCACTCGACGGTTCGGAAGTGCAACTTACGAACGAAGCCAGTGTCACCGGCGGCATCCTTTCCACCACCGGAACCGGAATCATTCGAGCCAACAGCAGCCAGAATGTTTTCCTGACCAATCTAACCATTTCCGGCACTCTGCTGGCCGACAATAACTGCGATCTCGGCCTGGCCGGCACCATCACTAACACCGGTTCCATTACTGTCACCTCGATCGGTTCCGCGACCGATATTGAGGTTCAGGCCGGCGGCGCCACCCTTACCGGTGCCGGAACGGTCACGCTTGCCGGCGGCCCTTTTGCCGGGATCAACTCGATCGAGACCGGTGCGCGCCTAACGAATGTCAATAACCTGATTCAAGGCCAGGGCCGGATAGGACAGAATACCACCAGCTTTACCAACCAAGCCCGCGGAATTATCAACGCCAACGTCAGCGGCGCCACTTTGACACTTGATCCGGCTGCGGAGGCTGTCGACGGCGGCGCTTCGTTCCTCAATAACGGAATCCTGCGGGCGAGCAACGCCAGCGTTCTCATCCTAACGGGCAACGGCGGAGGTGGCTTTACGAACAACAATCTGATCGAAGCGCTCGACGGCTCGGAAGTGCAACTCACCAACGGAGCCAGCATCACCGGTGGCATCCTTTCCACTACCGGAACCGGAATCATTCGGGCCAATAGCAGCCAGGATGTTTTCCTGACCGGTCTGACCCTTTCCGGCACTCTGCTGGCCGACAATAATTGCGATCTCGGCCTGGCCGGCATCATTACCAACAACGGTTCCATTACTGTCACCTCGAGCGGTTCCGCGACCGATATTGAGGTTCAGGCCGGCGGCGCCACCCTTACCGGTGGCGGGACGGTCACGCTCGCGGGCGGAGACTTTGCTGGTATTAACTCGGCGATAACCGGCACGCGCCTAACGATTACAAACAATCTCATTCAGGGGCGGGGTCGCATCGGGCAAAACAATACCGCTTTCACCCTCGCGGCCGGCAATGTCATCAACGCCAACATCGCGGCCACCACGCTCACACTCGATCCGGTGACCGAGGCCAGCGTGATTGATCTCGGCGCTTCCTTCTTAAACAATGGGACGCTGCGAGCGAGTAACGGCGCCACCCTGCTCTTGACCGGCAATGGGGGTGGTTCATTCACCAACAACGGCCTGATCGAGGCGCTCACCGGTTCGGAGGTACAACTGACCTCCGGAGTCAGCATTGTCGGCGGCACTCTTTCCACCACCGGCACGGGAATCGTTCGGGCTAATAGCAGCCAGGACGTTTTCCTTACCACTCTTACGAACAGCGGCACTCTGCTCGCTGACAACAACAGCGATCTGGGCCTGGCCGGGACTATCACCAACTCCGGCTCGATCACCATCACATCGACCGGCTCCGCGACCGACATCGAAATCCAGTCCGACGGCGTCACGCTGACCGGCGGCGGGACCGTCACTCTCGCGGGAGGCGATTTTGCCGGGATTAACTCCGCTCTGACCGGCACTCGGCTGACGAACGTGAATAACCTGATCCAAGGTCGGGGCCGGATTGGCCAGAACAACACTGCCTTGACCAACCAGCTCGGCGGCATCATCGACGCCAACATCGACGGCGCCACTCTCACGATCGATCCCGTGACAGAAGGGAGCGTGGGTGATCTTGGTCCCTCATTCCTGAATAACGGCACTCTCCAGGCGACCGATGGCGGCATCCTGGTTCTGAGCGGCAACGGCGGAGGCGCTTTCACCAACAGTGGCACGATCAAGGCAACCACCGGCGGAGCACTCCAGGTCACCGCTACCGTGACCTCGTCAGGCACGGTTGATGTCGGGAGCGATACCCTCTCCGTTACCGGCGGCGGCACCTATACCCAGAGCGCCGGTACTTTCCGTCTCGCCGGCGGCACCGTGACTTCATCGACCGCCCTCGTCTTTAATGGTGGCCTGATCGACGCCCGCGGCACAATCAACTCCGCTATCACGAATGGCGCCAATCTCCAACCCGCGCTCGGCGGGACGGGCCTCAATGTGACCGGCGCCGTTTCCCTGCTCTCCTCCTCGAAACTGACCTTCCAACTCGGCGGACTCACCCAAGGCAACCAATACGGATTCCTTAATATAAACGGCACAGTCGCCCTCAACGGCAATCTCGTTGTCTCCTTCGTCAACTCGTTCCAAGCTGCGAATAAGGACAACTTTACCGTCCTCAGTTCGACCGCTCTCTCCGGCGTCTTCGCCAACGTCGCTTCCGGGACGCGGCTCGCGACGAGCGATGGTACCGGCACTTTTCTGGTCACTTACAACGGCAACACCGTCGTCCTTTCCGACTTCCAATCAGACATACCGGCCGCGCCTTCTTCAGGCACCGACAAATCGACTGCGGCAGTCGTTCGATCGCGTTTCGTTCCCAGATCGAGCCGGCAAAAGAACCTGGAGGGTGAAACGTGGAACGAATCTCAGAAGGCGCCGAGCGCAACCGTAAGTGCCGGACAAGATTCTCATCAATCATCCACCGTTCCATCAGCCAACGAACCGAAGGTTTCGCCTTCAATTCGCCTTTCCAACGGAAAAACCGCCACCGCCAAGGGAAAAGGGCGATCGATCGCAATCAATCTGAAGAACACGGACCAACTCCTGGCCCTGCTCGAGGGGTCGGCTGCTACGACCGCACACGGCAAAGTGATCGTCAACCCGAAGAGCGTCGCAAAGACACCCCAACCCGATGGCGGCAACACGCCGAACAATGCTGGAAATTTGCCCGGACAGAAAAGGACGCCGACCGAAGTCCATAATCGGTCGATCGCCGCTCGGACAGCCAACTAGAGTGATCTTTTCCGCGGCCGTAATGTGGCCGGTATTGGTGGCCCGCCGGGGCTAAATCTGTAGCCGGAGACAATGTCTCCGGTTCCTGATTCACCTCGTCTCGTCGTGACCCGGGACAGCGTCTCTGGCGGCAGGACCGCCGGACCTAGTCGCGCAACTGCTCTTCCACATAGCCGGAACCGAGCGCGATCCCTGCGACGAGCAACGCCCCGGCCGTGGCCAGTGGGATCGGATCGAATGGTGCGGGGGGCAGCGCCGCGACGCCGGCCTCGTTCACCTCGGCCGCAGCGGCGGAATAACGCCCGCGTCGCGGCCGCCGGAAGCGATCCGTAAATCGCTTCAGCCGATCCGGCAACGCGCCGTCGCTCATCGGGATACCGTGGCCGCAACCGACTACGTTGGGCCGCAAGTCAGCCAGTTTCTCAATCGATTTCTGAGTGGCCCGCCAATCCATGTTGAAGGGCGCCTCCCCGCGCGACAGCTCCTTTTTCCGACTTGCCAGCCCAAGCCACGAATCCATGTTCATCGTCGCGAAAGCGTCGCCCGCCAGCAAGACGCGATCGGAGGCACGGAAAAACGAGACATGCCCGGGAGAATGGCCTGGCGTCGCGATCCACTCCCAACCTGATAAGTCCGGGGAGCTCGCCATCAGGCAATTTCCTGACATGATCACCCAAATCGCGCGCCCGAAACGGAATGAAACGCGAGAGAAACGCCATCGCTCCGCCAATCGTCGGATCAGGCGGCGGATAATCCGAGCGTCCGGTCACGTAGGGAAGTTCCATCCGGTGGACAAAAATGGGCACCTCCCATCGACTCGCCAACTTCGCGGCCGATCCCGCGTGGTCGAAATGCCCGTGCGTCAGATATATCGCCTCCGGGCGCGAACCGGAGCCGAAGCGCGCCTCCGCCGCGTCAAATATTTCTTCGGCTCGGCCGGGCAATCCGGAATCAATCAGAGCCCATGGTCCGCCCGAATGGCCAACCAGGTAGGCATTCACAAAACTAATCGGCTGCCAGCCGACATCGGGAGCAATTCGTTCGATCGCCTTCATGAGGATGCCACAACCGCAAACATAAAACGAAAGAACCGTCCTTGTCTGTCGCAAATCCGCGAAATTATTGAGGCATGCCCGCCCCCCCGAAGTGCACCGCCCCGCTTCCAGTTTATGGTCCGGAGGCCCTCGACTTACTCGGGATGACTACGGAATGACCAGCATTTGACCTGGCTTCAGATCGCTCGGCTTGGAAAGAATGTCGGAATTGGCATCCAGGATCCTCTGCCAACGAGCCGAGCTCTTGTAAAATTTCCGCGAGATGGAGGCGAGAGTGTCGCCCGGCTGCACCGCGTAACTGCGCTCTTTTCCGGTTCGGGTTACCTTCTTGCCAGGCTTCTGTTTCCCGCGGGCGGAAGCTTTTTCCTCTGCCCAGCGCTCGCCGATCTGTTTGCGCAGGCTCAGATTTTCGTTGTTTAGCCGGACCAACTCGGACCGCGGCACCATCGAGTCGCCGGTGAGATTGGTCAGCAAATTGAGCTCGTCGCGCTTCATAAATCCCTTCACTTCGCGGGCTCGTTTCCCGCTCGGCTCGAGGGTCAGGAAACGCTTGAAATGATGGAGCGCGTTTAGCGGGTCATTCATTTTGTCGTCGTAAATGAGGGCGAGCTTGTAGTGCACATCGGCCGAGCCCGGGCTGCCGTCGAGCGCCGCTTCGTAAAGGTTGATCGCGTTCGCGTAGCTGCCTTCTGCCGCTTTCGCATCTGCCTCCTTGCTCAGTTGCGTCTGACGGGGGGTGATCATGCGATTGCAACTGACGAGGGAGCCTAACGAGGCGAGCAACAAGATCGCGAAAGCGAATCCTGCTCCTGTTAATCTTTCTCCCGCTCCAATCTCTAAGCGCATCGGGAAAGGAATGAGAGCATGAGCAGGAAGAGGAAGAAGGATGGAATCTAGTACCGCGGAACATTATGATCGATCTCCTCGGACCACGCGTCGATGCCACCCGTGACATTCGTCACTTTCGGAAAGCCGGCTGAGCGGAGGAACTCCGCCGCCCGCGCGCTCCGCACTCCGCTGTGACAGAAAACGAAGATTTCCTTTTCCCGGTCCAGCTCCTGCCATCGGACCGGAAGCTCGCCTAACGGAATCAAATTCGCCCCTTCGATCTGCGCCATCTCGAATTCAAACGGTTCGCGGACGTCGAGCAGGACGAACGCCGGTCCCGACTTCATCCGCCGCTCCAGTTCGCCCACCGCGATTTCCGGAACGGCCCTTGTTGGGTCCGGCGCACCATGGCAAAACGTCTCGTAATCGATCGGCTCGGTAATCGTCGGTCGCTCTCCGCAGACGGGGCAATCCGGATCGCGCTTCAAGTTGAATTCCCGGAACTTCATCTTCAGCGCATCGAAGTGCACAAGACGGCCGACCAACGGCTCGCCGATCCCGAGAATCAGCTTGAGCGCCTCGGCAGCCTGCATCGTGCCGATAATCCCCGGCAGCACGCCGAGCACTCCAGCCTCCGCGCAACTCGGGACCGCGCCGGGTGGCGGGGGCTCGGGGAAAAGACAGCGATAGCAGGGTCCGCCCAGATGCGGAGCCAGGACCGTCATCTGCCCATCGAACCGGAAGATCGAGCCATAAACGTTGGCCTTACGCGCGAAAACCGCAACATCGTTGGAGAGGTAACGAGTCGCGAAATTGTCCGTTCCATCCACGATTAAATCGTAGTCGCGCAGGATCGCCTCGGCGTTCGCACTCTCGAAACGGCACCCGTGCACCCGTACCTCGATCTGCGGATTCACGTCGCGCAAGCGATCGCGCGCCGATTCTGTCTTGGGGCGCCCGACATCTTTCGTCCCGTGGAGTAACTGGCGATGGAGATTGGAAAGCGCCACCCGATCGTCGTCTACCAACCCGATCGTGCCAACCCCCGCCGCCGCCAGATAAAGGGCCGCGGGTGAGCCGAGCCCTCCCGCGCCGAGACATAAAACGCGCGCCGCCTTCAACCGTTCCTGGCCCCCCAAACCGATCTCCGGCAACATGACGTGGCGCGAATAGCGCCGGCGTTCCTCGTCGTTCAGTTCGGCGATTGCCCTCTCGTTAGGCGCACCTGCGCCTATTTTTTTACCAGCTCCCATTTGATCCCCACGATCCGCTGATCCGCGAAACGCTTCAAGGATTTCGGGAAGGCGAGATACTGCGTGCCCTTGCGCTCGATCAAGCCCACGCAGCCAAAGTCACTCCCGCTTCCAAATTTTTGAATCGTCATGATGCGCCCCTGCCGAATCTGAGCCTGCAAACGCCGATCTTCCTTTGGTGATTGCCAGGGGATATAAACCTGCGGTGCGCCGCAGACCTCGACGACGAGGGCAAAGCGCGCGGTTTTGGTCGTAAGGACTTTCACACGCCAAACGCTTCGCCCGGAGGAGGCGAAGGATAAAGTGCAATTTTTTGGGCGCGCACGTTTCGTCATCCCGATCCGCCGCAGGACGGAGAGCCGGTAAGGCAGGCCGCGCAGCGGACGAGGCCGGGCTTTCAAACCTCGCAAGCGTCGGGCGGATTGCGCCCGACGCGCAAATCGCACGCGGAAGCTTCTCGTTAGTCGCAAGAAAGCGAAACTGTATTGAGAGGTCCCTCGCCGTCTGCGCGGCTCGGGATGACAGGCTGGAGAAGCGCCCGCTTCCCGCTTCGCGAAAAAAAAGACCGCCAGAGGACTACGGCAAAGAGAATCAGACTACCGTTGCTGCATTCCTGCCCTGGCGGGGTTCGTTAGTCCTCAGTCCATAGCCCCTGACGGAACCAAAACCTTTCCGCGAAGCAGGCCCACGCGCAATCAGTTTCTCGGCCGTGAAGAAGAGCCTCCCCTGTCGCCGGGGTCGCTTTCCCCGGTCGATCGTAGCCTGCTCTCGTGGAGCGGGGTCAGCGACCCCGGCGACAGGGCGCAGGACGTTAACGAGCGCCTGACGAATCATAACCCGAGCAAGTCGCGCTGCCACTGGACTAACGATGTTTCGCTCCGGGTTGGATCCGCGGCGATTCCTTCCAGTGCGCTGCGCGGCGCGATGAATGCCGGGTCGATCGCGAGTTCCTTCGCATGATGATCACGGCGACGACGGAGTTCCTCCACCTTCTTGTCGAATCCTGGTGTCCGGACACGATTCGGTCGAGGCGGCCGTTGCGGCCAGGCCGATTCCGGCAAGGCCAATGCTTCGCGTGCCGCTGCGACAAAACCGCGTCGGCGGCGCTCCGACAAATGCCGGAAGTCCGGTGTCTCTCCGGCGACAAATTGCTTTGCCGCCTCGATCATGGCGCTGTTTTGCAGGATGTGAAACGACGGCCGGTCGGCCTCTTGCGCTTCGCGATCCCGCCATTGCCAGATCGCGCGCAGGACCGCTCCGGTTTGGGGCGGCAACGTTCCGCTGCCACTGATGCGCCAGGCTCCGTCCGGATCGCGCTCGCGCGAGACGAGCGTCTGCTCGAGCGCCCGCTGACAAGATTGGCGGAACCATCCCATCCGGCCGCGCGTTCGCATCTGTTCCTCCATTCTTGCCGCGAGGGGAAGAAGGTAGCGGGTGTCGTTCTTGGCGTAGTCTTCCATCGCTGCGGGAAGGGGACGGCGCGCCCAATTCGCCTTTTGCGATCCCTTGGCCAGAGTCACATTGAAATATTGTTGCACCAGCGCCGCGAGGCTGAATTCACCCAAACCCAGCATGCGCGCCGCGATCACCGTATCGAAAACCTCGCCCACCGGAAGATCGAACGAACGCCGGAGCAGACGCAGATCGAAATCCATTCCCTGCAGGACGATCTCGCGCTCGGCGAGTACGGTGCAAAGCGGCTGCAGATCAAGTGGGGCGAGCGGATCGACCAGCATATCCTCGCCGTCGAAGGTCAATTGGATGAGACACAACTTTTCGAAGTAGCAGTGCAGACTGTCGGCCTCGGTATCGACCGCGACGCGATCGAATTGGCGGAGCCGCGGGAGGATTTCCGCGAGTTGTGAATCGGACGCGATCACCGGAGGCCAGCGAGCAGGAGCTCCGCGTTGGATTTGGTCGCGTGCAAGTTCTTAATCAACTGCTCCATCGCCTCGAGCGGCGGCAGCGCCGCCATCGCCTTGCGGAGCAGCTGCACGCGTTCCCACTCCTCGGGATGATAGAGCAGATCTTCGCGCCGAGTGCCGGACTGCAGGATGTGGATCGCGGGATAAAGCCGTTTCTCGACCAAAGATCGGTCGAGATGTAACTCCATATTGCCGGTGCCCTTGAACTCTTCAAAAATGACTTCGTCCATCCGGCTGCCGGTTTCGATCAAGCAGGTCGCGAGGATCGTCAGGCTGCCGCCTTCTTCCACCTTGCGCGCCGCGCCGAAAAAGCGTTTTGGCTTGAGCAAGGCCTTCGATTCCACGCCACCCGACATCGTTCGGCCCTTCCCTTTGACCAGAGAATTATAGCCGCGCGCGAGGCGTGTAATGCTGTCAAGCAACAGAACGACATCCTTTTTTTGCTCTACCAGCCGCTTGGCCCGCTCGCCCACCAGCTCCGCCACTTGCACGTGGCGAGTCGGGGGCTCGTCAAAGGTCGAACTGTAAATCTGACAATCCACTTCGCGCTCCAGATCAGTCACTTCCTCCGGTCGCTCATCGACGAGCAGAATAATCAGCTCGATCTCGGGATGATTGATCCGAATCGCCTTCGCGATCTGCTTGAGCAGAATTGTCTTCCCGACCCGCGGCGGAGCGACGATCAATCCGCGCTGGCCGCGCCCGAGCGGCGTAAGCAGGTCGACGGCGCGCACGCAGGCCGCATCCTCCGAGTCGTTCTCCAGCATGATTCGGCCTTGAGGATAGAGCGGGGTCAGGTTGTCGAATGCGGTCGGGGCGGTCCATTCCTCCGTCGGCTGCCCTTCGATCGAGATGATGTGATCGAGCATCAGGGTCTTTTCCCGATCGCGCGGGGCGCGAATCGTTCCGGCCAGCGCCTGCCCGGGGCGCAAACCGAAATGCCGGATGAGATGATGGGGCACGCCAACATCCTCAGGGAGCGGGAGAAAATTGAACTGCGGCGAACGCAAAATCGCCGGACCGTCGTTAGGCTGTTCAAGGAAGCCAACTGTCCGTACCACTTGACCGCGCCCGATGGCGTGGCGGACGAGATCGACAATCAACTGATGACGTGTCCGGCCCAGATGAGGCTGCAGCTCGAAGCGGGCAAATAATTCCTGCAAGGCCGCCGGACTCAAATCCTGGAGTGCAGGCAGATCGAGCACGTCGGGTGGTCGCTCTTCCGGGCCGGACGTCAGCGTGGCCGAGACGGAGCCGTTACCGGGAGCGTTGAAAGTTGGGTCGTCCATCGAGATTAGTTCCAAAGTCGTGCCAGAATCCGGGCTTGGGCAGCGAGAACAACGGCCGGCCCGTTGTTCCAAACAACGTGGTCAGCCCGGGAGATTTTTTCTGCAAGCGGCATTTGCGAGTCAATCATGGCAAGAGCGGCGGAGGGAGTGAGTTGCGCGCGGGAGATCAAGCGTTGTTGCTGGATTTCCTGCGCGCAGGCCACGACCACGACGCGGTCGCATAATAATTCACCTTGGGTTTCATAAAGGAGCGGGATATCGGCCAGGAAAAGTTGGCCGGACTGGCGGCTTTCCTCCGCCGCGGTGGACCACTGCTGGCGGATGCGCGGATGGAGGATTTGCTCGAGCGCGCGCTTCTTTTCCGAGTCGGCGAACACTATCGCTCGAAGTGCGGCGCGATTCAAATCACCACGCGCAGAAAAAATCTCCGTCCCAAAACGCTCTCGCAAAAGCTGGCGCACTTCCTCGTCCTCATCGGTTAGCCGGCGTGCGGCCTGATCGGCATCAAAAAGCCCCGCACCTGTCGCCTCCTGGAGGCCGCGCGAAAAAGTGGATTTGCCGGTAGAAATGCCGCCGGTGATCCCGATGACGGCGCAGAGCTTTGCCATTAAAGGCCGTTTCATACGAGAAACCACCCATTGCCGTCAACCATGCGTCCGCAGAAAAAAGACAACCGCACACCGTCTAGTGGCAGCGATGCTTTTCCCTTGTCTTTTTTTACGGCCGCACGCTGAATCGCGATGGTCACTCAGTGGCACCCGACTTCATGCTGTCCTTCGCCACTTCGCATTGAATTTTCAACGCAGTAAAATCGAAAGGTCAACCCCGAGAGCAGCGACAATCACAAGCAATGAAAACGATAAATTGCAAGCTCCTACCGTGATCACATTTGTTCTGGCCCTGGCAGCCGTGGCGAATGCGCAACTGACGAAGTCACAGGGGAAAATCAAGATTGTCGGAGGCATTTACGACCTGCGAACCGGAAAAGTCACGTTCTTGAAATAGGTTAAGGCGAACCGAGCGCGATGGCGCGCCCATTTCCGGATGAACGACTTGCTTCCAATTCTAGGGGTGGCTGCGGCCGCTTTTCTCGCCACCAACGCCGACAATCTCCTTCTGCTCTTTGCCTTCCTGGCCGATCGTTCATATAAGGCATGGCAGGTCATCGTGGGCTACGCCCTTGGCATGGTAGCCATTCTCACATTGAGTTGGCTCGTCGCCTGGTTCGCCCAATTCCTCCGTCCTGATTATGTTGGGTTACTGGGTGTCGTGCCTATCGGCCTCGGTCTGAAACGGCTTTATGATCAGTTCGTCCGCCACGCCGGCTCCACCGAAGCAGCCTCACCGCAGCGTTCGACACGCTCGCAGATCATCACGGTGGCGCTGGCTGATGTCGCCCACGGTCCCGATACGATTATTCTTTCTCAGCCCTTCTCGCCGACGCCGACCTGGTCGCGCAACTTTCCATTTCGATCACTTATCTCATCCTCGTGATTGGATGGTGTTCGCTCGGCTTTTTCCTGCTCCGACATCCTCGCGTCAGCGGACCGGCCCAGCGTTACGGAGACCGTCTTTCGCCGTATCTGTTGATTGGCGTCGGCATCTATATTGTCCTAAACACAATTCATGATCTGGATCCGCCATGAATCTGACACAACAAGGTGGATCGGTGGTTTTTTCGATGCCCGTTCCCTCCGGGCGCGAAACTGCCACTCTGGCCGCAGGGATGGAATCGGTCATTTAAGGAACGATGGCGACTCCTAATTCTGATCCGGTGCCGGCGCCCCGCGAAATCGGAGCGCCTTTTTGAATTACTCGCTGTCTTTCGCCGCGTTGCCCATTAACAATACGGGCCGATGCGGCCACGCCTTTTCGATTACCTGCACGGCTACGATGGAGGCGCGCTGCTCCGCGATCTGCTCGCGGGGGTCACTGTGGCAATCGTGGCGTTGCCGCTTGCGATCGGGTTTGGAATCGCGTCGGGAGTGACTCCGGCACAGGGACTTTGGACCGCAATTATCGGCGGGTTTTTGATCTCGGCCTTCGGCGGCAGCCGGGTGCAGATCGGAGGGCCAACCGGCGCGTTCGTGCCCATCATTGCCGGGATTGTCGCGGCGCAGGGTTACGGCGGGCTCGCGGTCGCGACCCTGATGGCAGGAGTGATGTTGATCGCGATGGGCGCGCTCCGGCTCGGCGGGCTGATCAAATACATTCCATATCCAGTGATCGCTGGATTCACGAGCGGAATCGCGGTGATTATTTTCGTTGGACAACTGCGCGAGCTGCTCGGCTTGCGCGTGGCGTTTCCGGTAAATGCGCTGCAGCAGTTCGGGGTGCTCGTTAGCCACGCAAATCAAACACAATGGCAGGCATTGGTCGTTGGGCTGGCGACCATTGCCACGATGGTCTTCTGGCCGCGCCGCTGGCGCGCGGTGCCGCCGGCAATTCTGGCGCTCATCGGCCTAACGGTGGTGGCGCATAAGCTGGCTTTTCCGATCGAGACCATCGGCTCACGTTTCGGCGGCGTCCCGCAGGGGTTCCCGGGTGTGCATATTCCGGTGGTCTCGTTCGCACGCGTCCAAACGCTGATGCTTCCGGCGTTCACGATTGCGATCCTCGGGGCAATCGAATCGCTCCTCTCTGCGATGGTGGCGGACGGGATGATTGGACGCCGGCATGATTCTAATCAAGAGCTCCTCGGACAAGGACTGGCCAATCTCGTTAGTCCACTCTGTGGTGGGATCGCCGCGACCGGGGCGATCGCGCGCACAGCGACCAACGTTCGCTCCGGCGGGCACACACCGGTGGCGGGAATGGCGCACTCCATCGTTCTGCTTCTCATCGTGCTGGTAGCGGCACCACTCGCTCGATTCATCCCCCTTGCGACCTTCAGCGGCGTCCTCGTGGTGGTCGCCTGGCGGATGGGCGAGTGGCACAATTTCGGAATCATGGCGCGCGGGCCGCGCGGGGATTTTTGGGTGCTGTTGGTGACCTTCGCGCTGACGCTAGCGTTTGGCTTAACGGTCGCCGTGGGACTGGGGCTGCTGATCGCGGCGGCGCTTTTCGTTAGGCAAATGGAGACGGTCACGCAGATTCACCTGGTCACGCCGGAGAGCGATCTCGAGGTCGGCGGAGAGTCGGTGCGGGGAAAGGATATCCCGTCGGGCGTCCTGGTTTATCGCTTCGAAGGCCCGCTCTTTTTCGGCGTGGCCGAAAAACTGGAAGCGGCACTCGAGCGCTCGAGCGTGACGCCGCCGCTGGTGATTTTCCGGATGCGCAATGTTCCCGTGATCGACGCGACCGGCCTACGCATCCTCAATCTGGTCCGCGAAAAGTTTCATCGTCGCGGGACGCGAATGATCTTTAGCGGGTTGCAACCGCAGCCGATGAAGGTGCTCTTCGAAGGCGGATTCGTCGATGCGGTCGGGCTGGAGAATATCTGCGCGAACATAGACGCTGCGCTGAGTCGCGCGCGAGAGATGTTGGCGGAGTCGCAGGGCGCCGGGCACGGCGAACGTTAGGCGGGAGATCCTCGTTAGAGCACGGAGAGGTTCTGGGTCACGCATTCACGACGAGGCGGGATGGCGGTTTCTTCTGAAGCCCTTGAGACAGGCCCGTTAGGTAACTACCTTACTTCTTGTAAGACGGAACCTGGGGCAAGACCGGCGGCTCGATTTGGTTAACTGTCTCGCTTTCCTCTTCTTCCTCTGTCGCATTAATCGGCTGACCAGCAGGGTTGACCAACCGTGCCGTGACAAAAATGACGAGGTTCCGCTTGATGTGTTGCTCGCTGTTACTCCGGAACAGCCGGCCGACCAGCGGAATGTCGCCGATGATCGGGGTGCGATCTTCAGTCTTCTGAACGTCCTCGCGCATCAGACCCCCGAGGACGACGGTCTGGCCGTCCCACACACTCACACTCGTCGTTACTTTGCGTGAGTTGAAGATAGGCTGATTAATGACGTTAGGGGTGAGCACCTGAGCGGTAGTGATCCCAAGGGCATTCGTGGAAAATGTTTGGATGGGACTGCCATAATTGATGAATCCTTCAAACTCGACCACCTGGGGAACAAGGTTGAGATCGATCGTCACACCATCGGGACCGACGACCGGCTCGACCTCCAACGTCACACCGGTATTGCGTGTCTCAAAATTAGTGGGAGTCGTCGGGGTCACAGGGAATGCGTTACTGGTCGAGCCACCGACGATTCCCTGAACACCAGTGGCACCGGTGCTCTCGGGAATTTTCGGCGGATCGAATTGCGTTGGGTAACGAAATTCTCGCACAATTTCAATCACGGCGCGCTGACCGCTCTTTGTCGTGACGCGGGGCGCAGAAAGAAGGTCCACGCCCTTCTTCTGATTCAGCGCCCTGACCACAACCTGGAACTGGGGATCGGTGAAAACCCCGCTCAAGCCAAAGAAGCCCGGCGCGAGTGCGCTGGCACCGGGAATTCCGAAGAGGAGCGCGTCGAGTGCGTTGGCGGTGATGGCGAGATTCCCACTGCGGTTGCCGGCGGTGACCGGGAATTGGCCAACCGGTACGCCACCGGGCCCGACGAAAGGAAAGTCGTTCGGATTGACGGGCAGATTCGTGCCCGAGGTTCCGCCGCTGCCAAAGACGCCTTGTTGGCCGACATTGAACTGGCCGAGCAACCAATCGAAGCCGAGTTCCTTAAGGTTGTTTTGCGTGATCTCGACAAATTTCGCCTCGATCTCCACCTGCTTGGGTCCGGCGACATTGGCCTGTTCCACCAGGGCATCTACCAACTCAAGGTTCTCTTCGGTATTCCGCACGATCAACCGGCTGCTTTGCGGGAGGAAATTGGCGCTCGCCCCGGGAGGGAACGGAACGCCCTGATCCTTCAGAAAATCGAGCGCGGTCTGGCGGGTAACCAATTGCTGGCCACCGGTGGACTCCTGGGTGTCCTTGCCGGTTCCCGCATTTCCCCCGACTTTCGTGGCAGGTCGGTCGAGAGGATTCGCGCCGACGATTAACCGCGCTGCTGACAAAACCGGGCGGGACCCGGTATTCCTTGGTAAAAAGATCGCTACTCTGTTCGCTGAGCGGAATGATCGAGACAGCATAGGGCTCCACTTTGACCTTCAATCCCGCCTGACTCGCGATATAGCGGAGCGCTTCGCCTAACGGGATCTGGTTAAGCGTAAGCGTGATGCGCGCGTCAGAGGGTGAGATGGAGGCGGGGCCGGCGCAGGTACGGGGTGGGCTCGATGCCGGTCTCAGCCATTGTGCCGGGCAGTGGCGGCGCGTTTTCGGGTAACGGTGCGAGTCGGCTCGACCCGGCCTAACGACGATGTGCGCAGAACGATGTCGACTCCGCGTTTGTCTTCTCCGGCGGGATCATTGGCCGCCGCCTGCTGACGCAGGAAATCAATCGCTTCCCGGATGCTGGCATCTCGGAACTCGATCTTCGGAATGACAATACTATTGAGCTTGTTTGTGATCCGCGCCGTGCCGCCGGCATCGCGCGCGAACGCATCGCTGATCGGTTCGACCGTCTGGCCGTATTGGTGGACCGGTTCCTCCCATCCTTTCTGGACCTGCCAGAGCTTTTGCGAACGCGTTTCATTATAGGCCTCCTCCCCGTAATGCGTTTTGCGAAGATTGATCCGCTCCTCCCCGTGGCGGGCAGCAACGTTATAGGGATCGAGGTTAAGGACCTGCTCGTATTTCTTGAAGGCGAGATCGTAACGGCCGGAGTTGTCATAGCCATCGGCGTCACTCAGAAGCTTCTTTACCTCCTCGACCTTGGCGATGAACTTCGGCCCGATCGTCTTGTTGAAGAATCCGGGCTCAGAGAGGTGGGCGAGAAGTTCCAGGGCCTCGCGGCAGTTTGGGTCGTAGCGATCGCTGACCACTTCGCGCACCGTCTGCTCGGCCTCGGCGTACTTGCCTTCGGCGATGCGCTGCTCGGCCAGCTTCACCCCGCTCGCACAAAAGCCAGCGACGGCGGCATCGTGCTCGGCGGCGGTCGTCAGGGCGTCGGGCAGGAAGTTGACCGCAATCCGGAATTCATCATGAGCCCTGGCGAAATCATTTGCCAAAAGGGCGACCTTGCCACGAGTCAGCGCCGCCTGACCCGGCAGAACACCGGCTTGTCGTCGCGCAATCTCATGTTCGGCAATGCTCCGCACATTCTGGCCGATGGCGAGCGGGCCAACTGCATTGAGGAGAAGGCCGAAAATGAGGATAGAGCGGCGGGTTCGTTGTCATGGGGGTAGTGGCTGGGGAGAAAGCGGAAATCGTTTGTCCCGCTATGGTTTCAAAGAGTCGATTTCGATTTTTTCGTTAGGCTTTTGCGTGTCAATGATAATGGCTTTGTCCGCTTGGACGTTGAGCAGTTTATATTTGATCTCCGGCAGCGGCTGCAATGAAAATTCCTGATCTTTTCTGACGGCGAAGGCCCGCTCCGTTCCCGCCCAGGAATAAAGGAAATTCGCGACCGACTCGGGTGAGGCGGCGTGTTTTTCTTTTACCAGTGTGACCTGGTCGTGCGTCTCGACCTGTTCAAGGGTCAATTCTGAGACATCGATCCTGGTCCCATATTTATCGATGTCGTACTTCTCGGTATATCCCGCTAGCTTGTAGTTCGTGCCCGCAATCATTTCGCCGATCTGGAGAAACTGTGTCGGGTTTCGCCGGTTGCCGTTGTTGATCGCGTAAGTGTCTATCGACCGAGGACGAGAAAATAAATGGGAACGCTTCCAGCGCGAATGACCGCAACTTCAACTTTGCGACATAAGGCGGATGCGAACTCTGATCGGTCGGGTTTGAGTGGCCTTCCCACTCATCGCGATTGGTGAAGCCATCGCCATCGGGATCTTGCGTCAGGACGTCGTTCTCGGTGATGGCGAGGCCGAATTCCTCCAGCCATTCGTTAGGGACGGGGGGGTGGAGAAGGGTATCTTGCAGAGTCGCGGGCTGACCATCCGGCCCGATAAAATGCTTTTCCGGAACGAAGAGCCCGGAGGATCCACGGGCCAGCCACTGCGAGGGCCTCTCCAGTTGTCCCATCGCTTCGACGATCTTCGGCGTCCGGTCCGCCGGGATTATGCTCTTCGGCGGCGGCACGCTTTGCAGGGCGCTCAACTTCTTGTCGAAACGGGAGGCACTGAGAAAAATAAAACCGGCGCAGAAAATCAGGAAAAGGGCGGCGGCGACAGCAGCCGCGCGCTCGTAATGCGTCCGCAGCCACTCCATCGCCTAACGGCCCTCCATTTCCGGAAAAGTGAACCACAGGATTTCGATCTGCGCCCAGACATTGAGATGCTCCGTCCCGATGATAAAACTGATCCCCTGCTCTTTTCCGGCGACACCGGTCCGGGGCGGGCCGAATCGCCATTGCGGTCGCCGGCGTGAGTTTCACGACGCTTCCTCGCTCTGGTCCTTTATCAGTCTGATTTCGCACCTGCAGCGTCCGGATAATGTAGGCTTGCTCCCTGGCCGCTGCGATCTGGTTCAAGATCCGGCGGACCGCCGCCGGGCTTCCGGAAAATGCGACATCGATCGAGGTCGAGTCGACGATCCTGGCTCCGGCTTTGGCAATCCCCAGACCCTTTCCACCAGCTGTTCTGGCCCTGGTCGGAGCGGGCGTCGCCTTTTCTTCCGGGAGCGCGGTCCGTGTCAGGTTCTGGAGTGAATCGACACGCGCATCGATGATTATGTTCGCGATCCATTCGATCGCCCGCAACTGTCGCCCGAGGCGCGAGGCTGCCGCGCTCTTTGGCAACGAAGTCGCATACTCCTCGAAACCAAGATTGAAATTTTCCGGCAGTTGCACCTTCCTCGCGCGCGCCCGCTCGGATACATCGATCGCGGTCTCTCGCAGTTGGGCCTGAAATTCGTTAGGCTGGAGCGCTGCCTTTGGAAACATCCAGCGCTTCGATTCGTTCTTCAGTGCAAGCAGCGAATCGCGGTACCGGCCGATCTGTTCCCTTGTCTTGCGGAGATTTTCTTCATTCGGGAACGGCGTGCTCCCCCGCAAACGGATCAGTTCGTTGGTCACCGTCTCGAGGCGGGCCTCCTCTCTCTTGGTGGCGCTCCTTTCGTGGAGCAAAAAACAGGCGCTGAGGACAGTCGCGAAAGCGACGATGGCGAGGAAAATGCCAAGAAAACGATTTTGCTGAAACCAATTCATGGCAGGCCAAAAGGCTGACGCAATTTCAGACGGAGCTCATAGGGATAGGCCCATTCCGTGTTCGTCGGCGTGCTCGGCCTGATCACTTCCGATTGCTTGTTTGGATCGACCTCGAAAACGGCGGAGCCGAGCAGATTCCGGAAATAATCGACTACGATTTCCTGCTCCTTCGGATTGGAAAGGTAGAGACCCCGCACGAAAACTCCGTCGATTATCGGCCGCACTTTCTGATCACCCGCACCGCTCCTCGGCGTGGAGTTGTAGCCGGCGGCCTTGACCCCGGCCGGCCCCTCTCCGCCAAGAATCTTCCCGTCAGAAGTCGGCGCGAGTTCGGTGATCCAAATGTTTTCCCTGGGCAGCCGGGCGTTGAGATCCTCCAGAATGCGCAGCCAGACACCGCGGTCGCTGATTGCGCTGAGCAAGGGTGCCGCCTCCGCATCGAGCGCCACACTTTCCCTGCGTAATTCGGCGATCCGGTTCTCCAATCCACGCAGCTGCTCGACCTCGACTTGCAACCTGTCGGCCAACCGCGCCTCGACTCGCGTCACACGGAGAAAATAAAGACCACAGCCGAGAAGGCCGAGGAGCAAACAAGAGGCAGCCGTGATCAAAAACGGGCAACGCTGCGCCAGTTCCTGCCGGCGGACGACATGGGCCGGTCGCAGATTCAACTCCATCGGGCACGTCATGGTGCTGCGAAGCGCAAGCCCGACCAATTCGCCTAACAAATGGGCAGAGCCTGTGATCTCTTCGATCGCTCCCGATTCTCGGACTGCGACATTGCGCAGCGGATTGAAGAACTCGACCGATCTCTGAAGTTTCTCGGAAAAAAACTCGCGCATGTAAGGCATGCTCGCCGCCCCGCCGCAAAGAAAGTAGCGCTCAGGTCGGCTCCCCTGCTGCTGAGTTTGGTAAAAGCTAATCGAGCGCGCCACCTCAGCATGCAGCCGCGTGATGCCGCCACGGGTCAACTCCGCAACACGCGCAACATCCGGGTCGGCGGCTTCCGTTTCGGCGCCTCCAAGGCCAACAAACCCGTCGTGTTTCTTGCGCAGTTCGGCCGCGCCAAAGGGCTCGTTGAATTCTTTCGCGATCGCTGCGGTGATCGAACTGCCGCCGATCGGAATGCTCCGACTGAAAACTTTTTCCGGCTCGATGAAGATCAGATTGGTCGTGCGCGCACCGATGTAGATAAGGAGCGAAGAGCCGGTCAGATCACTGTAATTGAAACGAAACGCGTTGTAGAGCGCCATCGGCGCGACATCGACCCGCATGGTCTGCAAGCCGGTTGCCTCGACCGCGGCGTTGATCCCGTCGAGGAGATCCGCCTTGATCGCGATCAGGACGACCTCAATTTCATCCCCTGCTTCGCTGCCGACGACTTGATAATCCCAGACCACTTCCTCGATCGGAAAAGGCACATTCTGTTGCGCCTCGAAGGTGACGATTCGTTCGATTTTGTCTTGATCGACGAAGGGTAATTTCACAAAACGGGCGAAGACCGATTGCCCCGAAACCGCGTAATCGATCGGACCGCTCTTGATCCCGAGTTCGCGCACCATGGCCGACAATGTCTCGCTGATTTGCCGGTTTCGATCTGGTTCCGCAGCGGGCTCGTCCGAGATCTCGCGTCGCCGGTAGCCGGTCAGAAGAAGACCGCCATCAGGCTGAGCCTGAAACTCGGCTAATCCTAACGTTTGTGATCCGAGGTCGAGGGTGAGGATGCGGGGGGAAGCTGACATGCGGGGGCAATCAAGGGCTGGCCAGATCGCGGGCAATCCTGGCGAGAATCGTTAGGGTAACTTTTCGATCCATTGCGTTGTTATTTGAAACGAAGCGCGCAAAGAAAGCGAGCACTTTGAACGTGCCTTCCAAAATCGAGCCACAGGTTTTGTCATCCTGAGTCGCGCAGACAGCGAAGGATCTCGCTCTTGCAATCTACGTTTCCTTTTTCCGCGCGACAATGCTCTTTCAACTGTGAGGTCCTTCGCCGCGCCGCGCCGACTCAGGATGACAAACCGCGACGTTCACCGCTTCACGGCTGTTCGTCGCCCCTCGACAACTCAACGCTGATTCGCGTGCTCGAGCCATTGACGGAAATATTCGATTGTTCGAACAATCCCTTCCTCGAACTTCACCTTCGGCTCCCAGCCGAGGACCTTTTTCGCGCGCGTGATGTCGGGTTGACGCACCTTCGGGTCGTCCACCGGGAGCGGCTTGTATTCGATCCCCGATTTAGTGTCGGTGATGCGGATGATCTCCTCGGCGAATTGTTTAATCGTCATCTCGCGCGGGTTGCCGACGTTGACCGGCTCGTGAAAGTCCGACTGCGAGAGCCGATAAATACCGTCGATCAAATCGGAGACGTAACAGAACGAGCGCGTCTGCGTGCCATCACCAAAGATGGTGAGGGGCGCGCCGGAAAGCGCCTGGCCGATGAAAGCCGGGACGACGCGCCCGTCGCGCAATCGCATCCGCGGACCATAGGTGTTGAAGATCCGGACGATCTTGGTATCGATGCCGTGATAGCGGTGATAGGCCATCGTAATCGCTTCCGCGAAACGTTTGGCTTCATCGTAAACGCCCCGCGGTCCGATTGGATTCACGTTGCCCCAATAGTCCTCCTTCTGCGGATGGACGAGCGGATCGCCGTAGCACTCGGAGGTGGACGCGAGCAGGAATGTCGCCTTCTTCGCCTTCGCCAGGCCAAGCGTGTTGTGTGTCCCAAGCGCTCCGACTTTCAGGGTCGGGATCGGCAATTCGAGATAATCAATCGGGCTCGCGGGCGAGGCGAAATGGAAAACGTAATCGATCTCATCGGGGACAAATAAATACTGGGTCACATCCTGCTTGATGAACCGGTAGTTCTGGTTCCCGGCGAGATGTTCGATGTTCGTCAGGTGTCCCGTGATCAGGTTATCGATCGCGATCACGCGATGACCTTCCGCGATCAGGCGGTCGGTCAGGTGCGAGCCGAGAAAGCCGGCGCCGCCGGTCACGACCGTGACGGGTTGCTTGCTGGAATGCACGGCCATGGCGCGTTTTATCTAAATGCGGGAATCGCCCTTGGCGAGCAGAAACGCGCGGCGAACCATAACACAGCCGCCCCGGCTGTCCCCGTCAGACGGGGCGTCACGTCTGACGATTCTAAACTGCGGGCTCGAAGCCCGCGCGACCGAACAGGCGGGACGCCTGTGTTACGGCACGACCGTGAGGGTGAGATCGTTGCCGTCGCCGCCACTGTAGCTGGCTTGGAGATTGTTCCCGTTCACCGTCACAATCGCACCGTCGGCCAGATTGCTGAAGGTGCCACTGATGGGATTCGCGCTCGTGTTGCTGATCACCGTTAGGACGGTGCCGCGCTTCACCCGGCCCTGAGTCTGGCCTTGAAAGGCGATCGTGGCGCCGTTGATCGTGACTCCGTTGGCAATCACCAGATCAGTGCGCGATTGGTTCTTCCTCGCTTTGAAGGTGTAGGTGTAGGTCGCGTCGGCATGCAAGGTGAGGCTGCTTTGTAGCGTCAGGGTAACCTTTTTGTTCGTCCCAAAGGCCGGGACAAGAAACGCACCTCCGCCGCTGCCTGTCCCGACAGTGCACGCGCCAGAGATGATACCGCTGCCACCCAGGGTGCCGACATTTGCCTTTACCGGACCGGTGCCGGTGCCCGAACCAGTCGTGTTGGCAATGAGCAACACTCCGGCACTCAGAGTTGTGGTGCCGGAGAAGGTGTTGGCTCCACTTAGGGTAAACGTGCCGGTCCCGATCTTGGTCAGCGAACCGCTCCCTTGGATAACACCGCTGAAGACGGTGTCGAGGTTGTTGTTCCCCAGCTTCAGGTTACGACCACCACCAAAGAGGACTGTTCCGTCACCCTCGATCGAACCGGCGCTCAAGTCCTTGTCACCGCTGGGCATGTCCATCGTGCCGTTGCCGAAGAGTTCAATTCGCGCGCTCCCGCCCTTCGACCCGGAGAAGAACTGAATGATACCGCCACCTCCGCCGTTCGAGCCGCCATTCGCGATGAGGGTGGCATTCCCGGCCGTCGAGGGAATGTCAAAGCGCGTCGTCCCACCGAAAGCGCCGTTCACTGTCGCGCCCTCACACGTTATGACGGAGCTGCCGGCAGTGGCGACATCTTGCAGGAACCAAGTCAAGCCCCCGCTAGCCCCGCTGACGAGGCCGCCCTCGTTCATGATCGTCGCGGTGCCGCCATTCGTCTGATTGAAAAAGTAGGTCTCACCGCCATCTGCGCCGCTTATGAGTCCACCTTCATTAATGATGGTTGCGCTGCCGGCGTTGGCATTACTGATGAACTGCACGATTCCCGGCGTTACCAGTTACTGTCATTCGAGCTCGATTGATGAAAACAGTGTAAATACCAGCCGTTCCGGAAAAACCAAACTGAAATCCACCGGAGTTACCGGTCTCATCCGTGGCTGCCTCAAAGGTTTGAGTCACACCGGATTCATTGATGATACCGCCATCCACGAGAGTAAAGAACTGCCCAGCCGGACAAGTTATGGTATAGGCGCTGCTCGTTGGATTGAAAACAATTCCGAACACCAGGACCTGGGCGGACAAGAAAATCTGGGTCACATTCGAAACGCCGAACGTCGCGGTATCAAAGGCGCTGTTTGGGACAGTGTTCGAGGACCAGTTCGCTGCCGTGTTCCAGTCGTTGTTGACGGGATTTAACGCCCAAGTGCCGCTCCCAGCAAGGCTCGGGGGCGCGCCTACGATAAGCATGAAGCCAGAAGAAACAGCCGCAAGCACCAGTCCCCATCGTATGCGAACCTCGAAAAGATTTTTCGCTACGGTTGAAGTGCGCAATATCAGGGCGTTCATAGCGGCTTGTTTATAGTGATTACTTTAGATGAGCATCGAGAAAGCTGACTGCCTGTGCACCGGCAGTCAAAGTCGGAGCGGATCCCACCGGCACCACGCCATCCCAGGCGAACCAAATTGAAAACGAATGATCGTTCCCGGGAATCGTGAGCGCCTTGAAATCCCCATTCGCCTCGGACAGCCAGCAGTCTCCAGGGCGCAGATCATGTCGACAATTTGCGGATAGGGCATGAAATCATGATTGCTATTGATGAGAAATACGGGCTTAGCCGACGAGGTGACCAGAGTTACTGGAGAATAACCGTGCTGTTCGGAAGGGATATTAGTGTCCGTGTAGTTTTCTATCGAAGCAGCGAATTTTGGCACAATATCGTTGCCATAATCTACAGGCGTGCGATCATCAAATTGGTACGCCCCTGAGAGACCAACGGCACAGTCAACCCGGTCGGTGGATTGCCAAAATGGGTAACTATTCCCAGAAGCGTTTGTATCGAGAGCAACCCAGATCGCCCAAGTTCCACCCGCCGAGCCCCCAACCGCACCGACCATCCCGTTACAATTGGCGATGTTCCGCAGCGCGATTACCTCTGCTTGAAGTGTTCGAAATTGTCGGGCGGATGACATACTCGTCGGAAGTCTGGTGGCACGGCTGGCCGGTTATCAGTCCCCACGGAGCCAGTCGATATGTTGGGACTGCGACATGGTACCCTATGGCGGCGAGGTTCGTGGCGATCGTTCCGATCGCACCTCCTACTGGATCCCCTGCGCTAAATCCGCCGCCATGGATCAGCAAGATTGCGGGCCAAGGGCCGGCGCCGCTGTTCTGAGGTTCATAGATTCGCCACTGGAGAGTTGTTCCATCGTCTGGCTGCGGACCAGGCACACTTGTAAGGGCGGGGGATGGAATTGGAGTTAACGCAGGAGAAACGGTGCAGGTCGCACTTGGGGCGGGAGTCTGGGTCGCAGAGGCCGTTGGGCTAACCGTCGGTGAACATGTAATCGTTGGGGTCGGGATTTGCGCGCTGGTTGGGGGAATGATAGCCAGCGCGAAAATTACGAATAGATAGGCTCCAGAGGCGCTGAGAAGGCAGAGGAAGAATTGCTTCCGAAATGTCCCCCTCCGAGGGTGCTGGAGATTTGATCTGCTGGCCGGCGGATTTCCGTTGTCGCTGAAGGGTTCGGGATGGGGATTTTTCATGCTGTTGCTTTCTGGGTGAGGTGAGGGTGAGGGACTGGGGCAACACCAGAACGCCAGCGGCCGGCTGGGGTGGGCGTGAACGGCAGGAGATTGCCGATCGCCGAAATGGCGGGGAATGGTCGCGTTTTCATGGGTGGGACTTGCTGGAAAGCAGCAATACTGAATTTCCCGATCGGTTGTCGAGCTTTTTTGTCGGATTTTGTTCAAGTGGCAAAACGGTTCGTGTCGCCGAATATGGTGCTCGATGTCCGCGCTGGTCAGCGCGCGAGGTGGAACGCGACGGATGCCATTGGAGCCCGTCTGAGGCGGGTGGTCCCGGCGCTCCAGCGGATCCCTGGCCGACGACTTCATAGCCGTCGATCCCAAGGGGAAGTTCTACACCAAGGCTAAGATGATCGCCGACACGCAAAGCCCCCAAAATCCTTCGTCTCAAAACATCTCGATCGGGTAAAATCAGGACGACGGCAAAGGGTCCGCAAGACTCCGACAACCCGGGGGCGACGCAGCGGTAAGCCACGGCGCGGACGTTTCGTTTGGACCGACACGTGGGTGCAGCGCCACGATCAATGGCGGATCGTCGCGGCGCAGTCATCACTCTGGAACACCCGGCGCAGAGGTGATTTCTACAGGCGACCTTCGCTCTCTGGCTCCGGTCGTTTTCTCTCCGCTCGGGTCGATCCTCCGTGATTGGCTGAGCGGAAAGGAAGAGAAATACGTCTTCAGAAGATAAGTGCTGCACAATCGTTCCGTACTTCCGGGTCCCCGATGGCCGGATGACCGCATTCAAGGATCTCTGTCAGCAATTCGTAGCCAAGGCAGCCGGGGAACCAAAATGTTTTAATACGGGCTCAGTTTTGCGGCAGCGAAGCGCACTACCGGGAAGGCTATGCCGAAGCCGAGGGCGCGCTGGCGCATCTGGAGAATGTCGGGCAACTGCTCGACGAAGCGTTCAAGATCGTGAACTCAGTCGACTGGAGATCCACGGCCCGGAAAGAGAGTTGGCCAAACTTCGCCAGCCTTTGGCGAAATTGAACCCATAATTCTTCACCCTGGAGTATGGTCTCCGTCGTTAGGCCGAGAACCCGGCAGGCGGTTACTTTTCTGCCTTTCTGAACGGCGCAATCCAGTTAGGCAATCGCGCCGCGAGGGAGTCCATGAAAAATCAAGCTGCCAAAGGCGACATGAGTCGTCTGGCAAAGGACTCGTTAGCGATTATCTTGGGGCGTGATCGAGCAACGGGATCATTGCGGTTTGGGCAGCGGCCGCGCTCCTCGCGGCCGGAATGGGCTGGAGCCGTTATGCGAAAACGAAATCGCGCAACAATCTCGTGCGCCAACTGGCGGCGATGAATGTCGAGCAGCGCAAAAAGATGCTGAGCCGGCTAAACCCGAGAGTGGCGCTCGAACTCCGTCAGGAGTTGTTCGAACGTTTTCGAATCATGACCTGACGCTAGCGACCGGCATCGGTTTCCGGTTTGAAAGCGCTGGGTGACCCGCCGGGTTTGGCCTTAACCCCGGCTCCGCTGGAACCGGTTGCAGCGGGGATTTCGTAGGAGACTTCATTTTTATTCCCCCCGCAGCTGACGGCGACGAGGCCAACGCCGATAGCCACACCAAAAAGAAGGATGGATTGTTTCATCTCCCCAGATGATCGACGAGTCGGTGCTTCTTCGCAATTGGGTTGGCTTGCCTGACTGAAATTTTTCCAAGCCACCAAAGTGGTCGCATCTGAAATCCTTTCAAGTCCATCCAATGGTCTCGTCCGCCGCGGTAACAAACCGTTACGGCTCCATCGTTGTGGCCATCTCAGATGGAGCGCAATAACGATGACACGAGGACAAATGCGACGCAGAGTTTCCAAGCCGGATCGGTTGCTAGTCCTAGACGAAAACCTCGTCGTAGTCGCGGCCCCCACCCCGCCAGACAGGCAAAAGGAAGCCGTCGTTAGCAGTGAGACGAGCTCGGCAATTTTCAGCGACGGTTGAGATGGGAGGTTCGACACCGGTCGATTCCATCATGCGCTTCCGGAGGCTTCTGATGGCGGCCCTGCAAGTTTGGGAATTGAAACATGGCATTCATGATTACCACGACTCGAGTTTCGAGTGAGATCCGCTCCTCCCGCGAGCGACGCTCTTGGTCGCATGCGGCGGGATCTGTTTGAGGTCCGCGCGATTTTCCAAGAGCTGCGCGCCGTAGCCGCCGCAGGCGCTCGCGACGTGGCATCCCAAACACGTAAGTGAAATATTTCTTGCCAATTCCGGGCACGACTGGATTGAATTGCCCATGATCAAATCAACCACGTGGTGCGGAATGATGGCCGTCGGTCTGCTGGCCCTCGGCGGAGCGGCACAGGCGGGGACAGTCAAGAGCTATCAAGTAACCGGGCCGGTGCTGGAAGTGAGTGACAGCATGATCGCGGTACAAAAGGGCAAGGATCGCTGGGAGATCGCCCGGGACTCCAAGACCAAAGTGATGGGCGACGTGAAGGTTGGGACAAAGGTCACTATCATGTACACGATGACGGCGACTGAAGTGACAGCGAAGGCCGAAAAAGCAGCGAAGAAACCGTAGCCAGACGCAGTCGGATCGACGATCGACCCGGGCCCGCGGACACCAAGTGCTGACTGGCTCTTCCCAGCGGTCGGAGCAGCACACACCGTTCGAGGGGCTCGTATTCCACGATGAGCATCCGTCCCCGGATGCCACTCGATCGCTTTTGCTTGCGGGCGGGCCTCATCTCGCCCTTAATCGCAGCGCATGCCGCCCGGATGATCCACATGTACCGCCAGACCCGACTGCGATTGTCGGCTCGGCGACCGACATCTCGCCCTTAACCCACCGCGGAGCCGAAACCGGCGCACGAAAAAACCGCCGCGGAGGAAGCGGGCGGGATCGATTGGGAGACGATCGCGGCGAGCGCGCGATTCAAGGAACTGTTGCGCGCCAAGCGCCGTTTCATCATCCCGGCGATGATCGTTTTCATCGTCTATTATTTTGCTCTTCCGGCGCTGGTTGGTTATGCCCGGCCGTTGATGGAAAAGCGCGTTCTCGGGCCAGTCAACCTCGCGTATCTCTTCGCGCTCTCGCAGTTTTTCATGGCCTGGATTATCGCCGCGCTCTATGTCCGTGCGGCGAATCACTTCGATCGCCAGGCGCGGCGAAATCATCGAGAAGAACCCGCCCCGATGAATTATCCTTCTCCTGCTCGGCTTCTGCTCTCAATCCTCCCGCAATCGGTCCATCAGATTTTCGAGCATGAGGAGATCAGGAGCATGAGCAGGATTAGAACGAAATCATGACGCCGGCCCTCGGGATGTTTCTGCTTTTCGTCCTGATCACGCTGGGGATCACCTGGTGGGCGGCGCGGCGTTCCCAGAGCGCCGCGGCCTTTTTCACCGCGAGCCGGCGGATCACCGGCTGGCAAAACGGCGTCGCAGTGGCGGGCGATTACATGAGCGCGGCCTCTTTTCTCGGGATCGCGGGCTTGATCGCGTTCTACGGCTACGACGGCTTTATGTTCTCGGTCGGCTGGCTCGTTGCGTATCTCACCGTCCTCCTGGTGGTTGCGGAACCGCTCCGCAACGCCGGCAAATACACGATGGCGGATGTCCTCGCCTACCGCTTAAACCCGCGCCCGGTCCGCGCCATGGCCGCGCTTAGCACGATCACAGTAAGCACGTTTTACATGATCGCCCAGATGGTCGGCGCGGGGGCACTCGTCGCCCTCTTGTTAGGCAGTTCGCACGTCAGCTACCAGGCCGCGGTCGTCGGCGTCGGAATCCTCATGATCATCTACGTCGTCTTCGGCGGAATGCTTGGCGACAACCTGGGTGCAGATCATCAAAGCGATCCTGCTCATGGCGGGAACCATTCTTCTCAGCCTCCTCGTCCTCGCCCATTTCGACTGGAGCCTGACGAACTTCTTCAACGCTGCGACCCACGTGACCTATCACGATAAAGGGGAACTGGTGACGAAGAATTTCCTCGATCCCGGCCTGCGCTACACCGCCGGCGAATCACGGCGCGCTCGATCTCATTTCACTGGGCATGGCGCTTGTTTTCGGGACCGCGGGATTGCCCCACATTCTCGTTCGTTTTTACACCGTGCCCGACGCGAAAACGGCGCGGATCAGCGTCGTCTGGGCGATGGTATTGATCGGCGGCTTTTATATCATGACGACGTTTCTCGGCTTCGGCGCCGCGACGATCGTCGGGCGCGATCACATCGCCAGCCATGGGGGCAACAACATGAGCGCACCGCTCCTCGCCCAGGCGCTCGCGGGCGACATCTTCTTCGCCTTCATCGCGGCGATTGCCTTCGCCACCATCCTCGCGGTCGTCGCCGGCCTGACGATCAGCGCATCGACTTCGTTCGCTCACGATTTTTATACAGCGGTGATTCACAAAGGGACGGAGCGCAGCCCCGGCGAAGAAGTCCGGGTCGCGCGCATTACGGCCTTTTTCGTCGGCGCGATCGCGATTGGCGTCGCCATCTTGTTAGGCAAGGATGCCAACGTCGCGTTCCTCGTCGCGCTCGCTTTTGCCGTCGCGGCCTCCGCTAATCTGCCGGTCATCGTGCTTTCGCTTTTCTGGAAGCGGTTCAACACCACCGGCGCGGTCGCCGGCCTGGCAACTGGTTTGGTCGCTTCGCTCGTCCTCATCGCGCTCAGCCCGAGCATCATGAAAGTCGATCCACCGTCAGTCGTGGGTGCGGCGCGTCATCTCATTCAGCGGCCGCCGATTTTCCCGCTGGAGAACCCCGGAATTCTCAGTATCCCGCTCGGATTTCTCGGCGCCATCCTCGGCACCTTTCTGCGCCGCGAACCGGAAGCTGAATCGCGCTTTGCCGAATTGATCGTGCGTGCCAATACCGGGCTGGGCGCGGAAAAAGCGTTGTAGTTGGGATCGGTGATCGCGGTTTTGCCACGAAAGTTCGTTACCTGGGCCGGGACCACCGATCCCGCCTACAACATCCCGCCTATCCTGCGGCGGTCGCCTTTTCCCATTCTGCCGTCAGGCGCTCCAGCTCATCAGAAACCGCCGAGAGTTCGCGATTGATCGCCACCGCGCGTCCGCCCGACTCGTAGACGGCCGGATCTTCCAACTCCAGGGCTAACTCTTTCTGCTGACCTTCGAGTCCGGCGATGTGCATTTCCAACTCGCGCACGCGCTGCTCGCGTTCGCGTTGTTGTTTCGCCAGCGTCTTGCGCACTTCCGCTTCAGCACGCTTTTGCGCTTTTTGTTCGCGCAAGCCCGGTTTGTAGCCGGCGACGCTGACCGCGGCTCGAGCCTCGTCGCGACCGGCTGCAACAGGTTGCCGATTCGTCAACCCTTGGCCTGCAGTGAGTGCCGCGCGTTCGGAACCGGCCTGCGTTTTATCAAGGTAATATTGGTAATCGCCCGCGTAAGGGGTGAGCTGGCCGGCGTTGATGTGCAGGACGCTAGTCGCAATCGCGCGGATGAAATGCACATCGTGACTGATGAAAATGAGCGTCCCTTCGTACTGTTTGAGTGCACCGATGAGCGCGTCGATCGAGCCGACGTCGAGATGGGTGGTCGGCTCGTCCATGAGAAGGAGATTCGGCGGATAAAGGAGCAGCTTGACGAGCGCGAGCCGAGATTTTTCGCCGCCGCTCAGCACCCCGACAGTCTTGAAAACATCGTCGCCGCGGAAAAGAAACGAGCCGAGCACGGTCCGCGCAGTTTGTTCCGAGACCGGCTCGGGAACATCAAGCACGCTCTCGAGGACGGTGTGCCTAACGTTGAGCATCTCGACGCGATGCTGTGAGAAATAACCGACCCGGACGTTGTGCCCGAGAACCCGTTCGCCCTCCTGCACGGGCAGGACGCCGGCGAGCAGTTTCAAGAGGGTCGATTTGCCGGCGCCGTTAGGGCCCACGAGGACAGTGCGTTGCCCGCGCTCGGCCTCGAAGCATAATAGGTCGTAGACGACCAACGAGTCGTATGCGTGGCGTACATCTTTGAGCGAGATCGCACGCAACCCGCTTCGCGGCGGCTGCGGAAAGCGAAACTTGATCGTCTTCGCCTGCGCCGTCGGCGCCGCGATTTTTTCCATGCGATCGATCTGCTTCAGTTTGCTCTGGGCTTGCGATGCCTTGCTTGCCTTGGCCCGGAAGCGGTCGGCGAATAGCTGAAGCGACGCGATTTCTTTCTGCTGATTCTTGTAAGCTGAGAACTGTTGCTCTTCGCGCGCGGCTTTCTGCTCGACATAGCTGTCCCAGTTGCCGCGGTAACGGACCAACTTCGATTGTGCGATCTCGACGACGCTCCCAACGAGCGCGTTCAGGAATTCGCGGTCATGCGAGATCATGAGGATGGCCCCCGGATAATTTTCCAAATAATCCTGAAACCAGACTAGCGACTCGAGATCGAGATGGTTGGTTGGTTCGTCGAGGAGCAGGAGATCGGGCTCCATCACAAGGAGCCGCGCGAGGTGCGCGCGCATGATCCAGCCGCCGCTCAAGGCGCTCGCCGGCCGGGCGAAATCACTCTCGCGAAATGCGAGGCCCGCGAGAATGCGCTTGGCCTTGGGTTCGATCTCCCAATCGTGCTCATCTTCCAGGGCCTGGTGCGATTTGCCGCAGGCGAGTTCCAGGACCGATTCTTCGCCGGCGGACGCCGTTTCCTGCGGGAGATAGCCAAGCGTGATATTTTTCTCGAGCGAGACTTTGCCCGCGTCGGGCGATGCTTCATCGAGGATGAGCGAGAAGAGTGTCGATTTGCCGGCACCGTTCGGGCCGACGAGCCCAATTCGATCGCCACGATTCACCTGGAGCGAGACATCCTCGAAGAGAATGCGCCCGGCGAAAGATTTGCTGACTTGAGAAAGGGTAAGCATTGAATGTCGAGCGAACTCCTAAATCCTAATCCTGCTCCTGCTCCTGCTCCTGCTCCCGATCCACTTTCAAAGCCCGGAGGATTAGGATTAGGAGCAAGAGCAAGATTAGGAGTAGAGGGGGAGTGCCGGCGGAGGGGATCGAACCCACACACCCTTGCGAGTACTGGATTTTGAGTCCAGCGCGTCTGCCAGTTCCGCCACGCCGGCTTTTTGAGCGGGTCAGAAGCTACGGAGTTCGTCGAGGGCTTGCAAGCCGCGCGGCGGACCGAGGACTTCGCGCAGGATAATCGCCTGACGAACGCTGCCGCGTTGTCGAAGCAATGTGCCTAACGACTGGCGCGGCATTGCGCGGGAGGGCGCAGTCCCACGGGGCATCTGTCCGGGCCCGGACGGCAAGATGACCTGCGCTGGAGGCGCCTCGGTGACGGCTGGCGCGACCTCAGTTACGGCCGGCTCGAAGGCAGCGGTCGGAAGTGGTGGTGGAAGGCCGGAAGCTTCGGGCGTCGTGACGAGGGGCGGTAAGGGTTGCACCCATTTGCGCCGCGCCTTTGCTTTCTGGGCGGGCGGAGTAGGAGTCGCCGGCGTGACAACCCGACGCGGGCGAACCGGTGGCGGGGGGCGCGTGCCAGGCGGCGCGCCGAGCGCTTCGAGAAAACGCCGGATTCGTTCCTCCTCGCTTTGCGCCGGTGGCCGGGATGGCGACGCCTGCTCGTTAGGCGAAGGCGGTTCCGGTTTCTCGGAATTCTCTGATCCAAGACTCGTGAGCCATTTGAAAAGAGCGGCCAGTCCGGCGAGGACGAGCAAGATGAGCGTGTCGTTCATGCTGATCCTGTCATTCCGAGCGGCGTGAGGGATCTCGCAAACAACCTGCGACATCGCTGGGCAGAGAAACGTCGAAAGCCGCCCGCGGCATCCTTCGACTCCGAATTACTTCGGAGCTCGGGATGACAATGCCTTTTTTTTGCCAGCCAGGGTTCGCCCTTCCGCATTCCGTCATCGTCAGGCGTTTTCCGTGCTCGGCTTTTCGCTCGCCCCGATCGACTCCCGCATCGTGGTGTCGGCCTGCACGTTTTTCATTCGCACGTAATCCATGATCCCGAGATTGCCGGAACGGAAGGCATCGGCCATCGCTTGCGGCACGAGTGATTCTGCCTCCACCACCTTGGCTCGCATTTCCTGGGTCTTGGCCCGCATTTCCTGCTCGACCGCGACGGCAGCCGCGCGGCGCACTTCGGCTTTCGCCTGCGCGACGCGCTTGTCGGCATCGGCCTGCTCGGTTTGCAGTTTCGCGCCGATGTTGTCCCCAATGTCAACGTCCGCGATGTCAATCGAGAGGATTTCGAAGGCCGTCCCGCTATCGAGTCCTTTCTGGAGGACGAGTTTGGAAATCCGATCCGGATTTTCGAGCACGTCCTTGTAAGTATCGGCCGAGCCGATCGAGGTCACGATCCCCTCGCCCACCCGCGCGATAATTGTCTCCTCCGTTGCGCCACCGACGAAACGATCGAGGTGCGAGCGCACCGTAACCCGCGCTTTCACTTTCACGCCGATACCATCCTTGGCCACTCCGTCGATCGTGTTTCGTCCCATCGCGGTACTTGGCACGTCAATGATCTTGGGATTGATGCTGGTGCGAACGGCCTCCAGCACCGTCTTGCCGGTGCCCTTGGTCGCGAGATCGATCGCGCAGGCCCGGTTGAAGTCGAGTGAGATGCCTGATTTATCGGCTGCGATCAGGGCGAGGATGACGTGGCTCACGTCGCCGCCCGCGAGATAGTGCGCCTCAAGCGGATCGCTCGGGATGTCGATCCCGGCTTTGACGGCAGTGATGCGGTTGTCGACGATCAGGCCGACCGGCACTTTGCGCAGCCGCATCCCGATCATTTTGCCGATGCCGACCGGCGCGTTTGCGATCCGGGCGCGAAGCCAGAGCCCGAAGAAATTAAAGAGCACGATCGCGAGCACGAGAGCGATGACGCCCAGCGCTGCCACGCCGATGAGATAAAGCGATTCCATGGGGGAAAGTTACGAGAGCGGTCAGCGGGCGGAAAGCCCTATTTGCGCCCGGTGTTTTTGCCTGGGGTAATTCAAAAAAAGACCCGCTAGGAAAATCCGAGCACCGGATGGGGAACGTATGGTTCCTCCAGCGTAGCGATCTCGTTAGGCGATAGTTTCAGCGCGAGGGCGGCGACCGCGTCATCGAGATGGTGCGGCTTGGAAGCGCCCACGATGGGCGCGGTCACGGCCGGCTTATGGAGCAGCCAGGCCAGCGCAACCTGCGCAGGCGGCAACTGCTTCGCCCTTGCAAGTTCGTTCAGGCGATTCACTACGATATGATCGGACTCCTCCGTTTGGCGATAGAGCGTCTTGCCATATTCATCGTTCGCAGCGCGTCCGCCGCCCGTGTCGCCCCAGGGCCGCGCCAGCCGGCCGCGCGCGAGCGGGCTCCAGGGAATCACGCCGATCCCTGCCTCCTCGCACAACGGCAACATTTCCCGCTCCTCTTCGCGATAGAGCAGATTGTAATGTGGCTGCATCGAAACAAAGCGCGTCCAGCCGTGTTGATCGGCGAGATAAAGCGCCTGGCAAAATTGCCACGAATACATGGATGACGCGCCGATGTAACGCGCCTTGCCCGCCTGGACCACATCATGCAGCGCTTCGAGCGTTTCCTCGATCGGCACGTCGTAATCCCAGCGATGAATCTGGTAGAGGTCGACGTAATCCATCCCAAGGCGCTCCAGACTGGCGTCGATCGCGGCCATGATGGCTTTGCGCGAAAGGCCGCCGGTATTTGGTCGATCGCGCCACGGAAAGAAGACTTTGGTCGCGACCACCAGCTCATCGCGCTGTCCCATTTCGCGCAGGGCGCGGCCGACAATCTCTTCGCTCGTGCCGTCGGAATATGCGTTCGCTGTATCAAAGAAGTTTATTCCGAGCTCCAAGGCACGCGCGACAAACGGGCGGCTTTGCTCCTCGTTCAAACTCCAGGGGTGATTGCCGCGCTCCGGGACGCCGTAGGTCATGCACCCGAGGCAGAGACGCGAAACTTTTAGGCCGGATTTTCCGAGTTGGCTGTATTCCATGAGATAGGTCGTATGCGCCCCATGGATCTTATATGACGGATAAGGCGCGCAGGCAAAAATGTGACCCCGTCGCCGCCATCCGTAGATTACTTCACCCATGAAATATTTTTCCCTGCTCGATCTCTCGCCGATCCTCGAAGGTGGCGACGCGGCGCGCGCTTTTCGCAACACGCTCGACCTCGCGCGGCACGCCGAGGAATGGGGCTACCACCGCTACTGGCTGGCGGAACATCACAACCTTCCCGGCATTGCCAGCGCTGCGACCTCGATCGTTATCGGACACGTCGCTGGCGGCACGAAGCGCATCCGGGTCGGCGCGGGCGGGATCATGTTGCCCAACCATGCTCCGCTCGTGATCGCGGAGCAGTTTGGCACCCTCGACGCGCTTTTTCCCGGCCGGATCGACCTCGGACTCGGTCGCGCCCCGGGAAGTGATCAACTGACGGCGCGAGCTTTGCGGCGCAATCTTGGCAGCAGCGGCGACACATTTCCGCAAGACGTTCTCGAGCTGCAATCGTACCTCGCGCCGGCGGTGCCGGACCAAGCCTTGCAGGCGGTGCCGGGCGCGGGAGCGAACGTTCCGCTTTACTTGTTAGGTTCGAGCGACTTCAGCGCCCGGCTCGCCGCGGAGCTTGGTTTGCCTTTTGCTTTCGCTTCCCATTTTGCGCCGGCATATCTGGACGTCGCACTCGCGCTTTATCGACAAGCTTTCAAACCTTCCGCGACTCTCGCGCAGCCACACGCGATGATCGGCGCCGGAATTTTCGCGGCTGCGACGGACGCAGAAGCACAGCGTCTTGCCACATCCGCACAGCTTCAATTTCTCAGCATGATCCGCGGCCGCCCGGGCAAGCTCCCTCCACCCGTGGAGAGCATGGATGGACTTTGGAGTCGGGGAGAAGAGGCGGCAGTCGCAGAGCGAACGCGCTGCTCCGCCATCGGCTCACCGGAAACAGTGAGACGCCGGCTGGAGATGCTGCTCAAGGAGACGAAAGCGGACGAGATTATTGCCACCGCCCAGATTTACGATCACGCGGCGCGGTTGCGCTCGTTTGAGATCGCCGCAGATCTACTCAGCGGACTCGTTAGTTAGGCGCGCTCCTGCGTCGGGCTCTGGCGCGGACCCAGCGGCACGATGACCCGCCGCCCTACTCGTCCGAATGGAGAAAGTAGCCGCCGGCATTCTTGTCGCTTTCGAGTTTCAGAAGTCCGCGCTTTTGCGCCTCCAAAAGAAGGTCGCTAAAGGTGCGAAAACCGTAGGCCCGTTCGTTGAAACCAGGATGCTGGCGCTTGATTGTCTGCTTCACGCGCGAGCCGTGGACGAGAGAATCTTCGCCGCGTTCCGTGCGCAGCGCATCGAGCGTTTTAAGCAGGAGTTCCAGCGCTTCCTCGATCGGCGGACCCTGGTTTTTTTCCACCACTGCTTTCGCCGGCGCCTTGGCCGCGGCAGCGCCGCTACGTTTTCGTGCCGGGACCGCCCGCACCAGGTCGTCGTAGTAAAGAAACTCGTCGCAGTTGTTGATGAACAGATCGGAGGTCGACTGTTTAACGCCTACGCCGATCACCGTTTTGTCGTTCTCACGCAACTTGCTCACGAGCGGTGAAAAATCGGAGTCGCCACTGATGATGGCAAACGTATCGACATGGCTTTTCGTGTAACAAAGATCGAGCGCGTCGACCACCATGCGGATGTCGGCAGAATTTTTGCCCGATTGCCTGACATGCGGAATCTCGATCATCTCGAAGGCGGCTTCGTGCAATCCGCGTTTGAAAGTCTTGTAGCGTTCGAAATCGCAATACGCCTTTTTCACCACGATGTGACCCTTGAGAAGAAGACGCTCGAGCACCTTGCGAACATCGAAGGCCGGAAATTGGGCGTCGTGCGCGCCGAGCGCGATGTTTTCCAAATCGAGAAAGACGGCCATGGTGGCCTCGGTATCCTGGGCACTCATCGCTTCGGATGTTAGCAAGATCGCTCTCACGAGACAGCGAAAATTGATCCGCGCCCGTCAGGGCATCGTTTTCCCTCCGCGCAATTTTCTTCTGAGCAACGAACCTTGGGCATGGAATGGCTCAGCGACCCAAACGCGTGGATTGGATTCTTGACTCTAACGATGCTCGAAGTCGTCCTTGGCATCGACAACATCATTTTCATATCCATTCTTGCCGGCAAATTGCCTGGCCGCGAGCGGGGACGCGCCCGTCTCATCGGTCTGGGCCTGGCGATGTTGATGCGCATTCTGCTCCTCCTCTCGCTCTCCTGGATTATTGGCCTAACGAGACCGCTCTTCGAGATCGCGGGATTCCCGGTCACCGGCAAGGCGTTAATCTTATTCGCCGGCGGATTATTCCTGCTCGCCAAGAGCACGCGCGAAATTCACGGAAAACTCGAAGGCGATGAGTCGGTTGAAAAGCGAGCGGCCGGTCCTTCGTTCACTTCGGTTCTGATTCAGATCGTCCTGCTCGACGTGGTCTTCTCCCTCGATTCGGTCATTACCGCCGTCGGGATGGTGGATAATCTTGCGGTGATGATCGCCGCGGTGATCATCGCCGTCGCCGTGATGATGCTTTTTTCGGGATCGATCAGCCGTTTTGTCGAGCGCCATCCGACGATCAAAATGCTGGCCTTGAGTTTTCTCCTCCTCATCGGGGTGAATCTGATTGCGGAAGGCGCCGGTTTCCACATCCCGAAAGGTTACACCTACTTTGCGATGGGCTTCGCGTTTTTCGTCGAGCTGCTCAATTTGAAATTGAAAGCGCACCATCCGGAAAAAATCGCCGATTAATTCGTTTGCGACCCAAACCTGCGCGCCAAGAGCGATGCTTTAAAGATTGGGAAAAGCGCCATCGTACTCTCGGTATCCTGGGCGCCTATCGTTTCTCGAGTAAGCGCAATCGGGTTCGCGAAACAGGAAAAACTTCATAGGATTAAAGGAGTGAACCTAAAGAAGGCCAATTTCCTCGTCGGGCTGAGCCTCGCGCTTCTGGCAGCCTGCGGTCGATCGGAACGTTCAGCAGAGTCACCCACCCCTTCGGTGCAACAGCAAAGAGCGGAAAGTGCCGCTGCGGTGCCGGAGTCGACCCAGCGCCACTGGACTTTTCTCAACCGGCTTCGTCAGGAGGACGCCTACAGCGGCGTGATCCATCGCACCCAACTGACCGAGCAAAACCAGCTCGGCCTGGTTCTCTATTCCAGCGTCGCGCTGGAAACCGTTCCGGACCTGATGCGCAAAGTGATGACGGCGATGGCGCAGGAATTTCCGCACGAAGACGTAACGCTGGCGGTTTATCAGACTGCGACTCCGCCGAAGAGAATCGGGACCGCTCACCTCGACGGCCAAACCGGGGAAGCGACCTACACCCCCGAGAAGATCTAAGCTTAGAGGGCATCTAAAAAGTCGGGTTGATCGCCGAATTTGTAGGGCGGGCGCTTCGCCTGCCTCGGTTGCTGCTGGGGTAGAAACTGGGCAACCGAAGCGGTTGCCCTACAATTTGCCCAGTCGAAATCGACTTTTTAGATGCCCTCTAAGCTAAGATGCTTCGCTTCAATCAGTCCGGCGTGACTTTATCGTCTACTATCCGAAATGGCGCGCAGAACTCCGGGGGAGCGCGGGCGCGCCCCGCCCGCTGGGTCACGCGCCTCGCGGGACACACCCGGGGCACGCGGAGCTTTTTTGACGAGGCGCCAAAAAGAGCGGGCGGGGCGCCCGCGCTCCCCGAAACCCGCATGACGCGTTCGTTCGTCGAAAAGAGTGGGCGCTACCCAGACACTGAGAAGGCATCCACAAATCAGTCTCGACCCCAGATCATGGCCACGGAAGTCGTTAGGCTGCCGCCCATGTTGAAGGTGAGAAATTTTTTCGCGCCCGGGATCTGGTGCGCGCCCGACTGGTTGGTCAGCTGTTGATAAGCATCGACCACCTGCCGCACGCCCGTCGCGCCGACCGGATGGCCGTCGCCAATCAGGCCGCCGCCGGCGTTGACCGGAATCTCGAAGTCGATCTTGCCGCTGACGTGTTCGCCGCGCACTTGCGGGAGCGCGGTCGCGCCGCTCTTGGCCAGCTCGGCGCCCTTGCCGGGCTCAGCGAGGCCGAGAATTTCGTAGGCCACGATCTCGGTAATCGAGAAACAATCGTGCACTTCCGCGCCGTTCATATCGCGAGGGTTGAGGTTCGCCATTCCAAATGCTTTTTCGGCGGCCTTGCGCGCGGTGCTGAAAGTGGGCGCGTCTTTTTTCTCCAACGCCAGGTAATCGGTCGTGTGTCCGAAGCCGAGCAGCTGCGGGACCTTCGATTTATCAATGCCGTGTTTGTCGAGATATTTGCCCGAGACGAGAACAACCGCGGCCGCGCCGTCGGTGATTTGCGAGCAATCGGAAACTCGCAAGGGCGGCGCAACGCTCGGATTTTTGTCCGACACCTGCGACGCGCAATCGTAAGTCAGATTCGCCTCGCGCATCTGGGCGAGCGGATTTAACGCGGCATGCGCGTAATTTTTGTAAGCAACCGCTGCGAGGTCGTCCGGCGAAGCCCCGTATTTGTCGATGTAGATCTGCGCGATGCGCCCGAACAATTTCGGAAACATGAAGTCGCCATATTCCGGCCGTTCGACGTCGAAATCAGCCGCCGCCCCGAGCACGTCGGAACCATCGCGTGACGACATGGTTTTCTGTTGTTCTGCGCCGACGACGAGGACGGCGTCATGAAATCCGCCCATGATCCATTGCGCGCCGAGGAGGACGGAAAGCGCGCCGGAAGCGCAGGCCGCTTCGGTGTGCATCGTCGGGATGCCGTGAAGTTTCTCATCGATCTCCGGAATGAACGCGCCGAGATGGAGCTGCTTGGTGAACTGCCCGGCATTGAAATTCCCTACCGCCGCCGCTTGAATTTCAGCCGGATCGATCTTCGCTTCGGCAATAGCTTTCTGGCCCGCTTCAACAATGATGTCACGGAGGGCTTTGCCTTCTTTTTTAAGGTTGCGCTTAAAATCGGTTCGGCCAGCGCCGAGGATGTAAACAGGTTCGTTCATATGCTGTTCGGAACCTAAGCTACGCGCACCGCGCTGTCATCCCCGACCGGCAACGGGATGATGACAGCGCCCGCCTCGATTTGCTAAGATCGGCTCGCTCCGGCACTTGTTGGTTTCCCGCGAGCCTGTCTTTATCCCGTTGATCGCACGCTCCAAATACAGGAATTCGCATATCGCTCGCGCGTTAGTTGCAATCGTCCTGACGTTCTCAGCCAGCGCCGAGTCAGCGGATCTGCCCACGTTCGTTGATCTTCCCAGTGGACTGATTATTGGCGCGCATGCCGGCGGCAAATGGCTTTCGAGCGAAGAGGCCGGGAAGGTCCTCAAACCCGGACGAAAATATCGCCTTTTCACCCTCACGGGGAAAACCGGCGATGGCGTCGGCGGCCAAGCCGCCCCGAACGCAGAGGTGTGCCCTGACGTCTGGGAACAAACCATCCAACCTGCGACCGAAAAAAGCGCGATTGCGCTGGCGGTCCCGTGGAATCCAATGCCCCGGACCGCCAAATCTTCCGACAAAACTCAGGAAGTTTATCTGAAAGCGGCGCACGATTTTCTGGTCGGCAGGGGTATCGCCAAACCGGTCGTAAAAATCACCCAGTTGCTCCGGATCGACCTTGACGGCGATGGTGAAGATGAAGTCCTGCTCAGCGCGACGAACTATCCCGGCCAACCGGGCGAAAGTCCCTACCACGCAGAGGCCGGCAATTATTCGTTCGTCCTCCTGCGCAATGTCGTGGGTGGCAAGGCGCAGACCAAATTGATCGACGGCGAGTTCTATCGGAAGGCGAGCGAATCGCGAACCCCCTACCGCTACGAAGTCTCGGCTCTGCTCGATCTCGATGGCGACAGACATCTTGAGATCGTTCTTTACTCCGCGTATTACGAGGGCGCCTCAGTGACGGTCTGGCAGCTCAAGGCGAAGAAACTTCGGAAGGTTCTGGAGATCGGATGCGGCGCCTGAGGGCAACCGGCTTTCCGCGTCTTCCCAACAACCGTCAGCCAATAACAAATAAGGAACGCCAGCGGCGTTTCATCAGCTTTGATGCTCTCGCGGCCGTAAGACTGGGTAGCGAATCAGGTGGAAGTCGGCTTGAGCTCGGTCCTTGACCGAACCGCAAGAGAGACCGGCCAACGGCGATGCAGGAATCGAGGCCGCGCAGGCGTTTCCGGGGGAAAAGGACGGGCGCCGCACCCGCGATTATGAGAAAGCCCGGGTGGCGTCGACTAAAAGCTCCCGGCGATGTGTTCGAGGCAGCCGCCATGCCGCCCAATTTCAGCTTTTCAGATCGTCACTGGTCACTTTTATTGTCACTTCTGCCAAGTTACCGTCAGCCAATCCTCCCAGCCCGAGTCCGAAGCTGGGAGGAACCCGCCAAGATGCCGATTGCCCGCCGCAGGCGAAATCGCTTCACTGTTGCGGTGCGCCCGTTCGACTTCGTCGCTGTCTTCTACTCCGTTGTGCTCGGCGTGGCCGTCGCGCAGCTCATGACCGGCGTCGGCCGACTGGTCGAGGAACGGCGCCGGGTGCGCAACTACTGGGTGCATAGCGTCTGGATTCTCACCTTGCTCCTGAGCGACGCCGATAACTGGTGGTCGCTCTGGTCCGTGCGCGACATTACGAGCTGGCGCCTGGTCTCATTCCTCCTCCTCATCGCCCTCACCGCGCTCGTTTTCCTTATGACGGTGCTCCTCTTCCCGCGCCCGCCCGAGCCGGGTGAGACGATCAATCTGCGGGAGCATTATTACGAAAACAGCACCATCTTCCTCCGCGCTAACGCCGGCGCCTGGGGCACCGCCCTCCTCTGCAACTGGACCATCTATCCCTCCGCACCGGTTGACTTCGTCCTTTTCATCCCGGGCTCGATCATGGTGCTCTCCCTCCTGGTCGCGCGAACCCGCCGTCCCATTTACCACGCCGCCTTCGGCGTGCTCACGCTCGCCGCGACCATCTTCATACTCGTCGTGCAAGGCGCCCGGATCAGGTGAGGCATGAACCTGTTTTACGGGCCAGGCAAACCGCCTCCTCAGAGCGCTACAAGAAGGGCCAGCGCGTGAATCCTGGAATGTTTTCAGGTTGGGAGGGCCTACTGATGCCAACATTCACGCTCTGACATGGATCGGGTGACGCGCGATTCGGATGGAACGAAGTTCCATTGGACATTCACTGGCACGAACACCGCACCGGGTGGCACTGGAAAATGTGTTCGCATCAGCGGGTACGAACTTTGGAAAATCGACCACGACGGACTCATCGCGGAATCGAACGGGCGATTCGACAAGGCGGAGAACGAACGCCAGCTTAAGCACGGTGTCGATGGTTGATTTGGCGGTGGCAACCATCACCAGCTGCGGCCTATGGAAAACGCTTTTATGAGGGCTGTCCAACTCGTGCAGGTCGGCGAACCGCTGGAAGATGCCGAGGTCGCAGTTCCAAAGATCGGGCCGTCCGATGTTCTGGTCCGAGTAGGAGCCTGCGGAATTTGCCATTCCGATGCGCACTATCGCGGTGGCATTTCGGCAATCGATTGTTTGCCGTTGACGCTCGGGCACGAAGTGGCGGGGCGCGTGGAAGCGGTCGGCGAAGAAGTGGCGCACCTCTCGCCAAACGACCGCGTCTATGTGCACTACCTGGTTAGCTGCGGGAGCTGTGCTTTTTGCAGTCGCGGGGACGAGCAATTCTGCGTCGAGGGACAAATGATTGGAAAGCATCGCGACGGCGGCTATGCCGAGTTCATCAAAGTCCCCGGTCGAAGTGTTTTTCTTCTCCCAGACGAGATTCCGTTCGAGCACGGAGCAATTATGATGTGTTCCTCTGCCACAGCGCTGCATGCCTTGAACAAGGCGCGTGTGCGAAGCGGTGATTCTGTCGCCATTTTCGGCTTCGGCGGATTAGGGTTTTCCGCTCTTCAACTGGCAAGAACCTTCGACTGTCGAGAGATATACGTCGTCGATATCAACCCAGCCAAACTCGCCTCGATCGCGGCGTTCGGGGGCACTCCAATCGATGCGACCGCGGGCGATTCCGCCGAGCAGATTCGAGAAGCGACCGGCGGAAAGGGAGTTGAGGTCTCGATCGAACTCGTTGGCTCTGCCCTGACAATGGGGCAAGCCGTCCGATGCCTCGGTATTTTCGGCCGGGCCGCGCTTGTCGGCCTGACGGCGGAGGCCATCTCAGTTCTTCCCTATACCGAGATCATCAACAAGGAAGCCGAGATTATCGGCGTTTCCGATCACCTGGCGACGGAACTATCATCGCTCATGGAACTCGCGTGTAGTGGGAAGCTCTGCTTTCCGCAAGAGACGCTGCGCTTTGTCGATCTCGACGCTGCGCAGATCAACGCGTCGCTGGATGCAGTTGAGAATTCCGCCGATTACACCCGCACCGTGATTGTGCCGCGGCTTTGAATTCCTCGGCCGGCTAGCGTGCGTTCCGTATGCAACTGCACGCTCGGGAGACATGCCTGAAGTTGCGCCCGCCAGCGACCGCAGGAATTAGTCATCATGTCCACAAACACCATTCGTCTTCATCGTGTCATCCGGGCCGCACCAGAGAAAATCTACCGGGCGTTCCTCGATCCCGAGGCCAAGGTGAAATGGCTTCCGCCGAACGGATTCACCGGCAAGGTGCACCACATCGAGGCAAAAGTCGGCGGCACCTACAAGATGTCGTTCACCAACTTCACCAGCGGCGCGACTCACTCTTTCGGTGGAGAATATCTCGAACTGAAGCCACACGAACGCATCCGCTACACCGACAAATTCGACGACCCAAACCTGCCCGGAGAAATGGAGACGACGATCGACCTGAAGAAGGTCTCCTGCGGTACGGAACTGAGTATCGTTCAGGAAGGGGTTCCCGCAGCGATTCCGCCGGAGGCCTGCTATCTTGGCTGGCAGGAGTCCCTTATCCTGCTGGCAAAACTGGTCGAGGCTGAAATTTCTGACTAGCCGCGGCGTCGGCGGGCGAAGATCGGGGTCGACAACCTGAGTGCGCAACCGCACTGCGACCTCGATACCGAATTTCGTTATTGCACCAGCCGGTCGTATTCCGAGCGGTGACGGATCCAAACCCACACCACGAGTTCGCCATCGCGTCGGGCGAGCGTCCGGTATTGTCGTCCGATGCGGACCGACCAGAGGCCATCTTGTCCAGTCAACATCTTGAAATGTAAGGAACTGTGTCCAGGATCATTCTTCCAAAACAGGTAGACTTTATCGGGCAAGTCACCGGACTTCGGCGGCAGCTTTGCATAATGCTCTCAGAATTGCGGGGGTCGTCCTGGAGGTCAGGGCCGTGGTCGGTTTGGCCAGTCACGCAATGATCCGCCTCGGGTTGCGTCATCCGCCTCGCGCACGAGAAAGTCGAGCTTGCCCGCACTGGCATCGGCATCCATTTGCCGGTCCCAATCGTCCTCGAATTCCAAACGCGCAGCTGCTCAAGGAACTCGTCTTCCTCGGCTTTGTTTAAGTTTTTCACCGGGATTGTTGGATCCTGACATCCACAGCTTGCTCTCTCACAGTCGATCTGTCACAAGATCATCGTGGTTAAACATCTGGAAGTTCATCGTACCCACCGCATCGGATGGCTCCGGGCTGCGGTCCTCGGGGCGAATGACGGGCTCGTCTCCACCGCGAGTCTAATCGTCGGTGTGGCGGCAGCCGAATCTGGCCGCGGCGGCATCCTCGTGGCGGGAATCGCGGGTCTGGTAGCGGGCGCGATGTCGATGGCTGCAGGCGAGTATGTCTCCGTCAGTTCGCAGGCAGATACCGAGAGTGCCGATCTCGATCGGGAACGGGAGGAGTTGGTGACGGATGGCGAACGTGAGCACGCCGAACTGAGAGACATCTACGTGAAACGAGGTCTTGATAGCGCGCTCGCCGACAAGGTCGCCGCGCAACTCATGGCCAAAGACGCTTTGGGCGCCCACGCCCGGGACGAGCTTGGTATCTCCGACGCTCTCAGTGCCCGACCCGTGCAGGCTGCGATGGCTTCCGCCGTGACTTTTGCCGTCGGCGCGGCCCTCCCGCTTTTGATTGTTTTCCTTGCGCCTGTCTCCACACTGATTTGGTCGGTCTCGGTGAGCTCCCTGTTTTTTCTCGCCCTCCTCGGCACACTCGCCGCCCGGGTCGGCGGCTCGCCCGTCTGGAAATCAGTCGTGCGGGTGACCTTTTGGGGAGCGCTGGCGATGGCGGTGACGGCCGGAGTCGGCGCCCTTTTCGGGGCTACCGTTTGACGCGAACGTCCTTCTCGTTAGGCGGGTAAATCCGGGGATCATCTGACGTGCCTGGCGCAGCGGTCACTGCTCCGCAGCACCACAGCCTGCCGTTCGAGAACGAATTCGTGCGGGTTTCTCGACACCCGCATTGCTCTCGGGGATAGGACTCCGGAGCAGACGGACCGGTGGCGAGGCATGCTCTACATCTTGGCTGGAGTCTCTTCGTGCCTCGGAAAGTGCCGCCAAACCGAGCGCATCACGAAGGTGACAGTGCGGCAAATTTCATCGCGGGACCAAGAAAGTTTGGCCGATCTCTCGCAGAGCGATGCGATCAGGTTCCCGGGCCAAAGCGGTTTCGAAGCGCACGAGCGGTTCGCGCGCCGATTCGAAGCTGAGGCGGAAAGTTTGATGGTGCACTGGCAGGATAAAGCGCGCGGCCGCGTCGTTCGCCATACTCACAGCTTGCTCGGGAGTGCAATGGGTGCGAATCCACGGGTTGTAACAACCAATGCCAATGATCGCAAGATCGATCCCGCGCCGGTCGCGCAATGAGGTGAAAGTGTCGCTCAAGGCAGTATCGCCGCCGAAGATGATGCGTCGCCCTTCGCGCTCGACGAGATAGCCGTTGTAGCCACGGTAGCTGTCGTAGTGCAGACGCGCTCCCCAATGTTTCACGGGGAAGGCCATGATTTTCACGCTCCGGTTGCGGCTCGTAACTGTTTTGCTTTCGCCCCAGCGTAATTCGGATAAATCATCGCGACACCGCTTGCCGGGAAAAAGGTCTCGCGTGCGCGCCGCCGTCACGACCTGGGTGGACGAATTGAAGAAGCGCAGAGTTTGCCGATCGAGGTGGTCGAAGTGCGCGTGCGAGACGAGAACGAGGTCAATCTTTGGCAGCTCTTTAGGATGCAAGGCCGGCGCGATCAATCGCCGCGGGCCGAGCGTCATTCCCGGCAGGCGGATTCCTATTCTGGGAAAGAGAGCCGGGTCGGTCAAAATCGTTAGGCCAAAGAAATTAATCAGGACGGTCGCATGTCCCAGCCACGCGGCGGTGATTCGATCCTCGGTCCAATTAGCGGGGGTCGGTCGGTCCGGCGGCGTGGCGATCGGCTGGGCACGCTGCAGGATCGCATCGCGCCACAGTTTCGTTGCCCAGCGACGAACGCTCACGTTGCGGTAGCTGGGTTGCGAAGAAGCGCAGTCTATTCGTGGCATCACCAGAGGATAGCGCGCCCGCCGTAGACCGCCTGCAAATCACCTGGATGCATCGAGATTTGACCGGGAGTGTCCCGCGACGCGTTATTAATCCCAGTGGGATTACAATCTTCTAACCGGCAGGTTACACGTCTGGCTGAATTGAACAGGCACCCACCTGCGCTGTCTATCGGCTGCTGACCACGCTCCTTTCCAGAGTTCAATCCTTGCGTCGTTGTCAGATCGGAATTGTCGGCGGTGGAATAGGAGGAATCGCGACGGCGTTGGCGCTTCATCAAGTCGGCGTTCCCGTCGTTGTCTACGAAAGGGCTGATCGCCTGCGAGAAGTTGGCGCGGGGATGATGCTGTGGCCGAACGCGACCCGGGTCTTACGAGGCCTGGGATTGCTCGATCAAGTCGTGGCAAGAAGTGGGCCCAACACGCATTTTCTCGTTCGCGCCGCAACCGGTGGAATTCTGATGAACATCGCTCTGGGAAAATTCGATGTCCCGGCCGTGTGTATCCGACGGACGGATCTGCTCGCGATCCTGTTGCGGGCGCTTCCGTCGGAATGCCTCCGTCTCGGTTACGAACTTGAGAATCTGAAGCAAGCGAGAGGCAAGGTTCAGATTCACTTTAAGAACGGCGCGATAGAAGAACACGCCGCGCTCGTCGGCGCCGACGGCAGCCGCTCGCGCGTCCGGTCTGAGCTCTTCGGAGCCTCCGAGCCCGTTTACCGGGGTTACGCCATCTGGCGCGGCCTGGTGCGCTACTCTGGCCCGGAAACGATGCCGGGTTACAACAGCGAAACCTGGGGCAACGGCAAACGGTTCGGAATCTTGAATACCGGACATGACGATTTCACCTGGTACGCGACCGCGAACGTCCCGAAAGATCACGTCGACGGGCCAGGCGGAAGGAAGAAGGAATTGCAAGAAATGTTTGACGGCTGGCACGAGCCGATCGCTCACTTTCTCGAGGCGACGGAGGAGGGCAAAATCTTGAAACATGGCGCGCGCGATCGGCCGCCTCTGGCGCGCTGGGGAATCGACCACGTCACGTTAATGGGCGACGCGGCTCATCCCTGCACTCCAAATCTCGGGCAAGGCGGATGCATGGCGCTGGAGGACGCATTTGTTCTTGCCCGCTCCGTGGAGCAAGAGCCTACTCTGGCGCGAGCTCTGCGCCGTTATGAATTTCTGCGGCGCAAAAGAACCAGGCACATGCAACAGCGTTCGCAGTTGATGGGAAGGATCGGCCAATGGGAAAATCCGTTAATCGTCAGGGGGCGTCGCGTCGTCACCCGTCTTCTGCCCGCGAGGATATTCGAGTATAATCTGCGCCGTGTTTATGCTTATGGCCTCCCCGGTTAGCCGCCCGCTTCTCGGCGCGTCCTTGCTCCTCCTCGCATCGCTTACTCACGGGATCGCTGCGGATATAAGTCTCCCACCGGATCAGATCTATCGCGGCTGGCTTTGTATGTATGACCTGCGGTTCGGCGAAGCCCATCGAGTCTTTGATCAATGGCGGGAATCGCATCCCGATGATTGTCTCGCGCCGGCATCGGATGCTGCTGCTTACCTGTTCTCTGAGTTAGCTCGCCTCGGTTCGCTCGAGGCTGAATTGTTCGTGAACGACGCTCGCTTTAGCGACCGAAAGAAGCTATCGCCGGATCCCGAGGTAAAACTGCATTTTACGCAGCGACTCGATGAGGCCGATCGTCTGGCCGATGTCGCGTTGGAGAAATCGAGCGAAGACACGAATGCGTTGTTTGTGAAATCCCTGGTCTTTGGCCTCCGCGCGAATTATGCCGGGTTGATTGAGAAGCGAAATTTCGCCGCCCTCAGTTACACAAAACAGGGCCGCCCTTTCGCGGAACGATTGCTCTCGATCGATCCCAGTGCGTCTGACGCCTACCTCGGCCCCGGGGTGGAGAACTACCTGCTCAGTCTGGAACCCGAGCCCCTTCGCGTCCTCCTGCGATGGACGGGGTCAAAGACCGACCGTGACAAGGGAATGGAAGAACTGAGGAAGACCGCCCTCCACGGATACTACCTGGAGCCCTTCGCGAAGCTTCTGCTCGTCGTGGCGGCGCTGCGCGATAACAATCCCAGGCAGGCGAGCGCTCTTCTCGGGGAGCTGCGCGATCGGTTCCCGCATAATGAACTCTACACTCGCGAGCTGGCTCAGATTGCGGACAAGAAACCATGACTCCCACGTCTGCCTCGCCTCAATTTTCCGTCGAGACCGATCATATTCGAAAGCATTACGATCGCTTGTCTGGTTTGTATCGCCTCTTTTGGGGCGAACATCTTCACCACGGTTATTGGGATAACAACCAGTCGCCGGCTCAAGCCCAGGTTCGATTGATGGAGCGATTGGCCGAGAGAGCTGAGATTCGTTTCGGCAGTCGTGTCCTCGATATCGGTTGCGGTCTTGGAGGGTCGGCATTCTGGCTCGCAGATCAGTTGGATTGTCATGTCACCGGCCTCACCATTAGTCCCGTCCAGGCTCGAATTGTCGAGCAGCTCCCAGTTGATCTTGGCGCCACGCGCCGTCGTCTTCTTCGGCTTTTTGCCGGAGACGCGCTGGCCGCTGTAGCTCAGGACCTCGAAGCGAACCAGCTTCTGCACGTCGCTGACGCTGAGGATGGCCTGGTAGAAGGTGACGCCGAACTGGTGAAGCCTCATGGCCGGGACGGTGATCATGCACGCGCTCCTCTCCGCGCCCGCTCAGGCGACGCGGGCATTGTCGGCTCTCTTGTCGGAAGAGGGCCCGCCGAGTCAACCTCTCGGCGTCCGCGATCAGGTTTCTTGCATCCCCTCTGCAACCGGCATATCGGTCGACTGATGGCAGCGAGCTGAGGGAAAGGCGTTGCGACTGGGACTGGTGCAGATGGCCTGCGGGGATGACCCCGGTGCCAACCTGCGCAAGGCGGTCGAGCAGATTGGCGAGGCGGCGGGGCAGGGCGCGCACATCGTCTGTCTGCAGGAGCTGTTCCGCTCGCGCTACTTCTGCCAGCGCGAGGACGCCGCGCTCTTCGACCTCGCCGAGCCGATTCCGGGCCCGAGCACCGAGGCGCTCTCGGCGCGCCGCGGCGGCGCACGGGGTGGTGGTCGTCGGCTCGCTCTTCGAGCGGCGCGCGGCCGGGCATCTACCACAACACCGCGGTGGTGATCGACGCCGACGGCAGCGCTGCGCGGCCTCTACCGCAAGATGCACATTCCCGACGACCCGCTCTACTACGAGAAGTTCTACTTCACGCCGGGCGACCTCGGCTTTCAGGCGCTTCGCGGTGCGCGGCGCGCGATCGGCGCGCTGGTCTGCTGGGACCAGTGGTTTCCCGAGGCGGCGCGGCTGACGGCGCTCGGCGGCGCGCAGATCCTCTTCTATCCGACGGCGATCGGCTGGCACCGGCGCGAGAAGGCCGAGTTCGGCGCCGCGCAGCACGAGGCGTGGGAGATCATGCAGCGCTGCCACGCGATCGCCAACGGCGTGTTCGTCGCGGTCGTCAACCGCGTCGGCGTCGAGGGCGGCCTCGAGTTCTGGGGCGGCGTCGTTCGTCGCCGACCCGTTCGGCCGCGTGCTGGCGCGCGCCAGCCACGACCGCGAGGAGATCCTGATTGCGCGACTGCGACCTCGGGCTGCATCGAGAGACGCGGCGCCACTGGCCGTTCCTGCGCGACCGCCGCATCGACGCCTACGGCGGGCTGCTGCAGCGTTCCTCGACCGCGACTGGCGATCGAGCCGGCCACACTGCCGCGACGCGTCCTGATGAGACTGCGCAGAACGCCGGCGGCGCTCGGCTTCCGCATGCCGGCGGAGTGGGAGCCGCATGCGGCCACCTGGCTGGCTGGCCGCACAACGAGGCGACGTGGCCCGGCAAGTTCGAGCCGATCCCCGGCGTCTGCGCGGAGATGGTGCGCGCCCTGGCGCCGGGCGAGCGCGGTCAACATCCTCGTCGATGACGACGCCGCGGCGGCCGACGTGCGAGCGTCTGCTGCGCCGGCGGCGTGGCGCTCGACAACGTCGCTCTCCATCGCATCCCACCGACGATGCCTGGATGCGCGATCACGGCCCGATCTTCGTGACCGCGCGACGCCGCACGGCGCCGAGCTGCGCGGCGATCGACTGGGAGCTACAACGCCTGGGGCGGCAAGTACCCGCCCTGGGAGCACGACGACGCCGTGCCGCGGCAGATCGCCGCGCTGCTCGGCGTGCCGCGCTTCGCGCCGGGCATCGTGCTCGAGGGCGGCTCGATCGACGTCAACGGCCGCGGCACGCTGCTGACCACCGAGGCGTGCCTGCTCAATCCCAACCGCAACCCGCAGCTCGACCGCGCGGCAGATCGAGCAGCTAGCTGTGCGACTATCTCGGCGTGCGGCAGGTTCTCTGGCTCGGCGACGGCATCGCCGGCGACGACACCGACGGCCACATCGACGACCTGGCGCGCTTCGTCGACCCGCGCACCGTGGTGACGGTGCGTCGAAGAGGATCCGCGACGACGACAACTACGAGCCGCTGCACGACAACTCGAGCGCCTCAGCGCGATGACCGACCAGGCGGACGGCGCGCTGCGAGATCGTCACCCTGCCGATGCCGCGGCCGGTCTACTACGAGGAGCAGCGCCTGCCGGCGAGCTACGCCAACTTCTATATCGCCAACGGCGCGGTGCTGGTGCCGGTCTTCAATGACCCCGACGATGCCGCGGCTCTCGACGCTCGCGGCGAGCTGTTCCCGCGGGCGCCGCATCGTCGGCATCCACGCGCGCGAAATGGTCTGGGGCCTGGGCGCGTTCCACTGCGTCACCCAGCAGCAGCCGCGCCTGTGCTGAGGCGGAAGCCCCGGGAGCCTTGGCTGCCTCTGCTCTGTGAGAGCCGCTTGCGGCCGAGACGGCGGCACTCTTCATTTGCGCGCTCGACCGCCCTCCAGTACGCTGCCGCCCGATGGCGCGGCGCATACTCTTCCCCATGGACTTCACCGAGGGATCGGAGCGTGTCCTGCCCTCGGTGGTGGACGTGGCGCGGCAGCCCGGCGCCGATCTCGACATCGTCCACGTCGTCCCGCGTCCGCACCAGCTCGACCCCTTCTTCCGGCCCGGGCTGACTCCGGCGCGGTCGGTCGCATCGATTCGCGAGCGGGCGGGGGCGCGGCTTGCCGACCTGCTGCGGAAATCGCCGGTGCCGTATCGGCTCCGCGTCGTCGAGGGCGAGCCGGCGGCGGCGATTCTGGCGTCGATAAAGCGCCTGCGGCCCGATCTAGTGGTGGTGGCCATGCGGGCGCGGCGCGGCCTGGCGCGTTTCTTTCTCGGAAGCGTTGCCATCAAGGTCATTCGCGGCTGTGCGGCGCCGGTGCTGACGCTGCGCATGCCGGTGGGGAGTGTTGGCCGATGAGTACCACTGCAAAGCGCGAGGAAGCGGCGGAAGATTGCCTGACCTTCTGCGGGGCGGCGGGCACGGTGACCGGCGCCAAGTTTCTCATCGAGGTCGAGGGGGAGACGGCGCTGATCGACTGCGGCATGTTCCAGGGACTCAAGGAGCTGCGCCTGCGCAACTGGAGCAAGCCGCCCTTCGACGCGCGCGCCGTCCGCTGGGTCTTTCTGAGCCACGCCCACATCGACCACTCCGGCTATCTGCCGCGGCTGCTGGCGGCGGGCTTCCGGGCGGATTCTGTGCACACCGGCGACGGCGGACCTGCTGCACATCATGCTCCCCGATTCCGCCAAGCTGCAGGAGGAAGAGGCCGCCTACGCGAATCGCAAGGGGTACTCCAAGCACCATCCGGCGCTGCCGCTGTACACCGCCGAGGACGCCGCGGCGACACTCGAGCGGCTGGAGCCGATTGCGCTCGGCGAGGCCCACGAGGTGTCGCCGCATCTGACGGTGACCCTGACGCGCGCCGGGCACATCCTCGGCTCGGCGTGCGTGGCGGTGGACGTGCGCCGCCGCGGTCGTCACACCCGGATCCTCTACTCCGGTGACCTGGGGCGCTACGATGCGCCGGTCCTGCGCGACCCAGTGCCGGTGCACGAGGCCGACCTGCTGCTGGTGGAGTCCACCTACGGCGATCGGCTGCACGACGGCGGCGACACCAGCGCTCATCTCGAGCGCGTCGTCAACGAGGTGGTGGCGCAGAAGGGCTGTCTGCTGATTCCCTCGTTCGCCGTCGGCCGCACCCAGGACGTCCTCTATCTGCTCGGGCAGCTCGAGGACCAGAAGCGCATTCCGGTGCTGCCGGTGTACGTCGACAGCCCCATGGCGACCGACGTCACCGAGGTGTACATGCGCCACGCCGAGGACTTCGACGCCGAGGCCAAGGCGGTGCAGGGGCGCTCGCCGCTGCGCACCCGGCGCACGCAGTTCGTCGCCACGCCGCGCGAGTCGAAGGCGCTGAACGGCCATCCCGGGCCGCTGATCATCATCTCGGCGAGCGGCATGGCCACCGGCGGCCGGGTGCTGCACCACCTGCAGCACCGTCTTCCCGAGCCGCGCACCACGGTGCTTCTGGTCGGCTATCAAGCGGCCGGCACCCGCGGCCGCCGCCTGCTCGAGGGCGCCGAGGAAGCTCAAGATGTTCGGCGAGATGGTGCCGGTGCGCGCCCGCGTGCTGGAGCTCGGCGGCCTCTCGGCGCACGGCGACTACAACGACATCCTTCGCTGGCTCGAGGGCTTCGAGCGCGCCCCGCGCCTGACTTACATGGTCCACGGCGAGCCCGCCGCCGCGGCCGCCATGGCGGCGCGAGTGAAGGAGCGCTTCGGCTGGAAGACCGAGGTCGCCGCCTACGGCGGCCGCGTGGCGCTGTAGTCCCCGGCCACGGGGACAGCGCATCAAAAGTAGCCTGTCCCCATCCCTACCGCGTGCGCCGCCAGGCGGCGCCGTCGCGGCGCACGGCGCCCTCCGATTCCAGCTTGCGGAGGTGGGCGTTGACGGACATGGCGGCGGCGAAGTGCAGCGCCTCGGGGACGTCGGCGTAGACGCGTTTGACGATGGCGGTGGTCTCGTCGAGGCCGTCGTCGAGGCAGGAGAGGATCTGGCGCTCGCGCAGCTCGCGGTGGGCGATGTACTGCTCGATCTTCTCGCGCGGGTTGTGAATCGCCGGGCCGTGCGCCGGGTAGATGACCTCGACGTCGAGCTCGAGCAGGTGGCGCAGTGAGCGCAGGTAATCGCCGAGATCGCCGTCGTCGGGGATCACCGTGGTGCCGGCGCCGAGGACGACGTCGCCGGTGAACAGCGCCTTCTCCTCCTCGAGATAGAAGCAGAGGTGATCTCGCGCGTGTCCCGGAGTCCAGAGGGTGCGCAGGGTGGCGCCCTCGGTGGCGACCGTGTCGCCATCGGCGAGCGCCGTGAACGAGAGTCCGGCGGGGTCGCGCTGTGGCCACGGCATCTTGTAGAGCGGCACCGGTCCGAAGGCTTGCTGCAGCTGCTCGACGCCGCCGATGTGGTCGGGATGGCCGTGGGTGAGCACGATCGCCTGCAGCCCGTCGCAGGGGCGCAGCGAGCCGCAGGTCTCCTGCAGGAGCGGGACGTAGCCCTCGACGCCCTGGCCGGTGTCCAGCAGGAGTGGTCGGGTGCCGCTGCCGACGAGATAGGTGTTGGTGCCGGGGCCGGTGAACCAGCCGGGGTTGAGGCCGAGGACCACGGTGACCAGCGGACTCCACACCGCCGCCTGCGGCATCTGCATGCCGCCCATCGAGTCGGTAACGATGCGCGTGGGGTCGCTCACCGGGCTCAGATTAGCTGCCTCGGCGGCGCCTGTCACCTGGGAGCGCGGCCGTCCCGGCCGCAAATGGCGCTCAAAGAGAAGAACGGCCAAGGTGGCCGCGCCCCCAGGGCGGTCACGGCGAGGCGGCGAGCACCTCGACCATGACCTGGGCGCTGACCTTGTCGCCGCTGGACGACTCGGTGACGGTCACCGTGGGGAAGTAGATACCCGGAGTGACATAGGTGTGCTCGGGGCTCGGCTGCGTGCTGGTCGCGGTCCCGTCGTCGAAGTCCCACTCGATCGACACCAGCCCGGAGCCGCGGATGGTCGGCATCAGGTTCACGGTCAGCGGAGCGGTGCCCGAGGGCACGTCGACCGAAGCGGTGACACTCAGGGGCACGGTGTTGACGCCGCTGCTGACCTCGACCTGAACGACGTCGCGCTCGGTGTTGCCTTCCGCATCGACGGCGGTTACCTGCACGAGGTAGATGCCGTCCAGGGTGAAGGCGTGGCGCGGCGCCGGACCAAAATCGTTGGGGCTGCCGTCGCCGAAGTTCCACTCGTAGTCGACGCTGCCGACCTCGTTCTCGGTGGCGGCGTGGAAGAGGACGTTGAGCGGAGCGCGACCGCGTTCCGGGTCGGCGCTGGCGGTGACTTGCAGGGAGCGCTCCGTCGGCGGGAAAGCCTCGATCACCGTGAAGGCGCGCTGCGTCTCGCCGCCTCCTTCCAGAGTGGCCTCGACCACGTAGTTGCCGGGCTCGGCGTATTCGTGCGAGGTGCTGACGCGGCCGCTGCGGGTGCCGTCGCCGAACGACCAGACGACCTGTTGCAGGGAGGGGATGCTCACGTCGGTGAGTGCGAAGGTCACCTGTACCGGGGTTGCCCCTTTGCGGCGGGACTCCTGCACGTTGGCGGCGCCGCCCTCCTCGGGGGCGATCGCGAAGCCGGCGGGCTTGGCGACGGCGCCGTCGAGGATGACGTTGACCATCTGCAGGTCGACGTTCTCCGGGAGGCCGCGCAGCGAGATGCTGGCGGTCTGCGTGCTGATGAAGTCGATGGTGATGTCACCGGCGGGTACCTGGGAGAGGGTGAAGCTGTGGGTCACCGGATCGACGACCGTCTGCACGTCGGGCGCTTCGCGTACCTGCACCACGACCGCCGCGCTGGCGTCCCCGGCCGGGGCATTGAGCGCCAGGGTGGCGGCGCCCGTAGAGGTGGCCGCCAGCGAGCCGCTCACGGTGGCAAAGCCGATGCCGGTGCCGATGCCGCTGCCGCGCGTGCCGCCATCGCAGGCGCAGAGAACGGCGAGGACGAGCACCCACCACCAGCGCGCCGAACAGCGTCCGATCTGTGACATAGATTGCCTCATTTCACGTTCTCATCGTCGTGAAAGTAGTAGACGCCCATGACGACTCGCTTGCGGTCGCCGCCGGGCCCCTGCGGATTGCGGTCGCGGTCGTGCGCGGCAATGAGCTTGTTCACGCGGCGCAGGAATGTCTCTCCGAGGCGGCGCAGCTCGGCGCGGAGATCGGAGAGGCCGTCGCCACCGACGTTGTCGTAGATGACCTTCTGCTGCAGAAATGCATCGTGGGCGGGTGATTCGAGATTGTGCGCGATGACGCTGGTGAACTCGGCGACGTCCTCTCCCAGCATCTCGAGACGCTCGCTACTATCCGTCGCTGGAATGTAGGCCTTTTGCAACAGGCGCACGTCGCGGGTGGCCTGCAGCTCCACCGAGCCGACGCGCACCAGCTCGTCGAGCAGGGCGCGCGGCGGGA
>CAVRGZ010000005.1:0-200648 GCA_963720895.1 uncultured Verrucomicrobiae bacterium
AAATTCCGCGATAAAGCGGTCTTGAGGAACCTGCCGCTTGATTTGTCGCAGTGCCGTCGGCAGATCGACCGCGCTCAGATACTTGCAAGCTGCTGAACCGACCATCGTCCCTCAGCCGTTCGACGAGCAATAAAGGCGTTGCCCGCCGCTCGATCAAACCGGAATCCAAGAATCCGCACCGTATCGACAACGCGGTTCCAACTGTAGGAGAACTCGATTTCACCTGAATTTATCCACCAGCAATATTGGGATGAAGTGAAGACTCCGATATGGCTGGAATGCCCCAGTGAGGGTGGACCTTCACCCCAGGGCAAACCATGGCTATGTAGAGGAGATTCTCGTCGGGGCCTGATGCCCCGAACGGTTGGCCACGCTCGTATGCCAGAATGCCGAAATCTGGTTCAAGAAGGGCGAAGCCGCCAGAGGAAGGTGGGATTTCCGAGCTGAAAGCAACCGCAGAGACAGAGCGAAAACAGTGCGATAGAGATACGATAAGATCGCGGGAGCCTCATTTGCCTAACGAGACCGAGCTCAGCAGCGGCGAGCGAGAGCGCGCGGGCTACGGATTTAAGGGTTTTGATCATATGAAAACTGGATATTACGGCGGCTCGGCGTCAGCTGCAGCGATTGGTTAGGCCTTTCGCGTCCAATACCACCATCCAATAGATAAATCGACACGGCGAAAACGAACGAAAAGGCCGAAACGATGACACGATGAAGGAAATCAAGCGTGCTTCCTGTGTACGGGAGCCACCAGGAGGCAGAAAGGGTCACAGCAGCCAGGACGAACAGCGACATAAGTCTGAGCCAGAGTGGCTGGCCGGCGCTTTTCGGCGCAGACTGAGCAGTTGCGCCGCTTCGCCTTCGCCGGTGCAACACGAAGGACCACAAGAAGGCCCCTATGCCGACAACAAAAGAAAGTACGGCGAGCCATACACTATTGAGGACCTCCGCAACAAAATAGAGTCCGCAACAGCCGAAGCCTACCAGCAGCGAGATCTTTTACGGGTTTGTAGGCATACGGCCTAACGAGAATTAGAAGAAGATTTTTCGTCTATTTCGGAGTCCCGACCCCAGTTTGGTGTCGGCCTTCGGTAATCGAGTGGGCTCCGTCCCCCGAAACCCGGTTTGTTCAGGACATGGGTATAAATCATTGTCGTGGAGACGTCTTTGTGCCCGAGGAGCTCCTGCACGGTACGGATGTCCTGTCCGCTTTCAAGCAAATGGGTGGCGAAACTGTGACGGAAAGGTGTGACAACTGGCGCTTTTGGCGACGCCGGTCGCGCGAATGGCCGTCTTGACCGCGTTCTGAAGGTTCTTTTTCCCAAGGTGATGGCGGCGCTTTTCCCTGCCGCGCGGGTCACTCGACAATTTCTCGGCGGGGAAGACGTATTGCCAAGCCCAGGATCGCTCGGCGTTTGGATATTTCCGATGCAGGGCGAAAGGGAGGTAGACGCGACCGCCGCCCTGGTGGAGGTCGCGCTGATGAAGGTCGCGGACGTGTTCCAAATGCAGCTGGGGCGGTCGCCGGAGGCGCTCAGCAGGTGCTTAGAGGCCAGGCATCAAAGCTTGACAGACCGCGGCCACGATCGTTCAAGGCGGCGATCACACCTGAGGATTGCATCTCGCGAGGGTTGCGGGAGGAATAGGTGTAAGCCAGCTAACCTGGTGTAGATCTTAGCGGCAACTGGACCTTGCCGGCCGCGCCAGTCGCCCCCATTCTCGTCCGATGAGGCTCGGTCAACTCAGCGAGGCTGCCATTTACACGAGCGATCTCGACGCCGCGAAACGGTTTTATCACAATGTTCTCGGTCTTGAGATCATTTCCATTATGGAGAGTCGGGGAATTTCGTTTCGCTGCGGTGAAACGGTCCTGCTGGTGTTCGATCCGGAACGGACGCGCCTGCCGGATGCCGGGGTACCAACGCATGGCGCGAGCGGAGAAGGGCACATCGCATTCGTGGTCGAGGCCTCTGAGCTGGACCGGTGGCGGGCGCGACTAACGGACTTCGGCGTTGCGATCGATGCCGAAGTCACCTGGCCGAGCGGCGGCCGCTCAATCTACTTCCGCGATCCGGCCAGGAATGTCGTGGAGTTGGCGCCGCCTACGCTCTGGCTGTAGAGGCTTCGCTCTGCGAAGGTATCTGTTTCGCGTCGCCCGCAGGAGCTGCCCCGGAGGGGCGGAACGAAAATAGCCCGGCGCTTGAGAGCCGGGCTTGCTCGAATTGAGGTTTCCTTCGTCGCAGAGCGACGGCCGACGAGCAGGCGTGTGACCTTCAAGCGTCGCTCCGAGAGGACCTGGCTGGGCAGATCCGGCACTGAAGTGCCGGCTATTTTCGTGAGATCGCTCCGCGACTCGTTAAACAGGATGACCGCCCATAGGGCGACGTCTAGCCCAGGACCACACCTCAATCCTTGAATCAGGTCGCGACCAGGCTGGTGTCGCCTTCGGGCGAAACCGACGGCGGGTCTCTCCCTTAACGATTCCGACCACGTCGAGATTTTGAACCGTTCTTAGTCTTCTTAAGGGCCGTGATCAACATCACATCGACCGCGGTGTAATCATCATTTTTGCGCCAGACATGTGCGACTCGACCGTTAGGCGAAAGAGCAAGAAAGTCCGGGTGCGGGACATGCAATTTTTCGGAACCGGCGAGAACGATGTTGAAGGGGGCAAACGGCGTTGTATGCCAGAACTTCCTAATTTCCGTCGCCGTCATGATGAAATTCCATCGTTCCGGGTCTCGGGCGTCAATCGCTACTCCTTGAATTCGCTCACGACCAGCGTTGCATTGTGCCCGCCGAAGCCGAAGGAATTGTTGACCGCGACCCGCACCTTTTTCTCGCGGGCGACGTTAGGCGTGTAATCGAGATCGCACTCGGGATCCGGATTCTCGAGATTGATCGTGGGCGGAATCTTGCCGTCGCGAATGGCCATCGCGCAGACCGCCATTTCAACCGCCCCCGCTCCGCCGAGCAAATGGCCGGTCATCGATTTGGTCGAGCTGATCGCGAGCCCGTCTTTCGCATGATCGCCGAAGACCGTCTTGATCGCGCGCGTTTCGCAGATGTCGCCCAGCCCGGTGGAAGTGGCGTGGGCGTTGACGTAGTCGACCTCGGCTGGATTGAGCCCGGCGTGGTTGAGCGCCATTTTCATCGCCCGCGCCGCGCCTTCGCCGTCGGGAGGCGGCGCCGTCATGTGGTAGGCGTCGCCGGAAAGTCCGTAGCCGGAAAGTTCGCACCAGATTTTCGCACCGCGTGCTTTGGCGTGTTCGAGTTCTTCGACCACCATCACGCCCGCGCCTTCGCCCATGACGAAGCCGTCACGATCGCGATCGAATGGCCGCGAAGCGCGCTGCGGCTCGTCATTGCGCGTGCTCAGCGCTTTCATGGCGGAAAACCCCGCCAGCCCGACCGGAATGACGGAAGCTTCCGCGCCGCCCGCGAGGAAAATATCGGCGTCGCCAAATTTGATGATCCGCCACGCTTCGCCGATCGCGTTGTTGGACGTCGCGCAGGCGGTGACGATGCACATATTCGGCCCGCGCAATCCAAATTCCATCGAGATCAGGCCGCTTGCCATGTTGCTGATGAGCATCGGAATCGTAAAGGCGGAGACGCGGCTCGGGCCCTTGTTGACCAGCGCGCTGTGCTGGTCTTCGAGCGTTTTCAGTCCGCCGATGCCGCTGCTCACGAGCACGCCGAAGCGGTCACGATTCACTTTGTCGAGGTCGATGCCAGAATCGCGCATCGCGTTTTTCGTCGCGCCCATCGCAAGGTGCGCGAAACGGTCGGTCCGTTTGTGCTCCTTGGGATTGTTAAAGACCGTTTTCGCATCCAGGTCGCGCACCTCGCCCGCGATCCGGCAATCGTAGCCGGTGGTATCAAAGCGCGAGATGTCGACGATGCCGCTGCGGCCTTCGAGCAGGTTTTTCCAGAAAACCTCGAGTTCGTTGCCTAAAGGCGTGACGACACCCATTCCGGTGATGACGACGCGCGGTTCATTTTTGAAATGACGGGTGAGGAGAGACGAGTGACATGATTCCGGCGACTACCAGTCACCCATCACTCGGCACTTGTCACTTGTCACCCCTTCATCACCGCGTGCCCATCCCGACACTTTGGACGGTCTGGAAGAGCTTGCCTTCGGTTTTGATCGAAGGCGCGATGATGATTTCGGTTTGCTGAAACTCGGGGAGAGAGCTGGCGCCCACGTTGCCCATGCAAGTGGTGATGGCGCCAACGAGGTTTTGGCTGCCGTCATCGACTTCCGCCGGGCCAAACAAGATCTGCTTGAGTGAACCGGTCGCGCCGACTTTGATCCGCGTGCCGCGTGGCAGATTGGCGTGCGGCGTGGCCATCCCCCAATGGTAGCCACTGCCCGGCGCTTCGTGCGCCTTGGCGAACGCGCTTCCGACCATGACGGCGTCCGCGCCGCAGGCGAGGGCCTTGCAGACGTCGCCGCCCTTGCTCATTCCGCCGTCGGTGATGATGGAGACGTAGCGCGCTGTTTTCTTGAAATAAGCGTCGCGCGCCGCGGCGCAATCGACCGTCGCCGTGACCTGCGGGACGCCGAGGCCAAGAACGCCGCGCGAGGTGCAGGCGGCGCCCGGTCCGACGCCGATCAGGACCGCGGCCGGTCCGCATTCCATGATCTCGAGAGTGGCGTCATAACCGACGGTGTTTCCGACAATGACCGGGATGCGCATGTCGCGGCAGAATTTCGCGAGATCGAGGGACTTGTACTCCGAGGAGATGTGCCGCACCGTCGAGACGGTGCTCTGGACGACAAAAATGTCCGCGCCCGCTTCCTGCGCGATGCGGCCGAAACTCTCCGCCCGTTGCGGAATCGAGCTCACCGCCACCGGCACGCCCGCATCCTTGATCTCGCGAATCCGCGCCGCGATCAGGTCTTCCTGGACCGGTTCCTGATAAATCTTTTGCAGAAGCGCGGTGACATCTGCCTTGTCGGCGTCGACGATTTTTTGCAGAACTTCCCGTGGATTCTTGTAGCGGGTTTGGACGCCTTCGAGATTGAGCACGGCGAGACCGCCGAGTTTTCCCATCGCGATCGCGAACTGCACATCGACCACGCCATCCATCGCGCTGGCCAGGATCGGGATTTTGAATTCGAGCGGAGGAGCGTCCCGGCGCATCAGGCGCCAGGTGATATCCACTTCGTTGGGGTTAATTGTGACGCGACCCGGGACGAGAGCGATCTCGTCGAAGCCATAGGTCACGCGTGCTTTGCGGTTCCGGCCAATCCACATTCCCATGATTAAATTCGATCCAGTTTAAAACGTTCGTTCAGGCTGCCGCAGCGCGGACAACGCGGCAGAAGCGTCGTCGTTCGGTCTTCGAACTCGAAAGCGCAAATCACACACCGCAGCCGGTGGCGCAGCGCCCGCTGCTCACGGCGTCGACGATTCCACTCCCCAAATATCCAGAGGAGAAAAACCGCCGCAAGAAAAAGCAGCAGATAAATCGTGACCAACGCCGCCAGGCTGACGCGGATCACGGCGCAGTGCTCCGCCGCGTTCGGCGGCATCTTGAGGTCCGTTCCAAATTCGAAGGTGGCCATTCGCCCAGGTCAGCGCGTCCCCCGAACCATTACCGCCCCCATCGCGAAGCGGCAGAGAGCAAGGTAATGGCGGGCCTGTCCGTCCGAGGCGGGATCGCCGGAGGATTGCTCCAGAAAACTGTAGCGCACAGCGCCTAGCGGATCGACCGCGAGGCGGAAACGCGCGCTTTCCGGAGCGTCGCGCTCGCAGGGAGGCTTGGAATTTCAACTCCGGATGGGTGACGGGCAGCCCAGCCAGTTCGTCCGAAAAAATCAGGGTAGTCGGCGCGAGCAGTAAGAGGAGCGGGATGCGCTCGGACTCGCGACCGGAACGGCCGCCGGCGGCATGGCAGAAGGCGCGGCGTGCGACATCCTCCGGGGCGGCAATTGCTTTCAGCTTCGGCGGGACGGCAAGATAAGAAGGAACGTGAGCAAGCTTCGGCAATTGAAAGGCGCGCGCGTCCGCGGGCCGCTCGGGTTTGCGAAGCAAGCGCAGGATCTTCGGCGTCGAGCCAATTCAAAAAGGCCCGCGCATCGTCGGAGGTCGGCGCAATTACGCTCACCTGCGCGGGTGGTGGCAGGAGCGAAATGGCCGGCGGATAAACCACCTGGAAGAGATAAAAACAAAGAGCATGGAGCGCGGCCGAGGCGAGGAGAAAACCGGCGATCGCCGACTCTGCGCCGGCGCGGACGTTCCCAACGAAAGAGCAAACCGCCGGAGCCTGGCGCGTAGCTCTCCGCATTCACTGTTGCGGAGTGGTGGCAAGCGCGACTGAGGAAATCCCGCGCTCCAGGGCCGCGTTCGTGACCGCCATCACGAGATCATAGGAAACGAGACGATCGGCCTTGATCACGATCGAGCGGCCTTCGCGCTTTGTCACGTCGAGTGCCGGCCCGAGCTGCGCGAGCGTGACTTTTTGATCGCGCAAATAAATCGTCGGATTCGGGCCTCCGGTGATGCTGATGATTTGCTGGTTCGGCTGCGGGCCGAGCGTGAAACGCGAAAATGGAACCGTGACCGCGATGCCCGGTTGCAGGACGAAACTTGAGCTGAGGAGAAAGAAAAAAATGAGGAGAAAAACAACGTCGAGCAACGGAAAGACGTAGAGCCAGCCAAAGCTGATGGTGCTCGTGCGTGAAAGTTTCATCTCATTCCTTCACCACCGGTGGACGCAGATGAAACCGAGATAAAGACGACTTTTCAACCCCGCGAAAATCCGTGTTGGTCTGTGGCCGAAACTTAGCGCTCGCCGTGCCGCACCGCGTCTTTTTCCTGAGCCTGTTGGAAGCTGATGATCTCAGAGGAGGGCGCGTGATCGGTTAACATATGAACGACTTCAATTCCGGCGCGTTCCATGTCGTGCAGCAGGATATTAACCCGCGAGGAGAGATAGCTGTAACCAACAAAAGTCGGGGTCGCAACGACAAGGCCCGCCGCCGTCGTGAGAAGGCTCTTGTAAATTCCGCGTCGAGAGTTCCGTCACCGTGGCGTATCCCCCGTTGGACGAGACCATCCCGAAGGCCTCGATCATCCCGGCGACCGTGCCTAACAAACCAATGAGCGGCGCCAGATAAGCCAGGGTGGCGAGCACGCCGAGAAAGCGTTCCAGCTTGGGCACTTCAAGCTGGCCGGCTTCCTGCACGATCTCGCGGAGCTCCGCACGCGGCGCTTCATGCCGGATGATCGCGGCATGAATGACACGCGCGACCGGGCCGGGCGTGCCGGCGCACTCATGCAGCGCCTCGGCGAAATTGCGCCGCTGGATCAGATTGGAAAGCCCCTGCAGGAATTCGCCCACGTGAATCGTGGCGCGATGGAAGTAGAAAAGCCGTTCCGCGAAGACGGCGATCGCGATGATGCTGCAGACCAGGATGGGCCACATGAGCAGACCACCCTTCTGGATGTAATCGATCATGCGGAGACCAGATAACTCTCTTTGGCCCGACTGGCAAGTAACGAAGCAGCCGCGCCTAACGAGTGAATGAACGTGCACCCCCTGGCTGGCGGAGCCCCTCGCGGCCTGTCTCCGGAGCCGGCGAAGCGCGAAGACCCGGAGCGCGGGCGGCGCAGCGGAGAGCCGGGCTTTCAAACCGACAACCGCAATTCAGGTTTTCTGGAGCGAGTGCGCAGACCGAGAACAGTGAAGTCGCGCGGTCGCCGCGGCCACCTCACGCGGACAAATAGCAGCAGTAGGCCGCACTTTATGGACCGAGCGTAGAGAAAGTCGGAACGATGCCGGGGTAAAAATCCGTCGAAACCGGCGCGGACGGGGAATTTACACGCCGGAAAGAAAAGCGCAGAAACCAGCATTTATTTTATTGACCCCTGAAATGCGTAGTGGTTTAAAGTGGGTGGAAGTGGATTAATTTGGATTAATTCCCCTGCGCATGGATTCAGCCTCTTCAAACTTAGTTTTTTACGCAGGCGAATTTCGTCACCAACTCGATGACAAACATCGCGTCACGATCCCCTCGCGCTGGCGGCGCAACGGCGCGGGCGAGGAGTTCCTCATGGTCCCCGAGCCGAGTGCACAGTTTTTGCTCGTCATGCCGCCTAACGAGTTCGAGCGCATCAGCGCGGCGGCAGAGAACGTCCCTGGCGTTTCGCCACACGATCTTCGCATTTATTTGCGGCAACTGCATTCGCAGGCTCAACACGGCGCGTCCGACAAGCAAGGCCGCCTTCTTCTGCCGGACGATCTTTGCAAGCGGCTGGAGCTGAAGGGCGAGGTCGCGCTCGTCGGCGGCCGCGGCCGCTTCGAGATCTGGAACCTGCAGCGGCGCAAACTGGCGCATACCGAGGAACATCCCACCTACCAGCATGTAGCCACCATGGTCGGACTCTAAAGGCAGAAACGGTCAATGAACGCATTGTTATTCGAACGGCCCATCCGCTTCGCGACAGGACCGCTGCTGATCAATGAGGAGGCGCAGGACTATGGAAGACATTACCTATCACCGCCCGGTACTCGCGAGAGAAACGATCGAACTGCTCGCGCCGCGCCCGGGTTCGCTCGTTCTCGATGGCACCTGCGGCGGTGGCGGTCATAGCGAAGCGATCCTGTTGACCGGGGCCGATGTCCTCGCGCTCGACCAGGACCCGGACGCGCTCGCCTTCGCCGCCGCTCGCCTGACGAACTTCGGCGACCGGGTCACTTTGCGGCGGGCCAACTTTCGCGATGCCGGTCACGTTCTCGACGACCTCGGGATCGCGCAAATCGGCGGCGCGCTGCTCGATCTCGGCGTCTCCTCACGGCAGTTGGAAAATGCCGATCGCGGTTTCAGCCTTGTCCGCAACGGCCCGCTCGACATGCGGATGGATCCGCGCCGGGAACTGACGGCCTCCGAAGTCGTCAACAGCTATGCGGAAGAAGAGCTGACGAAGATTTTCCGCGAGTTGGGCGAAGAGCCGGCCGCGCGTCGCATCGCCAGCCAGATCGTGAAACTGCGAAAGGAAACGCCCTTTCGCGAAACGCTCAGCCTGGCCAAGGCGATCGAAAAAATCGTCGGCCGTCACGGTCGCCGCCACCCGGCTACCCAGGTCTTTCAGGCTTTGCGGATGGAAGTGAACGACGAATTCCGCGCGCTCGAGGAGGGATTGGTTGCGTTGACGAATCGTCTCGAGTCCGGCAGCCGGATCGCGGTCATCACCTTTCATTCTCTGGAGGATCGGATCGTGAAGAACTTCTTTCGCGACCGCAGCCGCGAGTGGCTCGATCGGCCCGAATGGCCTGAGCCGCGGCCCAATCCCGATTTTTCTCTGCGGCTCATTACGTCGAAGCCGATCGAGCCAGATGCGGTCGAGCAGCGGGCCAACCCGCGCTCCCGCAGCGCCAAGCTGCGAGTGGCGGAAAGGATCGAATGAATCGGCGCCGGCGCAAAAATTTCAATCCGATCGATGCGCCTTCGCTCGCGCGCTGGATCGTCATTATCGCCTTCCTCGCCGCGACTGGCCTGAGCTACGTCTACCTCACCGTCCAGCTTCATCACCAGGGAGTGCAGCGCCGCGCGCTCGAACAGGAACTGATCGCGACCCGGACGCAAAACGAAGACGCCAAGGTGCAGATCGCGGCGCTCACTTCCCGGACCGCGCTGCAGCGGCGGCTGAAGGAAGGCTATCTCAAGATGATTCCGATCACGGAGCAGAGCATCGTTAGGCTGAATTCTTCGGCCCGCCCCGCGGGCGAGGATGATTTGCAGCCGGTGGCCAACCAGCGAGGCGGACAATGAAGTGGAATGGCCGAACCCGCTGCGCCCTCGTTTGCGTCTTCTTCGCGCTCCTCTTCAGCGTCTTCTCCTATCGACTGATCCATCTCCAGATGGTGATGCACAATTACTACAGCCAGCTGGCCGCGGAAAAAAATGTCGGACGCAACCTCATCCCGGCAGAGCGGGGCGCGATCTACGACGCCCGCGCACGAAGTACTCGCGCAAAATGTCCCGGTCGCGACCATCGTGGCCGACGGCACACTGATCAACAACGCCACCGCCCTCGTCCCGCTTCTCGCCGGCAGCTTGCACGTTCCGCCTAACGAGATTGCGGAAAAGATCGCCAGTCGCCGGCCCTACATCGTCCTGAAACGCGAATTCCCGGACGCTGACGCCCGGCTTCTCGAGAAAGCCCTGCGGGACAAAAAATTGCGAGGCATTCGCTGCGAACGCGGCACCGTCCGGGTTTATCCCAACGGGCCGATGCTCTGCCACGTCATCGGCTTCGCGGATTTTCAGCAACACGGCATCCAGGGGGTGGAAGCGTCGATGGATCAATATTTGCGGGGGGAGGACGGTTATCGCTACATCGAGCGGGACGCGCAGGGTCGCGAAATCGTCCTCTACCGCGGGCTGGAACGGGCGCCGCGCAACGGGTGCCAGGTTTACCTGACGATCGACATGGGTCTGCAAACGATCGTCGAAAATGAACTCGACGCCGCGATGCGCGAGTACCGCCCGGCCAAGGCGACGATCATCCTGATGCGACCGCAGACCGGCGAGATCCTGGCCATGGCCAATCGGCCCAATTTTGATCTCAATCTCCGTGCTCAAGCGAAACCGGAGGAGATGAAAAACCGCGCCATCATCGACATGATGGAGCCTGGTTCGACCTTCAAGATTGTGACCGCGGCGGCCGCGATAAACGAACACAAAGTCACGCTCGACTCGATGATCTTCTGCGAAAACGGCGTCTGGAACGTCGGCGGCCGGCCGTTGCACGATCACGGGCACAAAGGCTATGGCAACCTGAGTGTGCAGGACATCCTCGTTCATTCGAGCAACATCGGCGCGGCCAAGATGGCCTGCATGTTGGGCGAACAGAAGTTTTACGAATACATTCGACGTTTCGGCTTTGGAGATCGCACCGGGATTGAACTGCCAGGCGAGATTCGCGGGATGGTTCACGCACCGAGAAGCTGGAGCAAAATTTCCATTACCCGCATCCCGATGGGCCAGGAAGTCGGCGTCACTCCTCTTCAGATGCTGCTGGCGATGGCGACAGTGGCCAATGGCGGCAAGATGATTCAACCCCGGATCGTCAAGACAGTCGTCGACGAAAAGGGCAAACCGCTCGGCCTCCTGAAACCGACCGTCGTTAGGCAAGTTATTTCGCCGCAGACGGCGTCGCAAATCGCCCTCGCCTTGCGCGGTGTCGTGAGCAAGCGTGGCACGGCGGCTGAAGCAGCCGTGCCGGGCTTCATCATGTCCGGCAAGACCGGCACCGCTCAAAAAGCGGCACCGGGCGGCGGCTACGAAAAAGACAAATACGTCGTCTCCTTCAGCGGCTTTCTTCCCTCTGAAAATCCGGCCTTTGTCGGCCTTGTCGTGCTCGACGATGCCCATACCAAAGACCCTAATTTGAATTACGGCGGCACCGTCGCCGGACCCATTTTTTCCCGCGTCGCGGAACAGGCGGCGCGGTATCTCGACCTTGAGCCGCATGAGGAAATTGGAACGCCAGCCACGGCCGGACGAGTCGCCTTAACTAATGCCCATCGGTAAGTATCCGCGTCTCGCGTGTCCACACCTCATGCAGCTCAAAATCCTTGCAGACTCCATACCGGTGCGGGAGGTCCTCGGACCACTCGACCGCGAGGTCGACGGGATCTTCTACGATTCCCGCCGGGTGCAGAAGAACGGGCTCTACGTAGCCATGCGCGGGGCGCATTTTGATGGCCACAAATTCACCGAACAGGCGATCGAGAGAGGCGCGTCGGCGATCGTGGTGGAACGCCCGGAGGCGCATTCCCGCGCCACCTCCCTCGTCGTCGCGGACAGTCGCGTCGCGCTGGCCGATCTGGCGTTTACCTTTTTCAAAAAGCCGGCGCTGCGCCTAAAAATGGCCGGAGTCACCGGGACCAACGGCAAGACGACGACCACTTTTCTCCTCAAACACATTTGCGAAGCCGCCGGGCTGCGCAGCGGGTTGATCGGCACTGTCCGTTATGAGATCGGCGAGCGTATTCTGCCGGCCACGCGCACGACACCCGAGTCCCTCGACCTTCAGGAACTGCTCTCCCAGATGACCGGCGCCGGCTGTAAAGCCGCGGTGATGGAGGTCTCTTCGCACGCTCTCGCACAGGAGCGCACCCGGGGACTCGAATGGGATGTCGCGGTTTTCACCAACCTGACCCAGGACCATCTCGATTTTCACCAGACGATGGCGAACTACTTCGAATCGAAAGCGCGCCTTTTCACCGGACTGAAGGATCAGTCGAACAAGAAGGAAGCGACCGCCGTGATCAACATCGACGACGCCTCCGGCGAAAAAATTGTCAACCGCCTCGACCACTCGGTCCCGGTCATCACCTATGGAATGAGTGCACGGGCCGATTTTCGCGCTTCGAACTACCGCGCCGAGTTTAGCGGCACCTCCTTTCAGCTCGACGCGCGGGGGAAAATCTACCTCGTCCGCGTGCCGCTCATCGGCCGCTTCAATGTCTCGAATGCGATGGCCGCGCTGGCCGCTGCCAATTCGTTAGGCGTGAGTCTCCGCGACGCGGTCCTCAGTCTCTCGAAATCCCCGCAGGTGCCGGGGCGACTGGAGGCAGTTCCGGCAAAACGTCAGTTCCAGATCTTCGTCGATTACGCGCACAGCGACGATGCGCTTCTCAATGTCCTCAAGACGCTGCGCGAACTTGGACCGCGCCGCCTCATTCTCGTCTTCGGCGCGGGGGGCGATCGCGACAAAGAGAAACGCCCTCTGATGGGACGCGTCGCCGACCAAAACGCCGACTACAGCATCATCACTTCCGACAATCCGCGGAAGGAAGATCCTCTCGCCATCATTACCGATATAAAAAAGGGATTTCGCACGGAAAATTTCGAGACCGTTCCCGACCGCGCGGAAGCGATCGCCCGCGCCATCGCCCTTGCCCAACCGCGCGACATCATTCTTATCGCCGGCAAAGGCCACGAGACCTACCAGGAGTTCGCCGATTACACGATCCCGTTCGACGACCGCCAGATGGCGCGTCGCGCCCTCGAAAACCGCCCGCTGGAGTTTTGAGCATGTATACCGCCGAAAAACGCCGCGAACCAAATTTTGTAGCGGCGGTCTGTGACCGCCGATGCCTCGGTTGTTGGGCCGGCCCAATGCTCACGGGAGCCGTTTGCTGCGGAACGTTTTCGGCGGTCACAAACCGCCGCTACAACCTGCCCCGAAATCTCATTACGTAATGGACCCGCTCTCGATCGAACAAATCGCGCAATTTGCCGGTGCCGTGAGGCAGAACGGCGGCGGCGAGCGCCTCATCACTGACCTAAGTACCGACTCTAGAACGGTGCAACCGGGCGATCTTTTTGTCGCCCTCCAGGGCGAAAATTTCGATGGCCACAAATTTGTCAATGATGCCTTCCTGCGCGGCGCCGTGGGCGGGATCGTGGAACAAAACTGGAGCGGCAAAACACCGCCCGACTTCGCCCTGCTCCGGGTTCCGGACACGCTCACCGCCTACCAGCAGATCGCGGCGCACTACCGACGTTCGTTAGGGATCAAAGTCGTCGCCATCACCGGCAGCAACGGAAAAACGAGCACGAAAGACTTCACCGCGGCGGTTCTTGCGCATCGCTTTCGCGTCGCAAAAACGGAGGGCAATCTTAATAACCACGTTGGACTGCCGCGGACGATGCTCGAGGCGACGGCCCACGACCAGATCGGCGTCTGGGAGATCGGGATGAGTCATCCCGGCGAGATCGCGCCGCTGGCACGCCTCGCGCAACCCGAGGTCGCCATCGTCACCAACATCGGCATCGCGCATCTCGAATTCATGGGCACGCGTGGAGCGATTGCCCACGAAAAAGGCGACCTCGCCGCGGCGGTTCCGGCCGGCGGGACCGTCATCCTGAATCGCGGCGACGAATTTTCCGATGCCATCGCACGGCGCACGCCCGCGCGAGTCATTTTCGCGGGCATCGATTGCGGAGAAGTGCAGGCCCACGAAATCGTCCAGACCGCGGAGGGCGCGGAATTCACCGTCTTGGAAGGCGCACACCGGTGTCACGCCGTCCTGCCAGTGCCCGGGATGCACATGGTGCAGAATGCCCTTCTCGCCATCGCCGCGGGTCGCGTTTTCGGGCTTTCGCTCGAGGAGTGCGCCGCCGGTCTCGCCGCAGCGCCGATCACCAAAGCGCGCTTGGAAATCAAAACTCTTGGCGGCGTCCAGTTCATCGACGACAGCTACAACGCTAATCCGGATTCGACCAAAGCGGCCCTCCACACGCTCGCCGAACTCGAAGCAGATGGACAGCGCATCGCCGTCCTCGGGCAAATGGCCGAGCTCGGAGCAGAATCCGTCCAGGCCCATCGGGAAGTCGGCCGAGTGGCGGCATCGTTGGGCATCGATCGCCTCATCACCCTCGGTCCGGGCTCGGTGGAAATCGCGGAGGCTGCACGCGCGGCCGGTCTGACGCACAGCGAAACGGTCGCTTCTGCCGAAGAAGTGGCCGATCTGCTTTGCCACGTAACGCGTCCCGGTGACCTCATCCTCGTCAAAGGCAGCCGTTCGGCGCGGACCGAGCGCGTCCTGGAGGAATTCGCCAAACGCCAGCTGGAGACTCACTGCGCGTCATGATGTTTTTCCTCCATCGCCTGACGGAGCAATTCAAAGGCTTCAATGTCTTCTACTACGTCACCTTTCGCGCGGTCCTCGCGGCGATCACGGCCTTCGCCATTTCGCTTCTTTTCGGCAACTTCGTCATCCGGAAACTGATTTCGCTCAAGATCGGGCAACCGATTCGCACCGCGGCCGAAGTGCGCCACCTGGCCGAGTTGCACGGCAGTAAACAAGGCACGCCCACGATGGGTGGCGTGCTCGTCATCGGCTCGGTCGTGATCGCGTCGGTCGCCTGGGCGCGACCCGACAACCCGTTCGTCTGGCTCGTCCTCTTCTGCATGATTTATCTCGGCGCGCTTGGATTCGCTGATGACTACCTGAAAGTTACGAAGAAAAAATCCGATGGGATCAGTGGAAGATTGAAGCTCGTCTTTCAACTCGGACTCGCCGGAATCGTAACCGGATTTTTCCTTTTCAATCCTTTGATCGAGGTCCAGGCGCGCTCGCTTTACCTTCCTTTTTTCAAGGCACCGGTGATCGTTAACATGGGCGTTTTCACCTTCTTCTTTTTCGCGCTCGTCATCGTTGGGGCGTCGAATGCGGTCAACCTCACGGACGGCCTCGACGGCCTTGCCATCGGGTGTACGGTCACGGTTGCGTTCGCCTATGCGCTGCTCGCTTACGCCAGCGGGAATTTTCGCATCGCGCAATATTTGCAGGTCCCTTTTTATCCCTTCTCCGGCGAGCTGGCCGTGGTTTGCGCCGCACTCGTTGGGGCCGGCCTCGGCTTTCTCTGGTTCAATTGCCATCCAGCCAAAGTTTTCATGGGCGACACCGGCTCACTCGCGATCGGCGGGATGATTGGCGTGGTCGCGATTTGCTGCAAACAAGAGCTTCTCCTTGCGGTCGTGGGCGGGGTCTTCGTGATCGAAGCCGTCTCGGTCATCCTGCAGGTCTTGAGTTTCAAACTGACCGGCAAACGGCTCTTTGCCATGTCACCGATTCATCATCACTTCGAGCTGAGCGGCTGGAAGGAAAATACGGTGATCGTTCGGTTCTGGATTCTCTCGATCATCTTCGCGCTCCTCGGCCTGGCCACTTTGAAACTGCGATGACACCCGACTACAAGAATAAGAACGTCGCGGTGCTCGGCGCGGGCCGGAGCGGAAAAGCCGCCGCCCTCCTTCTCGCGGAGGAAGGCGCGAAGGTGACGATGCTCGACAGCGCGCCGGAAGAAAAGCTGGCCGGCCTCGATCCTTTGCGGGCCAAAGGCGTTTACCTCCTTTGCGGTCCCGCCGCGGAGGAAGATCCGGCCCTTTACGATCTCGGCGTGCTCAGCCCGGGGATCGATCCGGAGTTGGCGTTAGGCCGAAATTTTTCGCGCAAGAACATCCCGACAATCGGCGAACTGGAGCTTGGCTGGCAATTCTGTCGCGTCCCGGTCATCGGGATCACCGGGACAAACGGCAAGACGACGACGACGGAATTGATTTCGCAAATGTTGAACGCCTGCGGTCAGCGCACCGTGGCCTGCGGAAACATCGGCAAACCACTGGTCGAAGCGGCGCGCGAAAACGAGGACTTTGCAGTCCTGACCGTGGAGGTCAGCTCGTTTCAGCTCGAAACGATTCGCGATTTCCATCCCGAAATCAGTGTCTGGCTCAATTTTGCGCCCGACCATCTTGATCGCTACCGCTCGATTCGCGAATACCGGGAGGCCAAGCTGCGCATCTTCGAAAACCAAACCGCAAACGATAGCGCGGTGATCAACGTCGCGGAAAATCTGCCGACGCTGCAAGCGCGCATCACCACCTTTAGTGCCTGGACGAACGACGGTGACTTTTCGTTAGGCGAGGGCTGGATCGTTTACCGGCAGCAACCTGTCTTAGAGCTCTCCAAAGCGCATCTGCGCGGCCCGCACAACGCCGAAAATATGATGGCCGCGCTCGCCGTCGGCCGGGCCCGCGGACTTTCCTTCGAGCAGATGGTGCCGCCCCTCTGCGCCTATCGCGCGCAGCTGCATCGGCTGGAGTTCATCCGCGCAATCGGCGGCGTCGAGTACATCAACGACTCGAAAGCGACTAATCTCGACGCGCTCGAAAAAGCGCTGCTCAGTGCGACCAAACCGATCGTACTCATCGCCGGCGGCAAGGATAAAGGTTTCGCTTTCGATTCGATCGCGCCTCTCGTCGCCCGCAAGGTGCGCCACGCAGTCTTGATTGGCGAGATTGCGCCGCGCGTCGCGGACGACTGGCGCGAAGCCACGGAATGCGAGCTGGCCTCATCCTTGGGCTCAGCCGTCGAGCGTGCCCAGGCAGCTGCCCATGAAGGCGAAACCGTTCTTTTTTCCCCAGGCACCTCCTCCTTCGACATGTTTAAAAGTTACGCCGATCGCGGCGATCAATTCCGCGCCCTCGTGCGCGGCCTACCCGAGCCACCACTATGAAAATGCCATCCATCATGAAACGAAAGAAACTCCAGGCTTCGACGGCACGCCGCTCGCGTTCGCTCGGTCTGCCCGACGGCATGGATTACGAGCAAATGTCGGAGCCGAACATGAAATTGTCGCGCGCCCTCCTTATCGTCCTCGTCCTGCACATTGTGGCGGTCGCCGGCATCATTGCCTTCAACACGATCAAGACACGTGAGACGATGACGGCGGATGTAGCGGACGCGGAAGTGGCGGCCGAGCCCGCCGCGGCACCGATCGCCACCGAGAAATCCGCAGCCGTTCAGCCTAACGAAATAACAAAGGTCACTGATACGACCGAAGGTAAAGCGCCAGAAAAAACGACCGAGCGAACCAAACCAGCGATCAAAACACCCGCCGTGCCCGATTCCGGCCAGATTTACACCGTAGTCAAAGGAGACAACCCGGTCACAATCGCGCGTCACCTGAAAGTCCTGGAGGCGGATTTGCTCGAACTGAACCAGATCACCGATCCGCGCAAATTGCAGATCGGTACGAAGCTGCACATTCCGGCCCGCGGGGCGGCGACGAAGGGCAAGTCGGAATAAATGAGAGCGGCCTGCAACTGGACCCGGAGGGACGTGCTTCCACACGGCCAAGGCGCTGTGCTCTCGCTCTCGATCGTATCTGCGGTCGAGCGCGTCTGGTCCACGCAACGCCTGGACCTGCAGAAGCACGTCGCTCCGGGGAACTTGCCAATCACGCCTAACGAAGATCAATGATGCACCGGAAGAGCGCCTATATTTTGTTTCTCGCTGTCCTTGGCCTTCTCGCCATCGGCATCGTGATTCTTTTCAGCACCGGCGCCTTTGCCAAGGACAGCCACAACGATGTCTATTATTTCCTCCGCCGGCACGCCCTCTGGCTTGGTTTGGGTCTGGTCGCCTGCACGGTGGCGGCGTTGGTCGATTACCATTTCTGGGAGCGGACCTGGTGGATTTGGTTTGTCCTCTCGCTTGTAGGGCTGGCGCTCTGCTTTCTTCCACCCTTTCGACACAAGATTAACGGCTCCTGGCGCTGGCTCGCTTTTCATAACGTGACCTGCCAGCCGTCGGAGTTTGCCAAGATTGCAGCCGTCTTCTTTCTCGCCTTTTGGTTTTCGCGCTATGAAAAAGAGAGCAGCCGGCTCTGGCGCGGATTCGTCCTTCCCATGGCGATGGTCAGCCTTCTCATCTCGTTGATCATTACGGAAGTCGACCTCGGCACGACGATCCTGATTGGGTCGACCACTTTCGTTGTCATGTTCATCGCCGGGACAAACCTCGCCTTCCTCGGGACCCTGTCGCTAGGCGGAATTGGCGTGATCCTTTACCTCGCAACCCACATTGCGGAACGCAACAGCCGACTCATGGCCTTTCTCCATCCGGAGCAATACAAGCTGACGGCCGGGTTGCAGCAGATGCAGGCGCTGATCGCCTGGGGAAGCGGCGGAATCGACGGTCTCGGTCTCGGCAACGGCCGGCAAAAAATGTCTTATCTTCCCTACGCTCACACCGACTTTATCTTTCCGATCGTGGGCGAGGAATTGGGTCTGCGCTTCAGTCTGATCGTCGTTTTCCTTTTCGTTCTCATAATCATTTGCGGAATGACGATTGCGCTTCACGCGCGAGACCGCTTCGGATTGCTCCTCGCCAGCGGGATCGTTTCGCTGATTGCTTTCCAGGCCGCGATCAATATTGGAGTCGTGACCTCGCTTTTGCCCAACAAGGGCCTGCCACTACCCTTCGTGAGCTACGGCGGTTCGAATCTTGTGATGGCACTTTTTGCGGTTGGACTTCTCTTGAATATTTACCGACAGGGCGTGCTCGAGCCCGCGCCCAAGCAGGAGATGGCGATGCGGGTCCGGGTGACCCCGAGAATCTAATGCGCCTCTCAACTCTCAACCCGCCTCAAGTGGATCAACTCTCAACTTCTTTATGAACGCCGTGATCGCATGTGGAGGAACAGGTGGGCACCTCTTTCCCGGTCTCGCCGTAGCTGAAGTGCTGCGCGAACGCGGGCATGAGGCGCTTCTCTTCATTTCTGAAAAGGAGATCGACACCCTTGCGCTCGAGGGACGGATGGATTTTCGCTTCGAGAAACTCCCGACTGTCGCGCTGCCATCGCCTTATTCGCCAGCGATTCTCGCCTTTGTCAGACGCTTCAACGAAAGCCTTTCGGTCTGCCGCGGGATTTTTCGCAAATTCAATCCTCAGGTCGTCCTCGGAATGGGAGGTTTTACCTCGACCGCGCCGGTCATCGCCGGCCGATTGCGCGGCATTCCAACCTTCATTCACGAGTCAAATGCCTTCCCAGGGAAAGCGAACCGCCACACCGCGCGCTTTGTTCGCGCTGTCCTCCTCGGGTTCAGGGAATGCGCCGCCTATTTCCCAAAAGCACAGACGGAATTCACCGGCACGCCGATCCGCTCCACCTTGCAGCGAATCGATCGTCAGCAGGCGCTCGAGAAACTTGGACTGCATCCTGGAATTCCGACCCTGCTGGTAATGGGCGGCAGCCAGGGTGCGAGCGGAATCAATCAGGCCTTAATCAAGGCGATGCCTTCGCTCCAGAACATTCCGCTCCAGGTGATTCATCTTTCCGGCAGTCGCGACGAACGTCTATTGGAGGATAATTACCGGCGTGAAAACATCCCCGCCCATGTCGCGGCGTTCCATCATCGGATGGAGGAAGTTTACAGCGCGGCCGATTTTGTTATCGCGCGAGCAGGCGCAGCAAGCCTCGCGGAGTTGGCCACCTTTGCCCTGCCCGCGCTGCTCATCCCCTACCCGTATGCCGCGGACGACCACCAGACCCGCAACGCCGAGATCTTCGTCAGGGCAAACGCCGCTTTCCTAGTGCCGGAATCCGAGCTTTCGGGCGAATTGCTCGCCAAAAAAATCCGCGACTTGTTGAGCGATCCCTCCATCCTCCGCGCCATGGCAGAACGGGCCCAAGCGCTCGCCCGAAGAAACGCGGCCAGGTTGGTCGTCGAAACGATGGAAAGATACAGTCAGCCACATGATGCCGTTGCCGCTTGAACTCGACCTTCAGAAATTCCTCATTGAGGAACGGCACGCGATCCATTTGATCGGGGTTGCGGGCAGCGGGATGAGCGGAATCGCTGCCCTCCTTCTTGAGCTTGGGCATGATGTCCGCGGATCCGACAAGGTCCGCACGTTCGAAACGGAGCGACTCGCGCAACTTGGCCTGCGCTTCTCTTCCCCTCATCGGGCGGCGGACGCTGATGGCGTCGAGTTGGTTATCTTTTCCTCTGCGATCAAGGAGGACAACGCAATCCTGGCGGATGCCCGCCTCCATAACACTCCCGCAATTCGCCGCGCCGAGGCCCTCGCCGCGATCATGCTCGGGAAACGCGGAATCGTTATCGCGGGCATGCATGGGAAGACGACAACGGCGGCAATGGCGGCGCACGTCCTGCGCGGCGGCGGCTTGCATCCCTCGCATTATGTCGGCGCGGAAATTCCCATTCTCGGGAGCAACGCGCACTGGGATCCGCGCGGCGAATTTTTCGTCGCGGAGGGTGACGAGAGCGATGGCACGCTGCAATTATTCCAGCCCGAGCACGCGCTCATCCTGAACGTCGAAGAAGAGCATCTCGATTTCTACAAGGACCTTGCCGCGATTGAGGAAGTCTTTCGGAAGTTGCTCGCCCGGACCAAAGGCATGGTCTTTTTTTGCGCCGACGATCCACACGCCGTGAGAATCTGCGAAGCGCGTCGGCAGGCAATTTCCTACGGTTTCGGTGAAGCCGCACGTTATCGCGCGACCGGGCTTGAACTGCATGATTTTGCGGCAACTTTTTGCGTGCAGCGCGGCGACGAAAAGCTGGGCGACGCCACCCTGAACGTGCCCGGCAAGCACAATGTGAGCAACGCGCTCGGTGTCATCGCGCTCGCGACCGAACTTGGAATTCCTTTCGCGAAAATCGCCAAGTCGTTAGGCACTTTCCGCCACGCACGCCGTCGCTTCGAGATCAAGTATCAGAGCGAGCGCTTTCTCCTCGTCGACGACTACGCCCATCATCCGACCGAGATCCGGGCCACGCTCGCGACCGCGAAATCCGCCGGCCGCAAACGCGTCCTGACGATGTTTCAACCCCATCGCTATTCCCGGACCAAGGCGCTGCGTTTCGAATTTGGCGGAGCATTCGACGACGCCGATCATGTCGTCATCACCGACGTCTACCCGGCGAGCGAGGCGGCCATCCCCGGAATTACTGGGCAGACGATTGCCGACGCGATTTTGCAACATGGGCATCGCGCGGTTTCCTATCAACCGCAGCTTGACCGGTTGCACGGCGATTTGGCCCAAATGCTTCTCGACGGCGATCTCGTGCTCAGCCTCGGCGCCGGCAATGTGCACGAACAACTGGCCAAGCTCGCAGCCGAGCTGGTCATCGCAGAAAAGTTGAAAGAAATCGTCGGTCCGAAAGGTGAAGTCAGGTTGTCGGAACCGCTCGCAAAACACACCACCTTGCGGGTTGGCGGACCAGCGCAGTTTTGGGTCGAACCGAGAACCGAGGAAGCTTTTGCGAAACTGATCCGGTTCTGTCGGCGCGAGAACCTGCCGCTTTTTGTCATCGGGCGCGGCTCGAATTTGCTCGTCCGCGATGGCGGCATTCGGGGCGTCGTCGTGCATCCGAGCGGTGGCGACTTTGATCAGGTCGTCGCGTCCGGTATTGAAATAACGGCGGGGGTGGGGGCCAAGTTGAAGCAGATCGCCTACGCGGGAAAAAGCGCGGGAATCGGCGGATTTGAATGGATGGAAGGAATTCCCGGCTCGGTCGGCGGCGGCCTGCGGATGAACGCGGGGGCCATGGGGGTACAGACTTTCGATCAGGTGGTGCGAGTGCGTTATCTCGATCGCGAAGGTCTCGCGCGCGAAAAAACGCCGGCGGAGTTGGAAGTCCACTACCGCAATGTTCCGTCGCTCGATGAAAACTTCGCTGTCTCCGCTGTTTTCCGTGGGGGAAAATCCTCGAGGGAAGAAATCGTCAGGCGCCTGGACGAATCCCAGGAGAAGCGCCGCACTACCCAGCCGAGCGCCAAAAGTGCCGGCTGCATTTTCAAGAATCCGGGACCGTGCCCGGCCGGGAAACTGGTCGACGAACTGGGGTTGAAAGGCTCACGCGTGGGCGATGCGCGCGTCTCGGAGGTACACGGCAATTTTATCGTGAATGAAGGGGAGGCAACAGCCGTCGAGGTTTTGGAGCTGATTGGGCAAATCCAGGCTACCGCGCGCAAAGAGCGAGGAATTGAGCTCGAAACCGAAGTGCAAATCGTGGGAGAGGAAGCATGAGGACACGTTTCCCATTTTGTCATCCCGAACCGGCGAAGCGCGGAGAGGGACCTCACACCTGCAATCGAGACCTCCGCGTAACAACGACACCTGGATTGCAACTGCGAGGTCACATTCGGCTTCGCTTCGCTCCTCTCAGTGCATGCTCTTCGCCCCGAAAACTTTCGGGGCTCAGGATGACAACGCTTTTCCTTTCGGAGGTCGCTCCATGATCGAACTTGAAAACAAACACATCGCCGTCCTCAAAGGCGGTCCTGGCTCCGAGCGCGCCGTCTCGCTCGCCACCGGCGCCGGTGTAAGCAAGGCGTTGCGGTCGTTTGGCGCAAGCGTCACAGAGGTCGACGTCGAGAATTCCGACTTCATTTTGCCTGACGATGTCGAACTGGCATTCGTCGCCGTGCACGGAACCTTCGGCGAGGACGGTCAGTTGCAAAAGATTCTCGAAGATCGCGGCGTCGCCTACACCGGGGAAGGCGTCGTCGAGAGCCGCCTCGCCTTCGACAAGATTGCTTCCAAAGAAAAATTCACGACTCACGGCGTGGCGACGCCCCACTGGGAAATCATCCGTCTTGGCCAGCAACCTTCACTCCCCCTGCCCTGCGTAGTCAAAGCGCCTCGCCAGGGATCGACCGTCGGCGTCTACATCGTGAAAGAGGCCGGGCAGATGGCCGAGGCGCTGAACGACGCCGCAAAATTCGACAACGAGCTATTGGTCGAGGAATTCATTTTCGGCCGGGAGCTAACCGTTGGGGTTCTTGGCGATCTCGCTCTCCCGATTCTCGAGATCATTCCAAAGAGCGGCTTCTACGACTTCAACAATAAATATCCTTTTCTCAATCCGCAGGGCGGAGGCGGCGCCCAGCATGTTTGTCCAGCCGAAATACCGGACGACGTGGCCAGCCGGATTCAGGATCTTGCCTTGCTCGCCTGTGGTTCGTTAGGCTTAAAGGTCTATTCGCGCGTAGACATCATTCTCTCGGAAAAATCTGAGCCATTCGTTCTTGAGATCAACACCATTCCGGGCATGACCGAGACCAGTCTGCTTCCGGAGGCCGCCGCCGTCACCGGCATTTCTTATCCGGAGCTTTGCCGGCGCATCATTCAACTCTCACTCGCGGCACGGCCCTCTAAAAAATGAGAGCGAAGCCGACCAAAAACCCGCCTCGCACCGGCAATCGCCGGGTCTCCACCTCGCGTCAGCGCCGTCAGCAGCACCTCCTCGACGTCAAGGTGCGGGCGCGCCGCGCTTCCCATTATCGCAATCGACGCATTCTTCTCATTGTTTCCAAGATCGTCCTCGTGATCACCGTTTGCGCGGGTCTTTACTACGGTGTCCGCACGGGCTTGAGTCGCTTCTTTTTCGACAATCCGGATTACCGGCTAAGCACGATTGCAATCCGGACCGACGGCACGCTGCAACGCGATCAGATCCTGAAAGCGGGCGCGCTTCAGGAGGGATTGAACATTTTTTCCGTCAATCTCGCTCAGATTCATGACCGGCTGGAGCAGCTTTCCCAGGTCGACGAGGTACAGGTGGAGCGGAAGATGCCTAACGAGATCGACATCACCATCACGGAACGCAAACCGATTGCCTGGATCACGAGCGAAAAGAGAGTGGTCGACCCTTTTGCCTCTGACGCCGCTTTCCTTGTCGATGCGCGCGGGATCCTGATGAAGGAAAAGAAACTCCTCCCGGAATACCTTTCCCTCCCCTTGATTACCGGCTGCTCGAGCGAGGGACTGGTCCCAGGCAAAACCGTCGACTCTTTCGAAGCGAAGGCCGCTCTCGAACTTCTTCGCCTAACGACAACGAGCTTTATGCAAACGCGCTTTCAGATTCTGGAGGTCGATCTCTCGAAAGGATATTGCCTGCTCGTGACGGACAAGAATCACACCCGGGTCATGTTCGGATTCGATCGTCTCGACATTCAGATGCAGCGTCTCGAGCAGTTTCTCGTCTACAGCGACGATTCAAAGCGCCAGATCGAAACGGTCAATCTGCTCGTGGCGCGCAATATTCCCGTGACATTCGCCCAGCCCGTCTCCGCGCTCATTTCGGAGCTGGCACCAGAAGACGAAATGATCCCGCCGACGCGGCCCCCTGTAGGCGGGGTTGCTGATTCCGGTCGCGCGAAGACAACGCCCGACCATGCAGCTTCGAAGGAAACCAAGTCGACCGGAGATAAGCCTGAAGTCCGCAAAGCAAAGGCCGTTCACCCAACAATCAAAAAAGCGCTTCCCTACAGTCCCGGTGTAAAACAATTCCACTCCAGTCCTCCACCCCTGCCCGTGCGACGGGCGGTCCCACTTCAGCGCTTTAACCAGGAAGGCAATGGCAATGGCTAGCAGCAACTTGATGGTCGGTCTCGAAATTGGAACCTCAAAAATTTGCGTCGTGGTTGGCGAAGGCAAACCCGACGGCACGATCAAAATCCTTGGGGTCGGCCAGGCGCCGTCGCGCGGCGTGCGCAAAGGCGAGATTGTGGATTTCGAGACAGCGATGAAGTGCGTGCACGAAGCCGTCGTCGATGCCGAGGAGAAGAGCGACATCATGATTCGCAGCGTCTACGTCGGGATCACCGGCGCGCACATTCAGAGTTTCAACAACCGAGGCTGCGTCGGTGTGGCGGAAGACCATGAAGAAATCGACGAGCAGGATATCGAGGATGTAAAAATCAACGCGCGCGAAGTGAGCATCCCGGCGCAGAACGCGTTTCTGCACTCAATCATTCAGCATTATCACGTCGATGGGCAGGACGGCGTTCTCAATCCGGTCGGAATGCTGGGCCAGAAACTGGAGGCCGATTTCCACATAATTCACGGCGTGCGCACGCGGATCCAAAACACGATTCGCTGCGTCAAGGAATTGCCGCTCGATGTCGAGGACGTCGTCTTCACCGCCTTTGCCTCCGCCCAGGTCGTCCTGACCCAGCACCAGAAGAATCTTGGCGCGCTCGTCATCGATATTGGCGGCGGGACGACCGACTATGTGCTTTACATCGACGGCGCGGTGAAACAGAGCGGCGTCCTCGCGGTCGGTGGCGATCACATCACGAACGATATCTCGATGGGACTGCGCATTCCGATGACGCGCGCGGAAAAGCTCAAGATCGAGGAGGGCAGCACCGTGCTCGGCAATTGTCTCCCGGGCGAAACGGTCCTGCTGAAAGACGACTCCGGTTTCGCCGGGAAAGAAGTGGAGCGCGAAACATTAAACACGATCATTCACATGCGGCTGCGGGAGACGTTCGAGCTTCTCCGACGGCGGCTCGAGGATGAACCATTTCTCGACTATCTCGGCGAGGGCATCTTCATCACTGGCGGCTGCAGTCAACTCAACGGGATCGATAACCTGGCTGAGGACGTTTTCGGTATTCCCGCGCGTGCCGCCCACGCACGGACGATGTCCGGCCTGACAAGCGCGTTTGAAAATCCCCAATTCTCGGCCGCGATTGGTTTGATCAAGTATGCCCAGGCGGTGCAGGGTGATCGCCAGCCGCGGAGCCGCTTCGGCCGACTCTTCGGGAAAATCTTTAACGGAATGCGATGATGACCCCGCCTTCGCCTCATCGCATTGTCATCCTGAGGTCGCCGCGGCGAGCGAAGGACCTCACAAGCGACGTTCGGTCAGGCTTGGTAAAGCACCATCGCACGTTGCTTGCGGGGTCCCTCGCCCCGAAAGCTTTCGGGGCTCGGGATGACAAATCTGCGAACGCGCCTACCGGAAAAAAGCTTTACCGCCTAACGAAAGCTCAAAAACCATGATCCAACTCAGTCGCAACTACAGCCTGCCGGAAAAAAAGGAAGACGATTTCGCAATCAAAATCATCGGGGTGGGAGGCGCCGGCGCGAACGCGCTCGACCGCATCGTGCTCGACGGGATGGAGCACGCCGAGATGATTGCCGTCAATACCGACGTGCAATCGCTGGCCAGCTCGGTCGCAACCCAAAAAGTGCAGATCGGTCGCGAAATTACCCGGGGATTGGGCGCCGGCGGCGATCCGGAGTTGGGCTACAACGCGGCGCAGGAATCTGCCGACGAACTGCGCGAAGCGATGCAAGGGGCGCGGATGGTTTTTGTCTGCGCGGGACTCGGTGGTGGAACTGGCTCGGGGGCGGCTCCATGCGTGGTCGAGATGGCTCACGAAACCGGGGCATTGGTCGTCGCTTTCGCTACCCTGCCCTTCGCCTTCGAGGGCAAACGGCGAAGCGCGCAGGCGACGGAGGCACTTCAGGAATTGCAGCGCGTTTCCGATGCGGTGGTTTGTTTCGAGAACGACCGGATGGGCGATATCGTTTTGCCGAAGGCGGGAATTCACCAGGCCTTCGCTCTCGCCGACACGACGATCAGCCAGAGTGTGCGCGCCATTACTAATGTCGTTAGGCGCCCGGGCTTGATCCAGATCGGCTTTGACGAGTTGCTCTCCGCCTTGCGCAGCCAGAACAGCCGCTGCCTCTTTGGTTTCGGTGAATCCGACAGCGACAACCGGGCCCATGAAGCGCTCGCGCTCGCGCTAAAGAATCCGCTCATGAACCGCGGCAAAATGCTGACCGATGCCCGGTGCGTGCTCGTCCAAATTTCCGGCGGCCCTGGCATGACACTGACCGAAGTCGAGATTGTGATGCAGGAACTCAACCGGCACGTTGAAGATCATACCCAGATTCTTTTTGGAACCTCAGTCGACGGCAAGATGGGAAATCGTCTGAGTGTAACACTGATCAGCTCGCTCTCTGCTGAGGGACCTGCCCAGTCCGCTTCGATGCGGGCACCCGGAACTTCCGCGCGAGAGAAATCGGTTGAACCACCGAAGGCAGTTGAACCGCGTATCGCCTCCGTTTGCGGCGGAGGAGGTGCCTTTGGTGGCCCCGAAAGGCATCGAAGTTTCTTTCCCCGAACCAGAATTGGAGTCGACAACCGACCAACCGAAAGCGGAGGAGGAAGAGGTCACCGAGCCGACGGCCGAGATCATTCCGCCGCCGGTCCGAAAAGAAAGAAGGACGCCGGCAAAGTATCCGCAGAGCGCGTCCGAACCCGCGCCCGCAAAACCACCACTCGCGAAAAAGGATAAATTCGTCAACGCGCGCCAGGAAGTGATGCAATTCGAGCCGGTCACGCGCGGACGCTTTGAAAAAAGCGAACCGACGATCGTGGAAGGCCAGGACCTCGACGTGCCGACCTATTTGCGCAAGAACGTCCGGGTGAAGTAAGAGGCCCCGTTTCGAACTCGCGTTCGCTACTTCTTCATCAAGGCGAGCACCGCGCTGGTCATTGCGACCACGCCAGTGCGAATGGTCGGCTCCGGCACAGGTGCAAACTTGCTCGAATGCAAACTGGGCAGCGGAGGCGCGCCCGGCTTTTTCGCGGCTGCGATTTTTTCCGGAGCAACCGCGCCGACGTGGAAATCGACCGCCGGAATCGAATGATCCGGGAGACTGTACTCCGAGAAATCTTCGCCCCCCATGGTCGGATCAACGATCTCGACGTTCTTCTCACCTAACGAATTCTTCCAGACTGCGACGAGGCGATTGGTCAGCTCCGGATTATTGTAGGTCGAGGGGGTGAATTCATTCTGACGCACCTGGACATCCGGCAGCTTATCCTGCGGCCAGCCGCCGGCGATTGCGCAACCCTTCGCGATCTGCGCGATCGCGGCCAGCACCTGGTCGCGCACCTCTTTCTTATAAGTGCGAACCGTGAGCTGCATCTTCACTTCGTCCGAAATGATGTTGTGCTTCGTCCCGCCGTGAATCGAGCCGACTGTGACCACGACCGGATCGATCGGATTGACTTCCCGGCTCGCGATCGTTTGCCACATGTTGATCATCTCAGCCGAGAGAACGACTGGGTCCTTTGTCTTATGCGGGTAGGCGCCGTGGCCGCCGACGCCGTGCACAGTCACATCCACGGAATCGACATTGGCGTAGGTGTAGCCCGGCGTGACCCCGATATGGCCGGTCTCCATCTGTGAGTTGTCGTGAAATCCGAGCGCGAAGTCTGGTTTCGGGAAACGCTTGTAGAGACCGTCGTTCAACATCGCGCGCGCGCCGGTCCCGAGTTCCTCCGCCGGCTGTGCGACAAAGACGATCGTGCCATGCCATTTGTCCTTCAGCTTCGCCAAAGCCCGCGCGACGCCGATAAAGGTAGCAATATGCACGTCGTGACCGCAGGCGTGCATCACGTGGACTTCGTCGCCTTTCTCGTTCTTCGTCACCACCTTGCTCGCATAGGGCAGCCCCGTTTCCTCCTGCACGGGCAGTGCATCCATGTCGGTGCGGACGAGAACGACCGGCCCCTCGCCATTCTTCATTACCCCCACGACGCCGTATCCCTTTTCCTGCGGGTCATCGTATTTGCCGACGTGATCAGTCACCTCACACCCCGCCGCCTTTAGTTCTTTCGCCACCAGCGCAGATGTCTCCTGCTCTTGGGTCGAGAGCTCCGGATGGCTGTGGACGCCTTTGTAAATCGTGAACAGGGACGGCAGCTCCTGGTCGGCGAGTTGGGCGGGGGTTTCGTCCGCAGCACGGAGGAACGGAGCGAACGCGAGGGAAAGCAGGAGCGAACAGAGCGGCAGGAATTTCATGCCTGCATCGTAGGGCAAAAATCCCGACGGGCAAAGGACCGCCGGCCGACCGTGGCTTTTTCTCTGCCCATCTGTGTTACTCTGTGGCGATTTTCTGCCGATGAGCCGTTTCCTTTACCTCGACTGCTTTTCCGGGATTAGCGGCGACATGGCAGTCGGCGCGCTCTGCGACCTCGGAGTGGAAACGGCCGCGGTGGAAGCAGAGCTCCGCAAGTTGTCGTTAGGCAAGACACATTTTCGATTTGAGCGGCAAATCCGGCAGGGAATCAACGGCCTAAAGTTTCTGGTTCAGGAGGAGGAGAAAGCGCAGGCGCACACAAGCCATGAGCAGATTCGCGACTTGATTGGCAGCAGCGCTCTCTCCGATTTTGTCAGGCAAAGAGCCCTTGCCATCTTTAAGCGGATCGCTCTCGCCGAGGCGAAAATTCATGGGGTGGCGATCGAAACGGTAAGTTTCCATGAAGTTGGTGCGATCGATTCGATCGCCGACATCGTTGCAGCTTGTGTCGCGCTCGAAGTGCTTGGGCGACCGCGCTTGATGGTTTCGCCGTTACGCGAGGGCCGGGGCTGGGTCGATTGTGCACACGGGCGTTTCCCCCTGCCGGCGCCGGCCACACTCGAGATTCTACGCGGAACCACGCTCGAACAGGTAGACGAGCCATGGGAATCGATTACGCCGACTGGCGCGGCAATCGCGCGGGAGTTCGCGGAATCGTTTGGCGCGATGCCGCGCATGGAGATCGAATGCATCGGTTATGGAATTGGAACGCGCGATTTAGAAGTGCGCCCAAACGTCCTACGCGCCGTCCTGGGTCACCTCGCCCCTTCTTCTGTTAACGAAATCGATTCTGACACGATCATCGAGATTGAAACCAACCTCGATGATTTGTCTCCTGAATTGACCGGCGCGGCAATGGAGCATTTGCTCGCGCTCGGCGCGCTCGACGTCACCTTCACTCCAGTGCAGATGAAAAAGGGCCGGCCGGGAGTGCAAATTTCCGTCCTTTGCGAGCCGGACTTGGAACAAAAAATCGTTCATGCGCTCCTCACCGAAACGAGCGCATTTGGGGTGCGGCGAAACGAGAAGCGGCGTTACAAATTGGAGCGCCGTTTCGAGAAAGTGGAGACCCCTTTTGGCGAGATTGTGGTCAAGGTCGGTTTGCTTGAACGGCGAGATTGTCCAGGTCGCGCCCGAGTTCGAAAGTTCCCGCGCCGCGGCCGAGCGGGGCAATCAACCCTTGCGTCTTGTCCATCAGGCGGCGTTGGCGGCCTACAAACCGCCGCAGCCACCAATTACCGATCGCACTCCCTGACCCCTCCTGTAGCCGGGTTCGGTGACCCCGGCAGCGCGACGCGCGAGCGACGCTCCTTACCAATTCATTACCCGACCGCGGTCACCGACCCCGGCTACAATTGCGCCCTAACGAGTCGAGCGTGCGTTCGCCATCAACGCCGAAGCATGTTCCAGTGACTGGTTGAGTTTGGCTGCCATGACGAACCGTAATTCCATTCCGAGCCCCCATGGTGTGGAGGTGCGGGGCGAAGTGACTCCCGCGTTCGCCGAAATCCTGAGTCCGGCTGCGCTCGCTTTCGTAGCCAAACTGCAGCGCACATTCGACGCCCGTCGTCTGGAGTGTCTGGCGCGCCGACAGGAACGACAGGCGGCGCTCGATCGCGGTGAACCGCTCGATTTCTTACCGGAGACCAAGGATGTCCGGGAAAGCGATTGGACTTGTGCGCCGATCCCGCCCGATCTCCGCGATCGCCGGGTCGAGATCACGGGACCGACCGATCGCAAGATGGTGATTAACGCGCTGAACTCCGGTGCGAAAATGTTTATGGCGGATTTCGAGGACGCGAACTCGCCGACCTGGTCCAACATGCTCGAGGGACAGATCAATCTGCGCGACGCGATCCGGCGCACGATCACCTTCAGGAATCCGGATGGAAAAGAATATCGGCTCAACGAAAAGACTGCGGTCCTTCTCGTTAGGCCGCGCGGCTGGCACCTGGTTGAGAAACACCTGCTGGTAGATGGCGAACCGGTGGCCGGCGGATTGTTTGATTTCGGCCTCTACTTCTTCCACAATGCCAAAGAACTGATCGAACGCGGGAGCGGCCCGTACTTTTACCTGCCGAAAATGGAGAGCCATCTCGAGGCCCGCATCTGGAACGACGCCTTCAAACTGGCGCAGGACGAGCTTGATATTCCGCAAGGGACGATTCGCGCCACGGTGCTGATCGAAACGATCCCGGCCGCCTTCGAAATGGACGAAATTCTTTACGAGTTGCGCGAGCATTCCGCCGGATTGAACTGCGGGCGCTGGGATTACATTTTCTCCTGCATCAAACGCTTCCGAACCAAACCCGACTTTCTCCTCGCCGATCGCGCGTTGATCACGATGACAACGCATTTCATGCGCTCGTATTCGCTCCTCTGCATCCGGACATGTCATCGTCGAAAGATCTTCGCGATGGGCGGGATGGCGGCGCAGATTCCGGTGAAAAACGATCCGGCGGCCAACGAGGAGGCATTCGCGAAAGTGCGTGCCGACAAGGAACGGGAAGCGCGCGACGGGCACGACGGCACGTGGGTCGCGCATCCTGGCATGGTGCGGCTCGCGCTCGACGCTTTCGACGCCGTCATGCCGCAGCCGAACCAGATCGATCGCCAGCCTAACGACGTCAATATCAGAGCAAAAGATCTCCTCGATTTCGCACCGAGCGGACCAATTACGGAAGGAGGTTTGCGCCAGAACATCAGCGTTGGCGTGCAGTATCTCGAAGCATGGCTCCGCGGGCATGGGGCCGTGCCGTTATTCAATCTTATGGAAGATGCCGCGACGGCGGAAATCTCGCGGGCACAGGTCTGGCAATGGATTCGGCATCGCGACGGCCGGTTGAGCGATGGCCGCAAAGTGACCAAAGAGCTTTTCCGCAGCGTGCTCGAAGAGGAACTAGGGAAAGTGAACCGCTTCGACGGCGATAAATTCGATACAGCGCGCGATCTCTTCGACGAAATCACCACCGACGACGAGTTCGCCGAGTTCCTGACCTTACCCGGGTATGAAAAGCTCGATTAATTATCAGCACTGCGACGGGGTGCCTTCGGGGAGCGCGGTCACCTCACCCGGTCTGTTACCCGCCCCGCGGGGCACTCGCCTGCCGTCGCTGTCCGGCATGCTCTAAAATGCAATGAATAAATCCACGCCTGAATGGAAAAGCGACTCGCGCTGGAAAGGCGTGACGCGGACGTACTCGTCCGGTGACGTCCAGCGATTGCAGGGGAGCGTCGTCCCCGAGCACACCCTCGCCCGCCGAGGTGCGGAAAAGCTTTGGGATCTGCTCCACAGTGAACCATTCGTTCCTGCCCTTGGTGCGCTGACCGGCAACCAGGCGGTGCAACAGGTCAAAGCCGGCTTAAAAGCGATTTATCTCAGCGGCTGGCAGGTCGCGGCGGACGCGAATCTCGCCGGCCAGATGTATCCCGACCAGAGCCTTTATCCGGCGAACAGCGTTCCCGCAGTCGTTAGGCGGATCAACCAGGCCCTGCAGCGCGCCGACCAGATCACGCACAGCGAAGGCAAAGGCGAGATCGACTGGTTTGCACCCATCGTGGCCGACGCCGAAGCGGGTTTCGGCGGGCCGCTCAATGTCTTCGAATTGATCAAAGCCATGATCGAAGCGGGGGCGGCCGGCGTGCATCTCGAGGATCAGCTCGCGAGCGAAAAAAAATGCGGGCACATGGGTGGCAAAGTACTTGTCCCAACTCGGACAGCGATTGCGAACCTGACCGCAGCTCGCCTGGCGGCCGATGTCTGCAGCGTGCCGACGATTCTCATTGCGCGGACGGACGCGGGCGGTGCCGCCCTTCTCACAAGCGACATCGACGAACGCGATCGTTCCTTTCTCACCGGCGAGCGCACGGTAGAAGGGTTCTTCCGGGTCCGGGCCGGGATCGACCAGGCCATCGCTCGCGCGCTGAGCTATGCGCCCTACGCCGATCTCCTTTGGTTTGAAACGTCCCAGCCCGATATCCCTGAAGCGAAGAAATTCGCCGAGTGCATCCGCGCCAAATTTCCCGACAAGCTCCTGGCCTACAACTGCTCCCCTTCATTCAACTGGAAGGCAAAGCTCGATCAACCGACGATCGCAAAATTTCAGCGCGAACTCGGCGCGATGGGCTTCAAATTTCAGTTCGTCACCCTCGCCGGATTCCATGCTCTCAACTACAGCATGTTCAAACTCGCGCGAGGTTACCGCGATCGCGGGATGGCGGCCTACTCTGAGCTGCAGGAAGCGGAGTTTGCGGCCGAGGCGGACGGATATTCGGCGACGAAACATCAGCACGAAGTCGGCACCGGCTATTTCGACGACGTCGCGAATGTCATCGCCGGAGGCGAAAGTTCGACCGCGGCCCTGCGCGGTTCGACCGAAGAAGAGCAGTTTCATTGAAAGTGACCTCTTCGCCCGCGGCGCCGCCCGCCGCGCTGACCGATAGCCGGCTGGCAGCACTCTGCGCGGAGGACGCACGGAACGCTTTCCGCGACTACGAGGCGCGCTTTGACGAGATCACGCGACGAGCGCGCGATCGTTTCCTGGCCCGGGACTGGCGCGGCAGCTACGAGGACGCGGCCGAGCGGCTGCATCTTTATTCGCGCGTGCTCGACGGCCTGACAAACCGAATCAAAAACTTGATGGGATCGCGTTTGGACGAGCGCCCGATCTGGCGAGCGACCAAGGCGGTTTACTCCTCGCTCATTGCCCAGTCGCTCCGGTGGGATATCGCGGAGAGCTTTTTCAACTCCCTCACCCGCCGCATCTTCGCGACCGAGGGAGTCGATCAAACGATCGAGTTCGTTGATACGGATTTCGATGCGCCCCCGACCGAACATGAAGCGGAACTTTGTCGTGTTCACACCGGCGGGTCATTGCCCGACTTGATTGCGACCGTTCTGACCGATCCGGAAAGCGGTTTTCCAAGTGACCAGTGGCGCGACCTCGATGGCGCGATCTCGGCAGCCGCAGAACGCATTTCGGCCCGGATCGCGCGGCACGAATTGATGACTCTCGAAATCGTCCGCGAGGCATTTTATCGGGGTCGGGGCGCGTATTTCGTCGGCCGAATCAAAAGCGGTGATGAGACGATGCCGTTGGCGCTTTGTATGCGTTGCCTGGGCGAACGGGGACTCACGCTCGACGCCGTCCTCTTGGGCGAGAGCGACCTGGCGATCCTGTTCTCCTATACGCGGGCGTATTTTCGCGTCGCGGCGCCGGCGCCTTACGAGCTAGTGCAATGGCTCCGCGAGCTCATGCCGCTCAAGCGAAGTGCTGATCTCTACAACGCGATCGGTTTCAACCGCCATGCGAAAACGGATTTCTATCGCGATTTCGTCCGGCATTTGCAGAGCTCGAACGATTGTTTCGTGACGGCGGAAGGAGCGCGCGGGATGGTAATGCTCGTTTTTACCCTCCCGAGCTACGACGTTGTTTTCAAACTGGTGCGCGATAAATTCGATGCGCCAAAGGACATCGACCGCGCCGACGTGCTGCGGCGTTACCGGATGGTTTTCGAGCATGATCGGGCCGGCCGACTCGTGGAGGCGCACGAGTTCGAGCACCTGCGCATTGCCTGCGACCGGTTCGAGCCTTCTCTCTTGAAGGAATTGGCCCACGACGCGAGCCGGACGGTAAGAATTCACGGATCGGACGTCGTCATCGCGCACGCCTACGTGGAACGCCGGGTGCGTCCGCTCAACATTCTTTTTGCCGAGTGCGATGAAAGGGCGGCGATCGCGGCGGCCTGCGACTGGGGGCAATCAATCAAAGATCTGGCGCGCTCAAATATTTTCGCGGGCGATCTCCTGACGAAAAACTTCGGACTAACGCGACGCGGGCGGGTCGTCTTCTACGATTACGATGAGCTCACTCCATTGACCGACTGCCATTTTCGCGAAATGCCGCAGGCCCGGAGTTATGACGAAGAGATTTCGGCCGAGCCATGGTTTTCAGTCCGGCCTAACGACATCTTCCCGGAAGAATTCCCAAAGTTTCTTTTTTTTCCGGAGGCCGCCCGCGAAGCGCTCTTCGCACGACACGGCGATTTATTCCGGCCGGATTTCTGGCGTGAAGTACAGGAAGAATTGCGGGCCGGGCAGCTCCCGGAAATTCTTCCTTATGCGCCGGAACGCCGGCTGGCGTGATCTCGTCCCGCCCTCGCCGTTCCAAATCAGGCATCGATTTTCCGTGTCCAGGCGACCGCGTGGACCCGGATCGGTTGATCGAATCCATTCAGGGTGAGTTCTCCCTGGTCTTGAAAGTGGACCTTCTTGCCGAGGCACAATTCGGCGACCACGTTCGAGAACAGAATCTGTCCGGCGGTTGCAGAAGAACAGAGCCTGGCCGCTAATTGAACGGTCGATCCAAAGATGTCGCCCTCGTCTGCCTCGTATAATAAAGTCGGCGTCGTCTAGGAAGACATGTCCCAAAATAGTCACCACTCGCAACTGCGCCCCGACCGGTCCCGGATCATTTGCCAGCCCCTGCGCGAACGCGGAATCTCTCGCGATGGCTTTCGAGGATAATCAGCTTCTTTTTGGGTCCGATCCGACTCCACGAATCGTGGCAATCGAGCTCGGAGAGACGGGAACGGTGAAAATTTACCGGCGAGAGAAGAATGGGGTGACCACCTGCGATGTGGAGGACTTTCACCCCTTTGTCTGGACCGACAGCGATGTGGCCGATCTTGGCTTAACAAACGCCGAAAAGCTGGCGGGCGATGCGAAATACAATTGGCTGGTCACGACTGACAGTTGGAAGGAGCTGATCGCGCTTCGGAACGGCCTGAAGAAAGCCGGGCGCGATTTTTTCGCGCTGAGCGATCCGGTACAGCATTACCTGACTCACACCGGCCGTACACTTTTCAAACAACTGCCGTTTGAAGAATTGAAACGGATGCAGATCGAGGTGCTCTCGTTCGCCGGCGGCGATCTTGAGGCGGCGCCCGACGATCATATGACAAGCGTTGCCGTTTCCGATTCCACGGGTTGGGAGGAATTGATCGAAGTTGATCCGCGGGCGATCGAGGAATCCGAGCACGCCGCGATCAAACGCCTGACGAATCTGATCAAGGAACGCGATCCGGATGTGATCGAGGGCCACAACCTTTTCAAGTTTGATCTGCCGTTTTTGGTCGCTCGCGCCCGCAAAGCGAAAACCAAGCTCGATTGGGGTCGGAGTGGTGGCTTCCTGCGTTCACGCGCGTCGCGCCTCCAGATCGCGGAGAAGACGATCGATTACCCAAAGTTCACCGTCGAGGGGAGACATTTCGTGGACACCTTTCTGCTCGCTCAATTCTACGATGTCGGGATGCGCTCGCTCGCTGGGTTCGAGCGCAGCGATGTTGCACAGCACTTTGGCCTGACGGACGCAGCTGAGATCTCGCAGTTATCCGGCAAGGAACTGCAGCGCGCCTGGCAAGATGATCCAAAACGTTTTCGCGAGCGTGCTCTTTGTGCAGTGCGGGAAACACGAGCGGTGGCCGATCTCCTGAGCCCGAGTTATTTCATCCAGGCCCAGATTTTTCCCTATAACTACCAGGACGTGATCGTGCGCGGCAACGCCACCCGGATCAACGCTCTCTTTTTGCGCGAGTATTTCCGACAACGCCACGCCATTCCTGAGATGCCGATGGTGCGCGGCTTCGAAGGCGGTTACACGGATATCTTTTTCACCGGCGTGGCGCGCAATGTGTGGCATTGCGACGTCGCCTCGCTCTACCCCTCGATCATGTTGCAGTTCGATTGCTTCCCGGTAAACGACGAGCTGCAGATCTTTCGAAGCTTACTTACGGAACTGCGGACCTTTCGGCTCCAGGCCAAGAGCGACATGCGCGACGCGAAAGATGCGGCCCAGCGACGCTACTTCCATGCGCTGCAAAATACCTTCAAGATCCTGATCAACAGCTTCTACGGTTATCTCGGCTTCGCGCAGGGGAATTTCGCGGACTTCGAAGCCGCCGCGCGGGTCACCCAGATCGGACGCGATCTGCTCAAGCAAATGATCGAATGGTTTAAAGCGAAGGGCGCACAGGTTATCGAAGTCGATACTGACGGCATCTACTTCGTTCCGCCCGACCCCGCCATTGTAGGGCGGCCTTCCAGGCCGGCCTCCCCAGCATCCGGCGGCACGTCCGCAACGCCCGGCGGGCAAAATGCCCGCCCTACAGTCGGGTCCGCAGCGATCATTGAAAATCTGCGCACTGGGCTCGCAAAAGAATTGCCTCCCGGGATTGAGGTCGAGTTCGACGAGCAGTTCGAGGCGATGTTCAGCTACAAGGCGAAGAACTACGCCCTTCTCACACGCGAAGGCGAAGTGGTGATCAAAGGTGGCGCTCTTAAGTCACGCGGACTTGAGAAATTCCAGCGGGTTTTCCTCGAAGAAATGATCAAACTCTTGATGGAAGGAAAAGCGGAAGCAATTTCGACCCTGCGCGACGATTTCGCGCAGAAAATCCGGGAGGGCCAGTGGCCGATCGAGATGCTGATGAAAACCGATACCCTGCAGGACTCGCTCGAGAAATATCGACAGAAAATAGCCGGTGGAGGCCGCAACCGGGCTGCCGCCTACGAGCTTGCCCTAACGAGCGGCCGAAACTACAAACCGGGCGACCAGATCAGCTACTACGTGCAAGCCACCCCGAAAAAAGTCGCAGCCTACGAAGCTGCCCGGCTCGTGACCGATTTCGACCCGCAGAATCGCGACGAGAACGTCGACTATTATGTGTCCAAGCTCGGCGAGCTGATGAAGAAATTCGCCGACTTCACCGGCCCAAAGAAAACCGACGCTAAGCAGGGAAATCTCGGGTTCTAGCGAACGGGTCGGTCCTGGCGAAAGCGACCTTCAATAGAAATGGCCTCCGACCAGGGCTCTTGATAGAACTCGCTCTCGATTCCTCCGCAGGTCTCCCGTCGAATTTCCGTAAGCACGCTTCCGGAGACGCTGTAGAAAAACCTGTCGCCTTCCCTGCGGTCTTTCATCTGCGCGGAATTGTCGCCCGGCGACCAGGCAAGGACCGAGAGATCACACGATAATCTGGAGGTTCCCGAGCAGTTTCGAGAGCTCTTCCTGGTCGGCCGCATAATACTCCTCCCATTTGCGGCTTTCCTCCGGCGCAAGTTGTTCATATTTTTGCGCCTTGCTGTTGAGACGGTGGTAGGCGCTTTGCAGCGTTTTCGCGACGACAGGCGATTTCAGGATCCTGCCCACTCCCGGAAATGTGGAGACGCCTTCGTAGACCCGTTGTGCGCTGCTCTGCAGCAGTGGAAAGCGCGGAGCCCGGGATGCGTTCTTTCCCGTTTCGAGCGTTGGCTTGAAGTCTGAATCGACACCCAAAAATTCGTAGACGCCCCGGCGAACGTCGTCGGGCGCCCGTCGGATCGCTTCGAATTGAATGACGAGAAAGTTCTCGGCAGGAAATCGCTCGAGGTAGCGGCGAAGGTGGCGCGCGTAGCATCCGACGTCGCGCAGAAAGGGATTTTCCATCATGCCCTCAAACGTCTCCGGCAACTTCCCGATGACGGCGTTCCGGCCGTACCAATACCAGGAGTAAATCATTTCCACCGGCGGTCGCAGGCAGAGCAGGAGTTTGATATCGGGACGGTAGGCTTTGATGCGGTCGGCTGCTGCATCCAGGTAGAGATAAGAAGGGCAAAACTCTCCCCGAGTGGTGATACTCCCGCCGGGCGCCGGGAATTGCTCGTGATACCAGACCTCGCCGCGTTCGAAACAGTTCAACTCGTTGCCAGCCAACCGGCGCATGATCGTGTCGGCGAAATAGTAGACCTCCTTGTCCGGGGCAAAGCCGATTTGTGGATGGCCTTCAAGCTGGGCAGAAAGCCAGGTGGTCCCGCATTTAGGTGCACCGATGCCGATAAAATCGATCTTAGACATGTCGGTTGAGGGCATCATTTCCAATCGCACCCGCTGGTTTCAAGGCATTTCCACCGGTTAGACTTGCTCACAACTTCCTCGCTTTCCCGGCGCCGATTTCATGGACCGCCGGCAGGATATCCTTAAACGTCGTACCGTAGATATCCCAGACGGTGAGGAACAGTCCGCAAATCAACGGACCGACGATGAAACCAATCGGCCCGAAAAGAAAAAGACCTCCTAAGGTTCCGACAAGGATGAGTAGATCGGGCATCTTCGCGTCTTTCCCGACCAATTTAGGCCGAAGCAGATTGTCGATCGTCCCGACGACCGCCGCGCACCAGGCAAGCAACAAGGAGGCGGTGAGCGGATGCCCGATGACAAAAAGATAAATTACCGCCGGCACCCAGACGAGGGCCGCGCCAATCCCCGGCACAATCGAAAGCACGACCATGATCGTTCCCCAGAATGCCGCCCCTTCGAGTCCCGCCACCCAAAAACCGAGGCCGGCAAGCGTGCCCTGAATGAGGCCGATAACAAGCGTGCCCTTGATCGTTGCGCGGGTGACCGAAATGAACCGTTCCAAGACCCTTTCTTCGTCGGCGTGATTGAGCGGTGCGTAATAGAAAATCTTTTCCAGGATGACCTCGCCGTCGCGCAGGAAATAAAACATCGCGTAAAGCATAACGAAGAGGTTGAGGACAAACGCTGCCGTTCCCGCAGTGAATTGGGTCGCCCAGGTGACCAGAAAAGCTCCTGCGCCCTGCGCCAGGCGCGCCGCACTATCCGCGAGTTGTCGCTGTTCCGGAGTGTAGGGAGCGAGGGAAGGAAAACGCCGCACCAGCCAATCGTGCACGTCGAAGCCGCTCGCTGCTCCGATATGTTGCTGAACCCACGGGATCGCCCCATTGCTGACTGCGAGGGCCTGCCGCGCCACGACCCCAACAAGGGCGCTGAGCGGGCCGACGATGAGAATGAAAAGAATAAGCAGAGTGACACCAGCCGCGAGCGACTTGCGCCCGCCGCAGAGCCGCGTGACCCATCGGTAAAGAGGCGCGCACAAACCGGCGACCAGGGCGCCCATGAGCAGCGGCATTAGAAACGGCCGGATAACCGCCAGAAAGAGAATCGAAACCGCCAGGACCAAGAGAAGGACAAAGGCCGTTCGGAAGGTCGTGCGGCTCAGCTGCGTCCGATCCATGGTGCACTATCATCCGCGAAGGACCGAGGGATCAATCTTTTGCGAAATAGCGGAGCGCTTTTCCTAAATGGTGGCGGCTTCCTGGCGTATTCACAGGCTCCTGTTGGTTTCAGTCGGCCTATCCAGCCGATCCTTAAACCGCATCTCGCTCACCGGCACGAAACCCAGTCGCGCATAAATCGGGCGCCCTTTATCCGTGGCGTGGAGAACAAGGCGATCGAGACGTTTCACCCGGGCCCAGGCGATAACTCTCTCGATTACGAACGTGGCCAACCCGCGTCGCCGCCACTCCAGCTCGGTGAAGACATTGATGATCATACCGTGAAACCCCTCGGCAATCGTGATCTCTCGTCTGGTTCGCCCGCCGGATGCGGAAGGGAAACATACGCGCGCGATGTCGCGCGATCACGGCCGCGTCAGCGACCTCGGCTCCCCGGATGTCGAAAGCCTGGGTCATCTTTTCGAGATGATTCCACAGTTTGATTTGCCAAGCGCGGGCAAATTCATGATCAAGGCAGTGCGTTTTCGTAAACGCCATCATGTCGTTCGTCGCCGAGCCACTCTACGTCGCCACGATTCTTTGCCTGCTCGTCGCCTTCGCGGAATGGCTCTCGCGTCGGAAGCTCTTCAGGTATCTCGGTTCGGCGCTGATCGTTATTCTGGCCGCCGCGGTGCTGGCAAATGCCGGGCTCCTACCCTCATCGCGGAATGCGCCCGCGCTTTACGACGGCATTTTCAACTACATCGCGCCGCTCGCGATTTTCTTCCTTCTTCTCGACGTTAAGCTCCGCGATCTGCGCCAGGCGGGCCTGCCCATGCTCTTCCTGTTTTCATTAGGCGTGGTCGCCACAATGATTGGCGCGTTCGTTAGTTACAAGCTGATCGCGCCGCAGAATCACGGCGTCGCCAAGGCCTTCGCAGTCGCGGGTATGTTCACCGGCACCTACAGCGGTGGCAGCGTAAATCTCAATGCGGTCGCACTGCACTACGGGGTCGCCAAGGATGGAACACTTTTCGCCGCGATCAATGCAGCGGACAACATCATCACCGCAATCTGGATTGTCGTGACCCTCATTTTGCCGCGCATTCTGCAACGGCTGTGGCCGCGGCGTGTCCCGGCGGCAGCCGCCGCATCGACCGCGGTCGAGCTCGAAGTCCCGGAACGGACGAGCGTGTTGGATTTTTCCATCCTCCTCGCGCTCGGTATTGGGAGCCTGTTCATGTCGCAACTCGTTAGTCGTTTCCTGCCCGCGCTCCCCTCCATCCTCTCATTGACAACTGTCGCGCTCGTCCTCGCGCAGCTCCCCGCCGTGCAACGGCTCGGAGGCGCGAAGGTGCTCGGCTACTTCGCCGTCCTGATCTTTCTCGCGGTCATTGGCGCCTACTGCGATCTCGCGGCGCTGATTGCGAACGGGTCAGTCGCCGGAATTCTGCTCCTTTGGGTGACGGCGATCGTTCTTCTCCACGCCCTGATTCTCTTTCTCATCGGCGGATTGCTGAAACAGGATTGGGCGATCATTGCGGTGGCTTCGAACGCCAATATCGGGGGTGCAACTTCGGCCGGTGTCCTGGCGACAGCGATTGGGCGCAACGACCTGCGCCTGCCGGGGATTCTGGCCGGGTCGTTAGGCAACGCGCTTGGGACTTACGCCGGTTTCGTGGTCGCGGGATTGCTCAGGTAGCAACCCTTCTATTCCGCGCGGAGCGCGATCATCGGATCGACTCGGGTTGCGCGTTTCGCGGGCAACCAACAAGCCAGGAAGGTCACCAGCGTAAGGAGGAGGGTGACCGCCGCGAAAGTCAGCGGATCTGCCGCGTTCACGCCGTAGAGCAGGGTTTTCAGGAGTCGCGTCCCGCCAAAGCCAATTGCCAGACCTATGCCGCTTCCAACCGCGGCGAGAAGCATGCCTTGGCGCAGGATGAGACGAAGCACATCGGCGCTCTGTGCACCAAGCGCCATGCGTAAGCCGATCTCCCGCTTGCGGCCGGCGACGACGTAGGACATGACTCCGTAAATGCCCACCGCCGCGAGGAGGAGCGCGAGGACTCCGAAAGCGGCCAGAATCGCGGCAGCCATCTTGGCCGGGAAAGAGCGGAATGTTCATATGTTCGGTCAGCGTCTTGGCGTCGTAAATTGGCAGAGTCGGATCGAGCTCCCGCACGACGCGGCGCAAAGCAGCAAGCACCGTCTGCGAATCGCCCTCAGTGCGCGCGACGAGAGTGAATTGCGAATCGAAATAGCGCAACGGCCGGTAAACCACCGCCTTCGGCTCTTCACCGAGGGTGTTGTATTTGCCATCGGGCACGACTCCGACGATTTCCCAGAAAGGATCGTTCGGCCCGCTGTGGTTATAACGTTTGCCAATAGGATTCTGACCCGGGAGAAAGCGGCGGGCGAAGGTTTCGTTGACAATCGCGACCCGCGATTCCTTTTTGTTTTCGTTAGGCAGGAAATCGCGTCCACGCAGAGTCATCCCCATCGTTTCGAAAAAATTCGGACTGACCGAATAGGGAATCGCGAGCGGCAGGTCGGCCTTACTCCGGACCGGCTGGCCTTCGATGTAGATCGTGTTCGAACTGTAGTCCAGGCTGAGCGGAAGCACATCGGTGGCCGCGACGGAGCGGACACCGGGAATCGCTTTTGCGCGTTCCATCATCCGCTCAAAAAAGGCGCGACCTTTCGCGTCGTCGTAACCCTGCAGGCCAACATCAAGGGAAAGCGCGACCGCATTTTGCGGATCAAACCCGGGCCGCATCCGTTGTGCGGCCTGCAGGCTGCGCACGATCAATCCTGCACTGATCAACAGAACAAGCGAAAGCGCGACCTGCGCGATAACGAGCGCGTTGCGCAGGCGAGAGCGGCGAAAGCCGGTCATTGAACTTTCGTCTTTCAATGCCGGCACGAGTTCGGGTTTGGAGGATTGGAGCGCGGGAATGAGGCTGAAAGACCATCCCGGTGAGAATGGAAAGGACGAGAGTGAAGGCGAGGACGCGCCAATCGATCCTGAGATCGAAGAGAAGCGCGATGTCGGTCGGTAATTTGATCGAACTAACGAGGTGATTGGTCCAGGTCGCGAGGAGCAACCCTCCGCCGCCGCCGGCGAGCGAAAGGATGATGCTTTCGGTGAGGAGTTGCCTAACGATTCGGCCGCGGCTGGCACCGATGGCGAGCCGAATGCCGATTTCCTTCCGTCGTTCCGTGGCGCGAGCGAGCAGGAGATTGGCCAGATTGACGCAAGCCAGGAGCAAGACAAGCGCGCCGACAACCGCGAGCAGGCCGGAGAAGGCGAAAATCGAATTTCGGATATCCGGAATGAACAGTCCTGGGGGCATCAGAAGCACGCTTCGCCCGGCGTTTTCTTTCGGGTGCTCCCTGGCCATCTGTCCGGTGATTCCGTCCAGTTGTGCCTTGGCCTGTTCGACCGTGATGCCGGGCTTGAGCCGTCCGATGACAAAGAGATTGTCGTTTTCGCGCATCTCAAGCCAGGTGCTTCCTGGCTCGATTTCTTTCGCCATCATTAATGGCACCCAGAATTCCGGCGCGTAGGCAACCTCCGTCCCAACAAAACCCGCCGGTGCGACGCCAATAATCGTGAAGCGATGGGTATTGAGGAGAATCGTCTGGCCGATGATGGAGGGATCGGCGGCGAAGCGTTTTTGCCAGCAGGCATGACTTAGAATCATCACCGGGTGCGAGCCGGGCGTCCGATCCTCTTCCGGCAAAAAGCCGCGCCCAAGCGCAGGCTTTACTCCGAGGAGATCGAAGTAATTACCCGAAACATCGAAGCCCCAGACTCGCTCGTTCACGCCGTTATGACTCAGGCTGGCAACGACAAACCGATAGGCGAGTAAACTGGAGAAGACGGTATTCCGGTCGCGATAATCCTTGTAGTTCAGGTACGACTGGAGGGTGAAGTCGGTCCCGTTGCGAAGCTGTCCGTCGACCGCGATCAACTGCGAAGGCTCGCGCACCGGAAGCGGCCGAAGCAAAACCGTATCGACCAGACTGAAGATGGCGGTATTGGCTCCGATCCCGAGCGCCATGGAGAGAATGGCGAGCGCGGTGAATCCGGGATGCTTCAGCAGTTGGCGCCAGCCGAAGCGAACATCCTGTCGTAGCGCGCCCATCTCACTAACTAAGATGCGGTCGCCGCCGCCTTTGGATTCAACTTTGTGCAATCAGACCTGCGCCACCCCGTTTTTGGTTGCGCCCGGCGGGTTGCGCGGGAACGACTGCCAGGCAATCCAGGCCAGTCGCCAGGCGTAGATTCCGCCGGCGACCATGATTCCAAGCCAAAGCCAAATCACACACTGCCCGAGAATGAACTGGATCTGGCCAGCTTCTCGCGCACTGATCGGAAGGCCATTTGGCTCGCTGATTGAAATCAACGGCGATACGCCTAACAAGGGATAAAGAATGACCAGCGCGAGCACACTTGTGACCAGTCCAGTGGCCGCCGGTAACCAGCGCCAATCGGGTTCCGCGAGATTGATCCAGTGTTGAGCCAGATGAATGAAGGCGATGATCAGGACCGGGAGATAAAGCGCTGCCAGGACCGGAGCGAAATGCGCCTGCGCTCCGGCATTGGTCACAACGAGATAAGGAATGCTCCCGTGATTCCACCACCAGAGGATGAAGAGCGATTGAATGATGATACCGGCGATCGAGCTCGAACGCCGAACTTGTTTCGCCTGGCGCGCGGGGGTGGGAAGTGTGCGCGGATCCCAATCGCTGCCCCATTTTTCCAGAATGTTGAATTTACGAAGGGCGAAATCGATCACGGAGAAAATGAGGGTGACGAGGAAGAGCGCGGGCAAGGAAAGCCAGGCGACGCGGGTGAGCGCGTCCCCGAGTTGCAAGAAGGGTTGTCCATGCGTGCGCGTGCCGAGCACGACCGCAGGAACAACGCCTGGAATAAGGAGGAGGACGAGGGTGACCTTGATTGCGGTCCAGTAAAAGGGAAAGACAATCGGGCCGATCAACTGTCGGCCGAAAGTCACGCTGCGGGACTCCTGCTGATAGCGCGAGGCGACGAGAATCGGCGAACCGTGCTGCTTGAGGAGCCGAGCAATCTCTTCGTCGCTCAACGGGCGCCCGAGATCGGCACTGCGGTCCTCAATTTCTGATTGGAAATTGGCGGCAAGCTCGGCGGCGATGTCGTCGCGCTGCTTTTTCGGAAGCCAGAATTTAATGGCGGTGAGATAGCGATCGAGAAGTTGCATGGTTCGTTAGTTGTGAGGTTTATCGTCAGGCTAAATAATGCGGGTTAGGGAGGAGTTAATCTTTTCCAGTTCGACGAGCAGTTGCTTGAGAATGGCCCGGCCGTCCCGGGAGAGCTTGTAGAAGCGCTTTTGCCGATTGTTTTCTTCGCGCCACTCGCTTTCGAGCAGGCCCTGGGTTTCGAGCCGACGAAGGAGCGGATAGAGCGTGCCCTCGTCAATCTCGATTCCGAGCGCGGCCAGATCCTTGCGCAGGGTATAGCCGTAATGCTCGCGGCGCAGTTGGGCGAGAACGGCGACGATGAGCAGGCCGCGGCGCAGTTCGAGGCGCAGGTTATTAAAAAGATCAGAGCTTGGGTCGGTCCTCATTACAATGCGCAATACACTATGTTCCACACAGTATGTGCAACATGGTATCGAAGGTCAAATAGATTTTTCTTTTTTTCTGATGCCCGATTTTTCCGGGCACTCGAGATCCGGAATCGATCGCGAGCGAAGCGAAGCGTTTCCCTCATCCAGAAGGGCGCTCTGCCAGGCGCGGTGATTTGAATTTGCCAGCGGCCAGTCGCGCAGGCATTAGAAACCCATGATTCGAAACGCACTTCGCCTGACAACCACGATCGCGGCCGCAGCTTTAATTGGAAATCAGACCGCCAAATCTGCGGAAACTGATTTCTCCGACGTCAAGGCGCAGGTCAGCAAACAGCACGATGAAGCGATCAAGCGGTTGCAGGATTGGATCGGACAGGTCTCGATCGCAGCCGAGGATCGCGGTTATCCGGAAGGCGCCGATTACATGATCCAACTTTTGAAAAATGCCGGTTTCCAGCAGGCACAGCGGGTCGAAACTGAGGGCAAGCCGGGCGTGTTCGCAACCCTCGACGCAGGTGCGCCGAAAACAGTCGGGCTCTATTTCATGTATGACGTGAAGCAGTTCGATCCGAAGGAATGGTCTTCACCGCCGACCGAGGCCAAGATTGTCGATAAGGCCGGCCTTGGGAAGATTATGATCGGTCGCGGGGCGGTGAATCAGAAGGGACCGGAGGCGACTTTTCTTGAGGCGTTGCACGCGATGAAAGCGGCCGGACGCAAACTACCGGTCAACTTTGTCTTCGTCGCAGAAGGCGAGGAAGAAATCGGTTCGCCCCATTTCGGCCAGGTCGTGCACAAGCCCGAAGTGGAAAAGGCGCTCTCGAAGTGCAGCGGAATCTTCATGCCTTTCGCGAGCCAGGACCTGAGCGGGATGGTCACGATCTCGTTAGGCGCGAAGGGCGTGATCGAAGTCGAACTCACCTCCAACGGCGAAAAATGGGGCCGCGGTCCGCTGAAAGACATTCATTCTTCGAACAAGGCGCGCGTTGATAGCCCGGTCTGGCATTTGGTCAAGGCGCTTGGTACTCTCGTGAATGAAGACGCGAGCGAGCCCACGATCGAAGGCCTGACGAAAAATGTGCGTCCCCTCACCGCCCAGGAAAAGGCGCTGGTCGAGACCGCCGCCAAACGTTTGAAAGAGGAGGACGCGAAGAAAATTATGGGCGTGAAGAAATGGATCAAAGATATCAGTTGGGAACAGGCGCTGCAGCGGATGTCCGACACGCCGACGGTGAACATCGAGGGAATCATCGGCGGTTACACCGGTCCCGGAGGGAAGACCATTCTCCCGCACCAGGCGATTGCGAAACTCGATCTGCGCCTCGTACCTGACCAGACTGCGAAGGGTGCGTTGGCGGCCCTCAAGGCGCATCTTGCGAAGCACGGCTACGGCGACATCGACGTGAACATGACCGGCGGCTACGATCCCACGACAACCAAGGCGGACGCTCCAGTCATCAAGGCCGAAGAAGCCGTTTATAAAGCGCACGGAATCGACCCGGTCGTGCTCCCGCGGCTCGGCGGTTCATGGCCGGGCTACGTCTTCACCAATCCGCCGCTCAGCCTCGGCGCCGGACATTTCGGTCTCGGACACGGAAGCGGAGCACACGCGCCGGACGAGTATTATTTGATCGAATCTTCGAACCCGAAAATCGCGGGTTTCGACGATGCCGTCATGTCCTACGTCGAATACCTTTACGAACTGGCTAAGTAAAAAACGGCAGCACGTTTGCGAAAGGTGGGCCAGATAAAGCCGCGCCTGCCCTGTCCGGAGCCATCGCGGCGGGCAGGCGAACGAATGGGGACAGAATTGACAGCCGATTCCATTAGGTCTTTTCTCGCGCAGCCAATCATCTCGTCATGACTCGACCAGGCCTCGCTCGAAGTTTTTCGCGATTTTCGTTCCGATTTGCGCCTATTTGCTTGCTCCTTTCCCTCGTCGGCTTCGGCCCGGGGGCAAAGGCCGAAGTGGAGCTCTCGATTTTTACCGGGGTCGCATTGACGCAGGACAATGGTTTGAGGTTGCAGCAAACCGGCGGGACCGATCTCACTTTTCACAACGTTTCCTTCGAGGGGCGCGATTTCACGACCCCGCCATACTACGGCCTGCGGGCGCTCTGGTTTCCGTCTGAGGATTCGCATTGGGGTTTTGGGGCGGAATTTTTTCACATGAAAATGTATACAGACACGGACGACACCGTGTCAGTCACCGGCCGGCGCAATGGGGTCGGCGTGAACGACAACGAACTGATCGATGACACGATCGAATCGTTCAGCCTTTCGCACGGGCTCAATTACGCTCTCGGCGACATCGTTTACCGCTGGTTTCCGGGGCAGCGCGGCGAAGATTTCCTTGGTCATCTCCAACCCTACATGGGCGTCGGACTCGGCCTCGCGATTCCTCACGTCGAGTCGAATGTCGGCGGCACATTTCACGAGGAATATCAGTTGCACGGCCCTGGGGTGGAGGGGCTCGCCGGGATGAATGTCGCGCTCAACCGGCACTGGGGCCTGATGTTTGAATACAAATTCACCTATGCCAATCTCGGCTCGCTCGACATCCCGAACGGGTCAATCGAAGTGACACCGCTCACCCACCATCTCGTGACCGGCCTGACCTTCAGCTTCTGATTTAGTCTTCCGGAAGCGGATCCTTCCGGGTTTGCAAAGATCCTTCTTCGAAGCAGACTCGGCCGTGGCCATGGAGATCGTACCGCTGGGCGATTCGGCACTGATTGTCCGTGTTCATGATTCGTTAGGCGCGGTCCTCGCCGCGATGGGGAAATTGGAAGCGGCCAATATCCCAGGGGTCAGCGATATCGCGCCGGCCTTCGCCAGCGTAGCGGTGTTTCTGAAGTCGCCGGAGAACCTCGAAGCCGCCAGTGAGGCGATTGGTGACGCTTTGCGAAAAAGAAGACGCGGTCCCAGAGCGACGGCCAAATCGCGCCTGATCGAAGTCCCGGTCTGTTACGAGATGGAATTCGCTCTCGATATGGAAACAGTCGCGCAACATTGCGCGCTTTCGCCTAACGAGGTCGTGGCGCGTCATGCCGCCGCCCGATACGACGTGCGCTGCGTCGGTTTTACGCCAGGCTTTCCCTTTCTCGGCGGCTTGCCCACGAGACTGGCGACACCGCGCCGAAAGTCCCCGCGCCCCGTCATTCCCGCCGGATCGGTTGGGATCGGCGGCCCGCAGACCGGCATCTATCCTCTCCCCTCACCCGGCGGCTGGAACATTATCGGGCGGACACCAATGCGGCTTTTCGATCTGGCCCGGGACCCGGCGACGCTTCTCCGCACGGGAGATCGGGTGCGCTTTGTTTCGATCGGACGCGAGGAATTCGAAGCATGGAACAAATGACCGTGCATCGGGCCGGCCCCCTGACGAGCGTGCAAGACCTTGGCCGTCCGCGGCAGCGTGCGCTCGGAGTCTCGTGCGGTGGCGCGCTCGATCCATGCGCCGCGCAGATCGCCAACCTGCTCGTGGCCAACCCAGCGGAGGCCGCGTTACTGGAAATCACTCTCGGCGCGGTGCGCCTCCGTTTTGCAGACGAACGCAGAGTGGCCTGGTGCGGCGGGGAATTTGCGGTCGAAATCGCGGGGGCGAAGATCCCAGCAGGACGACCCGCAGTCGTTAGACCGGGAGAAGAACTGCAAATTGGCCCATCGCAATGCGGTTGCCGGGCGTGGCTCGCGATCGGCGGCGGGATCGAAGTTCCCGCCGTTCTGGGCAGTCGCTCGACGGACTTACGGGCCGGCTTCGGAGGTTACAACGGCCGGGCGCTGCAGGATGGCGATGAGCTTTCGTTAGGCAAGGCGACTCCTTTTGCGCCCGACAGCGCGCGCGTCGCCCCGTGGGGCGCGCCGCCGGAATGGACGCGGACCGCGAGGCACACTCCGATCCTGCGCGTCGTGCGCGGCGCGGAATGGGGAAGGTTTGAGCGCAAAGCGCAAGAGGCGTTTCTGAAAACAACGTTCACGGCCAGCGCGCGGGCGGACCGGATGGGGGTGCGCTTGGAAGGTGCGGAGCTCTCCCGAAAAGACAAGCGGGAGATGCTCTCCGAAGCGGTCGCCCCGGGGACGGTGCAGATCGCAAACGATGGGCAGCCGATTCTCCTCCTTGGGGATTGCCAAACGATCGGCGGTTACCCGAAGATCGCGCACGTGATCACAGTCGATCTCGCGGCAGCGGCGCAACTCCAGCCCAACGACGTCGTCCGCTTTGAGGAAGTCGCGCCCGCCGAGGCAGCCGCGCTCTTCGTCAGACGCGAAAACAATCTCCAGCTTTTTCGCGCCGGTCTCACACTCCGCACCGCGTGAAACTTTCGATCGATCTCAATGCCGATTTGGGCGAAGGGGCGCCTGGCGAGGGAGAGCTGCTCGATCTGGTCAGCTCGGCCAGTATTGCCTGCGGATTCCATGCCGGCGATCCTGCAATGATGCGGGCTTCGATCATGGCCGCCCGCGACGCCGGGGTCGCGGTGGGCGCTCATCCAAGCCTCGCAGACCGGGAAAATTTCGGTCGCCAGGAGTTGTCGATCACGCCTGACGAGGTCTTCGCCATGGTGGCGTACCAAGTGGGTGCTTTCAACGGCCTCGCCCTTTCGTTCGGCGTGCGGGCCAATCACGTGAAGCCCCACGGCGCACTCTACAACATGGCGGTGCGCGACGTGCCGTTGGCCGATGCGATCGCGCGGGCGGTTTTCGCGATTGATCCGTCGCTCACTCTTTTCGCGCCTAACGACAGTGCGCTTGCGCAAGCCTCTGAGCGAGTCGGGCTAAGTGTGACCAACGAGGTTTTTGCCGATCGGAATTACCTGCCCGACGGAACGCTCGTCCACCGCTCGCGGCCCGATGCATTGCTGCACGATCCCGACGCCGCGGCTGAACGCGTTTTGCGAATCCTGCATGAGAACCGGGTCCGCGCGATCGACGGCAGCGATGTCGCAGTAAAGGCCGATACCATCTGCATTCACGGAGACAATCCGGAATCGGTCGCTTTTGCGCGGGAATTGCGGGCGAAGCTTTTGGACGCGGGGATCGCCATCGCCGCTCCTCGAGCCTGACATATGGACGCGCCTGACGACAAGCTTGTCCGTGGCCTCGGTCCACTCGACGCCACCATGATCGTGATTGGCTCGATGATCGGCTCCGGGATTTTCATTACATCGGCCGAATCGACACGTCTGATCAGCGCGCCCGGCTGGCTGCTCCTTGCCTGGACGATGGCCGGCCTCCTCACCATCACGGGCGCGCTCTGTTGCGCGGAACTGGCAGCGATGATGCCGCGCGCGGGCGGACAGTACGTGTTCCTGCGCCAGGCCTATGGACCGGCGATCGGGTTTCTTTTTGGCTGGACGCTTTTCCTTGTCATCCAAACCGGCACGATCGCGGCGGTCGCAATTGCTTTTTCCAAATTCGCCGGGGTCTTTTTCCCGGTCATCGGGACGGAGCACTATCTTGTTAGGCCGATCCATCTCCTGGGCGCATATGCGATCAGTCTATCCACGGAACAACTCATCGCGGTGCTGCTGATTCTTCTTCTCACCTGGGTCAACACTTGTGGCCTGGAGGTCGGTAAACTTGTGCAAAATACCTTTACCTTGGCCAAGACCATCGCGCTCATCGGATTGATCGTCGTCGGGCTTTCGTTAGGCTGGCACGTCTCCAGCGCGGCTCGCGCGGCAGACTGGTGGAATCCGTGGACAAACGGGTGGACGCCGCAGCAAGCGGAGCCTGGCCTGACGATGATCGGCGGCCTGGCGCTGGTTGCCATCTTCGGCAAAGCCATGGTTGGCCCCCTTTTTGCGCAGACCGCATGGACTAATGTTACCTTTACCGGGAGCGAAGTCCGCGATCCGGGTCGCACCCTGCCTCGTGCCCTTTTAATCGGCTGCGGGCTGGTCGTAACTCTTTATGTCCTGGCCAATCTCGCCTACCTTGCCACCTTGTCGTTAGGCGAAATCGCGCACGCACCGCAAAATCGGGTCGCGGTCGCCGCGATGAAGGCGGTCCTTGGACCGGCCGGCGCGAGCGCGATGGCGGCGGCGATCCTCGTCTCGACTTTCGGTTGCAACAATGGCCTCATCCTCGCCGGGGCGCGGGTCTACTATGCGATGGCGCGGGATCGCTTGTTCTTCCGCGCGATCGCGCGCACAAACGCGCAACATGTCCCGGCCGCGGCGCTGGTGGCGCAGGGGACTTGGGCGGCGCTGCTCACGCTTCCCCGAACGGTGATTACGGATGCAAGCGGTGCGGTCCGCTACGGCAACGTCTACACGCAGCTGCTCGAATACATCGTCGCGGCCGATCTCGTCTTCTATGTCCTGCTAGTGACGGCCGTGCTCGTCCTCCGCCGGAAAGCGCCGGGAATTTCGCGACCGTATCGCGCCTGGGGTTACCCGCTTGTGCCGCTAATCGCCATCGTGCTGGCCACACTGCTGATCGCCGATCTGGCGATTCTCGCGCCCGCGACCTGCGGGATCGGGTTCGCCATTGTCCTCAGCGGCTTCCCCGCCTATTTCCTCTGGAGATCCCGTTCCCGCGACGCCTAGTTGACAGCGTAGATTTCGATCAAGCCTACGCCAGCCGTCCCACCGACTCCGCGGACGATCGCCGTGAAGCTACCGGGAGCGCTCTCGAAGTAGATCGCCGGCTCGTAAAGGCTCCCTGGGAGAAGATCATAGCTGCCAATAACTCCGTAGATGCGGCCAGTATAGTAATCGTCGTTTTCAATCAAAAGGTCGCCATTGCTGTTGTAGAGGTCGAGGACTGGATTGGTGAGCGCCCCACTGACTCCCTGCGCCGTGAGAGAAGGGCCCAGCGCGCGGATAACATTTTTCTGGCTCTGCGGACCATTGACGATGAAGCCGCCGATCATGACGTCGTCGCCAATGTCGATACGAGCGCGAGTGGAAATGTTGGCGAGCGTTCCGTTGGCGGGTTCGAGATCGTAGATTTCGACGAGCGCGATGCCGGTGCCGCCCCCAGCCCCGGCAACGATCGCGGTGTAGCTGCCGGGAGCGAGATCAGCAACGATAGCGGATTCAAGGTCGTTGGCTGGGGCCAGATGGGAGGCGATAATTTCCTCCACTTGGTCGGTCCGCCAATCGTCATTCGACTGAAGCAAGGCGCCGGAGCTGTCGTGGAGCTCAAGCGTCGGATTGTCAAGCGCACCGGTGATGCCGCTCGTGCCTAACGACGGCCCAATCGCACGGACGATGACCTTTTTCGTCGTCTTCCCATTAATGATGAAACCACCGATCATGACGTTTTCTCCCGTGCCTACGTCACCGCGAGTGGAGATCTGCAAGATCTGTCCGTTGCCGGTTGGCGGAGGCGCATTCGGTGGCGCGCCGTAAAGCGAAACAGCGCCCGCAATGTCGTCGGGTTGTAGAGTGTCAAGGTCACTGATATGCGCGTTCATGATCGCATCGACCGTTTGACCGTGTTCGTCGGGATGATCAAGCCCGAGGACATGACCGATCTCATGCAGTGCGATGCGATGCAGATCAAACCCGGTCACATAGTTTGCATAGGCCGTACCGCGGAAGGAGTTGAACGGATTCGCCGTGTTAAAAAGAACGTCCGTCTCGTTTGTCTTGTTCCCAGTGTTATCGATCAAGGTGATAGCGAGAACCGATTGCCCAAACTTATCACCGTAGACCGTGGAACTAAATTGGATCGAATTCACACCATCGCCTTCGCTCGCCGGGGTGCCTGTCCCCGCCACGGTCCAGCTAAATTGCATGCCGTCCATCTGCTCGTTCCAGAGCGCGAGAGCGTTCTCGACGACCGTATTCCAATCGCTACTTCCGTCGGCGAGCGGAAAATCGGCCGAACCCATCTGAACCCGTATTGGGACCACCGGGATCTGCCAATAAGAATCTTCCAAGACGTAGGCGCGCGCCGCGCCAAGCGACGAAATACCCAGGCCGCAGGCCGCGACCAAGCAGAGGCTGCGACTACTGGATCTTTGCCCTCGCCTGCGCCTGCTGCTGAACATGAGAGCGTATGGCGGACTTGAAATCACTGAGGGAAAGAGCGGCCTTGCTCGAAGCCGTGGTCGCTTCTTTGCCGCCAAGTTGATTGACGTCAGCGAGGGGTTGGCCGTCGCCCGTGATCAGGGTGTCGCGCCCAGCCTGATCTTTCTCTACCCGGAATCGTCCATGCTGAATACCGACGAGCGGAATGAACTGGCTGCCGTTGTTTTCGACGAAAAGAATGTCGCGGTCGCCCACCTTGAATTTGGGCGCATCGGTCACTTCCATCGTTCGGCCATCAACCGTTCCGCCGAGCATGCGAATAGAGTAGCTGGCGCCAGGATCGCCCTTGAGCGTGTCGTCGACCTTGAAAGTCACGAAAGTCACGATGCGATGCTCGGCACCTTCCCCGATCCATTGCGATTGCAGACCCGTCACTTCACCTTCGAAAATGATCTGTGCTCGACCAACAAGCTCGTCGAAATTGGGCGGAATAACAGTGGTCGCGTTGGCGATAAAGCCGAGCGAAAAGAGGGCTGGGAAAACGAGAAATCCGACTGACTTTTTCATATTTGGGAACGGGAAAGGTCTGACGAGTCTAAGGCAGGAATGTTCATTTTCAATTTGGGTTTCGGCTCACTCGTCCAGATCGTAGATTTCCACCAGCCCGATACCCGCGCCGCCATCAGCGCCCCGCACAATAGCGGTGTAATTCCCGGACGGGATGGTGACGATAAGCGCGGACTCCAGCGAATTGCCGGGCTGAAGCCCCGTCGCGGCTATTTCGCCCCGCTGGGCCCCCGTCGCCCAATCGTCATTCAGCGCGATAAGCGGACCATCGCTTCCGTGCAATTCCACCACCGGATCCGTTAGGACGGAAAAACCGTTCCCGCCTAACGACGGCCCGATCGCGCGCACGAGAATCCGCTTCGTGGTATCTCCGCCAACAATAAAGCCGCCGATCAACACTTCGTTGCCGACTCCAACGCGGCCGCGGGTGGAGATATTGGCGGCATGGGAAGCATTCGTATCGAGCGTGTAATTTTCCACGAGGCCAATCCCAGTCGTGCCATTCACTCCCGAGATGATGGCGGTATAATTCCCCGGCGCGAGGCGGGCGAAGATCGCGGCCTCCCGGGGATCGGACGGTGCGAGACCGCTATCGATGATCTCACTCATGTCGAGGCTTTGCTGCCAGTTATCGTTGTTTTCCAACAAGGTCCCGGCGGAATCGTATAGCTCCATCTGCGGGTCCTGGAGCGCGCCGGTCAAACCGCTGTTGCTGAGTGAGGGCCCGATCGCACGCAGTATCACTGTCTTGACCACATCTCCCTGAATGATGAAACCGCCAATCAAGACTTCGTTACCCGCCCCAACCCGCATTCGGGTGGAGATATTAACGAGGCGACCAGAGGTGGTCGGCGTCGGCGCCCCGTAAAGAACTTGGATACCCGCCTCGTCGTCCGCGGTCAGCTGGCTGAAATTGCCAACCACCGAATTCATGATGGCGTCGACATTCTGGCCCGCGCTATCCGGATGGTTCAATCCTAGTGCGTGTCCCAGCTCATGCAGGAAAACGCGCTGGATGTCGCAGTTGCATTTTCCTTGAGAATTGAACTGCAAATTGCCGCGGTAGGAATCGAAAAGCTGCGCCTTGTTAAAGAGAATATCAGCTTCCTTGAAGGTGTTTCCTTGTGTCCGGTAATAGGTCACCGCCAGCACTCCCGAGCCGAAGGAGTCGCCGAAGACGGTAGAGGAAAAGGAGGCGGAATTGACGTCGTCGCCCGAGGAGACCGCCATGGTCGAATCCATTACCACGGCCAACCGAATGTCGTGCATTTCCGCATTCCAGGCGTCGATCGCGGGAAGGGCCGCCTCATTCCACGTCCGGCTGCCGTCTTGCAGAATCTGCGAGGGCGCCCCCAATTCCATTTGCACGGTGATAACCGTACCGTTAGGCCAGGACTTGTTTTCGAGGGAATAACCGTAACCAGGTAACGCTGCCAAAGCGGCGAAAACGGCGACGACAGACGCGCAGGACCGGCGAGCGAGTGATGAAACCATGCGAGGTTTTGATAAATCGGTAAAAACCAGATCCCCTAGAAAAGCAGGATTAGTGCACGGCAAGGCGCAGAACTGCTGCCGAAACGGGGAATTTTCCGCGGCGCAGAGCCGGCCGGGCGACGGCCGAAAAGGCTCTTCGCCGACCCTCCGGGCAGCAATCAACACGCAAGCTGAAGGCTTGCTCTACCCTGGCTGTCGCTGCAACGGCGTTGCAGCGTGGACGATCAGTTCAAATTGTAGACCTCGACCAAGCCGACGCCGGTGGTATCGTTCTTACCGCGCACGATGGCAGTGTAGGCTCCCGGCGTCAGTGTCGCGACAATCGCAGACTCCAGGTCATTCGCCGGCTGCAAACCGGTGGCGGCAATCTCAGCTTGCTGCGATTCCTTCCAGTTATCATCGGAGTCTATGATGACTCCGTTACCATCGTGGAGCTCCAGCGTCGGATCCTGCAACGCTCCCGCGACTCCGAACCTAGTCAGTGAAGGTCCAATCGCGCGAATGATGACATCCGCAAAGCCGTTGCCGGAAATGAAACCACCGATAAGCACATTGTCGCCGACGTCGACAAAGCCGCGCGTGCTGATGTTGCCCAATTTCGAGTTCGCTGTCGTATCGAGATCATAAGCCTCGACCAGGCCGACACCGGTTGTGCCGTTCTTGCCGCGCAGAATCGCGGTGTAGCCAGCATCACCAGGAAGAGTAGCGACAATGGCGGACTCGAGATCATTGGTGGGTTGGAGACCGGTCGCCTCGATGTCAGCTTGTTGATCGGATTTCCAATTGTCGTTCGTCGCGATGACGGCGCCGTCGCCTGCGTGCAGTTCGAGCGTAGGATCGGCCAACGCCCCGGCGACAAAAGCATCGAGCGCCGGTCCAATCCCGCGGATGATGACGCGCTTTTCTTCCGGACCACTAACGATAAAGCCACCGATGAGCACGTTGTCGCCAGTCAGAACACGCAGCCGGGTCGAGATGTTCAAGAGCTGCCCGAGGGCGGCGGAAAACTCGGAGGTGTTCCCGCTTGGATCAGTCGCCGTCGCAGTGACATGCGGTGCCCCGGACACGGTCGGAAAATTGATGTCAAAGTCGGCATCGCCGCTCGCATTCGTGGTCACATCGGCAGTGCCAAGGAAAACTTTTCCCTCGCCGTAGCCTAGCGGATTGACTGTGTCGCTCCCGAAGAACTCAAGACTGAACGTGGTGTTTGGAAGGCTGTTCAGGTTTCCGATGATTTCCACCGCGGAGCCGCTAACGGTGGCCTTTTTCAGCACCGGATAGTTTTGCAGATTGTTCGGGCCGGTGTCGGCGTCGCCGGGGTCGTTAGGCGTGACGAAGTCATCGTTGAGATCGATCCCGAGATGGCTGATCGTGGTGGGATCCGTGCCATTGTCATAAATGGAATTACGCTGGATTGTAGCGCGGGCGGTGTTCTTCACCGTGATTCCAGCGAGGACGCTGTTCGCAATGACATTCCCCTCTCCGGCCGCGGTGCCGCCGATCGTGACAACGGCGTCGTTCTCAACGCTCAGGCCCACGCTGTCGTTGGCCAGCGGAGTGACGCCGTCAACAGTCGTGCCGATGTAGTTGCCTTGCACGGTGACCGATCCGCCGAAGATGTCTATTCCGGTTCCGTGGCAGGAAATCAGATTGCGGGCCGCCGCGGAGGCGCCGCCAATTGTAGCCGAACCGCCGATGGAGATGCCGACACCGCCGCCATTGGTGCTCGTCGGTTTTAGAGTGCCGGTGATGTCGGTGCCGATGTAGTTGCCCTGTATCGTTAAACCGATTGCATTACTGACGATGCCGGTGATCCGGTTATTAAAAATCACGTTCCGCGCGCCGAAGGCGGTTCCGCCGATGAGCAAAGCGCTGGAGCCGGGCGTGGCATCCTGGAAATGGATTCCGCTTACTCCGTTAGGCAGTGCCGTTGTGCCCGTCGCATCCAGCCCGATAAGATTGCCCTGAATCGTCAGGTCTCCGGGGCGGTTCACAATGAAGATGCCATCATTGCTGATCCCACCGAGGCTGCTGTTGCCAGAAATAACATTGCCCGCACCCCTGCCAGGGGTAGAGGTGAGACCTCCGATCGTGAGATCGGCCGAGGCGAATCCGAGCACGTAAATCCCGAGGGAATTACCGAGCGCCGCCTCGCCGGCCGCGTTCGTGCCGATATAATTTCCCTGGATGCGCGTACCAGGGTCGGTGGTTCGTACTTGGATGCCAATCCCTCCACTCGATGAGCTGTCGGTCGCGTCACTCGCGAAAAGATTGCGGTCCTCGGGCGTGATTCCGCCAACTAGATTGCCGACCCCCGAATCGATCGTCACGCCAAAGCCGACATTGGCCAGGGCCGCATCGCCGGCTGCATTACTGCCAAAGAAATTTCCGGACACCACATTGTTATCGGAAGCCATTCGGAGTCCGCCGCTGCCAAGGAAGGCACCGGCGGCAGCACCGAATCGATTGATGACCAGACCGCGCACCGTGCTTTTTCCAGCATCGAGATCCAATCCAACTGCAGTCCCGGTTACGCTCTGACCGTTCAACTCAATCAGCAGCACGGCGTTGTTCCCAACGGCCAGGGTGTTCGCTTTAGCTCCGGACTGCGTGTAGCCGTCGATCACGACCGGGTCGGTGATCGCAGGCAACACAGACCCTGGAGCGAGCGTGTGCACGCCCGAGCCGGGAATGGCGAAAGCAATGATATCGGGCGTATCCGCGTTGCTATTTGCATGCGCATTCGCATCGCTGATCGCCATTCGGAGCGAGCCTGGACCGCTGTCGCTCGTGTTTATGACGGTATATGTGTCAGCCGCAACGGTCGCCGCGAAACCAAACAGAATGAGAGCGAAAAGCTGAGATGTTTTCATATGGAGGAAAGCTGATTTCGAGACATCTGGAAGTCGTTAGGCAACATGATAACGCCCCCTCCCGGGCGCCGTCTGCAAAACTAAAGTCACGAAATTGACGAACGACTTGCGTCCTTATCGCGAGGGAAAGCGTTGACTTTTGCCTCCACCGTTAGGTAACCAAGTCAAATGTCCCGCCGCCGAGTCAGCCCTCTTCTGAGTCGCCGCACGGAAAAGGCGCTGGTCGCGCTGCAAGCCGCGATGACCGCAGAAGTGGCGATCAAGACAACCTTCCGCCTCCTCAAAAACGCCGTTCCTTGCGACTTTGTGAACGTTTGCCTGCGCAACGTGCGCGAGAGCAACCGTAATGCCACCTATCGCCTGATCGACTCACGCGGTCGGCTTTTTGATCAGAAGCTTTTGGATGAAGTCTTCTTTCGCGAACATCCCGGTATGCCGACGCTGATGGCCAATCCCGGAATCCGCTTTATCAACACGCGCGAGATTCTGCCGCCCGACAAGATCTTGCGAAAATCTCGTTTCTATCGCGAGATGATGCAGGTGATTGGCTTTCGGCACGCCGTTGCTATGTTTTTCTGGACAACCCCACCGGAAGCGCCGGAAGCGATCTTCTCAATTCTTCGCGGCGAAAATCGCCCCGACTTCGATGACGCCGAAGTTGCCGTTTTCGACCGCCTTTATCCGCACATCGACGCGATGTTGCGTCGCGTTCGTGCCATTGAACAAGAACACGCCCTTTATCGCGAAATGCGGTCGCTCGCGCGCGCAAGTATTCGCTCCGCCTGTGTGCTTGATTGGACTCTGAAGGTCGCCGACGTCGGTCGGGCCGCGCGCGACAGTTGCGCGCGCTGGAATCATGGCGTCGCAAACAAGCACTTGAAGGTGCCGCCGTTTCGCCTCCCGCCTGCAATCCGCGAGGCATGCCGCCGGCTGCAAAAGGAATGGCAGAATTCTCTACGCTTCAATCCTGTCTTCGGACGGGAGGCCTCTTCTGTTGTGGTCCATCCGGATGACCACGCCCTGAGCGCTCTCGTCTCGCTCCACCGCCCCGGTAGGAGCCCGCTCGGAAGACCGAGCTTCCTCATCGAATTCGTTAGAGAAGGAAGTCCCGAGGCGATTTTGCGCCAAAAACCTCAGGCCTTGCTCACCGCCCTTAACTCCCGAGAACGTGAGCTGGTCGGATGGATTTGCGAAGGCCGAAGCAACCAGGAAATCGCCAGCCTTTCCGGACGCGCGGTTGGCACGGTGAAGAATGCGCTCCACGCGCTCTTCCAGAAATTGCAGGTGCCAAGTCGCGGGATGCTCGTTGCTCTCGTGCGGGGAACCACTCCTCCTCCTGGTCGACTGTGAAGCCTGGGTTGGCTGGGACTCGAACCCAGAACCAACGCCTTAAAAGAGCGTTGCTCTACATAGAGGATCCAAAGACGCGTTGCTATTTATTTGCTGTTTTTGCGACCTTTCCCCGTCGAGACGACTACCCCGCCCCCTACAATTGGGCCAACGTCCGCCGCTCAAGCGTGGACCCGGTTTTTCTTGGCGCCCGCGTACAGGCCGGGATGACCAGAAACGAAAGTTTAGTCCTAAACTTTCATCATGCATCGCTGTAAGCGAAAGGGCAGACGCAACAGACTTAAAATCCGTTTTCGCGAAAGCGAAGTGTGGGTTCGAGTCCCGCCATCGGCACCCTTTGTAAATGGGCTTTACAAGGGAGAAACGCACTTCCTGAACGTTTTTTCCGTTCTCCCTCAATCCCACCTGCTGTGGGGCCATTCTCCCCCATTTTGGTGGCAATTGGTGGCAGTTTAGTGGCAGCCGATTTTGGTGCTTCCATCACCGCTCCACTCGCGCCATAAACCGGGGCCGCCATGCGTCTTTTCATTTCACATGCGTCCGAGGATAAGAAGGATTTCGTGAAACCCCTCGTCGCTGCATTAGACGAGTTTTTCGATGTCTGGTTTGATGAACGTGATTTGACGCTCGGTGACAGCCTTTTGGGAAGGATCAGCGAGGGACTAAATTCGTCCGACTACGGCGTCGTCGTTCTCAGTCCCTCCTTTTTTGCGAAGAAATGGCCCAAAGCGGAGCTTGATGGACTCTTCGCACTGGAAAGCTCCACTCGAAAAGTGATTCTTCCAATTTGGAAGGAGGTAACAGAAGAAGATGTAAAACGAGTCTCGCCAATCTTGGCCGGTCAGTTGGCTGTCCTTGCGTCCGAGGGAATCCCGAGAGTGGTAGAGCTGATTCGACTGGCGGTCAATACATCCAGCGCGTCAACGCGAGCTGACGGGTCTCGAATCGGCAGCACAACGGCTGAAGGGATTGGACGAAACGCTGACGGAGCGAGATGATAGCACCCGACTCCTGGACACGGAAGAAGGTGCCACCCTTGTCGCGGCGGCCGCCGCTGTTTTGTTCAGGACAGTAGAAACCAACTTGTCAGAGACGGCGGCCGGTGCGGGCACGTTAAAGTTCACGTCATCAGATGCCACTGAGAACATCCTTCGCGCAGTGAACCGCGTCTCTTGTAAATTTTCATGAGGGCGGCACTGCTGCTTTGTGGATTTTTTCGCAAATACTCGCGTGCGATTCTCAGTTCCTTTGCGATTCTCCTTTTTTGGGTTTCGCGACGTTCAAAGATTGCCTGCTTTCGGCTTTCTTTGATTTCTGGCGTCGATCGCGGGAAGGGCCGCCTCATTCCACGTCCGGCTGCCGTCTTGCAGAATCTGCGAAGGCGTCCCCAATTCCATTTGCACGGTGATAACCGTACCCTTAGGCCAGGACTTGTTTTCGAGCAAAAAACCTCGCGCCTCCGAAGACAAAATCGCCGCGGCAAGACAAGCGAGCGGGAGAGCCAGAAGGCGACGAGCGAGAGGCAAAGCCATGAGTGATATCCGAACAAACAAGCAATTCTATATTCTCCAGAAAGCAGAATGTGCACAAACGGGGCCGGGGCAGGGCTGCGGCGGGGTTTTCGACCGCCGGGCAAAGTGACGGGTTTGTTCGCCCGAATCACCGCTTTCGCCCACGGTCAATCTGAACTTGGCACCGATCTCGGTCGCTCACTTCAGATGCGTTTTCGCTCGGTCGAAGCTGCCCATCTGCGCTTGCCAAGATCCAAGAAACCGTGGAGCCAAATTTTTTTTTAGAAAGGACTTGACACGCCCTCGCCGTCCTGAAAAAACGAGGCGTTTTCCCAGAATGAACGGAAAACAAGAAATAAGAACCCGAAACTCAGCCGAAATTCCATCCATGAAAAAGAAATCCACTGCACAAGCCGCCTACTTTAGTCTGCGTGTCCTTATCGGCACGTTTTTGGTCCTGGCTTGCGTCTTCCTGGGGGGGCTGAGCTTTAGCCAGTTCTCCGCGCAGGCGCAGTCAAGGAACAGTGCTGCCACCAACTCCATCAACCCGCTCGTTCCGGCCGGGTTTGACTGTTCTCAGATTCGCGCGCTAGGCATCGACCGGCAAGAAAACCTGCGATCCGGGGCGATCATGATTTACTGCGGCCAGGCAGCGGGCGGCTCAGCTTCCTCTTTCGGCGAATCTTACCCGATTACCCAACAACTGTTGGCACCCCTGGCGTATGGCGCCGCCGATGTCGACCTGATCACAGGTCCCGAGAGCTTTCCCAATGTTACCCAGTCGGAGACAATGACGGTGGCTAATCCAGATAACCCTCTCGAAGTAGTCGTCGCCTACAACGACTCGCGAGGCCTCAACGCCATCCCCATCAACATCTCCGGCGCGTCGGTCTCGACCGACGGCGGCACGACTTTTACGCGCCTCGCGGCGACTGACGGTCAAAGCCCCTTCTCCAATACCTTTGGCGATCCCGTTATCATGTACCACAAGACAGATAGCACCTGGTACACGGTCTGGCTCGACGCCGCGAGCGGCGGTCAGGGCCTCGGCGGATACAAGACCACGACTCCCTCGAATCCCAATAGTTGGACCCATTTCACCGTTCACAACAACTCCTCCGACGACCGCGAGTCTGGCTGGGCCGACAACAACCCCGCCAGCCCACACTTTGGACGGATGTACGTTTCCTGGAACGATTTCAATGTCGGGGGGGGCGCCCTCTTCGTCAGCCGTTCCGACAACGGTTCCACCTGGACTCCCGTTCAGGTCACCACCGGCGTCCCGTTCATCCGCAACGTTCAGATTACCGGTGACCTTTCGGGCAACGGGGTCGTCTACGTCGCCGGCATGGACGAAGGCGGCGGTGGCTTCCCGCACAACAACATCAACAAGATCTTCAAGTCCACCGACGGCGGCGCGACCTGGACCAACACCTACTCCGGCCCGAGCTTTCCCGGACCGGGCGTGACCGCGGTCGGTTACTTCGCCTGCATGTTTCCCGATAACGGCGGCTACTGGCGGCACGAGGGCTGGGGTGAGCCTGCGGCCTTCAACAATGTGGTTCACCTGGTCTATGCCCAGGATGGCCCCGGCATTGACGCTGGCGACGTCTTTTACATTCGCTCGAGCGACGGCGGTGTGACCTTCGGCGCCCCGTTCAAATTGAACACCGATACCACGACCCGTCCTCAGTGGCAGCCCAACATCTCGGTCAGCCCGAGTGGCACCCTTTTGGCGACGTGGTATGACGGGCGCGAGAGCGCCGTCTGCAGCAGTGGTAACCCAGGCGTACCGTGCTACCGGATGTGGTCGCGCAAGTCTCTCGATAACGGCGTAACTTGGTTGCCCGACGATTCATTCTCGGACGTCGTCACCCCGCTCCCCGCCCAACCTGATCCCGGGATTCAAGCAACCTATGCGGGCGACTACGATTACGGCTCCGCCGTGGCCACGAAGCACATCACTTCATGGACGGACGGGCGCGTGACCATCAGTGGCCAGGCCCAGCAGAACGCCTTCACCGACCGGGACCTGGTCGGCTTTTCCATTATTAGCACCAGCCCCGCTTGCGGCAGCGTGATCTCCACCCAGCCGACTGACTTCGTGGTCAACCTGACCGACCCCGTGGCTCCGGCAACTGTCCAGGCGAGCGACTTCACCGTGAATGGGGTCGCGGCGAACTCGTTTATGTTAGGTGGCGGCAATACACAGATCACCTTCACCTTCAACAGCTCGCCGGTAACAACCCAGGGCCTTCAGACGATGCATATCCCCGCCGGCGCCTTTAACAGCGCTTCGGACAATGCGCCGAATTTGGATTTCACCTGCACGTTCCGTTACGATGCGGTGCTGCTCCAGGTGGTTTCGACTATCCCACCGGACGGCGGGACGTTCTCGCCGGCGGCGCCGAACGATTATCAGTATGACGTGAATTTCAACGAGCCTGTTGATGTGGCCTCAGTCCAGACAAGCGATCTGACGGTGATCGGCAACAGTGGCCCGACGGTGACGGCAGTCAGCGTGGTCAACGGAAGTATGACTGCCCGATTCACGTTGCATATGAATTCCGGGGGAACCTTGGCGGCGAGCATTGCCGCCGGGGCAATTACCGATCAATTCGGCAATTCTGGCGCGGCCTTCTCAGGGAATTATACCGTAGAGGGGACTGTTTGCGGATGGACAGCGGGGCCGGACATGCCGAGTGTCGGCGTCCGCTCGGTTGGCGTTTATTTCCCGGCTAATGGCAAGTTTTATGAAATGGGCGGACGCAGTTCCGATGATGCGGGCAGCGATTTCACGAACCCATTCGAATATAATCCAGCCTCGAACAGCTGGACCACCAAGTCGGCCACCTATCCTGATAACCAGGTAAACAACATGGCTTGTGGTGTGCTCTCGGACGCTGGAACGCCCTACATCTACTGCGTGGGCGGCTCCGCTGCCGGGCAGACGACAGCTACCGCGCGCGTGTTTCGTTACGACCCGGTCACGGATACGATCGCCACCCTCGGCACAGACAATTGGCCTGGCGATGCGGTAGGCACAATCCTGCCCGGCGGCTTCGCAGTAACTGGCAACCAGCTCTACATCCTGGGCGGATTCAACATCAATGTAGCCTCCACCAACGAGATATGGGCGTTTGACCCGACTGCTGGCGCAGGATCCAAATGGACCCAGAAGGTAAACGCGCCCGCAGGAGTCATGTACGCACCGACGTGCGCCATAGATGGCATAATCTACCTGGCAGGAGCATCGGACTTTGATGGTGTTACGGTGATCGACACCACCAACTCCTTCAGCTTCGACCCTGGCACTAACACGATTGGCGCGATAACACCCATACCAAGGGCCACAGGAGAGACGCGGGCGCTTACCTTCAACGGCCAGATGTTGGTCATGGGCGGCGGGAGAGTTGCTCCCAACCCCTCCAATGAGGTGGACGTCTATGATCCAGGCACTAACACCTGGTCAACCAGTATCTCGCCATTCGTGGACCCGCGGCGCAACTTTGCGACCGATACCAACGGCACGACCACGATTTGGCTCGCCGGCGGCTACGCACCTGCCAGCCCGGTGAGCTCGATGGAAATCTTCGAATGCACTGGCGGCGGTGGCGACATCACGCTTACGGCGACCGTGAAACACCACATGGGTAATACACGTGTTACCCTGGAATGGAGTCCAGCCGACGGCGGCGATATCGATGTCCTGCGTAATGGCAAGGTCGTTCATACCACAGCAGACGATGGGATGGCCACGACCAACGCTGGCAGCCGTACCGGAACAGTCACCTACCAGGTGTGTGAGCCGGATACCGGCGTTTGCTCCAACGTGGTCGAAGTCACGCTTCGGTAATGCTTGTTCTGCGCGACAAGGGTCAGTCCATCGCGTAGAGAAAGTAATAGTTTAGCCCCGGGAATTCGTCCTAACCGATTCCCGGAAGTTTGCGAAGGGCATCCGGCGAAAGCTGGATGCTTTTTCTGCCTAACGACAGGCTACCTAACGATAAAGGCGGATGGCCTTGTTCTCGGCGCAAGGTGAAGAAAGGCCGTGGCCGAGCAGAGTCTGGCCTCGCGTTTGACCCAAGGGCCAGCAGGATTCTTCCACCTCGACCTGCCCCTGACTGGCTCGTCGGAAGTCAGAAAACGGGGCCGTCCTGTCGAGCACCAAGATCGTCGGCGCGACCTGGGAAATTCGCCAGGGCATCTCCGAAAGTAACGGCGGCACTATCATTGCCAACGGCATGACCGCGACGCCGAACGTGACCCCGACTGGTCGCGACGGCTTTGGATATCGAGCAAATGGTTGAAGAGGACGCACTGGACGTCTTCCTGTCGGCGAGGGATTGCTTCCTGAACGTCACACCAACCGGCGACCTAAATGGTCGCTCGTTTGATTCGTCGACGATGGGCGCGAACTGCATCGGCACGCCTTGCAATAATGACCGGAATGCGTTCTTCGATAGCTCCTTCGGCGCCGTCTTCACCTCCACTGCGAACGAGGGTCAGCCCTATGACTTCTCGATGGGTGTTAACGGCGACGATGGTGGCGGCGGCGGCATTACCCAGACGGCTGCGGCCTCGAGAAAGCACCACGGAACGCGGGTGACTTCGACGTTGCGCTGCCCGCGATATTACCGTTGACGTCGCGGGTGTAAACGGTGCCTCCGGTTCTGTGGATGCATCCGCCACCATGACATTACTGGTCGGTGACGTAAATGCCGACGGCTTGGTCACGAGGGCGGACCTCGAGGAGATCCGGAGGCACGCCGGCCGCGGAAAAGTGGAGAGCAATGACTTCCGTGATGACATCACGGTCGACGGCCATATCAACCATGGCGATACCCCTTGCTGAAAACCAAACGGCAATCGAGAACAAAGTCAAAATTGTAACCGGGAGCCGTCCAATCTGCTCATGGTTCGTTGGCGGGTCACCACCGTTAGACGAAAATTATGCCCTCGCGCGCGCGCGAAAATACTTCAATAAATGGCAACTTTCTGTGCGCTTCCACTGGCTGAACCGTTCGTGAGAGGGATCATCTGAGGTACAACATTCCCGCCAGGCTGATCGCTCGTTGGCGTTTGTTGTCAAATACGCTGCGCTTTGTGCGCATTCTTTCGCTTCGTGGCGTTTGACCGCACGCGAGCATCCGAACTGATTTCCCCTATGACGATCGCGAGATGAGAAAAGGGGTCTGGGTTGGCTGGGACTCGAACCCAGAACCAACGCCTTAAAAGGGCGCTGCTCTACCATTGAGCTACCAACCCGGCACGGGCTTCAGTTTTTACGACGATTCGCCCATTCGCGCAACCAAACGGACGAATTGTAGGGCGGGCGCACGCGCCCGCCGCTTCGCCGTCCGCTGTGTAGGGCGCGCCATTCTGGCCGCCCGTGCGAGGTGGTTCCCGGCAGTACCAGCCCACAACCCCGAGCCGACCAGAATGGCACGCCCTACAGCAACCTCAGGAGATCGCGTAAGGTGTTTTCCGACCGGTTCAGCCGAAAGACTTCAAGTCCGGCAGCCTCGGCAGCCGCCCAATCGCGTTCCGGGTCGTCACCTGCGTGCAAGACCTCACCCGGCGCGAAGCCGCTGATCTCCAACGCGCGTTCATAGATCAACGGATCGGGTTTGTCCGCACCCAACTCGCTGGAAAGGAAAACATGTCGGAAATATTTCGTGATCGCCAGGTGCTCGAAAATCATGCGCAAGCGTCCGTCGAAATTTGAAACGACCGCCAGTTCGTAGTGCGGCCTGAGCGCCTCAAGCACGTCCCTCACCTCAGGATAAAGTTCCCACACGCCAGCCTCGGCGAAGTGCCCGTAGGCAGCCTCGAAAAACGTGTCGCGATCGAGCGGGTCAATCCGCGGAGAGACCCGATCGAGCAGGCGCTCGACCAGATCGCGCCACCAGCCTTTGTCGTCGTCTGCACGCGGCTCCCCGGTCGCGGAACGGGGTGGTATTTCCTTCCAGACAATCGCGAAGGCCTGGGTCAGCTGCCCCGGGTCGAGCATGAGCCCCTGCCTTTCCGCCACCAGGGCATAATGCGCACCGACACTTTTCGTTAGGCGAATCAGGGTCCCGGCGGCATCAAAAAAAATCGCTCTCGTCATCGCAACCATTATCCGCGCGCGGACGCGGCACGCCCCGTAATTCTTTTTTCTTTCGAGATCGCTGCGCGGGCGTAACAGTTAGCTTCGCACGATCGCCGGAGATATGAGCGCTACCAAATCACTGGGCAACGATCCGAAATGGGATCAATCCTCGGGAGAAGAACTCGCCAACAGCATCAGCCACGGGCTTGGCCTGATCGCGGTCTTGATCGGCGCGCCGATTCTTATGATCGCGGCCTGGCGCGCCGGCGACCGCTACTTTTTTATCGGCGCGATGGTTTTCACCGGAGCGATGTTGCTCGTCTATCTCGGCTCGACACTTTATCACGCCTGGCCGCCGGGGTCGGTGAAGTCAGTCTTTCAGGTGATCGATCACTCAGCCATTTTCCTGCTCATCGCGGGGACCTACACGCCCTTTACCCTCGGGCCGCTCCGCGGAATATGGGGATGGACGATTCTTGCCCTGATTTGGGCGCTCGCAATCTTCGGCATCATTTTGAAAGGGGTTCACGGAGCCGAGCAACGGAAGAAGCTTTCGATGACGCTCTACTTGGGAATGGGTTGGCTGATTTTGGTCGCATTCCGGCCGCTCATTTTGCACGTGCCGATTTCAAGTCTGGCCTGGCTGGTGGCCGGTGGGATTGCCTATACAGGCGGCGTTTTTTTCTTTCTCAGCAAACGCGTTCAGTACGCCCACTTCGTCTGGCATCTATTTGTCCTCCTCGGCACCGCCTGCCATTTCCTCGCCGTTTTCGCCTGCGTCTCCGCATGAAGACTTTGCCTGACGATACCCTGCCGGTCGAGCATAACGATCCGGTCAATGCGCGAATCCTCGCCATTTCAGAGGATAAAATCGCCGGTTTCGTTCGCGAACCGTTTGCTGAAATTGCCGAGCGATCCGGATTGCCGATCGAAACCGTGCTCGAGCGAATCGTCGCAATGTTGCGCGCGGGCACGATCCGGCGCGTCCGCCAGACTTTGCTCGCCACGAATCTTGCCGATGGCGCACTCGTCGCCTGGAAGGTGCCGCCGGAAAAAATAGAAGCGGCCTTTGACTGGATGTCGCAACGCGATCCGTTTTCCGGACACGTTGTTCTGCGTTCGACGGACACGGTCACGCCGGGATCGGAATACAAGCTTTGGACAACGCTGAAGGTGCCACACGGCTTTTCGCTGCAAGCCCACGGCGAACTTCTTTCCGGCATTGTCGGGGCCGAACATTTTCGGCTAATGCCGGCGAAGGGCATTTTCACCTTGGGCGTGGGTCACGTCAGGCGAAAAAATGTCGAGCCGGGAAGCAAGGCGGATAAACCGGCCACGATGATCGTTGTCCAACCCGCGACCCTGACCGAAAAAGAGTGGACGGTGCTAACGGCGCTGAAGCGGGAATTCGCGCCGGAGGAGATCCGAGAGTCAACCTGGATCGCACGCGCAGAGGAAGCGGGCGTTTCGCTGGAGGAATTTTTCGCGATCGCGGATGAACTGACGAAGCGAAAAATCATCGGTCGATTCTCCACGTTCCTTGAGCACGTCAAACCATCCGCGAGTGGAGTGCGCGTGACCCGTTTCAATGCCTTATTTCATTGGGCGGTGCCCCCGGGCCGGGAAGTGGAGGCGGGAGGCGAGGTAGGGCGACATGAGATTCTAACTCATTGTTACTGGCGCGAAGCCGGAACGGAATTTCGCAGCGTCAATATTATGGCGGTCGCCCATGGGACCGATAAAACGCGACTCCTCGAACACAAGGCGGCGATCGATCGACTTCTCGTCGAATGCAAAATTCCGGTCTCCTACACAAACGTCTTTTGGGGCGGACGGAGCGAGATCAAGCCGTCCGAGATTTCGCCGCAGATTTACCGGCAATGGCTGACGAAGGTTGGCGCGGCGGGGTAACCATTCGCCTGGTTTAGAGCCACGGTTGAAATGACGGGCGCACCCCGCCGGTCATCCCGAACCGGTAAAGCGCGGCGGGGGGGCCTCACAATTGCAAGAGACCCTTTCGCCTGACGAAAAAGCGTGGACTGCGACGGTAAGATCCCGTTCGACCTCGCTTCGCTCCTCTCAGTGCAGGCTCTTCGCCATCTGCGGGCTCAGGATGAGAGCGCTTTCGGCGCCTCCGCCGCCTCGGTCGCGAGAACGCGCGTCCGCTCCAGTTCGCGCAATAGCGCAACCGCGAACTCCGTCCGGTTGATCCTTCGCCCAAGCGCCATGGCGAGGGAGCCGGCGCGGGCGCGCAGCTCGCCCGGAAAATCCTCCGGTGCCTGATTGATGTTCACTCCGATGCCGACAACCGCGCTGAACGACTGGCCTCGGCCAGCCTTTGTCTCGACCAAAACACCTGCGACTTTGCGTCCGCCGATGTAGACATCGTTAGGCGGTTTGATCGCCGGTTCAAGGGCAGTCTCGCGGCGGATCGCACTGGCGACTGCCTGGGCTGCCCAGGTCGTCAGGCGAGCCGACTGAGCTGCCGGGATACGGAGCCGAAGCAGAACTGAAAACCAAAGCCCTTGGTGGGGCGCCGATTCCCAGCGATGGCCGCGCTGGCCACGACCGGCGGTCTGGTGCTCGGCGAAAACGACGAAGCCTTCCGGCAGCTCGGGAGTGAGGATTTGTAAAAGAAAATCATTCGTCGAGCGGGTTGATTCGAGCACGATAATGCGCCGCCCGATGGCGCTTTCTCCTAGCGATGCGCCTAGTTCGGCCGGAATCAGCCGGTCAGGCGGCGACATGCGTCAACTCCAGCGAAAAATCGACGGCGGGAGCGGAATGAGTCAGAGCGCCAATCGACACGAAATCGACCCCGGTCGCCGCAATTTGCCTCACATTTCGCAAATTGATCCCGCCGCTGGCCTCGAATTTGACCTTCCCTTTGCCGATCGCGACCGCTTCGCGCATCTGGGTCCCGCGCATGTTATCGAGCAGGATCACTTCCACGCCCGGGACCTCCAAAAGAGCGCGAACTTGATCGAGGTTGTCGGCTTCCACTTCGATGCGAAGACCGGGACGTTCCTTCCGAACCCGCTCGACGGCGGCGCCCAACCGGGCAAGCCCGTCCCGCGCGAGGAGATGGTTGTCTTTCACCAACACCATGTCGAAAAGCCCGAAACGATGGTTGCTCCCGCCGCCGGCAACGACCGCCGCTTTCTCAAACTTTCGCAACCCCGGAGTCGTTTTGCGCGTATCGAGGATCTTTGCGCCGTGAGCCCCCGCGGCTTCGACGAATTGACGGGTCAAGGTAGCAATCCCGCTGAGGTGCTGGAGAAAATTGAGCGCGACCCTTTCGGCGGTCAGGATCGAGCGAGCCCGTCCGCGCACTTCAAAAACAGCCATTCCGCCGGCTATGGTCGCGCCGTCGTTTTGCACAATCTCGATGCGCAGCCCGGGATCGACCCGTCGAAAGACCTCGACTGCAACTTCCGCTCCGGCGACGATCGCCCGCTCCTTGGCAATCGCACGGGCGGAAGCCTGGTCGTTTTCACCCACAAAATATTCGCTCGTGATATCGCCACTGCCGATGTCTTCACGGAGGGCGAGATCGATCAGATGCAGATCTTCCTCGGAAAAATTCATGCGTGATGCCGGCAAAACACGGGCGCAGATCGCCCGGACTCATTTACCATGGGGAAAGTAGGGCGGGCAACAAGCCGCGGGTACAAAAAAAGATCCGGGCAGGGCACGCGGAGAAACCTTCGAATGCGAGAACGTGCCACCGCCCGAATCGCCTTAACCAGAGTATATAGACAGTGGTGGTTATGGAGCGTTCAAAGATTTTCAATGGATGCATCCTACAGGCCACACCTGTAGCCGGGGTCGTTGACCCCGGCCGCTCGGCCCAGAATCGCCTTGGCCCGGCTAGAACTTCAACTCCGTGTTCGACCGGGGTCAGCGACCCCGGCTACAGGAGACACTCGCGCGCAGCTGGGAAAGTCCTTCGATCGACGTGTGTCCCACGGTGCAAAGCGACAGGTCTACAACAGCAACTCACCCTGCGTCTGGCGTCCCGTCCGGGCCGCTTCGTCGCGCACGTCCTGGAGGAGCGACTTGAACTCGTTTTTTTCCATCGACTCGATCAAACGAGGGTAATCCGGCGTAATGCGCAGGTCATCAATCGGAAACGGGAGCGGCAAATGGCAGTCGAGTTCGACCATCTTGCGATTTTGCAGAATTTGCTCGCGCCCTTTCTCCAGCTTGTCGCGCGTCTTCGGCGTCTTGATTTGATCCAGGCCGCTGAGGAGCGCGTCGAGACTTCCGAATTCACGCAGCAGCTTGGCCGCCGCTTTGCGCCCGATGCCAACCCCCCGAATGTTATCGACGGCGTCGCCGGCCAGCGCGAGGACGTCGCCGATCATCGCTGGCGGAATGTCCCATTTGGCCGTGACTTCTTCTTCGCCTAACAATGAAAATGCATCCTTGGGCGAGACGAGGTCCGCTTTGGCCGTCGAATAAATTTTCACGGTTGAATTGACGAGTTGGTAAAGATCCTTGTCGTTCGTCGCGAGTATCACTTCGACTCCGCGTTCGCGCGCCTTGACCGCATAACAGCCCATCAAGTCGTCGGCTTCCGTGTCGGGCAGCGAAATGTTCCTAAAACCGAGCCAGGGGGTCAGCTTCTGGATGTAGTCGAGCTGTGGCACCATCGGCGGTGGCATTTCCTTACGCGTCTCCTTGTAACCTGGCTGCAATTCCGTCCGCCGCTGCGGCAGCCCCTGGTCCCAAACGACCGCACCGAGATCGGGCTGCAAATGTTTCAACATGAGCCGAAGCGATTTGGTGAATCCAAAGATGGCGTTGGTCGGCTCGCCGCGGGAATTCGAAAGGTGAAGGATCGCGAAATAGGAGCGGTAAACATAGTAATGGCCGTCGACTAAGAGGAGCTTCACTCCGACAACTTAACCCAAGCCTGCGGCGGGCCCACGGATTTTTGGTTGCAGCGCCGCATTGCTTTCGGCTGCCCGTCATCCCGAGGCGGCGTAGCGCGATGAGGGAACGCAATGGCAGTTTATACGGTCGATCGAAAAGAAAACGTCAATTGGAAGTGAGAGGTTCCTCCGTCCTGCAGCGGATCGGGATGACAAGCAGAGGGACGCGAAGACAAGGACGCCGCTAGTTTTTCTTGGGAATCGCGATTAAGTGAGCCGGATGGCGGACCAATGGATCGTGCGCGTAGAGGGTCGGGAATACGGCCCGGTTGATCTCGACGAACTGCGCGCGTGGAAGCGGGAAGGCCGCCTGATTCGGGAGAACGAAATCCGCGAACCGGAAAGCGAGCGCTGGATCAGGGCTGGAGAGCTGCCGGAGATTTTCGCGGACGAGGCGGATGAACAGGAGGAATCCGAACCCGCCGGACCCGTCGTTAGGCGCCTTAGCTTCGGCGAAATCTTCACGAACGGCTGGCGGATTTACCGGACGGGTTTTGGGCGCTTTTTTGCCCTCGGGTTGCTCGTTTCGGTCCCCTCATTTTTCCTCCAGCTCGCGGCGCCGTTTCTCGAGATGCCGAAAGACCAGGGACCGTGGGCTCCCATTGTTTTGGCGGTGGCAGTCGCTTTTGTGATGTTGGTGTTGCTCGTAATCGCCTGGCCGTTTTCCCTCGCCGCGACGCAATTGCTCGCCGCCGATCTTTATGCCGGTGGCAATCCGACCCTGGGTGATCTTCTCAGTCGCGCGAAGCCGCTTTGGACGCGGATGTTCATTCTCGGACTGATCGTTTACGGCAGCTATCTTCTCTGGACGGTGATCCCGCTCCTCGTGGCGCTTTCGCTGGCAGCCGGTGCGGCTTCGGTGAGCGGGTTCTTGCTCATGCTGTCGCTCCTCATTTTTGCCGCCTACATGGCGGCCCGGCTTTTCGTCAATTTTCTCTTTTGGCAACCAGCCGGCGCGCTTGGCGGGGCGGCGGCAATCGAGACCTTGCAGGCGAGCAAAGATCTGGCCCGAAGCGCGACCGACCAACCCCGCGCGCAGAGACCGCTTTATCGCGGCGCGATGATCGCCGGGCTTTGGCTGCTCGTGATCATTGCCGTCAATGTCGCAATCGAGCTTCCGGCGCTCCTCTTCCGGATGCGCGGAGTGACCAGCCTGGAAGAGGCCACCACGATGGTGCAAGCGATGGCGACAAAGAATTCCCCAGATTTCCTCACCGGCCTAACCACCATGCTAAGCTGCCTGGCGAACGCAATCCTGCGTCCGTGGTTGGCGGCAATTTTCGTCGTCCTCTATTTGGACACGAAGGCAGGGCGGTCGAATTCCGCCCCTTCTGGCCGCGCGCCTAATGACTGACTGAGTACCAATACGAAATCCGGACAAGCCTTCTGCGGGCAGAGCAATTACTCGGATGCGGTTTTCTCACAGGTCGCCGGTTTTGAAACAAGACCGATTTTCGCGGCGACTGAAAAAGATTCACCTTTATTGGCAGGCACCGTTTCCCGGCAGATAATCGGCCATGCTCTATGTCGTCGGCACACCGATCGGTAACCTGAACGACATTACTCTGCGAGCATTGGAGGTCCTGAAACAAGTCGATCTGATCGCGGCCGAGGACACGCGGCATTCCGGAAATCTGCTCCGCCATTTTGAAATCCGGAAACCACTGCTCAGTTACCATGAGCATAACGAGGCCAGACGGACGGTCGAATTAGTAGAGCGCCTCGCGATGGGGGAGACGATAGCGCTGGTTACGGACGCCGGCATGCCCGGTTTATCCGACCCGGGCGCGCGCTTGATTCGCAAATGCGTCGAGCAGGAATTGCCCTTCACAATCGTGCCGGGTGTTTCGGCGATCACGACGGCACTCGTTGGCTCGGGGTTCCAAATGGAGCAATTTTGCTATCGCGGATTCCTGCCAGTGAAGAGTGGTCAACGCGAACGCGAATTGCGGGCCGCGGCAGAGCGCCCGGAAACCACCGTTTTTTTTGAATCTCCCTATCGGATCACCAAGGCGTTAACCGCATGCTCAGACATTATGCCTGGCCGGATGGTTTGTGTCGCGCGCGAGCTGACGAAAAAATTCGAGGAATTCAGGCGCGGAACCGCGGCTGAATTACTGGCCCACTACGACGCGCACCCGGCCAAGGGCGAAATCACACTGCTGGTGGCGGGGGCAAAATGAGGAGTCGGTGGGGCGAGACTCCGTCGAGGCGGAGGTCAACGTCGATTGGTAGGAGCCCGCCATGCCGGGTCGGCGGAGTTTGCTCCGCCACGCCGGATTTCCGCTTGTCAACGAGACCGGTCCGTGTGACTGTCTGCGACTTTTCTCAAGGCATGGCTTACGCAATTATCAAAACAGGCGGCAGACAATATCGCGTCGCCGAAGGGGAGACGATCGATGTGGATTTGCTCGAGGGCGAGGCGGGCCAGAAGATGACTTTTGGCGACGTGCTCATGCACGCGGACGGCGACAAAATTACCCATGGCAGTCCGTCGGTCTCAGGTGCAAGCGTCACCGGCGAAGTGGTCGAACAACGCAAGGACAAGAAAGTGGTAGCCTTCAAATACCGTCGCCGAAAAGGTTATCACCGCACGGTCGGTCATCGTCGTAAATTGACGCGGGTGAAGATCACGGGGATTAATCTGGGATCGAAATCGAAAAAGACTTCTGAGAAAGAAGCGACCGCGGCCGAATAACTCTCTTAACTTTCATCTTATCCAATGGCTCATAAAAAAGGACAAGGCAGCGTTAAGAACGGTCGCGACAGCGTTAGCAAACGTCTGGGCGTAAAAAAATTTGGTAGTGAAACCGTGGTCGCCGGTAACATCATCATCCGCCAACGCGGGACGAAGTTTTTGCCTGGCAAAAACGTGGGTCTCGGCCGCGACTACACGATTTTTGCCCTGGTTGACGGCCAGGTGAGGTTTGATCGCGCTGGCCGCCGCGTGAACGTGGTCCCGCTGTAGCCGGGATCGTTGATCCCGGCAGGCTCGATAGCGACGCCCACCTTACCGAGGTCAACGACCCCGGCGACAAAATTGACCAGAGCCAGCGGCGCAAAAGCGACGTTGTGTCATCCGGCAATTTCAGGTATAACGGCAGTTCGATCCGCAATGAAATACACCACTTATCTTCTTTTTGGCGCACCGGGCGCGGCAAGGGCACCCAAGGACGCTCGCTCGGTTCGATCCCGCGTTTCTTTCATTGCGCTTGCGGCGACGTTTTTCGCTCGATCGACACCCGCACCCGAGTCGGCCGCGCCTTTCTTGAATATTCCAGCCGGGGCGAACTAGTTCCAGATGACATCACGGTGGAACTCTGGAAGGCCCGCATCGATGCCGCGGTCGATGCCCACCAGTTCAAGCCGGATATCGACGTCCTTGTGCTCGATGGCATTCCGCGCAACGTCGGTCAGGCCGAGATCATGGATAAATTGATTGACGTGAAAAAGGTCTTCCATCTTACCTGCCCGAATCGCGACGCGCTTTTCACCAGATTGAAGAAACGCGCATTGAAGGATAATCGTCTGGATGACGCCAACGAGGAAGTGATCAAGCGCCGCCTTGCGACTTACGAGACCGAATCCAAGCCCGTGCTCGAACATTATCGAGATCGCGTGCAAATGGTGGATGCGACCGAGCCGCCGGCGAAAGTCTTGTACCGCATTCTCGAAACGGTTTCGAATGGGGAACATGAGTCAGCCGCAGTTTGAGAATTTCACCGCCTCCAGTCTTTACTGTGAGAAGTGCAAAGCCGCGATGCCGGTACGCGAACGCCTCCTTCTCGTTCTGCCGGACCGCGAGCTTTACGATTATCTCTGCACCGGGTGCGCGTCGTCGGTCGGCCAGCGCGAAGTAACGGCTGGCGATAAAATGATGGCGCGAGCCGCTGCGCCGCGTCGCGCTCGTCGGGCCCTCGCGCCCCACAGTTCTGATGCCCTAAGGCGGCATGCAGATCGTCTTTATCGGCACGGGCGAAATCGGCCTGCCGACATTGCGCGCCCTCTTGCGGGCTCCAAAACACCAATTGATTGGCGTGGTCACGCAACCCGATAAGCCCGCCGGACGCGAGCAACGGATCCAGTCCCCGCCGATTAAAGCGGAATTAGCCACATCATCGGTGCCAGTTTTTCAGCCGGTGCGGATTCGAAACGACGAAGTCGATTGCGGAGATTCGCGGGCTTGGGCCAGACGTTATCGTTGTTATGGCCTATGGCCAAATCCTGCCGAAGAGCGTTCTCGAGATTCCACGGATCGCTTGTTTGAACCTTCACGCTTCGCTCCTTCCGCGGTATCGCGGGGCGGCGCCGATCCAGGCAGCGATCGCGGCCGGCGACACGGAGACGGGCATCACCGTCATCTATATGGACGAAGGTCTCGACACCGGCGACATGCTTCTGCAAGCGAATCTCGCGATCAAGCCTAACGAAACTGGCGGGTCGCTCCACGATCGCCTCGCCCAGATCGCGCCTCAAGTTTTGCTGGACGCGCTCGATCTCCTCGCGGGCCAGCGCGCACCCCGCATCCCGCAGCCGTCCGCCGACGCGACCTATTCGCCAAAACTGGCTCGCGAAAATGGAAAAATCGACTGGACGGAACCGGCCGAATTGATCGAGCGAAAAATTCGCGCCTTCGATCCATGGCCGGGCGCTTTCGCCGAGCTCTTCGACGCCGCGGCAAAAAATCCGCGCAAATTGAAAATCTTTCGCGCCGCGGTCAGCAATCAAAGCATCGGCGACCCGGGAACGATTTTCACGCCTAGCGACAGGGAAGTCCTCGTCGCGACCGGGAGCGGGGCCCTTCGCCTCGACGAAGTGCAATTGGAGGGAAGGCGCCGGATGAGTGCAATTGAATTTTTTCGCGGTTTTTCCTCCCCAAGACCACATTTCTGATCAAGAATCCCGCCCGAGATGGAAAGTGCAACGCCGGCCTACAAACGCATCGTTCTGAAATTAAGCGGCGAAGCGCTGCGCGAAACCGGCGGCCGCGACACGATCTCGCCCCAGATCGTTAAGGAAATCGCGCGCCAGGTAAAGGAGGTCTATGATCTCGGAGTGCAGATCTCGATCGTCGTCGGCGGTGGCAACATCTGGCGCGGCCTTGCGGCGAGCCATCGCGGGATGGATCGCACGACCGCAGATTACATGGGGATGCTCGCCACTGTTATTAACGGCCTTGCCCTGCAAAGCCAGCTCGAGCAAACCGGCGTTCCGATCCGCGTGCAAACGGCGATCGAAATGCAAAATGTCGCCGAGCCGTTCATCCTCCGCCGCGCCGTCCGGCATCTCGAACAGGGACGCGTCGTCATCTTCGTCGCGGGCACGGGCAATCCGTATTTTTCGACTGACACGACCGCCGCGCTGCGGGCCAGCGAAATCGGCGCAGACATCATCCTTAAGGCAACAAAAGTTGACGGCATTTATGACCGCGATCCGAAGCTGCATCCCGATGCCCAACGCTACGAGCAGATCAGCTACAACGAAGCCCTAACGAAACGTCTGCAGGTGATGGACTCGACCGCCTTCAGTCTCTGCATGGATAACAAAATTCCGATCCTGGTTTTCGACATGCTTCAACCAACCAACGTCCTCAACGCCGTCCTTGGGAAAAAAATCGGCACGCTCGTGACCGATTAGCATTGCGATTCGTGCGTCCACAGCTTTCTTTCACCACCTCTATGAGCGCCGACGAAATCCTCCTCGAAGCCGAAATGGCGATGGAAAAAAGTGTGGACTACATGGTCCACGAATTTGCCAGCGTGCGGACTGGGAAAGCATCACCGGCCCTGGTCGAAAACGTCGATGTGCAGGCCTACGGCTCGGCCATGAAATTGAAGCAACTGGCGCTGATCACCACGCCGGAACCGCGCCTGCTCGTCGTGCAACCGTTTGATGCCTCAACCGTGCGCGACATCGAGAAAGCGTTGAAAGAGTCGAAAATCGGCATCACCCCGCTGGTCGATGGAAAGCTTATTCGGTTGCCGATCCCCGAGCTCTCGGAGGAGCGACGCAAGGATCTCGTCAAATCGCTCAAGCAGATGGCGGAGGAAGCGCGCGTCCGTGTCCGGGCCAATCGGCGGGCGGCGATGGATGAAGCCAAGAAGATGGAAAAAGCCGGCGAAGCGACCGAAGACCAACTGCGCGACACCGAGGCGGAGATTCAGAAATTGACCGATCGTTTCGTAAAATCGATCGACGACCATCTTCGAACGCAAGGACGCCGAGGTGATGAAAGTTTAGCGCTCTGCGGCAACAAATTGCGCGCGTTGGTCATCCTGAGCCGGCGAAGCGCGGCGAAGGACCTCACAACTGTCGCGCGGCTTCCGCCAGGCGTAAAAAAACCGCACGGGTGGCCATATCGTTAGGCAAGAAAGCGCGCGAGTGATGCGAGGTCCTTCACCGTCTGCGCGGCTCAGGATGACAGGGCTTTGACCGCCGCGGCTACTTCATCGGCTTTGATTGCTTTCATGCAGCGGAAATCGAGCGGGCATTCGCGCAGAAAACAGGGGCTGCATTCGACCTGATGCCTAACGACCCGATTTCCCTTCCCCAGCGGACCGGTCAGACTCGGCTCGGTCGAGCCAAAAACCGCCACGACCGGAACCCCAAGCAAGGTCGCGAGATGCATCGTACCCGTGTCGTTCGTCAAGAGAAGCCGGCACATTCGCAACTCCTCAATCAGTTGCTCGAGGGTGGTCTTGCCAATGAGATTGAGACAACCATGGCCCAGCGCCGCGGCGATTTGCCTCCCAACCTCCTCATCCTTGGCGGTGCCGAAAAGAACCCATTCGCCTCCTACCGCCGCCGCCACCTCGGCAAAACGCTCTGCCAACCAGCGTTTCGCCGGACCGTATTCGGCCCCGGGACAGAGCCCGATTCTTTGCCCGGCGGAAGTTGCGCTCCCGAGCGTCGCCAGCGCAATCTCACCCACCTCGGCATCCACGCCTAACGAGCGGGCGAGGTCAAGGTAATGTTCCGCCTGATGCGGCGGCGGTCCCTTGCGTTCGACCGGACGGACGATTTGGTTCAAGAGCCAGCGCCGGCGATGTCCCGCATAGCCGACTCGGCGAGGAATTCCCGCCAGCCAGAGCTCCAGCGCAACGCGTAACGAGTTTGGGAAAACGATCCCGACATCGAAAGCCGGCTCCCGTTTCAAGAGGCGCGCCGCCGACCAGAGCGACTTCTCGCCTAACGAAAGGACCACATCAACTTCCGGCACAAGCCGCCAGATGGCCGCGATTTTTGCCGGCGCGAGCACCGTGATGTGCGCATCTGGCCGGCCGCGCTTAATCGCGCGCACCGCCGGAATGCTGATCACGCTATCCCCCAGCCAATTGCTCCCACGGATGAGAATGCGGAACGGTTTTAAACCCTCCGGCCCGAGCACCGGCGGAAGATAGAGCCCGCGCTTATATTTGCTCAGAAGCCAGTTGGGACGCGGCGTTTTCCAGCGATTGTGCACCCAAAACCAATCCTCCGGAGCGCGCCGGATTTCGTCGGCGATCATGGCGTTTATCCTGGCGGTCAGCGTCTCTACACTGTCGTCCGGTCGATCGCTCGGCGGATGGAATATGATACGCCATTTGGCGGGTCCTTCGGTGTAGAGAGGGGCGGCGATGAGAGCGGCGCCGGTCCGTTTGCAGAGCAGAGCGGCGAGGGGCGAAGTCGAGGCCAGCCGCCCAAAGAACGGCGTCCAAAGGCCGTGATCGCCAGCGTGTTGGTCACTCAGGATCCCGATCGCGCCGCCGCCGCGGAGGAGCCGGATCGCTTCGGCAAAGCCTTCGCTCCGATCGAAAAGCTCGACCCCAAAACGGGCCCGCCGTCGCCTGACGAATCGATCGAGATAACGGTTGCCGAGTTTTTGATAAACGGTGCTGAGGCGGGTGTAACCAAAATGAACGGGAGGGAATTGCGCGATCAGCTCCCAACTGCCGAGATGGCTGAGCACGAGCACAACCGGTCTTCCCTGGCGCAGTTGGCGGTGCACTTCTTCGGCGCCTTCGACTTGAACGCGGGCCGCGACCTGCTCGATCGACATCGTGTTGAGCTTCATGCCGCTGAGGAGATTGGCGCCGAGATTCTGGAAATGGCGCCGGACGATCCCGTTTTTTTCGGTGACAGATTTTTCCGCGCCGAAGGCAATCTCGACATTGCGCCGGGCCAGGCGGCGATACTTTCGCAGGAACAGCCAGACGAGAAGGCCCAGCGCCTTTCCGATGGAGAAAACCACTCGCAACGGGAGCGCCGTGATCAACGCCAGGGCCGCGCGGTAGCAGAAGTAAACGCAAAAATCGACCATGCAGAGCGGCCGGTGAGGACCGGGAACGAGTGCGGCTGCAGCGTAATTTTGCCTGCGAGCCGCTGCAATCATTATAATGTGCTCTCGTGCAGCCCCGTCTCTTCCAAAATGTTCGGTCCGATTTCACGCGCCTCGTCGCCCGGAAATTTGCGCCAAGCACGCTGCTCCTGGTCGGCAACGACGCGGGCCAATTTGTCGAGCATCGGGGCGAACATAACGTCAAGAGCACGGTGTGCCCTGGGATCGCCGAGCTCGACGCGCTCCGACAAAATGGCAGCGCACCGCGGTTCGACCTAGCAATCTGGTTCTACCCCAGGGAAATCGAATCGGCGAACGATGCCCCAGTGCTTGAGCGACTCGCCACGATGGTCGACGATCTCATCCTCATCCCCGGAGCGGGAGCGGACGTAGCGAAGCGGCGGCCTCGCCTCGTCATCCATCTTGCCAGTATCGGCTACTACCCGAATTACGATTGCGAAATAGTCGAAATCGAGGCCGGCGCTGTCCGGCTGAGCCGAAAAAGAGCCGACTCGATCGATGTCCTTTTGTCGGCGGTCGAGACCGGTTTCGCCCGCATCAATGCTCAATTGCGCGGGCTGCACCGTACTCTCCGGACGCGCATGTCGGAACTGGAGGCGGCCGATCGCCACATCGCCCGGCTCGAGGAAAAGGTGCTCAAGCTCAAACAGACGAAACGCGATCTAAAACAGCTCAAGGCGGAAAAGCATGCGCTGCGCAAGTCACCGGAACGCAAGGTTGGACAGGTGTTTCTCGCGCCCTACCGGTTGCCGCAAAAACTGATCCGCGAGATGCGCAAGCAATTTGGCGGCCCGATCACGCCGAAAGATCCGGTCCTTTCACCTAACGAATACCAGGAGTGGCTGGCAAGACGGCGCCCCTCGGAGAACGACCTCGCGGCGGCCCGCGATGAAGGGCGCGCCTTTGGATATCGCCCACTGATCAGCATCATCACGCCGGTCTTCAACACACCGTCCCATTGGTTAGATAAGGCCGTCGAATCCGTTCTGCGCCAGGTCTACGAAAACTGGGAACTGGTGCTGATTGACGATGGCTCGACCCTTGCTGAGACAGTCGAGTTCCTGCCCACGATTGCGCGGCGTGATCCGAGAATTGTTGTCGTTAGGCGGGAAAACACCGGCGGTATTTCAGCCGCCTCCAATTCCGGTCTGGAGCAGGCCAGGGGCCAATGGGTTAGCTTGCTCGATCACGACGACGTGCTCGAACCAGATGCGCTCTTCGAGGTGGTCAGATACCTGCAAGGCAACCCGGACACCGATCTCATCTTTTCCGACGAGGATAAGATCACGGAGGAAGGATTGGCCGCGCCGCAATTCAAGCCCGATTGGTCACCGGATTTTTTGTTATCCTACAACTACCTGTGCCACTTCACCACGATTCGGCGCGATGTCGTGGAGAGAGCGGGTCGCTTTCGCCCGGAATTTGATGGCGCCCAGGATTACGACCTCTTTCTTCGCGTGAGCGAACTGACAACCCGCATTCATCACCTGCCCCGCATCCTCTATCACTGGCGCCGAAGCGAGACGTCCACTTCCGATAACATCCGGCGCAAACCCCAAGCTCTCGAGGCGGGGCGGCGTGCGGTTGAAAATCATCTCTTGCGACGCGGCGAACGTGGTCACGTCACAGTCGACTGGCAAACGCATGCCTACTGGGTGAAACGCGAACTGCGCGAAACGCGACGGATTTCGATCATTATCGCGACCCGCGACCGGATCGACCTTCTTTCCCGTTGCATTGCCAGCATTACCTCCAAAACAAGCTATCCAAATTACGAAATCATTGTCGTCGATAACGAGAGCAAATCCGAGGAAGCACAGGAATATTTTCGCAATTTCGAGCATCGGCTTTTGCATTTCCATGGACCCTTCAACTTCTCCGCACTGAATAATCTCGCGGTCGAGCAAAGCGACGCTCCCTGGCTTCTCTTTTTGAATAATGACGTCGAAGTGATCGAGAGCGAATGGCTCACCGTCATGGCGGAGCATGTGCAGCGGCCGGAGGTCGGCGCGGTCGGCGCCCGGCTTCTTTACCCCAACGATACCGTGCAACACGCCGGCGTCGTGCTCGGCGTCGGCGGCATTGCCGATCATGCCTTCCGCCACTTTCCGGCCGATGCGCCCGGCGTCTCACGACAACTCCAGGTGACGCGTAATTACAGCTCCGTAACCGGCGCCTGCCTGCTGACGCGGCGCGAAGTCTTCGAAGAGATCGGCGGCTTCGATGAGGAACGACTGCCCGTTACCTTCAACGACGTGGATCTCTGTTTGAAAATGAGACGGGCCGGTTATCTGATCGTTTACACGCCCTTCGCCAAGCTGTATCACCACGAATCGGCCTCGCGGCGGCGGAGTGTGGAAGCACTCGAGACCGAGGTGATCCGAGAGCGCTGGCCGGAATATTTGGAACGCGATCCCTACTACAATCCAAACCTCTCACGCGAACGCGCTGACTTCTCGTTAGGCAAATAAACCGACTGCGATGAACAAGAACAAACCCGACCGCTGGCACGGTCTCTCCCCGGAAATGCAAACTGTCGTCGCAGTGCGCGATTATGGCGTGCGCTCCCTGGCCGATCGAATCGCGGAGGTTGGCGTCGAAGCCGGTCAGATGGCGAGCGCAAACCGGGCTGATCCTGAAGTTGCGCGAGCCTGGATCCCAGGGGTGGAAATTTTCGCCCGCACCATCCATCCACAGCGCCATCGCGGATTGTTTGGGGAATTTGCGCGCAGAGATGAAGGGACGCTGGCCCAGATCGGACTCTGGCCCCAGCAATGGGCCGCCGCCCGGATGTTCGCCCAGACAGCAAAAGGTTTTCATATCCATCCGCCAAGCGTGCCGAAGGACACCTTGCCAAATGAATGGTTCTTGCGTCTTTTCGTCGATGAACCGGAAAATTTCTCCCTTCGCCGTTACGAGGACGAGCAATGGGACGTAATGTTTTTTGTCCAGGGCCGGGCCGAGATGATCCTGCGCGAGGCGCGCGCCGGTTTGCCGCCGCGGACGATGCGGCTCTTCATCGACGGCGACGAACATCGCGGGCCTAACAATACCGCCGTCGTCATTCCGCCGGGCGTCGCCCACGCCATCCGGGTCGAGGGCTCGGAGGATTTGATCATGGTCTACGGGACGAGCACTTCTTTCCGGGCCGAGTTCGAAGGTCGGATAGCAAGTGAAGTCGAGACTGCGCAATTGCCGGAGTCGTGGGAGAAATTTCTCGAATGAATTCACCGGCCAGACCGCGCGGTTTGTCTTTTCATCCCGAGTCGGCGTAGCGCGGCCAGGAATCTCGCAATGCAAGAGAGCGCTTCTTTAACCTCAACAGAGATGGCGCGCATTTGTAAGGTCCCTCTCTGTCCTTCGGCAAATCGGGCTGAGAGAAGGGCAAAGGCGCGGCCGTTCAATTGAAGCGCCAGTTCGATCCAGAGGATCCGGAATGGATGGATCGGCCGCAACCGATCTCGCCCGAACTTTTGTCCGACCTGCGCAATTTGCGGACCCTCAATCGTTACTTCGGAAGTTATCGTTTGATTCGCCACTTTCTCGGACGCTGGATCAATCGGGGCGACAAGCTGCGCATTCTCGATCTGGCCACCGGCTCGGGCGATATTCCCCGGCTCGTCGTTGAGTTTGCCCGGGAGGCCGGCGCAGAAGTGGAAATCGACGCGGTGGATTTTCAGACCTCAACAATCGAGATCGCGCGCCAACTGAGCTCCGGGTTTCCCGAGGTCCGCTACCATTGTGCGGATATCCACGATTTCGGCAACAAACATTCTTACGACATCGTGCTCTTCTCGCTCGCCCTGCATCATTTCAGGAGCGACCAGGGAGTGGCAATATTGCGTCGTTGCCGAGCCCTTTCCCGGGGGAAAGTCTTGGTCGCCGATCTCTGCCGCAGCTGGTTTGCAAAACTCGGCATCGATTTGCTCACCGCCACGGCTTTTCGCGAGGCGATGACTCGCAACGATGCCCGGGTCTCAGTCCGGCGCTCTTTTTCCTACCGGGAAGTCGACCATCTTGCGCGCGAGGCCGGCTGGCTCGATTACGGTCATCGGCGCTTTCGTTTTGCCCGGCAGGCAATTTGGCTGGAGCATTCCCAAACCGCCGAAACCCGCCCAAGGGTATGACATCTCCTAACCGCAACGTCAGAGCAATTACTGAAGAATCTAGAGACCTGGGAAGACGCCAGATGAAGATTATTTCAACTATCGAGGACCTGCGTTCGAATTCGTCTGACCGAAAAAGTCGACGCGGCCTGGTTCCGACGATGGGCGCTTTACATGCTGGACACGTTTCGCTCATTCGGCTGGCGCGGAAAAACGTCGGCACAGATGGCGAGGTGGCGGTCAGCATTTTTGTTAATCCGCTGCAGTTCGAGCCCGGGTCGGATTTTACGCGCTATCCCCGACCGGCATCGACTGATGAAGAAATCTGCCGCGAGGAGGGTGTGGATCTGATCTTTCGACCTATGCCTGACGAAATGTATTTTGTCGATCGCTCGACTTTCGTCGAAGAAACCGCGCTCTCCGAGAGGCTCTGCGGCGCGTCGCGGCCGGGTCACTTTCGGGGCGTCTGTACTGTGGTCGCAAAGTTGTTTCATCTCCTCACTCCGGCCGCCGCCTTCTTTGGCGAGAAGGATTTTCAGCAACTGGCAATTGTTCGTCGTATGGTGCGAGATCTTGATTTCCCGGTCGAGATCATCGCCGGTCCGACGGTTCGGGAAGCCGACGGCCTCGCGCTCAGTTCACGCAACCAATACCTCAGCGCAGGAGAGCGAACTCAGGCGCCAATCATCCGGCAGTCGTTGCTCGAGGCAGCACAGTCAGACGAGAAATCCGCCGCCAAACTACTCGCGGCGGTGCGACAAAAGATCCGGTCGGTGCCCCTCGCCCGGATTGACTACGCCGAGATCGTGGGTGCGGATGACCTGCAACCGCGCCTAACGATTGCCCCTCGCTCACTTCTTGCGGTCGCGGTTTTTTTCGGAAAAACCCGCCTGATCGATAACATTCTCTTCGGATGAGAGAATTCGATTTTGTTGTGATCGGCAGCGGGATTGCCGGACTTACCTTTGCAATCAAGGCGGCGAAGTATGGCCGTGTGGTGATCATCACGAAACGCCAGGGAGTGGATTCGAACACGGCCTGGGCACAGGGCGGCGTGGCATGTGTGACAAGTGGCGAGGATTCGTTTGATCTGCACATCCGCGACACCCTCGAGGCGGGCGCAGGACTGTGCGATCCCGTCGCAGTCGAGACGGTGGTGAAAGAAGGGCCGGGGCGGGTCCACGAACTCATGGAACTCGGCCTGCATTTTGACGAGCGCGACGTCTCCGGTCATCGCGAGCTGGATCTCGGCCGGGAGGGCGGACATTCCAAACGGCGCGTGCTCCACGTGCATGATCTCACCGGTTATGAAATCGAGACGACGCTGCTCCGTGCGGTCCAGGAATCGCCCAACATCGAGCTGTTGGAGAACCATATGGCGGTCGATTTGATCACTGCGGCGAAGCTTGGTTTCGCGACCGAGGACCACTGTCTCGGTGTCTATGTCCTCGATGAAACGTCCGGTGCGGTGGAAACGATCCGGACCGACCGGCTGGTCCTTGCGACCGGCGGTTGCGGAAAGGTTTACCTCTACACAACCAACCCGGCGATCGCGACAGGGGATGGCGTGGCGATGGCCTGGCGCGCCGGTGCTGTGATCGCCAATATGGAATTTGTTCAGTTTCATCCAACCTGCCTTTTTCACGCGCAGGCGACCTCTTTCCTCATCTCCGAAGCAGTGCGCGGCGAGGGTGGAATTTTACGCAATAGCAAGGGCGATGATTTTACGGCACGGGTGCATCCGCGCGGGTCACTCGCGCCACGCGATGTTGTAGCCCGTGCGATCGACGCTGAGATGAAACGCTCCGGTGCACAATGTGTCTATCTCGACATCACGCACCAACCACGCGAATTCCTGGAGGAGCGCTTTCCCCACATCTACGAGACCTGTCTGCGCAATGGCATCGACATGTCGAAGGAACCGATCCCGGTTGTGCCCGCCGCGCATTACCAGTGTGGCGGAATCAAAACAAACGTGGCCGGCGCGACCAGCCTGCCCGGATTATATGCGATCGGCGAAGTGGCCTGCACAGGCCTGCATGGGGCAAATCGGCTGGCGAGCAACTCGCTCCTTGAAGGCCTGGTGATGGCACATCGCGCGGCGGAGGCACTCATCCGCAACCGCCCGCCGGCTCATCCGGCCGGATCGGTCTCGCTCCCGGAATGGAAATCCGGCGATGTGCAGAACGTCGACGAACTGGTTGTCATCTATCACAACTGGGATGAAATTCGGCGCTTGATGTGGGATTACGTAGGCATCGTCCGGACCGACAAAAGGCTGCAACGGGCGAGTGCGCGTCTGCGCAACTTGCAACGCGAGATCCAGGAATTTTACTGGAATTTCCGCATCACGGTGGACCTCCTCGAGCTGCGCAACCTTGCAACGGTCGCGGCGTTGATCGTCGACTCGGCGCTGAGCCGGAAGGAAAGTCGAGGCTTGCATTTCACGATGGATTATCCGGAATTAGGCGATGAACTCTTCCGCCGGGACACGCTGCTGAGCCGAGCCTGAGTTGTTCTGGAATGGATCGTGCTAAATAGGAATGATGAAACGGACTTGCCTGTCCGTCCGATCTGGCTAGAACGAGAGACGCAATGCTGGCGAAACGAAAAACAATCCTGGCTCTGGTCACTTTCTCCGCGGCAGCCCTGACTTTCGTCCAGGCGCAGTCGCCTTACGAAAGCAGCGCGGATTTTGCCAAGTATGCGATGAAGTTGCGCGCCCAGGCGCTTCTTAAAGTGGAACCGCAGGTTTTTGTCCCGACGACCTCGCGCTTTTCCTCATCCCGCTATCCGTGGAAAACGGACATCGTCACAACCATATTTTGGATCGGCGAAATGCCGACAGCGAATAACCCGGTGCCGAATCACAAGAGTTCATGGGACTCGCAATGGGCGCGAAATTATGGCGGTTATGACAATCCCGATCCGTCGCGCCGGCACAACTACGTCCCGATCAATTTCGTCCCGCGGCAGAACCCCTTCTATTGCGCGCTGCCTTACAACGACGTATCGCATGGGCAGTTCAAACCGGAAGCGCCGATCGTCGTTCCCTGGTTCCGGCAGGCCTTTGTGCAGCAGGGACATTCGGTCTGTAAAGATCGCTGGATCGCGATCCGGCGCGGCAACAGAGTCTGCTACGCGCAATGGGAAGATTGTGGTCCGTTCCGGACCGATCATTACCAGTACGTTTTCCGCAACGAACGGCCTCGACCGAATTTGAATCACGGCGCCGGGCTCGATGTTTCCCCAGCCGTGCGCGATTACCTTGGGCTTGGACCCACTTCGCTGACCGATTGGCAATTTGTCGAAGTGCGCGACGTGCCGCCCGGGCCGTGGAGGAACTTCGGCGACAATAACAATTTCGTGATCGCTCGCCGTCAGACCGAACAGCGCCTGGCTGAGCAGTACCCGACCAAAACGAAAACCAAGAAGTAGGGTTCGTTGCCGGCGCTTCGCCTATCGGCTCCGAGCCAACTCGGCTGATAATTCCGCGAAGGTTTTCTCGATTTCGCGTACCCGGTTGAGGAGGGGATCGTATCGTTTCCGCTCGGATGTGCAAAAGGCGCGGAGCGGTTGAAAGACCGAACCAATCTCCGCATAAAAAAGGTCGATCGCGTGGCGCAATTGCTGATCGATGGCGGCGACCAACTCCTCGCGCTTGGCCTCCATTTGCCGGTGGTATTCGGCCAGGATTTTTCGCCGACGCCCGAAAGCAACGAAAGTTCCCAAGGCTGCTGCCGAGAGCGCGACAATTCCCGTTACGTCCGCGACCGCGGCACTGCTCATGGCGGCGATCACGGTCACAATCCCCCCTGCCGCCGCCAGCCCGGCCGGGAAACGCAGCCATGTCGCCGTCTCGCGGAACATCCGCTCGAGTTGCGCTTCCATGCCAGGACCGGCAATCCTTTCCACCAGCGTGAGCTCGATGGACTGGAGAAGGGCGCGCCGTTGCCTCGCGAAGTCCGGAATCGTCTGGCTGAGTTGCATGCGGGAATCGCCTTTAAACTGGCTTTCCATCGTGTCTTGCAACTGCGGCCAAAGGCTTCGCAAATCGGTTTCGAGCAATTGGAGCGCGTTTTCGACTTGCGGTTGAATCAGCTCTCGCATCTTGGCTTCGAGGTCGGCCTGAAATTTCTCCTGCCATTCCGCTTTCCCGAAAACCAGCCGCCAGGTGCGCCAGAACGAGAGATTATGCTCGAGCAACACCTGCCCCTCCGTTTCGCAGCGCCGACAGGCCTGCTCGATTCCGCGCAGGAAGCCGCCAACTTGTCGCAGAGTCTGCTCTTTCCGCGTCTCGAGAATTCCTTGGAGACGGGCGAGCTGTTCTTCGTCGCGCACAATCGTATCGAGGATAGTGCGTGCGCGCGCCGCGCTATCGGAGAGCATCACCGTCGCTGTCTGGCAGGTGGTGATTAACTTGGGGAGACCGTGTCTCGACCTATCAACCATCAGGTTTATGTGCTGTTCCAGCGCCGCAAATTCGCTCTCCTTCCAGAGACGCTCCTTATCGACGCCAGAGGTGCGAGCGAGGAATGCCTTTCGCGCCGAGACCGCAAAAATCGGCGGCGCGAAGCCGAGCTTTTGGTTGGCTGTTTCGCGGAGATGCTGCTCGATCACTTTGACCTCGCTCGGATCGCGCAGGTCGGCTTGCTGAAGGACAAAGACGACGTTCTTCAGCCACTTTTGGTTCACAAATCGGAGGAGTTCCCAGGCGGAAGCACCCCAGGGATTAACGACCGAAAAGACAAACAAAACGAGATCGGCTCGCGGGATAAAATTCTCCGTGATGGTCTGATGCTCGGCGACCATCGTGTTGGTGCCTGGCGTATCGACAACGTTGAAGTCCCGAAGAAATTCGATCGCCTGGTAGCGCTCGGTCACGTGCGCGGCGACATCGACGTTTTGTTCGCGTGGACCGTACTTAAAAATGTAAATCCGATCGGTTGCAGGAAGGACATCAACTTTGCAGAACTCCTGGCCAAAGAGCGCATTGAGAAGAGAGGATTTGCCTGCCTTCACTTCGCCCACTACGACGAAAAGGAGAGGCTCGCGGACGTCCTTGATCAGGTTCTGCAGGGTGTCGAGCATGACTGGCTCACGCTGCATGTCCGCCGTCAGCTTGAGGAGCGCGGAGAGGGCAGACTCCGTCCGATTGCGCAACTGCAAATAAAGGTCGGCGACCATGCCGTTGTTCTAAGGATTCGCCAAGCCGAGGGCGGGGGAAGCAGCGGGAGTTGGTTGGCCCGGCACCGGGGCGAGGCCTGGCGAGGAGACAGGCTTGGATCCTTCCGTGCCCGGTTCCTTCGGCGGCATCGGCTTGCCCATCGCAATCAACTCGGAAACGGTAACAAACTTAAACCCTTTGGCCTGGAGCTGGTCGAACGTGCCCGGCATTGCCTTAATCGTGCCGGGGTGGATATCGTGCGAGAGAATGATCGAGCCGGGGCGGGTTTCCTTAACGATGCGGTTGGTCACGATAGCCGGACCCGGTCTTTTCCAGTCGAGCGGATCGACGTCCCAGAGAATGCTGCGATAACCAAATTCGGAGTTGATCCATTTTTTCTGTCGCGCTGTGATCGAGCCATAGGGCGGCCGCATCAAGACCGGGCGAATGCCGATCGCCGCCCGGATCGCGTCGTCAGTCTTTTGCAGCTCGGCGCGCACGCTCTCGTCCCGCATCTTGGCGAAAGCCGGATGCGACCAGCTGTGGTTGCCGATTTCATGGCCCTCGCGCACGGCCCGCTGCAGGATTTCGGGGTGTTCCGCAGCATTCTTGCCAATGACGAAAAAGGTCGCGTGGATATGGTGCTGGGCGAGGATATCGAGCAATTCCGGTGTCAGTTTCTCACTCGGGCCATCGTCGAAAGTCATGGCAATGAAAGGCCCATTCACGTGCACGGCGCTGTAGCTGATCGCGGGTGTTTCGACAGCTTTCGCAACCGGAATGGAGGGGCTTATGGGTGGCGGAGTCGAGTGCGTTTGCGCGGCGAGCTGCTCCGCAAGGCAGAGAAAGATCGCGCTGGCAACGCCGACCAAACGACTCAGGAAAATAGGCTGGAATTTCACAGATTTGAGCTGGGCTGTATCTAGCAGACCAGCAAGTCAACGCAAGAGATCGGCCGTCCTGGATAAAGGTTTCAAAAGTGCCGTCCGGCAACGAAAATTTACCGAAACGTCCCTCTGACTGGCAGTCATCCTGCTCCAGCGAAGGATGCAGGGAGCCATTCTCCCATTTTCGGGTGGCGTAACGGCCGTCCCAAGTGGTCTGTGAAATGGAACAGTTTTTCCGAAGGCGATGAGAATTCTTTTGATTGAGGACCATCCGGATAGCCGGCGCAACCTGCGCCGTCTCATCGAGCAACGCGGCCACGAGGTGGTTGCCTGCGCCAGCGCCGAAGAAGCCGAGGCTGAGCTCGCCAAAGGGAAAACCTTCCCCTTTCTGATTCTCGACTGGATGCTGCCAGGCAAGAGCGGAGTCGAGCTCTGCCGGGATCTGCGGGCCCGCGCAAATGGCGACGAGATTTATATCCTGCTCGTGACCGCTCGGTCCAATCCCGAAGATCTCGAGCAAGCGCTCGCTTCCGGCGCGAACGATTATCTTACTAAACCGCTGGATGCCCGCCGTTTGAGTGTGCGTTTATCGGTCGCTGAACGCCACATTCAGGGCCTCGAAGAGCGGAATCACGCCCGGGCCGCTCTCCAGGAATCGGCGCGACGGATGACCGATATTCTGGAGAAAACGAGCGACGGCTTCTTCGCCGTAGATAAAGATTGGAATTTTACTTACCTCAATGCCGAAGCCGAAATCATGCTCGGCGCGGACCGCGATTCGCTCCTCGGGCAAAACATCTGGGCTAAATTTCCCAACTTGGCGGGCTCGGTTTTCGAGCAAAACTACCGCGCAGTGATGAGGGACCAGATCGCAATCGAATTCGAGGCCCTCGATATCAAAGGGAGGACCTGGTTCGAAGTCCACTCTTATCCGAGCGGCGGTGGAATTTCCGTTTTCTTCCGCGACGTTACGGAGCGCAAGCGAGCGGCCGACGAGCGGTTGACCACGAGCAAACTGGAATCGTTAGGTACGCTCGCCGGTGGGATCGCACACGACTTGAATAACATTCTCACTGTCATTTCGGGCAACATCGGCCTCGCCCAACTCGAAGCGCCCGCTCATCACGGTGGTAACCTGCTCTCCTTCCTCGCTAAAGCGGGACAGGCGGCGCAGCATGCGGCCCGGCTCTCCAACCAACTGCTCACCTTTTCCAAAGGCGGCGCTCCCTTGAAGAAGGTTGCTTCAGTCTCGGATCTCCTCCAGCACGCCGCCGAATTCTCCCTCCACGGCTCGAATTTGCGCGCGGCGATCGAAATTGAGGATCACCTCGGCAAGGCCGAGATCGATGTTGGTCAGGTCGAACAAGTCATCAACGCATTGATCATCAACGCGCGGGAAGCGATGCCGAACGGCGGGAGCGTCAACGTCAGCGCCGAAAATGTCCAGATCGACGAGCGGTGCGGCTTGCCATTGGAAACCGGGCGTTACATCAAGGTAGCGGTCGCGGACCATGGCCCCGGCGTCTCTTCGGAGCTGATCGACAAAATCTTCGATCCTTATTTCACGACCAAGCAGATGTCGTCTGGCCTTGGCCTGGCAATCAGCTATTCGATCATTCGAAAGCACGGCGGCTTTCTCCACCTCGAAAACAGTTCGCCGGCCGGTGCAACCTTCGCCTTCTATCTCCCAGCCGCTCGCGGAAAAGTGATGAGCGATTCGCTTCAGCCTAACGACCGTTCGTTTCATTTCAATCACCAGCGCATTCTGGTGATGGACGATGAATCGGCCATCCGCGAACTGACCTCGCAACTCCTCGCCACGATGGGTTACGAAGTGACAGCCGTGCCGGATGGCTCTGAAGCGGTCCGCATCTACGAGCGCGCCGTGCGCAAGGGCGAATATTTCCGCGCGGTCATCCTCGACGCCACCGTGCGAGGTGGCCTGGGCGGCGTGGAAACGATCGAGCGTTTGCGCAACATCGATCCCGAAGTCAATGCCATCATCTGTAGTGGATATTCAGATGAAGCAGCGCTCTCGGAATTCCTTTCCTACGGATTCCGCGGTGCTTTGCCGAAGCCATTTACGCGACGCGAACTGGCCGATGCTCTGCAAAAGGCCCTCGACGGCACCAAAGTCAACTGACCACGCGTTTCAACCGCAGGCTAGCTTTTCGGCACTTTCCCCAGTTCGCGGATGAACGCCTCCGGCCCGCCCGGCAGGTAACCGAGCATTCCGACCTGTTTGCCCTCGCCGTTTAGAATCACAATTGTCGGAAATCCCTCGATCTCGAACTTCTGGGCGAGAGTTGCATTTTGTTTTCTCATTTCGGCGCTGAGCGGTTTGGCCCGCGGAAAGTCAACCCTCATCAAGACAAGGTTTTTTTTCGCGTATGCTTCAAATTCCGGCTGCGAAAACACTTCCGCCTGAAGGCGTTGGCACCAGATGCACCAATCTGAACCGGTAAAGTCGAGCAGAAGCAACTTATCGCCAGCCTTGGTTTCGGTCTGAGCTTTCGCAAAATCGGTCAGCCAGGTCGCCTCCGCCCGGGCGGAATCGAGTCCAATGGCGCAAAGCGCAGCGACAAGAAAGGTGCAACGGAAGTTTTTCACCCCAACCAGTCGCCGAGAGGTCTCCCCGGCGCAAGCCGCAGTCTGGGTTTCGGCGTCACGCCGTTTCGTACAGGCAACGCCCGCGGACAGAAAGCCTGGCCGCGGACGACGAAAAGTTGCCTTGGATTCGAGCCGCTAGGCTAAACGAAGTCGTTAGGCGATCAGGTCGATTTCAGGTGACCCGAGACGAGCTTCGTCATTTCGAACATGCTCACCTGGCTCTTGCCGTTAAAGACCGGCTTCATGGCGCTGTCGGCGTTGATCTGCGTCCTTTTCTTCTTGTCCTGCAGGCCATTCTTCTTGATGTAGTCCCAGAGCTTCTTGGTCAGTTCAGAGCGTGGGATCGGCTTCGAACCAACGATGGCAGCGAGCTTGTCGTCCGGTTGCACGGGCTTCATAAAAGCTGCGTTTGGCTTGCGTTTCGACGGTGTTTTTTTGGCTGTGGTTTTGGGCATAGAGGGTGATTAATCGCTGGGCAGTGCGAGAGCAATACTAATTTTTTGCCGATGAAAAAAAATTTAGGAGCCTTAAGCGAGCGAGCGCAGCACCGCAATGGCCGCGAGATCGTCCGGCAAAGGCTCGCCCGTCACGGGAGCGGCACGTTCGATTACCTTGGCGAGCAAAGCCTGCGCGCTGGCCTCACCTCCATCGATCAACGCCTGTAACCGCCCTGGCGTCCAGCGCGTGCTCTCTTTCTTCGACGCGCCATAGAGTCCGTCGGTATAGAGGAGAAAACCATCGCCCGGCCGGAGCTCGATAGTTGTTTCGGCAAAATGCGAATGCTCGAGCAAGCCTAGCGGCGGCGCCATCGATTGCACCAATTCGGCCGAGTTCCCGCGACGTGCCACGAGTAGTGGCGGATGTCCAGCGCCGACCACTCCCGCCCGTCCGTTCGCGGGATCAAGCGCCACGCACATCGCCGTCATGAACGAACGCGCTCCGAAAATGCTGCGCAAGTCGTTGTTCACCACCTCCATGATTTCCGCTGGTTGCGCGTGTTCGGCGTTGCCGTGGTGAAAAAGCAATTTCGCCAACGTTGTGAGCAAGGCCGCGGCTGCTCCATGCCCGGTCGCATCGGCCATCCAGAAAAGTGTCCGCCGATCCGACATCCGCAGCCAGCCATAGATGTCCCCGCCCACTTGAATAACTGGTCGATAGACAGCCGCCACTTCCCAGTCCGGCAAATGCGGCGGCTTTTGCGGGATGAGCGATCGCTGGGTCAGCCGGGCCGCGGCCAGATCACGCTCAGAATCTTCGCGCCAGGCCTCCAATTTGTCGTTTTGCTGCTGCAACTGCCGGCGCAACGATTCCAGTCGGAGCTGCGTATCGATCCGCGCCCGCAGCACCGCTAGATTAATCGGCTTGGTTACGAAATCGTTGGCGCCGGCCTCCAGGCAAAGTAATTCACTCTCCTCGCCTCCGTCGCCAGTCAGCATGATGGCTGGCAGCTGCGCGATGGCTGGATTCTCATCCGCTCGCAACCGCGAAAGTACTTCGGCTCCGTTGAGGCGCGGCATGTGAAAATCGAGCAGAAGGAGGGAAGGCACTTCCGACCGAACCATTTCCAGCGCCTCTACTCCGCCCGGGGATTCCCGACAGATGTAGCCGGCTTCATTTAGTGCACGCGCAAGCATTCGCCGGCTCGCCCGATCGTCGTCGATCACCAGAATGATGTCCCTATTGCGCTCCATTCTTTCTTGATTCGAAAAGGAGCGTCCGTGCATTTGCATTTATTGTCGAACAACGGATAGGCTCCGACCTCGAGTGGAAATATTCTTTGTCACTGGCGACCGAATGAATTACAAAGCGGAACACATCGTCCAAGGCCACGCTTTATGAAACAATTGATCTTGCTCTCGCTCCTTACAGCTCTCCTTATTGCTGCCTGTTCGGAACCCGAGCCGCCGCCGCAACATCAGCACGCGGCCAGATATCAGCCCGCGCCCGAGAATCAATACCCCCCGGTTCAGCAACCGTTTGAGCAGGGCGTGCAGCCGACGCCGACACCTGATTATGCCAGCTCCCAAGTCCCGCCGCCGGAGACGCCTGCGCCCGCCGCGTCGGTCAAACCAACCAAGGGCGACATCCCTTATGGCATTCCGGTGCCGAACAAGCCCGGGTTTGTCACCAGTCCCTACGCACCCGACCAGGGCTATGTAGACGTGCGCGGCTTCCCGCCCGGCACCGAAGTACGCGACCCTTACACAAACAAAATCTTTCTCGTTCCCTAACGAGTCGCGCGTTTGCTTCGGGGCCGCCGGCGCTGCCCAAGGCGATCGTTCCCACCCACGTGCTAGACATTTGCGGCGCAACTTGGGATTCTTCTCCACTTTCGGGCCCACGGTGGATCGGCACCCGATTTTCCTAAACCATGGATGACCTTCGGATAAAACGCGCACCGCGGATCGAAGCGGAGATCAACGTCTCCGGCGACAAGAGTATTTCCCATCGTGCCGTCATGATCGCGTCACTCGCCAACGGACCGTGCGTCCTCCGCGGTTTTTCCCGCAGCGCCGACTGCATGAATACCGTGGTCGCGATGCGCGCGCTCGGGATAAAGATTGAACAACCCGAACCCGAGGTCCTCATCGTCCACGGCCAACGGCGAAAGTTGGCCGCGCCGAAAGCCGACATTGATTGTGGCAACTCCGGTACGACGATGCGGCTGCTCGCCGGGATGCTTGCCGGACAGCCCTTCGCCAGCCGGCTGGTCGGCGACGGTTCACTATCAAAGCGTCCAATGGGTCGCATCATCGAACCGCTCCGTCTCATGGGTGCGAAGATTGAAGCCGAAGGCGAAAACGAAACCGCGCCATTGCGCATCGAAGGCACGCCCCTCCACGGAATCAAATATTCGCTCCCGGTAGCAAGTGCACAGCTGAAGAGCGGACTCCTTTTTGCCGGACTCTTCGCGAAAGGAAAAACGACCATCCAAGAGCCGGTTCCAACGCGCAATCACACCGAGCTGATGCTAAATTATTTCCTCGTCCGCGCCCATAAGGACGAAGACGGTGTAAGTGTTTTCGGCGATGCAGTACCGGAGTCTCGCGACTTTAGCATTCCAGGTGACATTTCGTCTGCCGCCTTCTGGTTGGTGGCCGCGGCCGCTCAACCCGGAGGTCATGTTCTCGTGAGGGATGTTGGCTTGAATGAGACTCGCACCGGCCTGCTCGGCGTCTTGGTGCGCATGGGCGCACAGGTGCGCGAGGCGATTGAAGACGTCGAACAGGTGGAGCCGCGCGGCATTCTCGAGATCACCGGCGCGCGCCTCAAAGCCACCGTCATTCAAGGCAAGGAAGTCCCGCAGTTGATCGATGAACTTCCAATCCTCGCCGTCGCGGGCGCGCTCGCCCATGGCACCACCATCATTCGGCATGCCCAAGAGTTGCGCGTCAAGGAAACCGACCGGATCGCTGCCATCGCCCACAACCTGCGCTCGTTGGGCGCCCAAGTCGTCGAGCTGAAAGACGGCCTCGAAATCCATGGTCGCGCCCCGCTCCATGGCGCGCGCCTCTCCAGTTTCGGTGATCATCGCATCGCGATGGCGTTTGCGATTGCCGGGATGTTCGCGGAAGGCGAGACCGTTATTCAGGATGTGGATTGCGTCGCGACTTCCTACCCGGGCTTTGAAAAAACCTTAAACGAGCTGGCCAATCCAAAAACCTTTCGCACCACTACGCCGGTCATCAGTTTGCCCTCGCACTCTCGCCCGGAGGAGGATTAGCCGGGCCAATGCCGGGCTTGCGATGAAGTCGACAACGAGGCACCGGATCATCGCGATCGACGGTCCCGCAGCCTCCGGCAAGAGTAGCGTTGCCCGGGAGTTGGCGCGCCGACTCGGCTTCGTCTACGTCAACTCGGGCGCGATGTATCGCGCGATGACCTGGCTGATTCTCGAGCGCGGCATTTCCTCCGCGGACACTCCCGCGGTCGAGCAACTCGCCGAACTCGCTCCGATCTCCTTACAGTTGCGCGGCCGCGATTCAATCATCTTGATCGAGGGCCTCGATCCCGAACCATTCCTGCGCGACGATCGCGTGAACGAAAATGTCTCTTTGGTCAGCACAGCGCCACGGGTGCGCGAGATTCTCGTCGATCATCTTCGTCGCGCCGCCGCGACCCACGATCTGGTTATGGAAGGCCGCGATATCGGCTCGGTGGTCTTTCCTCAGACGCCGTTCAAATTTTACATTGATGCCTCGCTCGATATTCGTCGGCGTCGACGCGAGGCGCAGGGACAACGCGACAGCATCACCGCGCGCGATGAAGCAGATTCCTCGCGCCGCGCCTCTCCCCTCATCATCGCCGAGGATGCGCACGTCATCGACAGTTCCAACCTAACGATCGACGGGGTCGTCGGGGAAATCATCGGACGCTTGAAACTCAAGGGCCTGTCGATCGCTCCGTGAATCCCTGGTATTTCGCAATCTATCATCTCACCCGGCTGGTCGCCCGGGTCTTTTTCCGTTTTCGGGTCGTGCATCCCGAGCGCGTTATCCAGGAGGGACCGGTCATCCTCGCGATGAATCACGAAAGCTATCTCGATCCGCCTTTTGCCGGCATCGGCTGCCGGCGGGCAATCTATTTCCTCGCGCGAAAGTCTCTCCTCGATGTCCCAGTGCTTGGCTGGTTGTTGCCGAAACTGAATGTTATTCCGGTCGACCAGGAAGGCGGCGATCGCAGCGCGCTCAAAGCGCTCATCCGCATCCTGCGCGCAAACCAGGGCACGCTCGTTTTTCCAGAGGGCGCGCGCACCGTTGAGGGCAATTTGCAGCCTCCCCAGAACGGCATCGGGTTCGTCATCGCGAAAACCCTTGCGCCAGTCGTGCCGATGCGAATTTTCGGCGCGCGCCAGGCTTTGCCCCGAGGTAGCGGAAGGTTGCGCCTTTGTCCGATCACCATCGTCGTCGGCGAGCCGCTTCATTTTAACGCAGCCGACGTCGAAGGCAGCGGCCGCGAAGTTTATCCCCGTCTCGCCCGGCGCGTGATGGACGCGATCGCCGCACTGCACCTGTAGACATTTCGCTGCTTGGAAGCGAAAAGCGTGGAGCGCCTTCTCCCTGCATTGCGGCTCGCTCGCTTACGCGGGATACTCTTCGCATGGATTTGCCCGGACCACCCGCGCGCGCTCCCGGCGCGACACGTGCCCCTGCCAGCGGACTGAAGCTGATGCTGGCGATCCTGGTTGTCTTCGCCCTCCTCGCGGCTTACGCCCAATGGGAGCATTTTCGGCGGACCCGGATCGAGACAGTCAAAATTATCTCCGCGTCTAATCCTTCGCCGTTGCCTTCCCCTAACGATGACTAACGAACGGTTATATGACGCGCAAGCGTTTCGCGTCGAATAACCCGGGGGTAATTCGGTCTTACTATCTTATGAAAAGAACCTTGCTGCTTCCGCTTCTCGCCGCCCTCGCCTTCGGTGCCGGCGCCTGCCAGAAAGAGCAAACCGAAGCGGAAAGGAACGCGGAAATCGAGCGCCAGGTGCAGCACCGGCTCAGCGTCGAGCATCGGGTCGATGATCGGCGTCAGTTGGCCCAGCGCCAGGCTGAGCTCGAGGTCCGCCTGAATGCGCTCGCCGCCGCCCAAAAACGACCTGTCGCGACCGTCACCCCGTCGGTCGCTGAGTCAGCCTCGACTCCGACGACCGTCTCCGCTCCAGACGCGGAGAGCGGTTCTTATTCCACCTTTTATCGCAAACTGGAGCCGTACGGCGACTGGATGGAGACGGGCGATTACGGCTATGTTTTCCAACCGCACCAGGCGGCCCAGTCGCGCGACTGGCGGCCATACACCAACGGACAATGGGTCTACACCGACGCTGGCTGGACCTGGGTCTCCAACGAACAATTTGGCTGGGCGACCTATCACTACGGCCGGTGGGTGCGCTTTCGCAGTGTCGGCTGGGTCTGGGTCCCCGGCGAACAATGGGCGCCCGCGTGGGTCTCGTGGCGGAAAGGGAACGATTACGTTGGCTGGGCGCCGTTGCCACCGGAAGCGCAATTCGACCGCCAAACCGGCATTCGCAATTGGGCCGACAACTATTACGACATCGGCCCCGAGCAATATGCATTCGTGGCGGCTACCGAGTTTGGTCGAAAGTTAAGTCCACGCGAGATCGTTCCCGTCGAACGCAATGTCACGATCATAAGCCGGACAACGAATGTGACTAACATCACCTACGACAATTCCGTGATCGTTGATCGCGGCCCTAGTTATGACGATCTGCGATCACGCAGTCACCAACCGATCGAACGTTTCCGACTCGAAAGAAGACATGAATTCAATGCCGAAGTTCCTGTCATCCGCGGCGAAGTCGTCGCGCTGCCGACGATGGACTTTCGCCCGCTAGAGCGCACGGTGCGTCCAAACCACGTCGTTAGGACGATTGCACAGCCGGTGGCCGAACGCGGCTGGACAGGGATCAAAGATGGGCAGGCGGCCCAAAAAGCTCGGGCCAAGATGCAGGCGGAAGCCACCCCACCCGCGAATCTGCCGCCCAAACGATTTGTTAGCCCGGAACGAAAAGCCACCGTCCCAGCGCGATCGGTTCCGGTAAAAGCGGGCCAGGCGGTGAACCCGGCGGTTTCGAACGCGATTGCGATTCCGGTTGGAACGCCTGCTCCTTTGCCCAGCAATCCTCCACAGGGGCCGCCTGCCGTGACGACGTCTCCCAAGGCTTTGCGGCCAAATCCCACTCCGGCGATCTCCCCTCGGTCGCTGCCGTCCGTAACACCAAACGAACACCAGGCAGGGCGCCAGCAAGAGTTCGTTGGGCGCCGAGTCAAAAACCCGAACGGCCCGAAAGTTTCGCCAAACGCCGTCCCGCAACCACCCGCTGTGGCTGCGACCGCTTCGGCCTCGGAAGCTGCGACGCCCGCCCCGAACCCTTCCGATAGAAAGAGCAAGGCCGAGCAACGCCGAGCAAAGCGCGCCGAACGGCGGGCGAATAAAGACGGCAGCCGGGTAGAAACATCGCCGCTGCCCAGTCAAACTGCCAAACCTAGCCCGCAATAGCCCAACAACTCAGATTCACCGCTACAACCTATTTAGGCGCCCGTCGGAGCCGGAACTGTGACCCAAGGGTTCGCGCCAATCGCGGCGAAATTGCGATAACAACGAAACGGACCGGGCTGGGCGCCACGAGGGCGTGCCCTAGCGACTGCCTTCCGCCAACTTGCGCGCGTAGGCCAGGGTGTCGATCGCGTCTGGTGTTTTGTCGCGTCGGACCGCCTTGATCCGCGGGAAACGCAGAGCTAAACCGCTCGCGTGCCGCTTGCTCGGCTGGATCGAATCGAACGCGATCTCCAAGACGGTATCTGGTTTTACTTCAAGATAGCGACCACGATCGCGGATGGTGTTCCGGCGAAAATGTCTGGTCAGCTCCGCGATCTCGACATCGGTCAGGCCGCTGTAGGCCTTTCCGATCGGCAAAAGATCTCCGGTCGTTTCATCGCGCACGGCAAAAGTGTAATCGCTCAGGACATGGTTGCGTTTTCCATGGCCCAACTCCGCCGCCACCACCACGACGTCGAGCGTGGCCAACTCCTTCTTCAACTTGAACCATGAGAGACCGCGCCGGCCCGGAGTGTACCGGCTCTCCGGGTCCTTGATCATGAGCCCTTCGTGCAAACGCCGACGCGCCATTTGGAAAGCCGATTCAATTCCCTCCGCCGATCTGACCGGCGAAACCTCCGCGAACTGAAACTGCCGCGGCATCGTTAGGCCACGAAGCAATTGCCGCCGCTCGCGCAAGGGCGCCCGCAGGAGCGATCTCCCATTGAGCCAGATAAGATCAAACGCGATATAGACGACGGGCACATCCGCCGAAGGCGTGGCGAACAAATCGGCACCCTCGTTTTTGCGGCCGAGACGCTTTTGCAAATCGAAAAACGTAAGCTTCTTCCCTTGCTCGAAGGCCACGATCTCTCCATCGAGAATTACCTCGTCCGCAAAGCCCCGGGCTCGCTCCGCAATCTCAGCGAACTGTCCGGTGATACGACGCAGATCGCGTGAGAAGAGTTCCGCTCGGGCCGCACTGCTATGCAATTGTGCGCGGATGCCGTCAAACTTGTCTTCCACGTAAACGACACATTCGTTAGGCGCGCTCGGCAGGGAGGATCTGGGTGGCGCCGCGGGATTCCTCGGCCGCGTTCGGAATGACGGATTCGTTAGGCGCTATGCTTCGCGAAACGCGCCCAGATTGCTTCCGCGGTCGGTTCCGGGCTCGCGAGCATGACCTTGATCGGACGGAAGAGGGTCAACTCCGCGCGGTCGAGCTCGTGCCGGGAGGCGAAGAGCGCGGTCTGACCGATGTCGCCTAACAACATGTGGGCTTCTTTCAGGTCATCGAGGTGTGCCTCGAAAGCGCGCGCGATCGCTTCCTCAACCAGGCCTTCACGCAGGCCGATACGCAGGTCGCCAGTCAGGACCTTCACCACATACTGCGCTTCGATGGGCGAGAGTTTTTTCAGTCGCGCCTGGAGCAGCTCGGTCTTGGCCGCGGGCCCGCGCGTCTTATGCAGGTCCTCGAAAAGTACTTTGCGCTTCGCCTAACGAAAAGGGCTCGGGTCTGGTTCGACCCTCGAGCGCTTCGAAGGTGGTCTTGCCCGCGTCGCCATGGCTGCTGGCGATCCGGCGCAGCTCGGCGTTGCCGCGGCCGCTCGCGCCCAAGAAGTGCGCGGTAGAGGATCGCCCAGCCGGTTTGCAACGTTCGCTGGTCGGTTTGCGCAAATGGCTTTCCGGTAAAGAAAATGGCCGCGATACGAAGTTGTTCCGGGTCGAGTGTGCGCAGGTAGTCGGAGAGTAATTGCACTTTCTGCCATTTCGCCGGCGTGGCCGCGATCTGTTCTCCGACTGCCCCGAAAACGCCGAATTCCGACTGGGAGGTGCACTCGCCTCGAGGGTTGGCGACAGCGTCCCCGCCATCGCGAACCCTTTCTGAGGCGTGGCTGCTCTGAGATGACTGAACCTCTCCGACATCTGGTTTCAGCGGGACCCCGCAGCCAGTCGCCGAGGCTTTCGGGAAGCTATCCGAAGTGGGCTTCGTGCCCAGCCGAAACTCCAGCTGGTTTTGCTCGCTAAGCGCCCACGCTTCGACGCCGCGATCGCGCAGGTCGCGGGCGAATTCCGCTGCGAAGCCGTGCAACGTCAGGACCCGTTTTGGTTGCACCAGTTCGACATAGCGTAACAGGTCATTGTAATCGGCGTGATCGGAGAGCGGAAAAGCAGCGTCGACCTGGTAACGGTAGATGGCGTTCGGCTCGACCGCCCAACCACTGATCATCGCGACGCGCTTGTTTGGCAATTTTTTCCATCATGCGCGAGCGGTTCGCACTCGGCGGACAAATGAGCACCTTGCCCGCGACCGCCTTCGAATCGTAGCGCTCATATGGGCAGAAGGCCTGTCCAAATTGCTCGTAGATCCGAGTCATGCGGTAGACCGAGCCGTGGAGCATCGGCAGGAGGTTTGCTTCCGCGAGCGAGCAAAGAATCTCCTGCGCTTTGCCTAACGAGTAGCCGAGCAGGACGGGAGTTGCACTTTCCTCGAGCGCCTCGCGGCAGAAGGCGACAATCTGTTGCACAACAAAGTCGGTCGGCGGAAGACGATAACGCGGTAGGCCGTAGGTCGTCTCCATGACGAGCGTGTCGGCCGGTTGCCATTGCGGTCGGCTCGGCAGAGCGACCCGGCCGCAACTTGAAATCGCCCGTGTAAAGCAGGTTGCCGGCATCAGTCTCGAGGAAGAACTGGGCCGAGCCGAAAATATGGCCGGCGGGGAGAAGCGTAACCCTCAGGTCGCGGACCACCGTCGGCTGACTAAACGGCAGGACGTGTTCGTTGCGTTTACCGGGAAGGCGCGCCTCCATCAGGCGAGCGGTGCGCTCCGAGACGATAATCTCGTCGTGCGGAGCGATGTGGTCGCTGTGCGCATGCGAGACGAAGGCGAACGGTCTTGCGTCCTGCGGATCGAGCCAGATGTTTCCGCAGGGTAGATAAACTCCGCGCTCGTATTCGACCTCAATCACGCAAGGAAATTAGACGGCTCTCGCTCAGGGTCGGCCAGAACGGCGGCATGCGATTACCCATTACTGCTGGGGTCGGCGTGATTGACACGGGGGCGCCCTTCCCGTTTGATGCTCGCGTCGTGAGAATCCTGCTGGCCGTTTTTGTCTCATTCTCGCGAGTTGCGCTCAGGCGCCACCCAAACCCTATCAGGTCGAAAAGCCGCAACCATTGCCCGTCGCACTCGACAAAGACTTCGCGTTTCGCAAGGTCCTGCAGTATTTCCTTGATCCCACGGCGAAGCCTCTCACTGGTCAAGTCAACGCGGCGGTCAGCTTCGAGCGCGGCTACCGGATGTATGGCGCGATCACCGCGCTCGATCAGCATCAGCGTTTCGGGAATTATTTTGAGTTCTTTTGGCGCACCCGACGGACTGCGGACGTACGCGTGCGGCTTGAATATAGGCAGGAAAAATTGCACGCTTTCGTCCAGGCCCGCGAGGTCGCCTATCCCCACGCCCGCGGCCACTACAAAACGGAGTTCGCGATTATCGGCGACGATTTTTTCGACGATGGCCGGGTGATCTCGTGGCGTGTGGCGCTCATCGTGGACGGCCGGATCGTCGCCACGAGACGTTCCTATCTTTGGGAGTAAGACGCATCGGGCGGATGCATTTCGCGTTCGCCGGTGCCTTCCGCGCGATATTGAAGGCCCCGTCCTACGGTTTGCATCCAAGTGGATCCGCACCGTATCCTGAGGGATCCGGAGAATCCGGACGGATAGATTGACAGTATCCGGCGAAATTTTATCTTTAGTTAGTCGTGCAGTCCTCGATTCAAGTAGGCGTCAACGGTTCCGTCGTGTGGGTCCGCGTGGCGGGGCGAGGCAGCTTCCTCAATAGCGGCAATCTGAAGGAATTCGCCCGGGAGATGGTGAATAGAGGCTATCGCGAATTCGTCTTCGACTTGGAGGAGTGTGTAATGATGGACTCGACTTTCATGGGAACGATGGCGGGCATGGCGCTGCGCTTGAAAGAACTCGGAGAGGGGTCCCTGCACGTCATTCATTGCGGCGAACGGAGCCGGGAGTTGCTCTCCGGTTTGGGGCTCGATCAAATCTTCGACATCCAGGCCGACGGGGCCGAGGCACCGCAGTGCGAAGCGCTCACGCAGACCAACGGCGACATAGCCGAGAAGTCGGCGACCGCGAAGCGCGAGCAGACCGGGACGATGCTCGAGGCACATGAGGCGCTCTGCCAGGCGGCGCCAAAAAATCTTACCCGCTTCAAGGACGTCCTCGAATACCTCAAACAAGACCTCCAACACGAAAGCCCAGCGAAGTAATCTCGCTTCGCTCCCATGCGCTTTCTTCTTTTCGGGCTGCTCGTCACTTCGCTCGTCGGCTGGCTGCTGACCTATCAACGACAGAGATGGCGTATCCGCCGGCTCGAACGGTCGAACGAGGAAATCCAAGTCGAGGAAAATCTCGTTTTCGATTTCCTGCACGGCCTCGGCGAAGCCTTTCGCGACGTCATCCGGCCGCACGATCTGCATCGGCTGATCGTCGAAAGTTCGGTCCGCATCCTCGATGCCCACGGCGGCGCACTTTACATGGCCGATCGCACCGGGGCTCGTCTGAAGCCGGCGTTCCTTTCCAAAGGCTGTCCGCCGCTCGTCGAAGTGCCAGACCACATTTTGCAACAGGCCGCTTCCAAGCCGGTCGCGCTCGACAGCTATCTTCGCTCCCACCTCGTCAACGCTGGGGAAGGCCTCCTTGGGCGCGCCTGGAAAAGTGGGGAAGCCCTCCACCTCACCAATCTCGAAGACGTGCCGGAGCTGGCGAATTTGCGCGAGTCCGCGCTCGGCACCGTCTCCGTCATGGTAACGCCATTGCTTTACGGGCGACAAAACATGGGCGTTCTCGCCGTGGCCAACGGCCCGATGAGCACCCCTTTTTCCGCCAGCGATTTTGTCGTCTTCAAATCGATCTCCGAGCAATCCGCTTTCGCACTTTACAACGCGATCATCTATTCGGAAGCGAACGAAAAAAAACGGCTCGATCACGATCTGCAAATCGCTCGCGATATTCAGCGCATCCTTCTCCCTTCACAACCGCCGCCGATCGACGGCTTCGATATCGCCGGCATTAACATCCCGGCCCGCCAGGTCAGCGGCGACTATTTCGATTACATCGAAGTGGACGACGACCGGCTCGGCGTCGTCATTGCCGATGTCTCGGGCAAGGGAGTCCCCGCCTCGCTCATCATGGCGATCTGCCGCAGCGTCCTGCGAGCGGAAGCACGCCTTGGCCAATCGCCGGCTGAGGTCTTGCGCAAGGTTAATCGGCAACTTTATCCCGATATCAAGGAGGACATGTTTATCAGCATGGCATATGTCATTCTCGACCATAAAAATAACCACGTGACCCTCTCGCGTGGAGGACATGATGCGCCGCTCCTTTACCGCGCCACGACTGGCGAGGTCGAGGTCTTAAAGCCGCCCGGAATGGCCCTCGGTATTGACAGCGGAGACGTGTTCGATAGGATAACCGGCGACCTTTCTGTCCCGCTCGAACGCGATGATTGTCTCGTCCTTTACACCGACGGGGTCACCGAAATGCTCGACGCGAACGGAGGTGAATTCGGCCCCGAACGATTGGTCCGGTCCATCCGCGCCAGCGCGAACGAAGGAGCACAGGGAGTTATCGCCCGCCTGACTGACGATGTTCGCCATTTCGCCAACGGCCATCCGCAGAATGACGACATTACTTTGATCGTAGTTCGAAAGACATGAAAAATTCCAAATCCGAGCGCCGCCAAATTCCTCTCACGGAAGAGCCGCGCCCTAACGAAGAATCCCCGGTCGCGGGTGCCTCCGAGACGGATGGCCGGGAAGGCAACGACGATCCGACCGCCCGCCTCCAGACCGATCTCGATCGTTTCCGCGACCTCGCGCTGCGCAGTCAGGCCGATTTCGATAACTATAAGAAGCGTGCTACCCGCGAGAAGGAGGAGGCAATCAAATACGCCAACAGCTCCCTCCTCGATCGCCTCATCGCGATCGTCGATAACTTCGAACTCGGCCTTTCGGCCGCGAAGAGCGAAGGTGAAAAATCGCCGATTTACTCCGGCATGAGCATGGTCCTGAAACAGCTGACGGATTTTCTGGCTGACAACGGTCTCCAGCCGATCGACGCCGAAGGACAAAAGTTCGATCCTAACCAGCACGAGGCGATCGCGCACGAGGCGAGCGAAAAAGTCGCCGAAGGCGTGGTCCTGCGGCAGATTCGGCGGGGATATCGGCTCAAGGATCGGCTGCTCCGCCCCTCGAGCGTCGTCGTATCGTCTGGCCCAAACAAATAGATTTTGAGCCGCGGATTACGCGGATTCTCGGCTAAACGATTCTATGTCTTTTCTCTTATCCGTGCGGTCCGCGTAATCCGCGGGCCTCTTCTTCCATGACTGCCAAACGCGACTATTACGAAATCTTGAGCGTCGAACGCAATGCGTCTGGCGATGAAATCAAACGCTCGTATCGCAAGCTGGCGATCAAATTTCATCCCGACAAGAATCCCGACGACCCGCACACGGAAGAGAAATTCAAGGAGCTTGGTGAAGCTTACGACGTCCTCATGGACGAACAAAAACGGGCCGCCTACGATCGCTATGGACATGCTGCCTTCAGCCCAGGGTGGCCGCGGCGGCGGGTTCCACGATCCTTTCGACATCTTCCGCGAAGTTTTTGGCAGCGCAGGCGGAGGCGGCGGAATTTTCGAGACCTTTTTCGGCGGCGCGGCCCAGGCGGAGGGCAACCAGCGCGGAAGCGACCTGCGCTACGACATGCAGGTCACGCTCGAAGAAGCCGCTTTCGGCGTGGAAAAGGAAATCGAAGTGCGTAAGGCGGATACCTGCGACAAGTGTCACGGGAGCGGCGCTTCGCCCGGCTCCCGCGCGGTCACCTGCCCGACCTGTCGCGGACGCGGCCAGGTGGTCAGCTCCCGCGGATTTTTCCAGGTTTCACAGACCTGCCCACGCTGCCGGGGACTCGGCGAAGTGATCGAACGACCATGCGACGTCTGTAACGGCGAAGGCCGAGCCGAAAAAACCAGCCGGATCAAGATCAAGATCCCGGCCGGGATCGCCCACGGTTCGCGACTGCGTTCTACGCATAATGGCGAAGCGGGCATCCGCGGGGGCGACCAGGGCGACCTCTATATTGTCGTTCACATCAAGGAGCATCCCATCTTCCAGCGCGAAGACGACAACTTGTCTTGCGAAGTGCCGATCTCGTTCACCCTGGCCGCGCTCGGCGGGGAAGTGCCGGTCCCGACTCTGGAAGGAAAAGCGAGCCTGAAGGTACCCGCCGGAACGCAGAGTGGGCAAACCTTTCGACTGCGGGGCAAGGGGGTGGTCCACGTCAACGGGCGCGAGCGGGGCGACCTCTTTGCGCGTCTGCTTGTCGAAGTGCCAAGCCGCCTGAACAACGAGCAACGCTTGAAGCTGGAAGAATTTGCGGCCCTCTGCGGCGAGGACAATACCCCGCTCCACAAGAGCTTTTTTGAACGCGCCAAGGAATTCTTCCGTTAGACAGAGGCCGGACCGCGGGCATTTGCTATCGCACAAGATTTCACCCAATCGCAACCTCTCTCTTCTTCGAATCCTTATTGAATATGGACAAAAAAATCAGCCGCAAACAGATGGTGGATTTCCTCAATGAGGATCTCGCGCGCGAATACCAGGCCATCATCGCCTACATTATCTATAGTCAGACGATGAAGGGCGCGGAGTACAACCACATTGCCCAGGAGCTCGAAAAGCACGCCGGCGAAGAGTTGGCTCACGCCATTCAGATCGCCAAACAGATCGATTACTTCAACGGCAAACCCGTCAACAAGCCAAAAGAAGTGAAAGTCTCCGACAAACCGAAGGAAATGCTCCAGTTCGATCTCGAGAACGAACGCCAGACCCTGATCAACTACCGCCAGCGCATCCGGCAGGCCGACGCCATGGGCGAATTCGCTCTTGGCGAAGTGTTGCGCGAGATCATCGCCCAGGAGCAGGAACACCTGCAGGACTTGGCCGACGCCCTTGGTATCGACACTCCAAAAATCGAAGGCTGAACTGGGGCCTGACAAATCCCAAGTCCTCCTCCCATTTAGTGCATCGTTTCTACCTCGCGCCTGGCGATTGGCCGGCTGCCACACTGACCGATTCGGAGGCGCATCACGCCCGCGATGTCCTGCGGCTCGAGCTGGGTGATCGCGTCGTCCTCTTCGATGGACGGGGGCGCGAAGCCACCGCCGAGATCACCGCGCTCGGTTCCGCCGCGGTGAGGTTGCACGTCCTGCAAGAGGCCGTCAGCCCGCTGCCTGGCGCCCGCCTTAGCCTTGCCCAAGCCATTCCGAAGGGGAAAAACATGGACCTCATCGTGCAGAAATCGGTCGAGATCGGCGCGACTGAGATCTTTCCTCTCCTTTCCGCGCGTACCGTGGTGCACCTCGACCCCAAAAGCGCGGCGCAGAAGCAGGCGAAATGGCAGACGGTTGCCCTCGAGGCGGCCAAGCAATGCGGGCAAAATTGGGTCCCGCGCATCCACTCCGCGTGCTCGCCTAACGATTTCTTCCGCGAGATCGAATCCGGAATTTCGTCTGTCGGTGCAGAGGGGGCTGCGTCGTCCCTAAATTTTTCTCATGGATTGCCCGCGGCCCCCGAAGACGCCGCGGCGACCGCTTCACACCTGGCCGGTGCGCCGTTCCAATTCGATCTGCGGCTCATCGGCTCGCTCCAGCCGGGCGCTCGCCATTTGAAGAAGATCCTGGCCGATTATGCCGACGTGCACAACGGGGCGCGTCCGGCCAGCGTCTTGATGCTCATTGGGCCGGAAGGCGATTTCACCCCGGCGGAAACGGCACTCGCACGCTCGCACGGCTGCGCTCCGCTCAGCCTTGGCCCAATCATCCTGCGGGTCGAGACGGCGGCAATTTACTGCCTTAGCATTCTTTCCTACGAGCTTCTAGGGGCACGTTAAGTCGTCGTCCAGCAAAGAAAAGCGCCTGGGCCACCCCAGGCGCTTTCGCAAATTATCTTAAGGTGCTGGCCGCCTAACGTCCGCGACGTTGGCCGCCGTCGCGGCGCCCGCCACCACCGCCGCCGCCATAGCCGCCGCCGCCGCCGCCGCCGCCGCCGTAGCCACCACCGCCGCCGCCATAGCCACCACGCCCCGCCGCCGCCGCCGCCGCCCGGTCGCGCTTCGCGCGGCCGTGCTTCATTCACGGTCAGGGGACGGCCTTCGACGGTCTTGCCGTTGAAGTCGGTAATCGCTTTCTGCGCGTCGGCTTCGCTGCCCATTGTGACAAAGGCAAAACCGCGCGATTTGCCGGTAAATTTGTCCTGCATGAGGGTGACTTCCTGAACCGCGCCAGCTTGGGCGAAAAGGTCCTGCAGGTCGGTTTCGGTGGTATTGAAGGAAAGATTTCCTACGTATAGTTTGGTGCCCATCTGAATTTATTCTTTATTTGAAACGCTGCTCGGTCACTGTTCCCGCTTATCGGATTTCAAATCGCCACTGAATAAACTCAACTGACAATTCACCAACGTCCGGAACCGCTATTTCTGGCGGCTATGTAAGGTGGATCGGGAGTCAAATCAAGCGGAATAAAAGGGGCGATTTTTTCGAAACAATGACCGAACAAACGAGCAATCGCCCCGGGCCGGATCGACCGCGCGTAGCGGTCATCGCCGCGGGCCTGATCAGCCCGCTCGGCGCCGGTCTCCTGGCGACCCTGGCAGCGCTAAAGGAAGCGCGCGACTGCATCACGCCCGTGACCCGCTTTCCCGTCGAGCAATGCCGCTGCTCAACCGCCGGCCAAGTGGCCGATGACTGGCTGAAAGGTATATTGCCTAACGACCGCAAGTCGCTTCGCCTTCATCGCGCCTCGCGGATGATGATCGGCGCGCTCGCCGAGTTGCTCGAACAAACGCCCGATTTTCGTCCCGAGCTGACCGTCGTCGGAACGACAAGCGGTGGGATGAGTTTTGGCGAGGATTATTATCGCGCCCTCCAGCAACCGGGAACCCGCCCAGCCGGCTCGCCTACCTGGATTGCCAATTACCCGCCGCAAAAGCCCGCAGTCGACGCGCTTGAGGCCTGCCGTCTGTCAACTCCGTGCCAGGTGATCGCCAACGCCTGCGCTTCGGGCACAAACGCAATCGGACACGCCTTTGAATGCGTTCGCACAGGCCGCTACGACCGGGTCCTGACGGGCGGTTATGATGCCATCTCGGAGTTGGTCTTTGTCGGCTTCGATTCGCTGCAGGCGGCCACGCCGGATAAATGCCGGCCCTTTGACGGCGCGCGCAGCGGCCTGGTGCTCGGCGAAGGCGCGGCCCTTCTCGCGCTCGAGAATTTCGCGCAGGCAGAGGCGCGAGGCGCGGAAATATTGGCCGAGATTACTGGCTACGGTATTTCAACCGACAACCACCATCTTACCCAGCCGGATCCTTCGGGGATCGGTCCGCGCCAGGCGATGGAACGTGCGTTACGGAGCGCCGCGCTGGCGCCGGAGGCGATCGACTATATCAACGCGCACGGCACGGCGACACCCTTGAACGACGCGGCCGAGGGGCGTGCCATAGCGGATCTGTTTGGCCGGGTGCCGGTCAGTTCGACCAAGGGGATGTTGGGTCACTCGTTAGGCGCGGCCGGCGCGATTGAGGCTGTTCTCACCATCCTTGCGCTGCGGAACGAATTTCTGCCGGCCAACATCAATTTCCGCGTCTCGGACGTGGGGCTCGATCTCGACATCGTAGCGAACAAGGTGCGGCCGGCCGCGCCAGCCGTCGCGCTCTCAAATTCGTTTGGCTTCGGCGGCACCAACGCATCGATCGTGATCCAGAAACTGGCATGAGCCTGCACCTTGCCGGCCTGGGATGGGTCACACCAGTTGGCCACACGATTGACAAAGTCTGGGCCGAACTCTTGACCGGCGCCGAGGCCGAAGGAACAACTTTAGCCAATCCGTTAGGGAAAAAGAATTTCCATGTGTTCCCCGTCTCCCCGGCCACGATGGCGGAGGCGGACCGACATCCGCGCCTCCGCCGATCGAGCGCGATCTCGCGCTTTGCGGTCATGGCTGGCCTGGAGGCTCTGCGCGACGCGGCCCTCGAGCTGGATGAAGCGAGCGCGGCCCGGACCGCGCTGGTTTTCGCGATCTCGAACGGCGGAGTCATTTACACCAGGCGTTTCTTTCACGACATCGTGACATCCGGCGCTTCAGCGGCGAGCCCACTCCTCTTTCCGGAGACGGTCTTCAATGCGCCGGCCAGTCATCTCGCGGCGATTCTCGGCATCACCGGCGCGAGCTATACCCTGGTCGGCGACGGTGCGGTGGGAATTCTTGCTCTGAAGATGGCGCAGGATTTGATGGCCAATCCGGAATTGGACCGATGTCTCGTGGTCGGCGCGGAGGAAGCCGACTGGCTGCTTTGCGATGCTTATCGCAGGTGGCGGCTGCTTCGTCCTGAGCCACCGATCGAGCCATTCGCGCAGCCGCCCAGGGGGATGATCCTGAGTGAGGGCGCCGGGGCGGTTTTGCTGGCGCGAAAGGGAGATCTCGCACTGGAGCATGTTCATGCGGGCGGGAATTTTGCGAAACAGAGCGAGCTGGGTAGGCAACTCGATGCAATCTGCAGTTCACTGCCGAACAAGGCTGCGATCGACGTTCTGATCGCGAGCGCCAATGGCACCTTTATCGACGAGGCCGAGCGCGCTGCGGCGGCGAAGCATTTTCCGACCGCAGCGCTTTATACCGCAAAGCCGGCTCTCGGGGAAAGTGTTGCCGCGGGTGGGCTTTGGCAATTGATCTGCGCGGCGCAGGCATTGCGCGCGCAGGTGTTGCCGCCAATTTTGCACGCGCCGTCGGACTTCGGCCTAACGAAGAAGCGAAGCTCGGAGAGAAAGCCATGGCACCGCGCGGTTATGACCATCTGTGGGCTCAATCAGCAGGTCGGCGCGCTCACCCTGCGCCTCTAGAAGGCAAAGAAGATTCGGACGATGATCGGGAGCGGAAAGTCCCGCACCCGGCATTTCACTTTGCAACCGCTCCCGCGCACCATTACCTTCGGCGTCCGCGATGCGTAAGCCGGTTTTTTTGCTTTTTCTCCTGCTCGCCGCAGGTAGCGCGGCCGCGGAGGACTTGGAAGGGCCCGGTTCGCTCCCTGTCGAGATCACTGCGACCGGCCAGACGACTTACGATAATGGACTCGCCACGGCGCGCGATAACGTCGCAATCCACTTTGGCGATACCGATATTTATTCCGATTTCGCACAATACGATTCGGCCAAGCGCACGGTGTTTTTGCAGGGCAACGTGCGTATTTATCGCGGCGTGACCCTCTACATGGGCGAAAAGGCGACCTACAACCTCGACACCAAAGCGATCAACGCCGAAGAGATGCGTTCCGGCACTTATCCCTATCTCTTATCCGGGAAAACCGTGACCAGCGACTCGGACGAGGAATATACGGTCAAAAACGGCAGCTTCACGACCGACGATTCGTCGCAACCGGATTTCCATCTCAACGCGCAGAGTGTCCGGATATATCAAAACGATCGGGTCATCCTCAAGAACGTCACCTTCTACATCGGCAAAACGCCGGTTTTCTGGTGGCCCTATCTTTATCAATCGCTCGACCGATCTTTCAGCTATTCGATCGCGCCTGCCTATCTTAGTTCTTGGGGACCGTCCCTTCTCGGCCAAATCACTTTCCCGATCGGCGAGAAAGTCGTGTCCACCCTGAAACTCGATTATCGGACGCGCCGGGGCATTGCGCTCGGGTTCGACTCCGAAATACATTATGGGAAGGAGAACAAAGACGTCGCGAAAATCATCTCCTACTACTTACAGGATCAGAATCCCGATTTGAATCGGACCTCCCTCCCCCGTAACGGCACGCCGACCAGCCGCTACCGTTTCTCACTCCAGAACCGGACCCAGATCACGGACCACCTCGAGGCGACCGTCGAGATGACCAAACTAAGCGATATCTTTTTGCTTCAGGATTTTTTCCCGGCGGAATTCCGGGTCAACCCGCAACCGCCTAACGTCGTGGCCCTCACGCAAACGAGCCCTTTCTACACTTTGACGGCTTCCAGCCGCTTTCAGCTTAATACCTTTATCGAAACCACGGAAAGGTTGCCGGAAATCGCGCTCGACATCAAGCGTCACGGGCTTTTTGGTGGTCCGATTTTCTACGAAGGTGAAACCAGCGCCGGGCAGCTCCGCCTGGATTTTCCGGCGGGGTCGATTTATGAGGATTACAGCGCTTTTCGGATCGATTCTTTCCACCAACTGACCTATCCGAACACCTATTTCGGATGGCTTGCGCTCGTGCCGAGGGTAGGATTCCGTGAGACCTACTACAGCGAGACGCAACAACTCTCACCTACCCTCTTCCCCACCCCTCCCGATCCGCTCGCTCCCGAATTTCCGCTTCCGAATCCGCAAACCGGGGTTCCAAACCCGACGACCGGCGCGGTTTTCCGCTCCATCTTCAACGCCGGACTGGAAGGTTCGTTCAAGCTTTCGCGGGAATGGAACCAGGTGCAGAATCGCACCCTGGGACTGGATGGCCTGCGTCACATCATTCAGCCGTTCGCCAACTTTTCTTATGTCTCCTCCCCGAACATCGATCCCACGACCATTCTCCAGTTTGACCGCGTCCAGGCCTCCACCAAACTCAACCCGATCGATTTCCCGCAGTACACATCGATCGATTCGATTGATAACTGGACGGTCGCGCGGGTCGGCGTGCGCAACCGCCTGCAAACCCGCCGTGACGACTTGACTGTCAGCTGGCTGGAACTGGAAACGTTCTTCGACGTTAACATTGACAACCCGCTCGACCGCACAGATTTCTCAAACGTCTTCAATCGGCTGACCTTTACGCCGGTCCCATGGGGAACGCTGGTGATCGACTCGCAGATCCCGCTCTTCGATAAGGGCTTTACCGAGGTGGACACGAGCATCAATTTCAAACCGACCGCCAATACCGCGTTCACCTTCGGGCATCGCTACCTGAATAATAATCCGTTTTTTCTCGACAGCAGCCTCTTCACTGTCGGCGGTTATTATCGGATCAGCGACAACTGGGGCGTCAGCGTGCTGGAACAGTATGAATTCGCCACCAAGATTCTCGAACAGCAGCGCCTGTCGGTATATCGTGACCTGACCGGCTGGGTGGCATCGTTAGGCGGGATTATTCAAAACAATGGCGGCGTCAAGGAATATGGCGTTTTGCTCACTTTCACCTTAAAGGCATTCCCCAAACTTAGTCTCGATGCGAATTTCGATCCCGCCGGAACGAACCAGACACAATGATCTGATTGCTGATTTCGAATTGAAATCAGCGAACGCGGTTCGCCGCCAAATCAGCCATCAGCAATCATAAATTTCCCATGGATCTCTCAATTGTCGGCTCGGGTTATGTTGGTTTGGTCACAGGCGCCTGCTTCGCCGATGTCGGCCATAACGTGATTTGCGTCGACAACGACCTTCGCAAAGTCGAATCACTTCGGAAGGGCAAGGTTCCAATTTACGAGCCAGGGTCTCGAGGAAATCGTGCATCGTAACGTTTCTGCGCAGCGATTACGCTTTTCGGAAAGCATCAAAGAGGCCGTCGATAACGCGCAGGTCATCTTCATCGCTGTGCCCACGCCGCAGGATAGCGACGGCAGCGTCGATCTCAGCTTCATCGAGCGCGTCGCCCGCGAAATCGCCGGAGTGCTGACCAGTTATCGGGTGATCGTCGATAAGAGCACGGTGCCGGTGAAAACCGGCGAAAAGGTCGCGGAATCGATCAAGCGCTACAACAAGCAGGGTGCAGAGTTCGACGTTGTCAGCAATCCGGAGTTCCTCCGCGAGGGTTGCGCGGTCGCCGACCTGATGAAACCCGACCGAATCGTGATCGGCGCGCAAAGCGGACGCGCGGTCGACCTGATGAAGAAGGTTTACGAGCCGTTTATGGCCCCGATCCTGGTGACCGACATCAACAGCGCGGAATTGATCAAGCATGCCGCCAATTCCTTTCTCGCCCTTAAGATTTCCTACATCAATGCCGTTTCTGCAATCTGCGAGGCGAGTGGCGCCGATGTTGAAAAAGTGGCCGACGGCATAGGGATGGACCGGCGCATCGGACGAAACTTTCTCAATGCCGGTATTGGTTACGGCGGTTCCTGTTTCCCGAAGGACATCGCGGCCTTCATCACGATTAGCGAACAACTCGGGGTGCCGTTCAATTTGTTGAAGGAGGTGCAACGGATCAATGCGACGCAAAAAGAGCGCTTCCTCAAAGTGATCCGCGATGCCCTCTGGGTCTTGCGCGACAAGAAAATCGCAGTCTGGGGGCTGACCTTCAAACCCAACACCGACGACATTCGTTCCTCGGTCGCAATCGAGCTCGTGGCCGAGATGTTGCGTGAGGGAGCGCAGGTCACGGCCTACGATCCGAAAGGGATGGATAGGGCGCGCGAGGTTCAATCGATCGCAGGCGCCCGCCTGGCGAGTAGCGCCCTGGAAGCAGTCGAGGGCGCCGAGGCACTCGTCATCGCAACAGAGTGGGCGGAATTTGCCAACGTCGATCTCGAAACGGTGCGGGAGAAGATGCAGACACCACTCATCTTCGATGGGCGCAATCTTTATAATCCGGAAACGATGGAAAAGCTTGGCTTTCACTACACCTCGATTGGCCGACCGCAGACCGGTCCCGCCTAACGAATTTTTCTAGCGGCGGTCTCTGACTGCGGCCGGACCGAGGGTTCCGATTCCGGCAACTTCGTCCACCGATTTCCTGAGGAAGAAATTCCGTTTCGACGCCCATGAAAGAATCCAGCCGCCGTCTTGCTCTCGACGCCCTGGCCCGTTGGCGGACTGGTGCAGAGTTTGCCGACACGATTGTCGCCGATATTTTTGCGCGCGCTTCACTCGGTTCCTCCGACCGCGCCTTTGCCCTTGAGCTTTTCTACGGTGTCCTGCGCAACCTGAGCCTGCTCGACTTCTGGATCGGAAAGTTGCGTTCCGAAGCGGTCGATCGAAACGCGCGCGATATCCTGCGCCTCGGGCTCTATCAGGTTTTGTTGATTGAGACCGCGGCACATGCGGCGGTTTTCGAGACAGTAGAGTTGGCCCGGTCTGGAGTGCGCTCCTTGATCAACGCAATCCTGCGCCGCGCCCTCCGCGAAAAGGATGCCCTGACAAATGCGGCCGCCAGCCAACCGATGCCGGTCCGCTTTTCCATCCCGGAATTCCTGGTCGAAAAATGGTCCCGCCAATTCGACACCGCGGACATGGTGAAACTTTGCCGGTGGAATAACCGGCCGGCGCCGGTTTACGCGCGAATCAACCAGCTCAAAACGACGACGACCGAGTTCCTGCTCCGTCATCCAGGAAGCGTCCTGGTTCCGGGCAACGCGCATTTTGTCGTCTGGCGCCAATCAGAAGAATCGTTGGAGGATGGCGCCTGCTACATCCAGGATCCAAGTACCGCGATTGCATGCGAACTATTAAACCCGGCCCCAGGAGAAAGCGTCCTCGACGCTTGCGCAGCGCCGGGCGGAAAGGCGGCTTATCTCGCCGAGATGATGAATAACGACGGTGCGCTCGTGGTAGCGGACCGGGACGCGACTCGCCTTGGTCGGCTGCAGGAGAACTTCGTCAGGCTGGGTGTGAGCAACGCGCGCATGCTGCGCTGTGAGTGGGCCAACGAGGACACCGCGCGCGCCGCTGGACTGCAGAATCAGTCGTTCGACAGGATTCTGGTCGACGCGCCCTGCTCCAATACCGGCGTCCTGCGCCGTCGCGTCGATTTGCGCTGGCGACTGAGGGCGGACGATTTTGTCCGGATGCCACGCCAGCAGCTCGCAATCCTCGGCACCGTGGCACCCCTCCTTAAACCAGGGGGTTCGTTAGTCTACAGCACCTGTAGTCTGGAGCCGGAGGAGAATCGCCGCGTGGTCGACGAATTTCTGCGGACTCATTCCGCTTTCCGCCTGACGGCATGGAAAGAGAGCGTGCCGTTTCAGAGCGGGTTCGATGGCGCTTTCGCGGCGCGATTGGAACTGTAGACGCTTCGCTCTGCAAAGCGTGGGGACAAGCGCTGCGGCACCCCAGAACATTCTTCCCCGCGTCATCCGAAGGGCAACATCTGCAACGGGTGCGTGTGCTCGGATTCCTTTGATTACAGCACAAATAGGAAGAGGGACGCTTGGGTTGCATCACCGACGCCCGGTGGAATGATAACGCTCTATGCAAGATGCCCGTTTCGACAAGCTCGCTTCCCTTTTGGTTAATTACTCCACCGCTCTCAAACGCAACGAAAAAGTTTTGATCGAGGCGTTCGATACGCCCGATGAGATGACCATCGCGCTCGTTCGCGCGGCCCGGAAGGCGAAGGCGATCCCATTTGTCCAACTGCAAAAGGCCCGCGTAACGCGAGAACTCGCGCTTGAGATCGATGGGCGCGCGCTCGATCTGACCGCGGCCCATGAACTCGCCCGGATGAAAAAAATGGACGCTTACATTGCGATTCGAGGGAGCGACAACATCAGCGAACTGGCGGATGTGCCGATCGACCGGATGAGGCTGATCGCGAAAAAATTACGACCTTTGCAAGACCAGCGGGTGCAGAAGACGAAATGGGTGGTGCTGCGCTGGCCAACCCCGGCGATGGCGCAGCTTGCTGGGATGAGCACCGAGGCGTTTGAGGATTTCTTCTTCAAGGTTTGCACACTCGATTACCGCAGGCTGCAACCAGGCATGAAGGCGCTCAAAACCCTCATGGAAAAGACCGACAAGGTGCAGATTAAAGCTCCCGGAACGGATTTGCGTTTCAGCATGAAGGGGATCGCAGCCATCATCTGCGGGGGCGATCGCAACATTCCTGACGGTGAAGTTTTCAGCTGTCCGGTGAAGGATTCAGTCCAAGGGCATGTGACGTTTAACGCTCCGAGCATTTATCAGAGCACCGGCTTTGATAACATCCGGCTCGACTTTCGCGACGGGAAAATCGTTGAGGCGACGAGTAACCAGACAAAAAAGCTAAACGCCATCCTCGATTCCGATCCAGGCGCGCGCTACATCGGCGAGTTTTCGCTCGGTTGTAATCCCTATATCATGCATCCGATGCGCGACATCCTATTCGACGAAAAGATTGCGGGCTCGTTTCACTTTACGCCGGGCCAGGCCTACCAGGAGGCGGACAACGGGAATCGCAGCCAGGTGCACTGGGACATGGTCAGCATCCAGCGGAAAGATTACGGCGGCGGCGAAATCTACTTCGACGGGAAGCTCGTTAGGCAAAATGGAGAATTTTTGCCCAAAGCTCTGCGCACGCTCAACTGGGCCAGCTTCAAGTAGAGAAGCGTCGCAACCTCCGAGCGACGCCTAAAGGTGTCCGGAGCTGAGCTGGGTCACCTGAATCAGGCCCAGTTGGCTTCCGTTCATCTCAACTCGCTCAATGGCAAAGACCGGCGCGTCCTCAATCATCGGTTCGGCACCCGGCATCTGCAATGAGACGTTGCGCGAGGTGGAGTTGAGCACGATGGCGGCTATTCCAAAACCCGGCGAAAATTCGATCGCTGAAATTTGGAAGCCCGCGGTGAGGTGGACGGAAGCCCCTCCCTGGTGAGAGGGCGTGAGCTGAACCGAGGCGATTCCGGAATTGGGCTCCAGCTCAAACCTCGCGACGGCGAAAGAAGACGAAGAGATAACAGCTGGCTTTTCCTGCCCCGATGGAACCAGGCGCACGGTGCGGATGGTCTCTCCTTCAAGCTCGATCTTTGCGATTTCAAAAGTGATCTGTAAGTCGAGTGGCGGGTAGGGCGCCTGACAAGGCGCCAAACGCATCGTTACCACTCGCGAAGTTGGCTTTAGCTGCAGGTCACGCATTTCAAAGGTAGGCGTAAGCTGCATCGAGCCGATCTCCAACGAGAAGGTTAACTGAACCGCAGTCCGCATCGCGCCGGCGGGCCGTTGGGCCGGCGTCGTCGGGGAGAAAGCATGGTCTGCCGGAGGTGAAGTAATCGTCATTTCTTGCATGATATTTGGAGTCGTAGGTTGTGATGAGGTCGGTTCGGTTTCGGTGATCATAGAAGGAAAAGAGAGAGGTTCGGCGACAGACTGCGCGGCATCCAGGTTGGCCGTTGTTTCCGTCGTCGCCACCTCGGGAGTTACGGACTCAGGTTCGGGCTGGGTCAGTTCAGATAAGGTAGCTTCGGCAAAGGGCGCGGCGGTTAGCTGCGGAATCGGCTGGCCCTGGCCAATCGACTCATCGGGAGCGACTGGCTTTTCCTCAACGAACGTGAAGTCGGCGGCGATAGGCTGCTGAGTCGCTTGTCCCTTCTCCAGATCCGTTCCCGGCCAATTCGTTTCGGCACTGGCCAAAGGCATTTCAACATCCGTTGGGACTTCCGAATCAGACGCAGCGGCAGAAGATCCCTCGGCAGCTCGCGAAGCTTCCTCTGAATCGTTTGGCCGAGACGATTCGGAAAGGCCTTTCTGTTCGACTGAAGCACTCTCCCATTCACGCGCCGCAGATTCAAAAGGGAACGAAGGACGCAGGGCAATTTCCTCGACTGTTTCCGAGCCTGGCTCCGAAACGTCGTTAAGCAGTTCTTCTACTTTCAGCGCGTCCCCATTTGCCGCAACCGAGGGTAAGGCGGTCGGATCGATGGAGGCTTCTCTCGCCTGCAATTGCAGTGAAAGTTTTGGCGGACCGTAGCTGAGCAAGTTGCTCGATATTTTTTGTTCATCGCTCGCCACAGGGATCCCACCATCAAGCGGTGGATCCGTCAACGGAACAGGCGATCCTTTAATCAAACCGGGAGGGAGATTACGGTGAAGGAATTGCACGATGGACCAGACCAATAGCAAGATTCCTGCCAGAAGGAGGATGCCGACAAGCAGCGTTCGGGAACCAGGCGAGCGATTCAACGCTTCGGCGAAAAGCGGCTGCGACCATTGGCGAAACCTGCCAAAAACCGTCGCCACTGGAGCTTCTGGCGACGCGGCATTTACCGAAACAGGTGGTCTGCCTGGAGGCGTCGAAGGCAATTTTGCAGGTGGATTGTTTGTCCGTGCACGGACCGTCGGCGATGGGGCCACGGCCGCCATTACGTGTCCGGTTGGAATCGAAGCCGTCTGAGCATCGCTTGGCGCTGTTCGGTTCGTCTGGGCCAGGCGTGAATTCTCCGTTGATCCGAACCCGCCGATCGTTCCAGACAGCGGCTTGGCAAGACCAAGACGCATCGCCGGCTTCGGTTCGGTGGAGGGCGGCGACGCAGCCTGTTCGAGGGCGGCCGAGATCGGCGGTGTCTGCCTCTCGGGTCGCTTCAACCAGCCGACATCGTAAAGCGAATCGGCGAAAATGAGGTTCAGCGCAGGCGAATAAATCTTCTGCGCGGACGCAATCCAATCATTCGCCCGGTCCGCATTGCCCGCCTTAAACTCCCAGGCCGATTGCGCGTAGTAGAGCGCCGGGCTATCCCCCGTAAATGTGAACTGATCCATCAACTGATGGGCCTCGCTCTCTTTATTTTCGAGCAGGAATGTCAGGAAAATTTTGAACTTGATCAGTTGCGCGGCCTGATTCTTATCGTCGCCAGGCGTCTCGGCAAAAAGCGCTTCGAGTCGATCGCGCGATTTAGCGTATTCCCCTTTCTTGAACGGAATCTGCGCCAGGTTGTACTGGGCTTCGCGAAATTTCGGATTGGCTGTGAACGCTTTGCGCAGGACCACCTCCGCTTCGTCGAACCTCCCCTGGTCCATCAGAATTTCACCCCGCAGATTGTCAGAGGCGGCGGCGTTAGGGGCATCCGCGTCGGCGAGGTCGAGGAAATTCGAGGCGGCGTCGAAGTCACGCCGCTCAAAAGCGCGCGCGGCCTTTTCGAAATTCGCTTTCGCATCTGTTTTCAGTCGCTCCGCGCGATCGGCAGCCGAGGTGATCTCGAGGCCGGCTCGCGCTTCACCGGCTGGTCTCGGCATCCAGCCGATTTCGTAAAATGACTCGGCGAAAAGGCCGTTCAGCCGCGCGGAAAAATGCTTCTTCGCCGCGCTCATCCACTCCGTTGCTTCCTTTTGGTTGCCGTGCTGGAGTGCGATCGCGGCGTTCGAGTAATAGAGTGCCGGACTCCCCGTCGCGAGCTCGAACTGATTTAGAATCCAGTCGACCGTGTTCTCCTTCCCTTGGAGCACAAAGGTAAGAAGAATCTTATACTGGATGAGCTGGTTCATCTCGGGCTGGATTCCCTCGTTTTCGCCCGCGATCAGCGCCTCAAAACGGTTGCGCGCCTCGGTCCAGTCCTTCTTTAGGAAAGCGATCTCGGCGAGGTTAAACCCTGCATTCCAGAATTTTGGTTCGATCGACAGTGCTTTGCGCAACGACGCCTCCGCTCTGTCGTATTTGCTCTCGCGCATGTAGACCACGCCGCGCAGGTTGAGCGCTTCCGCGAGATTGGGCTGACGCGCGTCGATCGCGTCGAGTGCCGTGAGCGCTTCATCGGTACTTCGCCGCATCGAAAGCCTGGAAGGCTTTGTCGTACATCGACTCGAGCTCCGATTTGGCGGGCGCAACTCCAGAGCTCGCAAGGGAAATCAGGAGGACGATGAAAATCGCACCGAATTTTCGGAATTGCATAACAGTTTAGATCAAATCGTCGTGGAGCTGCGGTGACAAGTTCTAATTGTTCGGCCGGCGCCTCGGTGGCGGAGTGGGACTAACGCCCGCGTTTGGGGCGACCGCGGAGCCAGCCGTCGCCGGAGTTGACGCTTGTCCTTCCCGATGCCGGAAAGGATAAAGCAGTGCCCGCACAACCTTGTCGCCCAGATTCTGGTGTGTCGGTTCGCTCACTTCCGCCGGAGTCGGTGCCACGACAGAACGAGAGGTTGGCGGTAGATTCGCGCGCTCATTCGCAGTTGTCCGCCCCGAGCGGGAACCCGTCACGTTCTCGTCGTCCCTGGATTTTTTCCGAGTCGAACGCTTGTTCGCCGTCTTCTTTGAAGTGATTGACGATTGCTTTCCCCTGTTCTCCACGTTCGCGAGCTTTTCCGGTGTTGCTGAAACTTCTGGCCTCGGTTCCGGCGACTGAGTGGAAGTTATCGGCTGGGTTTCCGCCAAGGCGGGGGGAGCGACGCTTTTTCCTTCGGTTCGGCAGACGTAGCGGCGACGCTAGGCGTAGCTTCCACTTTGGCCGGGGTGTTCTTTACCACGACCGCTTCGGGTATCGCCGAGTCATGAGGCACCGTCGCATTGGTCATCCAACCCAGATCGAAGAAAGGCGCGGCAAAAGCGCGATTCAGTTCCGCCGAATAGAGATTGCTCGCGTTCGCCATCCAATTGTTTCCCTGCCTGGGATTTCCGTGCTGGAAAGCCCAGGCCGCCTGCGCGTAATACAATGCTGGCGAATCATCCATCATCTTAAACTCGTCCATCGCTTTCTGGGCCGCGCCATCGCGTCCTTGCACGAGGAGGGTTAGAAAAATCTGATACCGAATCAGCTGCTCTCTCTGCTTTTCCTTGCCACCGGAGATTGCACCGAGGAGTGCCTCCAAATCCTTGCGCGCGGTCTCGTAGTCCTTGTTCGCAAACGGTATGCGCGCCAGGTTGTAGCGTGCTGCCAGAAGTTGCGGATCGGCCGCCAACGCCTTGTGCAAAGCCGTTGCGGCTTCATCGATTTTTCCCTGGTCGAGCAGGATCTCGCCTCGCAAATTATCGGTGACCGCCTGGTTCGGAGCCGTTGCGTCGACCTGATCGAGCAACTGCCACGCTCCTTCGAGATCGGCCCGACGGTAAGCTCGTTCCGCCCGTGCCAGATCCGCTTGCGCGCGCGCCACGGCTTCGGCCGGCGAGCTGACCTCGAGCGCCACGGGCATCTCGCCCTCCGGCTTCGGCAGCCAGCCCACTTCGTAAAACGACTCCGCAAAAAGCCTGTTCAATTCCTTCGAAAATTCCTTCGCCGCCCTCGCCGTCCAAGCCTTCGCTTCCCGCCCATCCTTGTGCCGCAGGGCGAGCGCGACTTGTGCATAGTAAAAAACCGGGGCCTCCGGCGACGCCTTGATTTTCGCCAGGACCGGAGCGGCCAGCTTCTCCTTGCCCTCAAGCAGGAAGGTCAGCAGGATTTTGAACTGAATGAGATCGCTCGTCGCGCCTTGCAAATGATCGTTAGGCTCAGCCGCCAGGGCGGTGAAGCGACGACGCGCTTCGGTCCAGTCCTGGGTTAGGAAAGGCACCTCTGCCAGATTGAATCGCGCTTCCCAGAAATCCGGATCGATCTCGCGCGCCTTGCGCAGCGCTGTCTCGGCCTTGTGGTATTCATCGAGTCGCATCCAGGCCACCCCGCGGAGATTTTGTGCTGCTGCCATGTCGGGTTGACGGGCATCGATTGCATCGAGCTTTTGCAGCGCAGCGCGATAATGTCCAGCATTCAGCTCCTGGGCGGCCGCGGTATACATTGCCTCGAGTTCCGACTTCGTCGGGGCCACCACGTTGGCCGCGAAGGAACTCAGAACCAGAAAAAAAATGGCCGCGCTTTCCCCTGCTTTTGTCACCATCGCATCAATTCGTATCCCTCGCCGCAGACAAGATATAAGAGTTTGGACGACATGACCAACTGGGCAATCTGGCAACCGCGCATCCACGCCACCCTCCTCTTTATTGTGCGCGAAGGGAAAATTCTCCTCATCCGGAAGAAGCGCGGGTTCGGCGCAGGCAAAATAAACGGGCCGGGCGGCAAGATCGATTCGGGCGAGACGCCGCTGCAGTCGGCCCTCCGCGAAACTTTCGAGGAGCTCGGTGTCAACCCGCTTCGCGCCGAAGACCTCGGCGAACTGCATTTCCAGTTTCGCGATGGTAACAGCCTTTATTGCACTGTCTTTCTGGCCCACGATTTCGAAGGCGAGCCGCGCGAAACGGAGGAGGCAACGCCGCTCTGGACGCCACTCGACGCCATTCCCTACGATGAGATGTGGGGAGGACGACCGCTACTGGCTACCACTCCTGATTCGCGGCGTGCGTTTCAGCGGCTTTTTTGAGTTCGACGGCGAGCAACTGCTGAATCGCGAGATCGCCGTTAGGCAGACCTGACAATGAGCCGCTCTCTCCCTGTCATCCCGATCCGGCAGAGCGCGGAGAAGGATCCCGCAACTGCCAATAAACGCTTCCTTTCCGTAAGCCAAAAGGTGGCAGTTGAGAGGTCCCTCTCCCCGAAAGCGTTCGGGGCTCGGGATGACAACTGGATTAGCGAGCGCGTTTCGCCGCCTCATCGAGCGCGAGAGCGGCGCTCCCGATAATACCAGCGTCGTTACCAAGTTTTGCCGGGACGATCGTGAGGCCTTCGTGAAAAATCTTCATCGTCCGCTCTTCAATTACACGGCGAATTGGCTCGAAGACATATTCGCCCGCGCGCGCCACCCCTCCGCCAATCACGATCCGATCCGGGTTGAGCAGCCAGACAATATCACAAAGCGTAATCCCGATCGCAAAGCCAACTTCCGCCCAAACTTTGGCCGCGATCGGATCGCCAGCCCTGGCCGACTTTTCCAGCCCGATCGGCGAACACTCCTCCTTCGTTTTCGTTAGGCCGGTTTCTTCATAAAGCTTTTCCGCGCGCTGCGTGATTTGCATGTGGCCGACGTATTTTTCGAGCGCGCCGAAATTCCCGTACTGTCCGGGCACACCGTTGGGATCAAGCGTCATTTGGCCGATCTCGCCCGCACCGAGACGGCTTCCGCGATAAAGCTTGCGGTCGAGAATCAGGCCTCCTCCAACGCCCGTGCCCAACGTCACACAGACCACATTTACGCCCTCGTGGCCGGCGCCGAAGAGCCATTCTGCATAAGCCATCGCGTTTGCGTCGTTGTCGATCGCCGCGGGTAGCCCGGTCCATTTCTCAAGCAATGAAGTCAGAGCCACATCCTCCCAGCCAGGGACGTTGGACAGTTGGTAAACGCGGCCTCTGATACTGTCGACTATCCCGGGCAACCCCGCTCCCACCGCCGATACTTCCTGGGACTGTGTTCGCAACTCATCGATTGCGGCGCGGATCGCAGAAAGGAGCGCGTCGTGACCGGCAAAATCGTGCGTTCGCAAAGGCTTGATGCGAGCCACGATTTTCCCATCCGCCACCACCCCGGCTTTGACTGTCGTGCCGCCGAAATCGATTCCAATCGCGCTCTTGTTCATCCTCTCAATTCTTGCCTAACGATTCAAGTTTCCAATGATGCGCAGACCTTCCAGGGTCAAGTGTGGGCGCACGGCGTCGATTTCGGGGAGGCGCGCCGCGATTAAGTGCGCGTAGCCCCCGGTCGCGACCACTTGCGCCCGCCGTCGATCAAAGGACTCCGCGCTGATCTTCGCCAGGATCTCCTTGACCAGCCCGCGATAACCGAAAATCGCGCCCGACATCATCGCGGCCTTGGTCGAGCGACCGACCGCGCGCCGCGGCTCAGTCAGAGTCAGCTTCGGGAGCAACGCCGTCCGTTTATAGAGATAGGTGGTCATCGCTTCGAGACCGGGTGCGATCACGCCACCGATGTAAGAGCGCTCTGCCGAAACCACATCAAACGTGACCGCAGTGCCAAAATCCACCACGACTGCCGGGGTGCCGTAAAGGGCGGCGACCGCCGCCGCATTCGCCAGACGGTCGGCACCGATCGACTCCGGCTCCGGATAATCAACGCCCACGCCGAGCGTGCATTTCGCGCTCACGAAAAAAACGCGAGTTTTGCCCGCGGCGCGGCGGATGAGTGCATTCTTTTTCGGCACGACAGAACAGACGACGACCAGCTCTATGATCCGGCGCCGAAGAAAACTTGCGATCGCAGCTTCGCTCAACCGCGCGGTCTCGATCCGCTCGGTCGCGCCCAGTCTGTCCTTCGAAGCGAAGGCCAGCTTGGTAAACGAATTGCTGACATCGATCAGCAGGTAATTCGACTTCTTGTTAGGCGCGGGTCTCGGCATAACGAGCGCAACAAACACCGCTGCGACGCACTTGTCATCCCGAGGTGGCGGCAGCGCACTCGAGGGGATCGACACGGCGCTTGCGCGCGAAACGGGGTTGGCGTTCCGCTCGAAAGCTTGCGCGCCCAAACCCGTGACGCGTAGCCTCGCGGGGTGAGGAAATTGGTTCATCGCCCGCGCCGTCTGCGGCGCACCGCGGCCCTGCGCGACCTCGTGCGCGAGACCAATCTCAGCCCGAACGATTTCATCCTTCCGCTTTTCGTGAACGAGAAAATCAGCGCCCGCCGCGCGATCAGCAGCATGCCCGGGGTCGATCAACTCGCGCCAAGCGAGATCGCAGCGGAGGCCGCCCGCGCCCAGACCGCCGGCTTGCAGGCCGTCCTTCTTTTCGGCATCCCTAACGAAAAGGATGAAGCCGCCTCCGGCGCTTACGCCGAAAATGGCGTCGTGCAACATGCGATCCGCGCAATCAAGGCCGAATGTCCCGAGCTCCTCGTCATCACCGATGTCTGCCTGTGCGAATACATGAGCCACGGCCACTGCGGCGTAACTCGGATCGACGGCGACCATTTCCACGTCCTGAACGACGAGAGCGTCGAGCTGCTCGTGAAAAGCGCGCTTTCCCACGCCGCCGCCGGAGCCGACATCGTCGCGCCGAGCGATATGATGGACGGCCGGATCGGCGCGATTCGCGAGGCGCTCGACGCGGCCGGCTACGACCAGACGGGCATCATGAGTTACGCGGCAAAATTCGCCTCTTCCTTTTACGGTCCGTTTCGCGAAGCGGCCGAGAGTCCGCCGCAGTTTGGCGATCGGCGCGGCTATCAAATGGATCCGGCGAACGCCAATGAAGCGCTCCGCGAAGTCGCGCTCGACGTCGCGGAAGGCGCGGACATCATCCTGGTGAAACCGGCGCTGCCTTATCTCGATATTCTTTGGCGGGTGCGTGAACGTTTTGGCCTAACGACTGCGGTCTATCACGTCAGCGGCGAATACGCGATGGTCAAGGCGGCCGCCGAGCGTGGCTGGCTCGACGAACAATCGGCCGTGCTCGAAATCATGACCGGCCTGAAGCGGGCCGGGGCCGATCTCATCGTCACCTATTGGGCGCGGGAGCTGGCGGAATGGACGCGTGGCTAAGCCCTTGTAGGGCGGGCGCTTCGCTTGCCGCGAGATTAGCGATTCCGAAGAGTAGGCAGGCGGAGCGCCCGCCCTACAAAACTCGCGGCGAGACCGCCGCCCACCTGGAACTGAAGCGCCTCGCCCTCCTCTGGGCGCAGGAAAACGGCTACCCGATCGCCGCGCTCGAAGTCTCCCTCCCGCAATGCCGTTACCGCGCCGACGTCGCCGCCTACCGCCCGCAAAGGAACGGCACCCTCGGCCACACCGCGGTCTTCGAATGCAAACAATCCGCGCCCGACCTGCGCCGCGACGATTGCCGCAGCCGCGCAGACGCTCGCGCGTCTCGAATCGCTCTATCGCCGCCGGCAGATTCTCGAGAAACATCTGCGCATCCATTACCCGACTCTTCGCACCGGCGAGACGCTTTTCCCCGAGTGGGATGCGCACGATTTCGGCGCGATCGAGCATCGCGGCTACAAGCGCGTCACGCGCGAGTTGGCCGCCTTGCAAAACGCAGCTGCGCGACGGCCGCAAATTCGAAAAACTCGCCCGCTACGCTGCGCCAATCTCTTCTTCCTCGTCCTGCCTAACGAACTTTTGCGCGAACCGGAGGCGCCGTTAGGCTGGGGCCTGCTCGTGGAAAAGGAAGGCGCGCTCACCCTCCACCGCAAACCCGTCTGGCACGACAGCCGCGACACCACCCGCTTGCGCGTCCTGCAAAAAATCGCCGGCGCCGGCACCCGGCAACTCAATCGCCGGCTTGAGGCTCGCTCCGATTCGCTCCGAGCCGAGGCGCTGAAAACGCCGCTCCTCCGAGCGGCCAAGCAGCCCGCAGAATTACATTAACACCCATATTGACAGCGTGTTACACCGACTCGTCTAGACGGCCTACAAATCCGTTTTAGATTATGTGCGAAATGATATCGATTCATGCGCGGCGGTGCGCGGCCGGTTCCCGGCTCCGCTTCTTTGCGCGTTCTTTTTGCGCCGCCGCACCGGTGCAGGCCCAATGGAAACTCGGACGACCCAGCACGGGCGTTCGCTCTTTTCGGAATTCCCCATTTCGCAAGGAAAACAAATGAAACCCAATACCAATTGAATCGGTAAAGTGGTTGTCCCGTTACGACGACCCAAACCGCCGCGGCGGTTCGTTCCCGCGCTTCGCGTTTGAATATCAACCCCGCCGCAAAGGCGGTTCGGCATTCGGCGGAGGTTAACTGGCCGTGCGCCCGCGGGCTTTACCCAGCTGGCCAGTGAGGTTCTACGCGCCGATGCGAGCCGCAGCTTCGGCCTGGAAACGGCCGTTCTCGGCTTCGTCACCCTCGTCTCGGCCTGGCCGATCGCGGTGATGATCCACGAGGTCATCCGGCTGCTGAAGTAATCGCCGCGCAATAAATCTGGCTCCGTTCCCGGTCAGATCCCCGAAGCGGCGCAGACCGCAATTTGTCATCCCGAGCCGCGAAGACGGCGAGGGACCTCACAGTCGGAGGACCAGCGTCCTGGTTAACAAGGAAGATCTCTCGACGACTGCGAGGTCCCTCGGCGCGCTGCGCCGCCTCGGGATGACAGGCTGGAAAGGCGCTACACCTCGCGCCGCCTCGCTCGACCACCGTCGAACCCGCTCGCCTCACGAGGAACTCGTCGCGATGACGCGGGGTTTCTTCCGGCGCGAAGCCGTGGCGCATAATGTTCTCGGTCACGACCCGCGGAATGAGGAATTGCAGCAGGTAATCGCGCCCGCCCGCTTTCGTCCCGCCCCCGCTCATCTTGAAACCGCCAAAGGGATGCCGCCCGACGACCGCCCCGGTGCAGGAACGATTGATGTAGACGTTGCCGGCTTCCAACTCGGCTTTCGCCCGCTCGATGTTGGCCGGGCTGCGCGAGAAAAAGCCCGCGGTCAGCGCATAATCGGTGCCGTTCGCGACCTCGATCGCTTCGTCCAGATCGCGCACTTTGATCACGCTCAGGACCGGGCCGAAAATTTCCTCGCGCGCGATCCGGGCGGTCGGTTTTACATCGGTGAAAATAGTCGGCGGGATAAAGTAACCGTCGTTAGGCACATCCTTCGCCTGATAGGCCAGCGTCGCCTCTTTTTTGCCGACTTCGATCATCTCGAGGATCCGTTTGTAGGCTCTCTCGTCGATCACCGGACCGACCGTGATACCCGGTTCCTCGGGATTCCCGATCCGCAAACTCGCCGCCGCGGCGAGAAGACGCTCCATCACCCGATCGTAGTTTTCCTCAAGCACGATGAGCCGGGAGAGCGCGGAACATTTCTGGCCCTGGTAACCAAAGGCGGAATAAATCGAGTCGACGATCGTCTCGTCGAGGTCGGCGTCGGAATCGACGATGATGGCGTTCTTGCCGCCCATCTCGCAGACGACGCGCTTCAATTCGCGCTGGCCGGGGAGCGTCTTGCCGGCTGATTCCCAAATGCGCAGGCCAACTTCGCGCGAGCCGGTAAACGCGATCATCACGACCTCTGGGTGATCGACCAGATGCTGCCCGATGACGGAGCCGTGGCCCGGCAGATAGTTGAGCACGCCCGGCGGCACACCCGCTTCTTCGAATATCTCCATCAACAAGGCGCCGGTGACGGACGATGGCTCCGCCGGCTTCATGATGACCGTGTTGCCGGTCACAATCGCCGCCGAGACCATGCCGCAGAGGATCGCGATCGGGAAATTCCACGGCGCGATCACGAGCGCGACACCGCGCGGCCAGTAATGCTGGTAGCTTTCTTCGCCCGAGCACGTGCTGCGTGAGTTTCGGACGGCCCAGGAGGCGCATTTGCTGGGCGTAAAAGAGGCAGAAATCCATCGCCTCGCGAATGTCGCCATCGGCTTCCTCCCAGGCCTTGCCGACTTCGTAAACTTCCACGGCGGCCAGCTCGAAACGACGCCGCTCCATGATGGCCGCCACGCGCTCGAGTAACTGCGCCCGGTGCTCGACCGAGGTGCGAGACCAATCGCCGAAGGCCGCAGACGCCGCCTTGACCGCCCGTTCGGCCTCGGGAATTCCCGCCTCCGCCACCTCGCCCACGATTTCGCTAGGCGCGCTCGGATTGAGCGATGCCATCCATTTTCCAGTCGTGACCTTCTCGCCGCCGATCACGAGCGGATACTTTTTGCCAAACCGGCCGCGCGCTTCGCGCAGGGCGGTGCGCATCTGCTCCTGTGTCTGAGGATGGACAAAGTTGACGGCTGGTGCGTTCTCGTAGCCGGCGCCAGCGGCGGATTGTTCTTGTTTCGGCTGCAGTTTAGCGGGCTTTTCTGTGGTGATCAGTTCGTTCGGGTCGCGCAGCAACTGCGCGGCGGACTGATTGTCGGAAAACTTCGCCCGGAGAAAGCCTTCGTTCGAAGTGTTCTCGAGTAATCGCCTAACAAGATAAGACATCCCAGGAAGCAACTCGCCGACTGGCGAATACTCGCGCACTCGATACCCCATTTCGACCAGAGCGCGCTTGATCGGCCCGGCCATTCCATAGAGGAGCTGGAATTCGAACCGGCTTTTGTCGACTCCGATCTCGTCCGCGTAGGCCATCGCATGCGCGATGCTGCGCACATTGTGCGAACCGAACGCTGCGGTCACAATCGATTCGTTATCGAGCAGGATCCGGGTGCAGCTTTCGAAACAGGCGTCGCTCTCCGGTTTCTGGAGAAAGACCGGGCAAAGCCAGGTGTTTTGCGAGGAGACAATTTTCTCGTAATCCCAATAGGCGCCTTTGACGAGACGAACGGCGAAACGCGTCCCGCGTCGCCGGCCCCAGTCGATCAGGTCGCGCAGGTCGCGCTCGGCATCGCGCAGGTAAGCCTGGACGACGATCCCGACCCGCGGCCAGTCGACGAACTCGTCCTCGGTAAAGAGCTGCTTGAAGAGATCGAGCGTGCTGTTTTTCTGGGCGTAGCTCTCCATGTCGAAATTGACGAAGGCGCCGACCTCCTTCGCCCGCCGGAGAATGGGGCGGAGCTTGGGCGCGAGATGGGCAATCGCTTCCTCGGGCGCGGCCGGGTCCATCTGGGAATAGAAAGCGGAGATCTTGAGCGAAAGATTGACCACCGGAAAGAGCTCGGTGTTCTTGCCTAACGGATCGGTCCAGCCGCGGGTCTCGCGCGAGAGGGTTTCGAGCAATTCCATCGCACGAGCCGCGTATTCATTCGCCTCCTTTTCGCTCACGACCGCTTCGCCCAGCAAATCGACCGTGAACCCGATATTTTGCCTGCGCTTCTTGCGCAGTGTCTTCATCACGTCGGCGCCGTCTTTCCCGGCGATGAACTGGCGCGCCATCCCGGAAACGTTGCGGCGCAGGATGAAAGCCGTCAGCCAGGGAAAAATGCCGGCAGCCTTCAGACCGGTCTGCATCATCGGGACGAAGCCGTCCATCCCGTGAAAATATTCGCGCAAATGCTCGACGATGTCGTCCGAGCGGCGGAGCGAGGCGAGGACGTCCACGAAACGAAACATCTGCACCTTGAACGCTTCGTCCCGCATCGAGAAAGCCATCATCTTTTGGTAGAAACCGGCTTTGCTGAAGATCGATTCGGGGTGTTGATCGACCAGCTCGAAAATTCGCTGGCCACGCCGTTCGATGGCGGCTTGCAAGGAGCTCATCGGGCGAGGATAAAGCGGCTCGCGCCTTTCAGCAAAGCTGGAGACAACTCTGGGGAGAAAGATGCCCGGGCAGCGGGAGAAGAGAACGTCCAACGCTTTAACCTTCAGCGTTCAACGTAGAAAAAGGCGTGGGTCCCTCTCTTGCTTGGACGTTGAGCGTTCAACGTTGGACGTTTCCTTACTCGCCGGCCGGCCTCGAAACGGCGCACTGGAGCGGGCGCTACTCGAGGGCAAGATTCCTCCCGCCTTCTCGCACCGTCTTGTTTGAAGGAGCTACGGCTCGGAGAGAACGACACGCCGACAAACCGCGCACTCAGATGAAAGGTCAGTTCCGAATAAAGATGAAACATTATTTTTTATGCCCCGCAGCTCTTTCGGGGCGTGGCTGGCAAGGTAGCGGTGAGTCGCCTGGCGGGAAGCTCCTGGGGTGGTTAGACCAGGAAGCATTCCCGCCGGGCGCAACTTGTCGTTAGGCCGGTTGCCGAGGCCCTGATTGTCGTTTAGGAATTTTCCTCGATGCCGACGCAGGACCGCCATCAATTTGCAAGCGATAACACGGCTGCCATTTGTCCCGAGGCCTGGGCGGCCCTCGCGGAGGCCAATCGTGAGGCGGTCGCTTCCTATGGCGAGGACAAGTGGAGCGAGCGGGTCCGCGCCCTGGTCCGCGAAATTTTTGAAACGGACTGCGAAACGTTTTTGGTCTTCAACGGCACGGCTGCCAATTCCCTCGCCCTCGCCCATCTTTGCCGGCCGTTTCAGAGCGTGCTTTGCCACGAACAGTCGCACATCGAGACGGATGAATGCGGGGCGCCGGAGTTTTTTTCCGGCGGCTCCAAGTTACACCGGGTCACAGGGGCAAACGGCAAGCTCGATCTCGAGAACGCAGCAGAGGTGCTGGCTCGCCACCGCGACGTGCATTCGCCCAGGCCGCGTGTCCTCAGCATCACGCAAGCGACCGAACTGGGAACCGTTTACACGCTTGACGAACTGGATGCGGTCGCCGCGTTTGCGGAAAAGCACGAACTTGCCATTCATATGGATGGCGCGCGTTTCGCCAACGCGGTCGCGTCGTTAGGCTGCAAACCGAAGGAAATCACCTGGCAACGCGGAGTCAAGGTGCTCGCTTTCGGCGGAACGAAAAACGGCACGGCGGCGGGCGAGCTGGTCGTTTTCTTCGATCGCGCTCTGGCGCGGGATTTCGATTATCGAGTCAAGCAGGGCGCGCAACTCGGGTCGAAGATGCGTTTCATCGCCGCACCCTGGGCCGCCTTGCTCACAGACGACGTTTGGTTGAAAAATGCGCGGCACGCGAACGAATGCGCGCAGCTGCTCGCGGAAAAGCTCCGTGCCGCGGGAGTGCCGGAACCCGTTTTCCCACTCGAAGCGAGCGCCCTCTTTTTGCGCCTGCGCGAGGATGTCGTCACGCAAATGCACAGCCGCGGCTGGCATTTCTTAAAATTCGTCGAGCCCGATATCCATCGCCTGATGTGTTCCTGGTCGACAACGCCGCAGGACATCGAAGATTTCGTCACCGATTTTCGGAGCGCACGAAGCTGAGTCGGCGCCCCCACATTTGTCATCCTGAACCGGCGCAGCGCGGTGAAGAGCTCACAATTGAATACAACGCTTTCGGGCAACCAGAAGACGTGGATTTCAATGGAGAGGTCCCTCGCCGTCTGCGCGACTCGGGATGACAGAATGTTTTGCGCTTCGCGTTTCGCTGAGCACGCAACATCCGCAAGTTGAACGTTGAACGTTGAGCGTTGGACGTTGAACGTTCGCCCAATGATCCCGCGCGATCTCCCGATCTACGAACTGGAGAATGAGATCGTCGCCTCACTCTCCGCGCGGCCGAGGCTCATTCTTCAGGCACCTACGGGTTCGGGCAAATCGACCCAAGTGCCGAAAATGCTGCTCGATCGCGGTCTCCTAGGCGCGGGCGAGGTCGTCATTCTGCAACCGCGCCGCCTCGCGACGCGCTTGCTCGCCAAGCGCGTCGCATCCGAACGGGGCGGCCGGCTCGGTGACGAGGTTGGCTACCAAATCCGCTTCGAGAAAGTGGCCTCGAAGAAAACGCGCATTCGTTTCGTGACCGAAGGCATTCTCCTGCGCCAGTCGCTTCAGGATCCCGAACTGCGAGATATCGCGGCGATTCTCTTCGACGAATTCCACGAGCGCCATCTCTATGGCGACATCACCCTCGCCCGCGCCCTCCACCTGCAGGAAACGCTGCGGCCTGATCTCAAGCTCGTCGTCATGTCGGCCACGCTCGAGTCCGACCGGCTCGCGAAGTATCTCGCACCCTGCCCGATCCTCACCTCGAGCGGCCGCGCGCATCCGGTCAGGATCGAATACCTGACGAAACCAGTCCGGGCCGAGAATTATCCGATCTGGAACCTGGCGGCGGACGAGTTCGCGCGCATTGCGGCCGAGACCGAGGGCGACGCGCTCATTTTCATGCCGGGTAAATATGAAATCATGCGCACGATCTCGGCCATCCGCGCCTCGCGGGTGAGCGATCGCTTCGTCGCATTGCCTCTCTTTGGCGAACTGCCGCCAGCGGAACAGGACGCCGCGCTGGACCAATACGAAAAGCGCAAAGTGATCGTGGCGACCAACGTCGCGGAAACGTCTCTGACGATCGATGGCGTGCGGGTCGTGATCGACAGTGGCCTGGCGCGAATCGCGCGTTTCGATCCCCGGCGCGGCATCAACACTCTCTTTGTCGAGAAAATCAGCCGCGCCTCGGCGGATCAACGGGCCGGACGCGCGGGACGCACCGCGCCGGGACATTGTCTGCGACTTTGGACGGAGAGTGAACATCTCGAACGCGCCGCGCAGGAGCTTCCGGAAGTGAAACGGCTCGATCTGGCAGAGGTGGTTTTGACTTTGAAAGCGAGCGGAATCGAGGACATCGCGACGTTTCGCTGGCTCGAGCGGCCCGATCCGAAAGCCCTTGAAAACGCCGAACAATTGTTAGGCGACCTGGGAGCGCTGGGGAGCGCGTGCGCCCCGCACGCGTTATCTGGCATTACGCCGTTAGGCAGGCGGATGCTCGCTTTTCCGGTCCATCCGCGTTATGCGCGCATGCTGCTCGCGGCACAGGAACAGCATTGCGTCCGCGGGATCGCCCTCGTCGCCGCCTTAACCCAAGGGCGCAATCTCCTCCGGCGCGTCGAGGGCCGGGAGATGCGCGACGAGCGCGAGGATTTCCTCGGCGCCGAAGACGAATCCGATCTCTTCATTTTGATCCGCGCTTTTCGTTTCGCGGAAAAGAATCACTTCGATCCGCGACGCTGTTCGCGGCTCGGAGTCAACGCCGGCGCGGCGCGCGAGGCGGGACAGCTTTGGGAACAATTCCTCTCCATCGCGCGGGCCGAAGGCCTCGATACCGAAGAGAGCGAGGCCGGGCCAGGCGCGATCGCGCGCTGCGTCCTTTCCGGGTTTCCCGATCAGGTCGCGGTACGACTCGATGAAGGCACCCTGCGATGCGCGCTGGTGCACAATCGCCGTGGCGTCCTCGCCCGCGAAAGTGTGGTACATCGCGTCCGGCTTTTGACCGCTTCGGAGATTCGCGAAGTCGAATCGAGCGATGGCGAGCGACAGGTGTTGCTCACCCTCGCGACCGCAATCAAGGAGGAATGGTTGCGGGAATTTTTTCCTGAAGCGATCCAGGAAAGAACCGAGCTTGCCTTCGACTCATCGCTCCGTCGGGTCGTCGGACGCACGGTTACTCTCTTTCATGATCTTCTCCTGCTGGAGAAGAAATCGGAACGCGTTTCGCCCTTGGAAGCAGCCAGCCTTTTGGCGCGCGAGGTGATGGCGGGAAATTGTCCATTGAAAAAATGGGACCACTCCGTCGAACAATGGGTCGCGCGTCTCAACTTCGCCGCCGCCACTTTCCCGGAGCTGGAGTTGCCACCGATCGGCGAGAACGATCGCGCGCTTCTGATCGAGCAGATCTGCCAGGGCGCCACGAGCTACAAGGAAATCAAGGAACGACCGGTTCTGCGCGTCTTGCGGACATGGCTGAGCGCGGCACAACAGGCCGGGCTCGACCAGCTCGCGCCCGAACGGATCCGTTTGCCTAACGAGCGCCAGGCCAGGATCATCTACGGGACGAACAAGTCGCCGACCATCGCCGTCCGCATTCAGGATCTTTATGGAGTTTCCGATCGGCTAACGATCGCGAATGGCCGGGTTGCGTTGCGGATCGAAATACTGGCGCCGAACCATCGCCCGATTCAAGTAACGGAGGACCTCACGACGTTCTGGCGTGACAGTTATCCGAAGATCAAACAAGAGCTGCAGCGCAAATACCCGAAGCACCAATGGCGCTAGCATCTGGTTCGCCAGAAAATGCCCCCTTTTGATAGGGCGAGACTCAGTCCGAGCTGGGGAGAGGATATCTCTCGATCAGCGATCAGCCAGCCCTGGCCGGACGAAGTTTGCCCTGGCAGCGAGGCAGCTGCGCCCTCCCAAAAATGCAAATCGAAGGACGCAAAATGACCGCGACGTGCGAAGTTAGGACATGAAGAATTCGAACGGAGACAATTTTACGGAAAACGATCCGATGTCTGAAACTGAGTTTGGCAGCGAGATGAGCGGGCGCAGTGCGCAGGACCGCTTGCAGGAGAGCGCACGGAAAATTTCCGGCGTGGCCTCAGATACCTGGGACCAGACGCGTCAGAAGGCAGTCGTAGTCCGGGAGCGGACGGAGTTTTTTCTCCGGGAAAATCCGGTCCCGACCGTGCTCGGCGCCCTTGCGCTCGGGCTCGCGATCGGCCTCGCAATTCGCTACTCCTCGCGCCCGGAGGAACCGAGCCTTTCGGTCAAACGTGCGTTGCGAGAAATCGATTGGAGCACAATCTCGCCGGCTTTTCTGCCCGGCCTGATGCGGAGCGTGAAGCGCGGCTACGCGGATTCCGCGGAAGCGGTCAAGGGAGGCCTTGATCGCGTCAAAGAGGTAGATGTGGACGACTACGTCAAACCGCTGCGCAAGCAGTGGAAGAAGTGGTTGAGTTAGGCCGTTAGTTTCGCCGGGCAGGTCACTCTTTTCGTTTGCAGCCTCGAAGCCCGCGCTTCGCCGAGCGAAGCGTTTACTGTCGGACTGTGTACTCCGCCGCCGCCCGCCCCGCACGCGTGCCGGTGGAGAAACAGCCCTGCAAGAGATAACCTCCCGTCGGCGCTTCCCAGTCGATCATTTCGCCGGCCAGAAAAATGCCCGGCATTTTCTCCAGCATTAGTTGCTCATCCAATTCCTGCCACAAAATACCGCCTGCGGTTGAGATTGCTTCGGCAATCGGCCGCGGGCCTCCCAATGGCAGCGGAAATTCCTTCAATCGCGCGATCGCCCTCCCGCGATCGGTGCAATCATCCGGGAAATAACCTTCGAGGAGCGCCACTGCTCCGGCGCTCAATTTCCAAGCGCGAAACCAATCGTTAGGCGGGCGCAGTTGCGCGGCGCGTTCGTGCAGCACTTCTGCGGTTACTTGCGGCTTGAAATCAATTCGCAATTGCGGCTGCGCCATTGCGCGCAAGACTGGACCGAGCCGGTAGATCGCTCCGCCTTCCAGGCCGTAGCGCGTAATCAAGAGTTCACCCGAGACGATTTCGCCGGCCACCCTAACATTGAGATTCTTGAGCGGCAGACCCTCCGCACGTTCAAGCACCTTCTTGGACCAGCTTACATTCCAGCCGCAGTTGGCCGCGACGAAAGGCGCCATCTCCACTCCATGCCCGGCGAGCAAAGGCGGCCAGGCACCGTCTGAGCCGGTCTCCGGCCAGGAAGCGCCGCCGAGGGCCAGGACCACGGCACGGGCAACGATGGGTTCGCCTTCGGCGAATTCGAGTTCCCAGGAATTGTTTCTTTTCGTTAGGCCGCGTAAACGCCTGCCTCCTCTGAACTCGATTCCCACGTTCCGCAGTCGTTGCAACCAGGCGCGCAGGAGTACGGCAGCCTTCTGACCCCGTGGAAAAACGCGCTTGCTCGTGCCGACGTAGGTCTCGACTGCCAATTCCTCCGCCCAGGCCCGCAACGCGTCCGGGCCGAACTCCGTGAGCAAATCGCGCCACCTTTCCGGTTCTGCGCCGTAACGAGCCGGAAAATTCGCCACCGGCTCGCTATGCGTCAGATTCAATCCGCCGCGTCCGGCGACGAGAAACTTTCGCCCCGCCGAGGGTTGTCCGTCGCAGATCACCACGCGTCCACCGTGCGCTACGGCCACTTCCGCCGCCCGCAACCCGGCCGGACCAGCACCGACTACGACCACTGTTTTCACTTCGGAATCGCCTGAATCCACAAATTGTTCTCCTTTGTCCGCACGCGAGATGCAACTGTCCGACCGAAGCCTAAGTTTCGATGTCCTTACCTAACAAATCCAATTCAGCAGCTTCGCGGGCAGTAGTTCATCCGAGTTTTGGAGAGGCCTTCCGCTTCTGGTTTAAGCTTGGATTCATCAGCTTCGGAGGCCCGGCCGGTCAGATCGCGATCATGCAGACCGAGCTGGTGGAAAAGAAGCGCTGGATCGGGCAGGCGCGTTTTCTCCATGCGCTAAATTTTTCCATGCTGCTGCCCGGCCCGGAGGCAACACAACTCGCGATTTACATCGGGTGGCTCCTGCATCGCACCCCGGGCGGCATCGTGGCGGGCGCACTCTTCGTGCTCCCTTCGATCGTGATCCTCTGGACCCTGAGTTTCATCTACGCGGCCTATGGCCAGGTGCAGTGGATCGCCGCGATATTTTACGGACTGAAACCAGCGGTGATCGCAATCGTCGCCGCGGCGGTTATTCGGATCGGTCGCAAGGCGCTTCAGAACGAGGTGATGTGGTCGATCGCGGCGCTGGCGTTCGTCGTGATTTTTTTTCTGAAGGCACCGTTTCCGCTCATCATTCTCGCTGCTGGAGTAACTGGATTCGTCGGCGGAAAAGTCTGGGAAGGGAAGTTCAACGTCCTCTCCGCCCACGGTATGGATGAGCCGGCGGCCTTGAGCGACGGACCCGGCGCGGCAGTCGAGCTTCGGCCCTGGTGGACTCGTGGGCTGCGGGTGGTTATTATCTGCCTCGCGCTTTGGTTCGGGCCCATCATCGTGGTCGGTTTGTCGTTAGGCACGAATCACACTCTTTTTCAGGAAGGCCTCTTCTTTAGCAAGGCGGCAGTCGTCACTTTCGGAGGCGCTTATGCCGTCCTGCCTTATGTCGCGCAGCAGGCGCTCTCTCATTACGGCTGGTTGGAGCCGGGCCAGATGATGGATGGACTCGGCCTCGCCGAGACAACGCCGGGACCGCTTATCATGGTCCTGCAGTTTGTCGGCTTCATGGGTGGGTGGAATCATCCCGGCGGTCTCGCGCCGATCGTAGCCGCCACCGCCGGCGCGCTCCTCACCACCTGGACTACTTTTATCCCGTGCTTTCTCTGGATTTTTTTGGGCGCGCCCTACATCGAACGGCTGCGCGGTAATCCGCGTTTTAGCGCTGCGCTCTCCGCGATCACCGCAGCGGTCGTGGGCGTGATCCTGAATCTGGCCGTCTGGTTTGGAATGCACGCCCTTTTCCCGGAGAAAGCGGGCGTCGACTGGTTTGCGCTCGCCATCAGCCTCGTCGCGTTTGTCGGAATGGTTCGGTGGCGCTGGGATATTATCCCGGTCGTGCTCGGTGCCGGCGCGCTAGGGTTGGTTTACCAACTGGGCATGTCCCACCTGTAGCCGGGGTCGGTGACCCTGGACCGCCCTGCAATCGGCGCGCCGCGCGACCGGAGTCAGAGACCCAGCTAGAGGAGATGGCGCTCTGCAATTCGTTAGGGCGCGACGCGAAAACTGAAACTTCCTTTGGCTCACATGGAGATCCTGGGCGACGGCGCTCCAGGTTACCTTATAGGTGCCCGACGAAAGGTTCGCCGGCAGCGACAAGCGGACCAGCGCCGGTTGTTTCTCATCCGCGCGCAAATCACGCTGATCGATCGGTTTTCCGGCCGCGTTGCGCACTTCGAAGGTGCTCAACCCGAGCTTAATTGGTTCGGTAAACCACATCCGAATCTCAGCCGGCGCCACTTTCAAAGTCTCTCCATCTTTCGGCTCCGAACGCTCAAGCGAAGAATGCCCAAATGTCGACCCGGCGAGCAAAACCAGACTAACGATTGCGAAAAGAATGCGGCTCATTTGCCCAGCAAAACGATCGGCCCCTCGGCTTTGGTCACGCCGCCTTTGCGTTCGAGGCTGATGGCGAATCCTTTCGCCTCACGCACTGGCGAAGCGGGCTGGAAGGGAACCCGGAGCGATCCATCATTGGCCACGTGGAAGACGCCGCCGTCGACGGGATTCTTATATCTCGGATCCACCAGCCAAAGCTGATAATCGCGATCCGCTTCGTTGCGCGGAAGCTTCGTCACCTTCAGAACGCCTCGTTGCTTTTTCTCGTCCCAGACGACAACCGCGTTGGCATCCGGAACATTTTCCAACTTCGAGCTGAGCGAGGCAATCTGGATCTGCGAAAGGATATCGCGCTCTTCGAGGCGGGTGATGCGTTTCCGGAGTCCGCCCCGCTCGGCAACGAGATAGGCGCAGGTAAGAGCGAGGCAAGCGGCGATGGCCCAGGGAATCCAGTTGGATCGGCGGGGAAACGCAACCGTCTTCCCGTTCCGCACCTGGGCCAGAACGCGATCGCGTAATTCGGGCGGCAACGCACGCGACGGTGCGGAGTGCGCCAGCGCAGCCGCTGCTTCGTCCAGTTGATCGAGCAAGGCTCGCAACTCGGCATCCGATTGCAGGCGCCGTTCGAAGGCGGCCGCCTCGTCGCCCTCGAGGAGACCGAAAACGTAGAGTGCGGCCTGCTCTTCCAGTTGCTCGTTCACGATGACATTCCCCCCAGCACCTCGCGCAAAGCGAGGAGCCCACGTCGAATGCGCGCTTTTACCGTGCCCAACGGTGTTCCCAGCCGTTCTGAAATCTGTGTCTGGGTCAACCCGGCGAAAAAGGCGAGGTCGATCGCTTCGCGCTGCGTGACACTGAGCTGGGCGAGCGCCATCCGGACGCGCTCACGCTCGTCGCTCCGGGCAAGCGCGTTGTCGGCGCGATCGGCGGGAGCGGAGACTGTGTTCGTTTCACTTGTTACAGCCTCGTTGAGGCGGGACTGCCGTTGCCGGGAACGCAAGCGATCAATGGCCTTGTGGCGTGAAATCATCACCGCCCAGGTAAACAAGCTGCTCCTTCGCGGATCATAGGTTCCGATGCGTTTCCACATCTGCACGAACGCTTCCTGGAGAACGTCCTCGGACTCTTTTTGATCGCGCAGGATTCCGTAGATGAGCGAAAAAAGGCCAGGCGCAAAGCGGTCATAAAAGCTGGTGAAGGCGTCCTCACTGCCGTTGCCCATCCGGACGACAAGATCCGCATCCATCTCGTTAGGCACGCGGACCGCGCCGCTTGCCCCCTTTTGCGGAGCGGCGGAATCCTGCGGATAACTTGAAGGGTGCATCGGCACGCATCGCGCACCAGATCGAGGAATCGCGTGCGCGCAAGAGTTGGCCAGCGAGGTTTTTTTCTCCGCCCAAACTGCGCAAATTGACCCCGTCATAGCAATGCCTCCTGCAAGACTCGCGCTCACAAAGATTTAAGACGCGGGAAATCGTCCGACAGATGCATTCTGCCGGCGTTGGCGGCCGAAACGATGCCGTTGACAAAACGCGCCCGTTGCGGTTCAATGGGCGTCGGTTTGCCTCCTCGTCAGCCCTTTCTTTCGAGGCGTGCCGGTGTCGCACCCCTTGCGCAACGCAGCTCTGTCCGGCAAACACGTTTTGTAATTGATCGCATCCCCATTCCATGGCGGGACACAGCAAATGGTCCAAGGTCAAGCGCGCCAAAGGTGCGCTCGACGTGAAACGCGGCACCATCTTCAGCAAGTTTTCGAAAGAAATCAGCGTCGCGGCACGCATCGGTGGTGGCGATCCGGCGGGCAACGCCCGGCTCCGGAGCGTGATCGAGATGGCACGGGCGCAAAGCATGCCGAACGATAACATCGAGCGGGCAATCAAACGCGGCACCGGCGAAGGCGTCGACGCGCAGCATTTCGAGGAGATCGTTTACGAGGGCTATGGCCCGGGCGGCGTCGCGGTGATCGTGGAAACGACAACCGACAACAAGAACCGCACCGCGGCAGAAATCCGCCGGATTTTCAGCAAGAACCACGGCAACCTCGCAACAAGCGGGAGTGTTTCCTACATGTTCCACAAAAAGGGTCAAATCACCGTGCCGCGAGAGACGATCGACGAGGAGCGGCTTTTCGAATTGGCTCTCGACGCCGGGGCGGAAGATTTGACAATGGATGAGGAACAGTATGTTATTCTCACTTCCCACGATCAGCTCTACGCCGTAGCTGAGGCACTCAAACACGGGAGTGTCACGATCGATGGGCAAAAGTTTACTTTCATTCCCGACACGACTGTTCAGGTCGCCGACGAGGAAGCTGCGCTGCAGGTAGTGCGCCTCTGCGAGAGCCTCGAAGACGACGACGACGTTCAAAACGTCTATTCCAATTTAGATATTCCTGACGATTTGCTGGCCAAACTGCCAGCTTGATAACTGCGAGCCGGCACAACCCGTCGTGTCGCCTCCAGTAAAGGCGGTTGCAATTATGAGCGAAGAAACGGAAAACAAGCCTACCCAGGCACCCAGCGCCCCATTTCGGAGACGCCGCCCTTCGCGGCGCCGTTCCGGACGGCGTAACAACACGGACCGCGGGCCCGGCGCTTTCAACGAGCCCGGCAACGACAACTCCGGGCGCCAGGATGGACCGGACGTCCTGGAGGAGGACGCTTCGCGAGAAAGCCAGGGCCGGCGCGAGGCCGACGGCGAAATTTGGCGAGGCTACAGGCGAGACCGGTGAAAACAGATCCTCCGATGAACTCGATCGGGCGCAGGGCAACCTGCAGAACGGCGACCAGCCGCCGCGGGAACCCGAATACGGCGAGGGAATTATCGAAATTTCCGGCAAGGGCTTCGGTTTTCTGCGCGACGCAAAACGTAACTTTGTCCAGACACCACAGGATATTTTCGTGACCCCGGAAATTGTGCGGCGCTTCCAGCTCCGCGACGGGATGTGGATCTACGGCGAGACCCGCCGCGGCAATCGCGGCCCGCAATTGACTCGCCTTCTCAAGATCAACGACGACGAGCCAACCAAATACCAGGATTTGCGACCCTTCGAAGAACTGACGACGATCAATCCAAACGAGCGGATCAAGTTGGAAACGACGTCCGACCGTTACACCACGCGGGTGATGGATTTGATGACACCGCTCGGCAAAGGCCAGCGTGGCTTGATCGTCGCTCCGCCGCGCACCGGCAAAACGACGCTCCTTCAGCACATCGCCGATGCGGTCGTGAAAAATCATCCGGAGATGAAATTGATCATTCTTCTGGTCGATGAACGTCCTGAGGAAGTGACCGATTTCCGACGGTCCTGCCCCAATGCGGAAATCATGGCCAGTTCAAATGACAGCGACATCAAGAGCCACACGCGCATCGCGCAGCTTGCGGTCGAGCGCGCCAAGCGATTGGTTGAAGCGGGCAAGGACGTTTTCATCCTGCTCGATTCGATCACCCGCACGGCTCGGGCATTTAACAACGCGACTGGTGGAGGCGGAAGGACCATGAGCGGCGGCATTGACGCGCGCGCGATGGAGATTCCGCGAAAGCTTTTCGCGGCCGCCCGCAACACTGAAGAAGCCGGATCCCTGACAATCGTCGCGACCGCGCTGATTGAGACCGGCAGCCGGATGGACGAGTTGATCTTCCAGGAGTTCAAAGGTACGGGCAACATGGAGCTTGTCCTCGATCGTAAGATTAGCGATCAGCGCACTTATCCCGCGGTCGATATTTTCCTTTCCGGCACCCGCCGTGAGGAGCTCCTCCTCCAACCCTTCGAGCTCGAGAAAATCAATCTCATTCGCCGCGGTCTCGCCGGACACAAGCCAGTTGAAGCGATTGAACGTCTGCTCATGTTCGTGAAGAAATTCCCGACCAATACGCAAATGCTGAAAGAGATTCCGGGCTAAGAAGCGCGCGCCTCTTCCTGCCTTGTCATCCCGATTCGCCGAAGGACGAAGAGCCGTAACGCAGGCCGCGCAGCGGCCGAGGCCGGGCTTTCAAACCCCGCAAGCAACGAGCGATCTGGTTTGTAATCAACGCACGGCATAACGTGTGAGGTCCTTCGCTGCACTCACGATGACAATGCTTTTGTGATGGCAACTTCCCAAAAGGCTCAAGAACTCGAGTTTGAAGTCCTCCCGCCCGAGGAAACGCGGAAGCGCCCTGAACTCGAACCGCTCTTCCGCTGGCTCGCGCTTGTCATGGACAATCTCCTCCGCGTGCCTGGGACCCAATTCCGCTTCGGGCTCGATCCGCTGATCGGTTTGCTGCCCGGGCTCGGCGACACCGGTTCCGCCATCGTTTCCGCAATGGCCTTGATCGCCGCCGCCCGCCGTGGACTTCCGAAGATCCTTCTCGCGCGCATGTCGCTCAACATCCTGATCAACGAAACGGTCGGCATTATCCCGATTGTGGGTGATGCCTTTTCCTTCTGGTTCAAATCCAACGCGCGGAATTACGAACTTCTGAAACAGTTCTCAGCCGCGCCGCGTCGCTCGACCATGAGCGACTGGGCGTTCGTCGTTCTTGTGCTCGCGGCTCTGCTTATGATTTTGGTCGTTAGTCTGGCGTTCTCCTTTTGGCTGCTCTACGGCCTGGCGAAATTATTTGCGCGAGGCTCCGCCTAGCGGCCAGTCGAGCTTTCGATTCGCAATTTACTTCATCAGATAGCGGGCCCGAAGCGAACGGATCGTCTCGCGCGCCCTGCCATAGGGGACACGAAATTCATCGATCGTCGCAAAGTTCATCCGTCGGGCAAACCGCTCTTCTTCGTCCCGCGTCACCGGTAAAGTGGAAACGCTCCGATGCTGCCAGCGGCGCAGGACCGATTCGCAGGTCCGGAGAAAAGTGTAGGCGTCCTGTAGACTGATTGCGTCGCGTTTTTCCATTACCTTCTTCGCCGCGAGTTTCTTGACCGCAGAGAAAAAATTCGGCTCCCAGATGCGGCTTTGCATTTGCAGCGCCTGGACCAAAAATTCGCCCTCGATCAGGCCGCCAATTCCGGTTTTGAAGTCGAAAAAATCATTCCCACTCCCGCGTTCGTTCGCGATCCGGACGAGCATGCTGTCGATTTGTCGCATCAGGTCGGAGCGACCGCCCGCCGCGCGCCAGAGTTCCCGGGCGAGCGCTTCGAACTCAAAACGAAGCGGCCCGCTGATCGCCCGCGCGCGGGTAAGTGACTGAAACTCCCAGAACTGGGCGCGGGATGTGTAGTAGAGACGAAAGGTTTCGAGAGAACAAACGAGCGGCCCTTTCTCGCCATCGGGTCGGAGCCGCGCATCGAGCGAGGCGAGGCGGCCTTCCGCACTCGATTGCCCCGCAACAGCAATCAGGCTCTGCGCCGCGCGTGTCTCCTCGCCCACGAAAAGAACGTCGAGATCGGCACCATACCCGATTTCCCGACCACCGAATTTCCCCAGCGCGACGATCGTTAGTGACTGGTCGGTGTTGACCAACCGATCCGCGAAAATCAAGCAGGCTTCCGCCAGGTCGTTCTGCTCCGCGAGAAGCTGAGCCAGCGGCGCCAGCCTCAACACATCGCGCAAGAGGATGCGCAACAACTCGCGCTGCCGATAAATCCGGACCGGGTCGAGATCTGCGCTCGTCGCGCCCAACGACTGGAGTCGCTCGATATGTTGCGTCAGGTCAAAGGTGCGATCCAACATTCCGCTCCTTGTCAACTCCTCGAGCCACTGCGGCCGGCGGATCAACCAGCTGCCCGCCGTCTCACTCGCATCGAAAGTTCTGACCAGCAGCTCAAGCAGACGAGGATTCGCCGTCAGTAGCTCAAAGAGCAGACTGCGAAATCCATACGCTTCCACGAAGCGCACGAACTGAGTGAGGGTCGCATCGGGGTCCGCCGCGCGGCCAAGCCAGGTGAGGAGCAGGGGCCGCAGCTTGCGAAAGAGTTGCCGGGTCCGCGGCGCAACGTGAAATCCCGCCGCTCCCTGGCCAAGCTGGGCAAGGTTTTTTGCCGCCTGTTCTTCGTCGCGAAAATCCGCGAAATCGACTCTGCTCGAATCCTTGACTGGCCCGGCATCGCGCACCACGCGTCGAAAGATGGCGCGGACCCGGTGCATCTGCTCGCGCAGCGTCGAAGACAGGTTGGTCCCGCCTTCAAAACCAAGGCTCCGAGCCAGAGCCTGGAGTGCTTCCCCATTTTCCGGGACGGTGTGGGTTTGCTGTTCGGCCTCGATTTGAAGACGATGTTCGACCCGCCGTAAGAAACGATAAGCCGTCTCCAAGTGCCCCGCATCCTCGTTAGGCAAGAACTCCAGCTCGGCCAGTCCGCGGATGGCCTTGAGCGTGCCCGCCTCCTGCAAAAACGGATGACGCGCCCCATGCAACAACTGGAGCGCCTGCGCGACGAACTCGATTTCGCGGATGCCCCCGGCGCCGAGTTTTACGTTCCGTTCCCGATGCTCATAGCCGACGATGTCGCGTTCGATCCGAAGTTTGATCGCAGCAACTTCATCGAGCAGATCCGGCGTAGGACTTTTCGGAAATACGAAGGGCTGCAACTGACGCATGAAATCGTAAGCCAGCTCGCGGTCGCCGCAGACCCATCTCGCTTTGATCAAGGCGAGCCGTTCCCACATCTCGCCAAATCCGGCATAGTAGTTTTCCATACTCTCGAGCGAGCGGACGAGCGGACCGGCGCGACCTTCCGGGCGCAGCCGCAGATCGACGCGAAAAAGCGACCCGGCGGGGTCGGAAGTGGCAAATGTCTCCATGACCTTGTTCCCGAGCCGGGTGAACCATTCGTGATAACTGAACTTCGCGCTCAGCTGTCCCTCGTCGCGGTAGACGAAGATGAGATCGACATCGGAACTGTGATTCAATTCGCGGCCGCCCAACTTTCCCACCCCGATGATGGCAAACTGACACTCCGGCGACCCCCAGCGCTGGCGCAATTCAGTATCCCAGTATTCGTAAACCGTCGTTAGGCAAATATCGGCAAGTTGCGACAACTCAATTAAGGTTTCTTCGAGCGGCGCAGCCCCGGAAATTTCGCGCAGCGCAATCCGAATCATCTCGCGTCCTTTCCAGAAACGGAGAATCCTAAAGTTGTCGGCCGGGACAGCCGACCGGCCAGCCAGGTTTCGCAGGTCGGTCAGCATGCGGCCGAAGCCGCGGCGATCAGCGCAGGTGTCCGGGTGCGCGAGCCAGAGGAGGATTTCCGGGTGTCGAATGAGGCGCGCGCTGCAGATGCCCGAGACGGAAAGGAGATGAAAGAGAGCCTCTCCGCCCAAAGGAAAGTTGCGGATGATCTCGAGAAAAGGTGGAGCGCTCGCCGGCCAGTTGGTCTCGATCGCATCCAGAGGTACTCGCCACCTGGGCCGGGCGAATGCTCCGAGAAATATCGCCTAACGATTCCGCAACCGCCACGCTATTGCGGTGGTTCGGCCATCTTTTCCCGCGCTTTCGCGAGTGCCCGCCGCTCGCGCCGGGTCAGGCTCCCAAGGCCGCTCTGCGAAATTTTTTCAAGCACTGGATCGATTTCCTCGGCAATGAATTCATCGAGCGACATTTGCCGCCGCCGTTCGCCCTCGATTCGTCGGCGCCGCAACACACGCTGAACAAGCGAAGGCCGGCCGAAACCGAGAAGATTGGCGTAGAGCCAGCCGGCGGCACTGCCGCCCAGTAAAGCGCTATGGCTGACCACGCCCTGCCGATCGAAGACGAGCAGCACGAGGCCGATCGAGAAAAGCACGAAGGCAAGGTGTTTCGCCTTTAGTTTTGCCGCTGGAATGAAGAAGAGTGACTGGGTCAACTCCAACTCTGGCAGAATCGTGGCGAAAGCGACGACCACCGCGGCGGTCCCACCCGAGGCCGCGAACAGCACCGTCGTCGCCGGCATGAGGAAAAGGTGGCCCAGTTCCCCGCCGATCAAACCGGCCAGGTACAGATAGAGAAAATGCTTTTGCCCAAAGATCGACTCTACGTCGCGGCCGATGAAGTAGAGAACAACCATACCGCCGGCGAAACTGAGAATGCCGGCGTGCAGAAACATCGCGCTAAAAAATTGCCAGGCGTAGGCATGATCGATCCCACGATAGCTGAGGCCCAGATATTCGGTCACGGCAGCCGGCTCATAGGCTTGGAGAGCCTGCTGCGCGACGAAAACCACGAAGTTAACGCCAATCAGTGACAAGAGAACGACCCGTTGGCGAGGCCTCCAGCGGGGCGCATGCGACGAAGCTTTTCGGCCAGACAGGCGCATAAAACAAAAATATCGCAAACAATTCGCGTTGTCATTGGGAATCAAGAGCCACCCTGCGCAAGAGGCTGGTCTCAAGGCGCGTCCGGGCAACGCCCTTTCCATCCGAGCCACCGTTTTAAAGAATCGTTAGACCGGCGCGAGAACCCTTAGCCGTCGGGATTGCATCTGAAATTCCACCGGACAGGCGCCCACTAGTTCTCCATCGAGTTCGACCGGTACGTCTTCCACACTGCTCACGCGCAAGCGCCGGGTCTGAAAATATTCGACCTCCCGGGTGGTGATGGCGGAAGTAAAAATGACATTCTGCAAATACTTGATGAGCTCGAAGTAACCGAGATGTTTGAAGATGAGCACGTCGAGCAGCCCGTCATCGATGACCGCGTGTTTGAAGAACGGGAATGGACCGCCATAAAGGCGCCCGTTGCCGACGAGGACGAAGGATCCTTCCTCCGTGATCGCGTCTTCCGACTCGATCGACAGCCGCGGCGGGCGCCGGCCGGCAATCTGCGCGGCTGAGATGAGATAACTGAGGGGCCCGAAGTTTCGTTTCAGCGTCAGGCTGGTTTCCTTCACCACCTGCGCGTCGAGCCCAACGCCGGCCAGCTGCACGAAATGCTTTTGGTTAGCCGTGGGCAGATCGATCATCCGGGTTTGCCCTCCGCGGATGATTCCCCAGCAACGCCCAAGATCATTTGCCGGGAGACCGAGTTCGTTGGCAAAGACATTCATTGTGCCCATCGGCATCAATCCAAGGGTTGCGTCGGAGCCGGCGATGCCGTTCACAACCTCGTTAACCGTGCCATCGCCTCCCGCCGCTACGATCCGGTCAAAGCCGTCCGCGACCGCACTCCGCGCGCGTTGCTCCGCATCCCCCATCCCGACGGTCGCGCAAAAGAAAGCGTCGTCGCCGCACATCGCACGCAGCCGTTCCTCTGAGCGAAGGGCACGCGCGCTCCGCGCCGCGGGATTTAGTATGACGCAAATTTTTGACAAGGTTAACTTGTTAGGCCGGTTTCATCTTTTCTTCAATTGCGCACTGCGTAGCTTTCATCCGGTGAACAAACTCGGCCGACTTTTACTCTGGCTCCTCGGTGGAGCCGTGATGTTGGCCTTCGCCATCTTGCTTGGGGTCAACCTGTATGTGCAATCGCAGGGCACGCACCATCGTATTCAGCAGGAACTCAGCCAGCGGCTCGGCACGCCACTCGAATTGCGCCAGATCAGCGTCACCCCTTGGAGCGGATTAAAGCTCAATGGGATCACCATCCCGCAGGAGCCGGGCAAGATCGGAGGCAATTTCCTGCAGGCCCAGAGTTTCCAATTGCGCGTGCAATTCTGGTCGCTCTTCAGCGATCGGCTCGTCATTCGACAGGTCTCTTTGATCAAACCGGAAGTCGTTTGGGCGCAGAATTCCTCGGGCAAATGGCGTCTGCCCGAGCTGCCCCCGGATAAAGAAACAGTCGCACCAATTTCCCCTCCTCCGGCCCCCAGCCCCAACCCGGTTGTCTCTCCCGCCGTCACCCCCGCATCGCGCGCGGCGGCCGCGGCGGCCGTCGAGCCTAACGAGTCTGCCCTCGCCGCAACGCCTGCGCCGGTCTTCACTCCGGAAGTTCAGCGCGTCAATCTGAAGGATGGCGATTTCACGTTCCTCGACTCCGGCGGCCACGTGATCGCGAAGTTCAACGGGCTCGACTTCGGTTCCAGCTTCCGTACCGCGACCGCGATCAAGGGCAGCGCCAGCGTCGAGAAAATCTCGTTACGCGACCGCTTCTTTATCGAGAACCTCGAATCGCCGCTCCACTACGATCCGACAGCGCTGGTTTTTTCCAACATCTCCGCGCGTGCCGCCGACGGAAACATCACTGGCCGCTTCGAGATGGAATTGCAGGCTCCGGATTCACCCTTCACCGTTACCGTGAAATTCCGCGACCTCCAGGCAGAGAAGTTGATGACTAATGCGGGCGGACCGGCGGGCATGATTCAGGGCCGGGTGGAGGGATTTCTCGACGCCGAGGGCAAGACAGCCGACAGTAACGCGCTCGCGGGCCACGGCGAAATCATCCTCCGCGATGGCAAGCTCCAGCAATACAGCCTCCTCGTCGCGCTCGGCCAGATCCTGCAAATCGATGAATTGATGCAGCTGCATTTGGAACAAGCCGAGGTCAAATATCACATCAGCCCCGGGATCGTGACGATCGACCAACTGCTCTTGCGCTCGCCCAACATTCGTCTCACGGCGATCGGCACGATCAGTTTCAGTGGGAAATTGCGTCTCGATTCGCAGCTGGCACTCAATGACAAAGTGCGCCGCCAGCTCTTCACCCCGATCCGGGAGAATTTTCAAGCGCTCAAGGAGCCGGCTGGCTACGCCGCGGTCGATTTCAAGGTGAGCGGGACGGTCGATCGACCGAAAACCGATCTCATGGACAAACTCGTCGGGCGCGATCTGCGCGATCTGAGTGGGGTGATCAGCAGTCTTTTCGGCCATGCGAAGAAAAAAAAGAAGCCCAACGAGAGTATGGCACCCTCCCCTGCACCGACCGGCTCCTCGAGCGAGACGGCGCCGACGCTCCCTTCGCCAGAGCCCTCTGCCTCTGCTTTACCTGACGATATCGCGCCTGAGTCTTCGGCCAAGCCGACTCCTTCGCCATGAGAGTCATCGCCGGAACCTCCGGCGGCATCCGGCTTGTCGTTCCCAAAACCGACATTCGGCCAACGATGGATCGCGTAAAAGCCGCCATTTTCTCGAGTCTCGGTGCGCGCGTTATCGGCGCGCGCGTCCTCGATTTGTTCGCCGGAACCGGAGCGCTTGGCATCGAAGCACTCAGCCGCGGCGCGGCGTCCGTCATCTTCGTCGAAAATGACCGCCATGCGATCAACGCGATCGAACGCAACCTCGCGCAGACCGGTCTGAACGGACGGATACGTAAACAGAACGTTTTTGATTTTCTGAGCCACGCCAGTACGGCTGAGTCGCACGATTTGATCTTCGCCGACCCACCCTACGATAAATCGAAATTGGGCGACGCTTTCACCAAGTTGCTCCTGCGCAACGACCGCCTGCCCGGTCGCCTGGCGCCCGACGGAATCTTCGTCCTCGAAAAACGGCCAGCCGAAAAGCTGCCGACGACAGACTTCTGGGAGGTCGTCCGTCGCAAAACCTACGGCGCGACCGAAACGATTTTCTTACAACAAAAGGAGAAGAGCCCCGCATGAGACCGTGTCCTGTCGCTGGGACCGCTGATGCCGGCACCGCCGAATTTGCTGCTCCAACAGCCGGGGTCAACGGTCCCGGCTACAATAAGCTCCCCGGATGATTCGTCTCATTTACAACCTGCTTTTCCCGCTGGCGCTCGTTTTCTTTCTGCCAGGCTATGCGGTGAAGATGCTGCGGCGTGGCAACTACCGAAATAAATTCGGCCAACGCCTCGGATTCTACGATCAGCAGACGCGAGGCGAACTCGCCCGAGGCCCCAGGACCTGGATGCACGCAGTCAGCGTCGGTGAAGTCATGATCGCGCTGAAGCTCGCGACGAAGATGCAGGAGCGCGACCCTTCACTCCGCATTGCTCTGACTACCACGACGACAACCGGTTTCGCCCTGGCCAGTCGAGAAGCGCCGGACTGGATCGAGGTGGTTTACACCCCGCTCGACTTCTGGCCGATCATGCGCCGTGCCTTCGCCCTCATCAGGCCAATCCGTATCGTCCTCGTCGAGGCGGAGGTCTGGCCCAACCTGATCGCCATTGGCTATCGGAAAAACATCCCAGTCGCCCTCGTCAATGCGCGTCTTTCACCGCGTTCCGAAGGACGGTTCCGTGCTTTCAATTTGCTCGTTAGGCCATATTTCCAAAAGCTCGGTTTGATCTGCGTGCCGGAACAGGAGGACGTTGCGCGTTGGAAATCGTTAGGTGCGGACCCGGCACGGATTCGTTCGGTGGGCAGCATCAAATTCGATCCGGAGGACGTCGTAGCGAGCCCTGAGATGCCGCGCGCGGTTTTGGACAGGTTCGGAATCAACCCGGGGCGGCGGATCCTGCTCGGCGGCAGCACCCACCCGGGAGAGGAGGAAATTCTCGCAAAGGTCTTCCAGCAATTGCGCCCGGAGTTTCCGGATCTCTTTCTCATCATCGCGCCGCGCCATGTGGAGCGCACGCGCGAGATCGCAGTTCAACTGCGCGCCCTCGGCGTGCAGTCGATGCGGCGAAGCGAACCCGCTGCCGCCGCCGCCGACTGTCTGCTCATCGATACGACCGGCGAATTGCGTGACTGGTATTCGATCGCAACCATCGTCTTCATTGGCAAGAGCCTGACGGCGCGCGGCGGACAAAATCCGGTGGAGGCGATCGTCGCCGATCGTCCGGTGATCTTCGGACCACACATGGAAAACTTCGCTATCCTGGCGCGAAGCCTCGTCGCGGCAGGCGGGGCATTGCAGCCGAGCAATGAATTGGTCCTGACGAATACGTTAGGCGCTCTGTTGCGTAATCCGGGAGATCGTGAGCGCCTCGTCCGCCACGCCCGCGCCGTCCTGGCCTCACATCGCGGAGCGACCGAGCGCACCGCAGGATTGCTCGAAAAGCTCCACGGGCGCGCGACCTGAAATCCCTTGCATCAGAGGTGAGCGTTCCGGATATTGGGCGCTCTCCTGACCCTATCGTCCAGTGGCCTAGGACACCGCCCTTTCACGGCGGTAACACGGGTTCGAATCCCGTTAGGGTCGCCACTTTTCTTTGGGCCGCCGACGGACTGGGACCCCAACGGCGATAATGGAAACTATGGGCTTTCATATCGCGGCGGAATTGACCGGCATCGGATTGGTGGAAATTTACAATCTCCAATAGCGTGCGATGCAGGCTGACACACTGATTTCCCTCTAAGCTGCGGCGTTAAAGTCGCGCCGTATCGCGGAGCGTTCAAAACGGGTTCGAATCCCGTTAAGGCTCGCCATCAAGGGCGGCAAACGCCGCGATAGCATTGTCCTCGTCAGTGGACAATCCGCCTGCAAGCTGGAACTTCGCGGGACTTCGGCGAATGGGAACGATTGACGGGCTCGACGCCCCACCGCTGAAGAGACCCTTTTGTCGTTGCACTTTAAGAGTTGCGATAACCACCGCAGCGCCAGACTGCGCGATCGGCTTCGCCGCACGAAGCCGACTGTGTTGGAAAGCTCGGGCGGAATTAGATCCGCCCGAGCGTTAGGACTGCCAGACTTAGGATGCGGGTATTGCCACTCCGTTGCGGAACGCTTGGGGAGACGGCTTGGCAGGTTTGATCGGTGCCGCGGACGGATTGCTGCGGCTAGGTTCAGTCGCAGCATGGGGATTCACCTTGGCCAGGAACCCGTGTTCGTTTCCGCTCGCGTCCATGTAGCGGCCACAGATAAATCCCTGCTGGTTGATTCCGTTGAGCGAGGTGAAACCCGCCGCACCGGGATAATCGAAGGCCACGAAGTCGCCAGGCGTCATGAAGAACAGGCCATGAGTTATCCCCGAGGCATCAGCGTATCGGCCTACAACCCAATTCGAATCGTTGTTGCCAAACAGAATCGTGCCTGTCGAGCCCGCCGGGTCGATTGGAAAGGTCAAGTCCCCACTACTGTCGCGGAGATAACCGTGAGTAAGGCCGTCGTTGCTGGCTATGTAGTAACCAGTGGCTTCATCGGAAGAATTTATTTGATAGGCCAGGGTGTTGGTGGCCCCGGGCACGCTAAACCCGGTGACCGAACCCCCAACGTTAACAAAGCCCTTCTGGCTCCCGTCAGCGTCGTCGACAAAACTGCCGGAAAAGTCTCCAGCATTGTTTATCCCAAGGACGACCGTAAAGGTCGAGCTGATATCGTATTCAGCAAAGATGGTATGCGAGAGGAAGAACCCGTGCGAGATACCATCACTGGTGCTGTAATTGCCGCAGATCGTCCGTTTGTTATTGATGCCGCGCACCTGGGTGAGAAATGAGTTATCGTTAGGTTCGACGACCGGATCGCTAAAGGTCCCGCCGCGAGAGCGGTAGAAGCCTTCCGTGGCCCCGGTTCCCGCATCGATAAAAACACCGGCATTGACGCCGTGGTCGCTGATCTTCTGCGGTTGAGTGTCAAAGGACCCGGGATAATCGAATGTTTCGATCACTTCAATCGTTGCCCCTTGGGCGACGGTTCCAACAAGCGGTATGGCAAAGAAAACCGCGAGAATGCTAGTTAACAATTGTCTTGGTTTCATAGTAATAATTTCCTTTCGAGTCGGATCGCTTTTGCCAGCGACTCTGGACGGGTAAATCTGGAACAATTTTGTGACAAAATTGACTTATATGAGGGCACTAAATTTTGCTCTGCCGAAGGGAGCCGGCGGCACAGGTTTTGGCCCGCGAGAATGGTAAGTTCGATTTCCGCGATTTCCCCGGAGTCTAAGCGAGAACGAAAATATTCGGACACTCAACTGCCTATTTCTGCGCAACCAGGCAAAGCTCGTGAGGGACCTGTTTTTTTAAGAGGGCGTCTAAAAAGTCGATTTCGACTGGGCCAATTGTAGGGCAACCGCTTCGGTTGCCCAGTTCTACTGGGCCAGTTCGGTGCCCAGTTCTACCGCAGAAGGACCCGAGGCAGGCGAAGCGCCCGCCCTACAATTCGGCGATCAACCCGACTTCTTAGACGCCCTCTAAGATGCGAGGCGCGGTGGATTTATGTCGAAATTGCGTAGTCTCGCAAACCGTACAATGCGAGTTCGGAACTTGTCAGGGTGGCCGAGTTTTGAAGTTATGTGCCTCGTCCGAAAGCGGCGCTACGCGCCGAGCGCAGCCTGGGCGGCAGCGAGTTTCGCGATCGGCACACGGAAGGGACTGCAACTGACATAGTCGAGCCCGAGCCGATGGCAGAATTTCACGCTCGACGGTTCGCCGCCGTGCTCACCGCAAATCCCCAACTTAATTTTTGGCCGCGTCTTGCGACCAAGATCGCGTGTGATCTCCATCAGGCGTCCCACTCCTTTCTGGTCGATTGAGGCGAAGGGGTTATTAGGCACGATATCCAGCTCCGCATAGGCAGGCAGGAAGCTGCCGGAATCGTCGCGGCTCATCCCGAGCGTGGTCTGGGTCAGGTCGTTTGTTCCGAAGCTGAAAAACTCCGCGTCTTTCGCGATCTCATCGGCGACGAGTGCGGCACGCGGAATCTCAATCATCGTCCCGACGAGATATTTAAATTTCGTTTTTTTCTCTTTCGCTACTTCGCTGGCGACACGATGCACAATCTCAATCTGTAGCTTTAGCTCCCGCGGATAACCGACGAGCGGGATCATGATCTCGGGCCGGACCTTCTTGCCCTTCTTCTGCACGTCGGCTGCGGCTTCAAATACGGCGCGCGCCTGCATCTCGGAAATTTCCGGGTAAACAATCCCAAGCCGGCAGCCGCGGTGGCCAAGCATCGGATTAAACTCGTGCAATTCGCGCACCCGGCGGATGATGTTTTCCACCTGCATGCCGATTTTGCGCGCCAGATCGAGCTGCTGCTCCTTTTCATGCGGGAGAAATTCATGGAGCGGGGGATCGAGAAAACGAATCGTCGCCGGAAGTCCATCGAGCGCCTTGAAAATGCCGATGAAATCCTGACGCTGATACGGGAGCAACTGGGCAAGCGCTTTGACCCGAGCCTGTTTGTTCTCGGCGAGGATCATTTCGCGCATTGCGTCGATCCGGTTTCCCTCGAAAAACATGTGCTCGGTGCGGCAAAGACCGATCCCTTGAGCGCCGAAGGAGACGGCATTCTCAACCTGCTCCGGCGTGTCGGCGTTGGTTCGCACTCCGAGCTTTCGCGCGCGATCGACCCAGGTCATCAGCCGGGCGTACTGCTGATAGATGGCGCTCTTTTTTCCATCGAGCGAGCGATCCACCAACACCTGCACGATCTCGGAAGGCGCGGTTGTCACTTCACCCGCGAAAACTTCCCCCGCGGTTCCGTCGATGGAAATGTAATCGCCTTCTTTCAAGGTGACGCCACTCGCTGAAAGCGTGCGCCGCTGGTAATCAATTTCGATCCCCGATGCCCCGCAGACGCAGACCTTGCCCATCTGCCGCGCGACGAGCGCGGCGTGCGAGGAAACGCCGCCGCGCGAAGTCAAAATGCCTTCGGCGGCAATCATCCCGCGCAGGTCTTCCGGAGAAGTTTCGATCCGGACGAGCACCACTTTTTCGCCGCGCGCGGCGCGCCGCACCGCTTCTTCGGCGCTCAACACGATGTGGCCGGAAGCCGCTCCCGGACCAGCCGGCAAACCGCTCCCGATTTTCTTCGCCGCGGCGATTGATTTGCGATCGAAAATCGGGGCGAGGAGATGCCCTAACGAGTCAGCGGGAATCCGTTTGATGGCTGCCTCCTGCGTGATCAGTCTTTCACCCACCATCTCAACCGCGATACGGACGGCGGCGAGGCCGGTCCGTTTGCCATTGCGGGTTTGCAGGATGTAGAGGCGGTTATCTTCGACCGTAAACTCGAGATCCTGCATATCCTTGAAATGCTGCTCGAGAAGGGCTGCGCACTTTCATCAGCGCCTTGTGCGCCGCCGGCATTTCTCTGGCGAGTTGGACAATCGGATGCGGGGTGCGCACCCCGGCGACGACGTCCTCGCCCTGGGCGTTGATCAGGTATTCGCCGTAGAAGGCCTTTTCGCCGCTCGCCGGATCGCGAGTGAACGCAACGCCCGTGGCGCTGGTGTTGCCCATGTTGCCGAAGACCATCGTCTGGACGTTGACGGCCGTGCCCCAATCGTGGGGTATACCGTATTTCCGGCGATAAACGACAGCGCGGTCGTTGTTCCATGAACCGAATACAGCTCCGATCGCACCCCAAAGCTGCGCGCGCGGATCCTGCGGAAATGATTTGCCGGTCCGCTTCCTGATCAGATCCTTGAAACGCTGCACGAGCTTTTTCAGGTCATCGACTGTGAGCTGGACGTCGGGGAAATTGTGGTTGCCGTAGCGCTCGTCCTTGAGGTGCTCGATCACGCTCTCGAAAGGGTCGTGATCTTCGCCGGCGCGCTTTTGCACGCCCATCACGACATCGCCGTACATTTGCAGAAAACGACGATACGAATCCCAGGCGAAGCGTGGATTGTTCGATTTCTGCGCGACGATTTCGACCACGGTGTCGTTCATCCCGAGGTTCAAGATGGTGTCCATCATTCCCGGCATCGAATCGCGTGCACCAGATCGGACCGAAACGAGCAGCGGCCGTTGTTTGTCGCCCAGTTTCTTGCCGACGGATTTCTCTACTTTGGCGAGGGCGGCTTCGACCTCGGCCTCGAGGCCCTTCGGATAGGTGCGTTTGTTTTCGGAAAAATAGGTGCAAACCTCGGTCGTAATCGTGAATCCGGGCGGGACCGGCAACCCGATGCGCGTCATCTCGGCGAGATTGGCGCCCTTCCCTCCAAGAAGCGGTTTCATACTTCCCGCGCCGTCAGCCTTGCCGTCTCCAAAATAGTAGACGTTGCGCAAGGTTCTGGCCGATTTAGACTTCGGTTTCGGCCTATTCTTTTTCGCGGATTTGGAGCGGGACGCTTTGGTTTTTGCAGGCATGAAAATGGGAATGCGATTCGAAAACTGCGCAGGAAGCGCAAACTAAAGCGCGAGGTCGGGGTGTCAACGCGGTAGGCGCCCCCCGATCCGCGGAAAGAATCGACTGCCTTAGAAATCGCCAGAAGTTGGGCCCTAAGAACCGCTGGCCACTAATCCGAGCCTTGGCTAGCAACCAGCGTCGTTGGCCGGCTCGGAAGCAAGCACATCATCGATCGCGTCGGCGAAGTCGTCGACACCCGACATCGGCACGATAATAACGTTGCGATGGCCCTGGCTGTCCTCGGTGATGCGAAGGAATCTGCCCCGGCCGTTTTCGCGCAGATCGATCGAAAAAAGCTTTCGCTCGATCTGCAACTCTCTTGATTCGATGATGCTATCCATGTTTAACGGCGCGAATGTTAGGCCGATCCGCGGCGAAAATGGAAGCAAATTTTTTCGGAATTTAACGACTCCGGCGTCCGCGCTTTACGGGTTGCTCGTTCACGATCGCGAAGTCAGCCTGGCGTTTGAAGACGTCGATCCGTGCGACGACCACTTTTAAGACATCACCCACCGCGAGGCAGCGTCTCGATTGCCGGCCGACCAGACGCCGCCGGGCACCATCGAAGACATAGAAGTCGTCACTGAGGGACGAGACATGAACCAGGCCGGTGAGGAGGACGTCAGGCAACTCGATGAGCAGGCCGTAGTTGCGGACCTCGATCACGACCGCGCGGAAAATCTGCGGATTTTTTTCCGTGAGCTGAAGCTGCAGGAACTCGAGCTTCTTCATTTTTCCTGACTCCATTTCCGCTTCAGCCGCGACGCGTTCGGTGGCAGAGATATGTTCGGCGATGCCGACCAACTCACCCGCGCTCCGGCGACTGCCGCGGTCCGCAAGCGTGCGATGGACGACGAGATCGGCATAACGCCGAATTGGGCTGGTGAAATGGGTGTAGTTGTTTTTCGCGAGACCGAAATGCCCGAGCGGCTGCGTCGCGTAACGGGCGCGTTTTAAACTCTTGAGCAGACCGATTTTGAGCGCTTGCTCTTCCGGTTTGCCGCGGAATGATTCAAGAAGGCGCTGCAGCTCCTTGCGATTTGTCAGATCGCCGGCGTTAAACCCATAGCTGATGACAAACTCGCGATACTCGTTCAGTTTGTCGGGATCGGGATTTTCGTGCACCCGGTAAACCGTCGGGACGAGCCGATTCTTCAGCTCGCTGGCGACCGCTTCGTTGGCCGCAAGCATGAATTCTTCTACGAGTTGATGCGATTCGTCGTTCTCGATCCGCTCAAGGCGGAGTGGGCGGCCGGTCTGTTTGTCCACGACCACTTTGACTTCCGGGAAATCGAGGTCGAGCGAGCCGTGGGCGAAACGCCGGCGGCGCAGGAGTGAAGCGAGATTCCCAGGCGGTATGCAAACGGCGTGAAAGTTCGTCATGAGGCGGCTTTTGCATGATCCCGTAATGCCTCCTTGTAAGTCAGCCGACAGGCGCTCTGGATCATGCTACGAGCGAAACGCGCGCTCTGCGGGGCGCCGTTCCTGGCGAAGCGGATGAAAACGGAATGGGTCAGCCTAACGACGTTCGGGTTCAGGCTGCAAACGCCGTTGCTCAGGCGTTCAGGTAACATCGGAATGACGCGGTCGACGAGGTAAACGCTGTTTCCGCGTTGGAGGGCTTCCCGATCGAGCGCGCTCCCCGGCGTGACATAGGCAGAGACGTCCGCTATGTGGACGCCGAGCTCCCATTCGCCACCCGGCAATTTTTCGACATTGATCGCGTCATCGAAATCGCGCGCGTCGTCGGGATCAATCGTAACGATAAATTTCTCCCGCAAATCTTCCCGCTCTCGGTAGCGATTCGGATCGACACGGTCGGGAATTTTATTCGCTTCCGCGAGGACGGCGGAGGGAAACTCGAGCGGGAGATTGTACTTCCGGATGATGGAAAGCATGTCGACGCCCGGATCACTGGCGCGGCCGAGGAGTTCAATGATTTCTCCCTCGGGATTGACGTGGCGCGACTCCCACGGCTCCAGCCTAACGACGACCTTGTCGTTCGGTTGCGGCGGACGCGGCGCCCCCGGAAGGGAGCGCGGCTGGACGTAAACGTTGTGCACCATCCTGGGATCGTCCGGCACGACATAGAGGAAATTTCGCGTCTGCTGCAAGGTGCCAACAATCGTGTCGTGGGCACGCTCCAGAATGCGGATGACGCGTCCTTCGGGCCGACTGCTGCCGCTCCGAGCCCGGGCGTAATCGGCATCGCGCGTGATCCGAGCAACGACCCGGTCGCCATTCATCGCGGTGCCGGTGTTTTCGGCGGAGATGAAAATGTCTCCCTGTTCCGGGCCTTCGCGGGTAAGAAATCCAAAGCCGGCCTGGTGGATCTGGATTTTGCCCGTAACCAGATCGGCTTCTCCGGGAAGGATGTAGCGATTCTTGCGAATGCGCGCGATCTCACCCGCCCGCTCCAGCTCGCGCAGCGCCTGCGTGAGGTCGGCGCGGGTCTCGTTCTTGAAGCCAAGCGCACGGGTCAGCTCCTTCTTGTCGAGCGGCCGGTATTTCGGAGTGCGGAGGAGAGCGAGGATTTTTTGCCTGGTATCGGCGACGCGTTTCATGTCCCAGCGACCATCGAAGAAAGCAGGCTGATTGAAAGCGGACATTTCACCACTGCGGCTCCGGTCGAATAAAATGGTGGCTGTGATAGTCTGAAGCGTGATGATCGCAACGCATTGGAGGGTCGGCGGAAACGTCGTCGACCTGACCACTCGCGCGCTGCTCATGGGCGTTCTCAACGTCACGCCGGACTCTTTCTCTGATGGCGGCGAGTTTTTCGCGACCGAAGCGGCGGTCAAACACGGCCTCGAAATGGTGCACGGTGGTGCCGAGCTTATCGATATTGGAGGCGAATCGACCCGCCCGGGCGCAAAACCGATTTCACCCGGGGAAGAAATGGAAAGGGTTCTCCCGGTGATCGAACAGCTCGCACCCGCCATCCCGGGACGTATCTCGATCGACACCTCAAAATCGGAAGTGGCGCGCGCCGCGATTGAGGCGGGCGCCGCGGTCATTAACGACGTGACCGGCGGACGCGGCGATCCCGGAATGTTCGCGCTGGCGGCGGAAAAGGGCGTGGCCATGATCATCATGCACATGCAGGGCACGCCGCGGACGATGCAGCTTAATCCGACCTATCGCGACGTGGTCGGCGAGGTGACCGATTTTTTTCGACAGCAATTTGCAGAGGCGGTACGCTCGGGAGTTGATCCCATGTGCATTGCGTTCGATCCAGGAATCGGGTTCGGTAAAACGGTCGCGCACAATCTCGAATTACTCGCCAATCTCCCGCGACTCCAAGTCGAGGGTCGACCGATGGTCGTCGGTGTTTCACGCAAATCGTTTCTCGGAAAAGTCTCAGGTCTGCCGGCGGACCGGGCGAGCGCGACCGTCGCGCTCACTGCGCTGCTGCGCGCGCGCGGAGCGCACGTTTTGCGGGTTCATGATGTACTCCCAAATGCCAACGCTCTCCGCACCACGGAAGCCATTTTAGCCGCCACCCGATGACCATCCACGAATTCGCCCAGCTCTGGTTCGATAAATGGCGGAGCGCCGTCGAGATCCTTCTCCTGAGCGTCGTGATCTACTACGGTTATCTCTACTTTCGCGGAACACGCGGGGCCAAGGTGCTGACGGGTATGGCAATCGTGTTTCTGACCCTGACGCTAATCTCGCAGCTCCTTAACCTCGTCGTGATCAGTTTTATCATTAGAAGTTTCTCGGTTTTCCTCGCGGTCGCGCTGGTCGTCATTTTTCAGCCGGAATTGCGTCGCGCCCTGGCCGAGTTGGGTGGTCATCCCATCTTTTCCCTGACAAGCGAGAAACGCGAGACGGTGCACGACTTGGCAGAAGTCGTGACGCAACTTTCAAACAAGCAATTCGGCGCGTTGCTCGCGATCGAGCGCGATACTTCGATTAAGATCTATGAGGAAACCGGCGTGATTGTCGACGCGGCGTTCTCGACGGAATTGCTCCTCACGCTTTTTCAGCCGAAATCCGCGCTTCACGATGGCGGGGTGATCCTGCGAAATGGTCGGATTGCCGCCGCAGCCTGTATTTTTCCTGTCAGCCAGCGCGAGACACTCGATCGCAGTCTTGGTTTGCGGCATCGCGCCGCTCTGGGCATTACCGAAGAATCGGACGCCGTCGCGGTCGTCGTCTCAGAGGAGACGGGCGCGATTTCGATCTGCCATCGGCGCCGGATTGAGCGAAATTTTACGCCGGAGACATTCCGGCAGCGACTCGGTGAAATTTTGCTCCATCGCTATCATGAAGAAACTGATCCTGAACAACTGGCGCGCGAAACTGACCTCCCTCCTGCTCGCGACCGCGCTCTGGTATCTCATCAAGAAGAACATAGCAACGACACCCTCGCCGTCTGATTTCAACGACCGGCCGGCGACGGAGGAGGTTCGTTAGACCGGAGACGTTTCGCTCTGCGAAGCGCGGCACTAATCGCGAATTACGCGAATTTCGCAGATCGGAATCATTCGCCGCCGGAGGCGGCTTCCGCGTTCCTTCCAGACGTGCAATCCGTGTCATCCGCGGTCCAGAATTCTCCGGCTTCTCCGGATGTCTCCCGCATGGCGCGCCTTGTCAGACGAGCGCGGGCCGACCCAGGGAAAAGCGGCCGGTGATGCCTACCGCAGAAAGCGCGCGAGGTTTTCCGCTTCCCACTGGCGCGCACGGCGATAACGCGGGAAAGCCCGTTCGCGGCGATAAAACTCGGCAGTATGAATGCAACGCCGACCGGCTGAATTCGTTTCGTCGGGCACCACCGAATGCAGCATCTCGTGGTAGAGTCACATACTCAAGAAACCAGCGCGGAACGAACGGCTGGTCGAGCAGCGGATGAATCCGAATCACGCGATCCTCTTCCTGGATGGATCCGAAGATGAAATATTCTTTCGGCCGTTCTTTACGGCGCCGCCCCCAAACCACCTCGTAACCGCGCAAGCGTCCACGAAAATGGCGCGCATTCACGCGGTCGAAAATCTCCCGGAGATCGAAACAGCGACCTTCGTGGCGCAAATTAAGATGCCGCTGCATCGGCAGCGTCGACCGGGACAACTTTCGTTTCGCTTTTTTCGGCATCGTGATTTTCGAGTAAGAGCAGGCGCGACAACAACTTTAGATAACGCTAATCGGACTGACAAGGCTGAGCAATTGGGAAATCGGCATATATTTTTGTAAGTGTCACATCATCAACTATATAAAATTTATTTGCGTCCCTCTCCAGTCGAATACTGGACTTCTGGTCTCTGTTCGCCATCTTTAGTTCTTTCGAAGGAAAAACTGTCGACTGGCAAATGACTCCATTTCTCCGCAAGCTGCTGGGCCTAAATTGGTTACTTCTTGTCAACATGCTTGCTTTGGCGGTCTTCGGCGTGATCGCAATCTATAGCGCAACCTACATGAGGCAGGATCCGGCCGCCGCCGAGTTTTGGCGCAAACAGGCGAATTGGGTCGCTGTTGGCTTCCTCGCATTCGTCGCGGCAAGCCTGATCGATTACCGATGGGTAAAATGGGGCGCGCTTCCGATGTATCTAGCCGGCCTTTTTTTTCTTATCCTGACCCGATTTATCGGAACCAAAGTTTACGGCTCACGTAGTTGGCTCCATCTGGGACCAATAAATTTTCAGCCGGCGCAGCTCGCAATCGTCGCCGGTATCATGGTGCTCGCGCTTTTCCTGAGTCAATTCCGGCAGATGCATCCGATGCTGCGTCTCGTGCTCTGCGGTGCAATCGTCGGTGCTCCGTGTTTGCTCATCCTGATGCAACCCGATCTGGGCGAATGTATCATTTGGGGACCCGTGGTGCTGGCGTTGCTCTTTGTCGGGGGAATTCCATTGCGCTACCTGATTTGCATCGTCTTGATCGTGGTTGCATTTATCCCGGTCGCATACATCGGGCTTAAGCCATATCAACAGGAGCGCATCACCGCGTTCATCAATCCCGACATCGATCGCCAGGGTTCGGCGTGGGCCATCAATCAGTCACTCATCGCGATCGGCTCGGGCGGCTGGGCAGGGAAGGGCTTCAAGGCGCCAAACACACAAATCGAACTCGGCTTTCTCCCCGCGACGGCGGTCCACAACGACTACATCTTTTCCGCGATCGGTGAACAATGGGGCTTCGTCGGCGGGATCGCGCTCCTCGGCGCCTTCGCGCTTCTGCTGATGACGTGCCTCTTTGTGGCCTACAAGGCGAGCGATCTGTTTGGGCTCTTGTTGGTCATCGGAATCACCACCCTTATTTTCACCCACATCTTCCAGAACGTCGGAATGACGATTTCGATTCTGCCGATCACCGGCGTGCCGTTGCCCCTCATTAGTTACAGCGGTTCGTTTGCCCTCATGATCATGTTCGGTCTCGGGATCGTGAACAGCGTTTGGGTGCATCGCAAAGTGCCGGTGCGATAGGACTCATGGGTCCCATGCGACCAATAAGTCGCGTCCCGACTCGTCTGGACAAACCCCGGGCTTTGGCCATATTGCCCGTCCCGATGCCCATTCTGATAAACTTTCTGCTCGTCGTTGAAGCGCTTGTCGCCGTGCTCATGATGCTTGTCATTCTCATGCAGCGGCCGAAGAGCGAGGGGCTCGGCGCGGCATTTGGCGGCGGCGTGACGGAAAACATTTTTGGCGCGCAGACGACCAATGTTCTGACGACGATCACCACCTGGCTGGCGAGCATCTTCTTCATCCTCGTCCTCGTCCTTTCGATCCTCTATGCGCATCGGGGCGCCCCTGACTCGGCAGTCCGTCGGGAGTTGATGAAGACATCGGCGCCGGCCAAGGCTGCAGCACCGCTGTCACCGAAAGCGGCCGCGCAAAACGCTGCCACTGACGCGAAAGCGAAGGTCAATCCTGCCGGCGCCACTCCGGCGGCTGGCACCGCTTCATCGCCTTCGGCCGCCGATGCATCGGCCGGTGCAATTCCGGCAGCCGCGGGGACTAGCCCGACCCCCGCTCAAGCAGCGTCTGCCCGACCGACGCCTTAGCTGAGCTGCCGCCGTTTGGCGGGCGCGGCTCCGTCGAACTTTGAGGGAAACGTCCGCCGCCAAGAGAAGGTTCCCTTCCCTCGAAAGAGTTCTGGGAAAACCGCGTTGGGGCGTCGTTAACCAAAATCCTGCCGGTCATCCAAACCACATGGAGACCTGCTAAGGAAAGCGATTCTTTAGCGAACGTCGCCTGCCGTTGTTAGGGCAAATAGTTATGATTTCGGCGGAGCGGTCGGGGGATTCGTACCTGGCGTTGCCGCCCCGCTCGCCGGCGCGGGGGGCGCGCCGCCCGGAAGGTCGGCATCGGTCGGGACTGCCAGAATGTCGGGTTCGGTCCAGGATTCTGTGCGACCAGCCAGTTCTTTGCGCAGCGCCGAAACGCCTTCCGCACTGACCGGTCCAGCGGTGTTGCCCCATTCCTGACGAACGTAGGTCAGAACATCGGCGATCTTCTGGTCGTTCAGCGTTTTCTCCCATGGCTGCATCACAGCGGAGCCAAAATGCTGGCCTTTGACCGTGAGCGGGCCTTGCAAGCCCTTGAGGACAATCATGGTCGGACGACGAGCACCCCCGTTCACAATCTCCGAACCGGCGAGCGGCGGATATTGGCCAGCAACGCCGAGACCGTTTGCCTGGTGGCAGGTGGCACAGTTGGCTGAAAAAATCTTCTTACCTTTTTCCGCAGGGGTCAGTTCGGCGGCCTGTTCGGGTCCCGCGTTACCGCCGGCCTTGGTCGCGACCCGGGGCGCGCCGCCGAGGTAATCGAGTCCGTCGCCGCTAAAATTGCCTGCGTAGCGACCGAGATAGGCACCCCCAAAAAAGACCGCCATCCCGTAAATTGCGACTAACCAGAGCGAGAGGGGTTCCCGCCCGATACGCGGCTCGACCTTTTCCCGATAGATCGCGGCATGCGTTACCTGCACTTCCTCCGTCTCGCCGTAATCCATCCCCTGACGCGGAGCATTCTCTGGAATCTGATCGCTCATTTTTGCGTCTCCTTGCTCGAAGAGGGCGCCAGCGTGACGGGAGATTTCGCTTCCTTCAATGGATGCGATTGGTCGCGCGACATGAGATAGGCGACGAGACATTTGGCATCGTAGGTCGGAACAATTTCCCAACCCTCTCCGGGCGCTTCGACTACGTCGCCGGCGAAGTTAATGGCATCGTAGGAACCGGCGCCGCTAAGCCGGCGCTTCTTATAAAGAAAACGAAAGGCGGGCATGTTGGAATCCTGGGTAATGCTCCGCGGATTGTAGAGATGCCGGTGATGCCAGGCCGCAGTGTTGGGCAGCGGTTCACCGCTCGCGGTCAGGCCTGCAACGTCCACAATCGCGATGGGTAAAGAGGTTGGAATGCTCAGCGCGGCTTGATCGCCGGCAGGTGGCGATGTTGCCGGTGCACTGGCATTGACCGCGGAGGAAGGTGAAGCAGCGGGCGCACTGGTCGCCGCCAGTGCCGGGCTGGCCGCAGTTGCCGGACTGGCAGCAGAAGTAGCGGTTGGCGGAGTCGCTCCAGCTGGACCAGCTGCGGCAGTCGCCGGCCCGCCTGCGGCCGGCGACGCACTCGCTGCCGGAGTCGACGTTGGTTCAGCGGCTTTCTTTTCTTCGACCGCCGGTTGATGACCCACGTTGGCCAGATCGGGACCGATGCGCATCTTGCCGAGAAAAACTATGGGCTCAAAAATATAGTCCCGCGGAGCGCTGCGGCGTTCGCCCCAGTGGCGTTCAATGTCGGACCCTCCATAGTCGGGCCGCACCTGCTGCGAATGACAATAGACGCAGCCATTCGCCGCGTAAACGCGCGCGCCGCGCGACACCATCCCAGAAAGAGGCACCGGATAAGCGTCGCCACCGTCTTCATCTGTCTGGGGATTAAGACTGCCAATCTGAAGGTTTGGTACCACCGTCATGCCGAGCCACGAGAAGGCGAAGATGCCGAAGATACCGAGGAAAATTGGCTGCAAACCCTTCATCAGTGTCCTCCCTCCGGCCTACCTTCGAGCGGATTCAAGAATGTGGGGACGCTCGCGGTGCGGCCAAAGCCAAGCAGCATCAAACCAAAGTGAAAGGCAAAGACGCAGTGTGCGACGGTCAACAGGATCCACGCCAGAGTCCAACCGCGGAGATAAGGCAGAATCGTCTGAGTCGTCTCACTGAAGGCGAGTGTCGGGTCGTTCAGGCTGATTCCTTGCACGAAACCGCCCACGAGCAAAAGCAGCACCATCAAGCCAATGCCGTAGGTGGATGCCCAAAAATGCAACTTGATGAGCGAGGCATATCGCCACTCGCGGCCGACAAGACGCGGCACGATGTAGTACCATTGAACCAAACGTCACCATCGTGAAAAACGCATAGAGCCCCATGTAGGTGTAACCCATGCTCGCTTCGGTAAAGTGGACGATCCGCGCCATAGAACGGAGCGAGATGAGGACGCCCACGACACTAAAGGCGGTGTAGGCAATCGCGCCGAAGACCGTGAAGCGCAGCGTCGGGCTGTATCGCATCAGCGGAAAGTGGTTGCGCATTGTCATGTGATGATTGAGTCCGACGGTGGCAACGGGAATAATCGTTAGGATAGCCGCAGCAATGCTTGCTGTGATCATCCAGGCGGGAAACGGCCCGTCGACCAGGCGCTGCATCCCGGTCCAACTTGAAAAAAGCGCGAATGTCCAGAAGCCGATTGTAGCCAGGTAATAGCTATGAACCGGACGTCCAATCACTTTCGGAATCATGTAATAGGCGGTGCCGAGGCCAATCGATCCGAACCAGAGAAAGAGCAGGTTGTTGGCAAACCACCAGTTCACCGCAGCCTGCATTACGCCCTGCACCGGAAAAATGAAAAGCATCACTTGCGCGGCAGCGTAGAGCCACGGGAACCAGAGGAACGCGCCGAGCAAATACCATTGTGTAATGTAAACGTGGCCGCGACGGCGGTAGCGGAACATGATCAACGCCCAGGTCATGATGAGCAGGTAGGCGACGAAAAGCGTGACCGCGGAGAACCCGGGGAACTCCAACCATTCGTAGCCGGTCGTATCGCCGGCCAGGATCGCGCCGATTCCCAGCAAGACCCCAAGATTCCAAAAAGCAGCGCCAGCGATGAGCAGTAGCGGATGTCGCAGGGTCGTGCGACAGAGCCGGGCCATAAGCCAGATCGCAGTGCCCATCCCGGCCATCGAGCCCCAGCCGTAAATCAGCGCATTCAGATGCGCCGGGCGAATACGGCCCCAGGTTAGAAAGCTCAGACCGGAGAGAAAATCGGGCGAATGAAGCTTAAACGAAGTCAGAATGCCGAGAAGCGTCGCGAGGAGCAGCCAGGCGATTGCCGAAGCGTAGAAAACGAGCACGGGAAGACGCGTTGAAGCATCGATCAGGGCGCGCTCGACACGCTCGACGTCGCTCGTCGTGACTTCCACATCGCCTAACGGTGACTCCTGAGTTAATTCGACGGACATGCTCATGAACGTTTGGCTACGGCCGTGGAATGGAGAGAAGGCGAAATTTTTCGATCGAGGCGGCGATGCCGCCTGAACCAATATTTGCGCGGCATGACTAAGTCCGTCGCTCGACCGATCGGTTCTTCATCATCGAAGATCACGTTCGCGTTCTCGTCGTAACGCTTCAGTTTGGTGAAAAATTCGGTCAGGCTCATTGGTTAGCTTTTGGAGGGCTCGGCGAAGGCGCCGTTTTTTTCCCGGTCACGGGCGGGGGAGCGCCGGCTGGGCGCTGGACCGGGGGGACGGCCGGCGAAACAGGCGGAATTACCGAAGGAGAATTCGCGGCGGCCGGAGGCGCCGGCGAGGCGTTGGGCGGACCTGCTGGTTGCGACTGGCCAGAGGGGGTGGCCGCCGATTCGACAGGCGCAGGGGTCGCGATTGGACCGGCAGGCTCGGGCTTTTTCGATTGCAGATTGGCGAGTTCCAACTCCATCGCGCGCCGGATCGGGATGCGGGCGATACCTTTCTCCTTATCGACCCACCCATAGCTGCTCGATGTCTTGTTCCATTCTTCCTCTGCCGTCTTGAGCTTCTCAGAGCGCGCTTTTGCCCGCTCGTCTTCGTAGGACGAGCCGCGCTGCATCGTTCCGAACGTGATCGCGACGATCGCGCCAAAGAAAACAAAAAGCGCCACCGCCCACAACCAGGCGGAAAGCAGGAAGCGCGGCTGTTCAGGATGAGCCAGTGTTTCGTCGTCGTTAGGCACGGCTAGTTGGTCAGGCGAAGAGATTCAATCAGGCGCGGATCGCGCACCGGGAAAAGGGAAGTTTTGCCGATGATCCGCAGATAAAAAAAGGCCAGGGTGCCGCCGATGCCGATCAGCGGCAGAAAATCGAGAATGCTGAGGTGAACACCTGTCCCGTGGAGGGCGGGCAGGACAATAATATACATGTCGAGCAACTGCATGCAGATGATCCAGCCCGCGATGCAGCAAAGCCAGGTGCGGCTCGTTTTCGTCGCTCGCGGGAGGAGGAGGGCGAACGGCACGAAGAAGCGGAAGATGACCAGGAACCAGGAAAGCACATTCCAGGATTCAGTGTTTCGGACGAGGAAGTACTGCGTCTCCTCGGGAATGTCGGCATACCAATAAAGCATGTATTGGCTAAAACCGATGTAGGCCCAGAAAACAGTGAAGGCGAGGAGCCATTTTCCCATGATGTGATAATGCTCGACCGTCACTACCCCCTTGAGATAGCCAGCGCGCTGCAACGCTGCGGTTACGAGCACAAGGAGCGCCATTGAACTGCCCGCGGTCCCGGCAAAAACGTATGGGCCCCACATGGTCGAGAACCAGTGCCAATTAAGGCTCATCAGCCAATCGAAGGCCCCAAATGTCAGGCAGAGCGCAAAGAGCGGGAGACCGACGAAGGACGCCTTTCGCATCCAGATGGTAAACTGTGGATTGCCGTCGCGATCCTGACGAACGGAAAAACGCCGGAGCAAGTAGGTGACTATTGTCAGGGCGACAAAGAAGAAGACCGCGCGGAAGAGGAAGAACTGCCAGTTAAGATAACCATGCTTGGCGTCCAGCACTGGATCGACCCCGGGCGGCATATCCATCCAGCGGTAGAGATACCTCCTCCAAAACCAGACCGGCAAAAAAAGTACCCCAAGCACCGGAATGAGAAGCGCGATGTTCTCGAGTTGCCGCCTCACGACGACCGACCACTCCGCATCGACCACATGATGGACAATCGTCCAGAAGTGACAGCCAATGCAGAGGGTAAAGAAAAAGGTGAAAGCAAAGAGCCAGGAGAAACTAAACTGCACCGGCGAGACAAAGGCGCCAATGAAGCTGAGGACGAGACCGACGACACCAATCACGCCGCAAAGCAGCGATAAACCGGCGAAACGGCTGTTTTCAAAATACTCGCCTTCCGGCGCGGGCAGGACGTGGGATCGGTCGCTCATTTCTTCTCCTGTTCCGCGGCCTTTGCAGGTTCCGCTTTTTTCTCCAAATCCGCCTGATGATCCGCCGGGACATCGGCCGCGCTGGCGTGCTGGCTTCGCTGGAGCGCGCGCAAATAACAGATGATCGCCCAACGATCCTGCACGATGACCCTTGGGCCATAGGCCATCATGGTGTTTTTGCCGTGCGTAATGGTGTTGAAAATTTCTCCGTCCGCCATCTTGCGGATACGGTCGTCCTGCAGACTGACCACGGTCGCCAGGCCATATTGTTTTACGATCCCGTCCCCTGCCGCGAGCGGACCGTGGCAGACCGCGCAGTTGATATTGAACCGCTGTTCCCCTCGCTGCATCAGCGCTGGCGTCACGTCGAGCGGAATTCCGGTACCCCAGTTCACACCCATCTTTCCCGTGTTGAAATAATCGTTGCCCTCGCTGAATCCGAAACGCGGCTCCATCTTCATCTCGCCGGTCTGGTCCACCGCCGCGCCTTCGTCGTTAGGCAAAGGCATCTCATAACCAATCGGTACCGTTCCAACGACCGGTTGGCGGGGGCCGCGCTGGTCGGCAAAGAAATCAAGCTCTGCTTGCGGACGCACTTTTGGTTGTCGCACCATGTCGGGAAAAACTTCTATCTCTGGCTTGCCACTCTTCTCTCCGCGAAAACCGAAGACCGCGAGCCAGGCGATCACAACCAGGGCAAAAATGAGGAAGAAGGCGCGCAACATGATTATTCCTCGTGCACCACGGTGATGTGCTGGCCGCCGGTTCGTTCGAGGAGGGCAAGGGCGTCGTTCTCGTTGAAGCGCGGATCGCGCGCTTCGAGCACGAGAAAAAAGCTGTCGTTCGTCACGCGTTTGAACCGCTCCCAGTTAAACATCGGGTGGTTCCAGCGCGGGAGAAGATTCATCGCCTGCCAGGCGAAAAACGCCGAGAAAGCGGAAAACAGGATCGTAAGCTCAAACATGATGGGAAAGAAAGCGGGTACGGTCCAAAAGTTATATGGCTTTCCGTGCACGATGAGCGGGTAAATGAACGAGGAAGGCCCGAACTCCAGCACGCAGGCGGTGAGGAGACCCGTAACGCCACCGCAAAGCACCACCGCACTCAACCACGATTTGCCGAGGCCCATCGCGTCATCCATGCCGTGAATTGGAAAGGGCGAGTGGACATCCCATCGCTTGTAGCCCGCGTCGCGCACTTGTTTCGCGGCCTCGTAAAGAGCCGCGGCGCTCGGGTACTCGGCCGCCATCCCATAAACTCGATTGCCACTCGGAGTGATCATGTGCGCTCCTTTCCGCCAGCCGCGACGACATGATGTTCTTCCGGGTTGGCGTGATGCGGATCCGCTTCCGGTAAAACGATCTTAACTTCCGACATCGCGATCATAGGCGCGAACCGGATGAAAAGGAGAAAGAGCGAGAGAAAGATTCCAAACGTCCCGACAAAAGTCCAGATGTCGACCCAAGTCGGCGTGAAAAAGCCCCAGGACGAAGGAAGAAAATCGCGGTGCAAGCCACCAACGATGATGATGAAACGCTCGAACCACATGCCGGCGTTGACGCACATGCAGACGAAGTAAACGACGAAGATGTTGTGCCGGCACCACTTGAACCAAAAGAGCTGCGGCGAAAGTGTGTTGCAGAAAAGCATACCGACCCACCAGTACCACCAGTAGGGACCGAAAATGCGGTTATAGAACGCGTATTTTTCGTACTCGTTGCCGCTATACCAGGCGATGAAAAATTCCATCGCGTAGGCATAGGCCACGATCGATCCAGTGAGCAAAATGATCTTCGCCATCTTGTCGATGTGCTGCGGCGTGATGATGTCCTGCAGCTTGAAAATGGCGCGCGCTGGAATCATCAGCGTGAGGACCATGGCGAAACCGCCGAAAATGGCGCCGGCAACGAAGTAAGGCGGGAAAATCGTCGTGTGCCAGGTCGGGATGACAGAGGTCGCGAAGTCGAAGGAAACGACACTGTGGACCGAGAGGACGAGCGGCGTGGAGAGGCCCGCGAGAAGGAGATACGCCATCTCGTAGTGCCGCCAGTGACGGTTCGAGCCACGCCAGCCAAGGGCGAAAATTCCGTAAAAAAACTTTTTGATCTTGGTCGTCGAACGGTCGCGCAACGTTGCGAGGTCGGGAACCAATCCGGTGTACCAAAAGAGGACCGAGACCGTGAAATAGGTCGAGACCGCGAAGACGTCCCAGAGGAGCGGACTGCGGAAGTTAGGCCAGATCCCGTATTGCGTCGGCACAGGGGCGAGGAACCATGCCATCCAGACGCGCCCGACGTGAATACCGGGGAAAATTGCGGCGCAAATGACCGCGAAGAGAGTCATCGCTTCCGCCGAGCGATTGATTGAAGTGCGCCATTTCTGGCGGAGCAAAAACAGGATCGCGGAAATGAGGGTTCCGGCATGACCGATACCGATCCAGAAAACGAAGTTGGTGATGTCCCACGCCCAGCCAACCGGAGAATTCAATCCCCATGTCCCGACGCCGGTCGAGATTTGGTAGCCGATGCAGGTGAGCCCGAAAGTCGCGATTGCCGAGGTGATGGCGAAAGCAACCCACCACCAGCGCGGGGTCGGATTCTCAACGGCGCCGGAAATACGATTGGTCACCCAATCGAAGTTGCGCTTGTTCAGAACGAGCGGGACGCGGGCGAGCGGCTGGGCTACGGCCGACGAGGCTTCACCGGCGATTACTTCGGGTGCTGTCGGCGCGCCGTCCATTTAGAATGCACCTCCAAAAGTTGTTATCCCTCGCCCCGAAAACTTTAGGGGCAATGGAAGTCGCAATTGCAAAAGAATCGCCTCTGATTGGCGAGCACGGAATCCGCAGTTTAGAGATCCTTCCTCGCACTTCGCCGACTCAGGATGGCACCGTAGTTGGTTGATCGAAACCATCACGGCCTGGCCTCCGATTGCGGTACGCCCTCATGATGATGCGGTGCGGCGTGGCTGCCGAGCTTCTCCTCGCCCTCGTGCTCGTGACCCAGGCTCGCGACGGCGATGGCCCCGGCATCCGGCATCTTTGGGTTCGGATTACGAATCCGCGCCAGATAACTGGTTCGTGTCTCCACGTTCAGATATTCGAGCAGCCGGTAATTTCGGTTCTCCGCCTTGATCTTCGAGACTCGCGTCTCGGGATCGGCGATATCGCCAAAAACAATCGCCTCGGTCGGGCAGGCCTGCGCGCACGCGCTCGTAAACGAATCACGCGGAATGAGCGTTTTGTCGGAAGCGCCCGCGCGTCTCAGTGACGCGATCTTCGCCTCTTCGATCCGTTGCACGCAATAGGTGCACTTCTCCATCACGCCACGCATCCGCACAGTCACATTTGGATTTTTCTGCAACTTGATCGTGTCGGCGGTGGTTTTCTCCGTCAACGGCCCGAGGTATTCCTGATAAACAGAGACGCCGCCGATTTTCTTTTTCCCGACTGGTCGCTGGTTGTAGTCGAAATAATTGAAACGCCGAACTTTGAATGGGCAGTTATTCGCACAATACCGCGTGCCGATGCAGCGGTTGTAGACCATGACGTTGAGTCCGCTCTCACTGTGAATCGTGGCGTTGACCGGGCAGACGGTCTCGCACGGCGCGTTTTCGCAGTGCTGACACATCATCGGCTCATGGACGAGTTCGGGATCTTCCGGCCATTGGCCGTGATCCTGATTGAAAGGTTTGGCGCTGGCGTAGTAGCGATCGATCCGGATCCAATGCATGACGCGTCCGTGGGCGACCTGCAATTTGCCGACAATCGGGATGTTGTTTTCCGCCTGGCAAGCGATGACACAGGCGCTGCATCCCGTGCAAATGTTGAGGTCGACCGTCATGCCCCACTGCTGGGGCGAGGTAAGCGGCGGGTGCTTGTAGAGCGAGGGTAATTGCTTGGGCAGTTCGTCGTCGCCCGCGATCTTTTTCACGAATTCTTCGTCTTCGCGATAATGCGCGAGGGTCGCTTCCCTGACGAGCCCGCGGCCTTCAATCGAAAAATGTTCCTGGGTAGTGGAAAGCGCGTAATGCCCGGCGACTTTTTTCACCGACACGCTCCCAATCCCCTTCCCGTCCGCAACGATAAAATGCGGATTGGAGCTGGTGCGGAGCAGATAGCCATTGAAACCCGCCTCATCTCCGACCGGACCGGTGTGTTTGCGACCGTAACCCAACGGTATCGTGACCGAGTTGTCGGCGTGGCCAGGCGCGATCAGGGCCGCGATGACGAGCTGGCGCTGGATCGGTTTCCTTGGCGACGAGGTCGGTGCGGTCGGCTTGCCTTTGACCGCTGGCGGCGGCTTCGGCGTCGGCTCGGTAACCGTCACCTCGACAAGGTCGCCATCCTTTACTCCGATATGCCTGGCAAAGGCCGGGCTCATCATCGCCGCATTGTCCCAAGTCAGTTTGGTAATCGGGTCCGGCATCTCCTGAAGCCAGCCGTTGTTGATGTAACGGCCGTCGTCCATCGAATAACTGCCAATGAGCACGATCTCCGGGGAATCTTTCGTCGGAACGGCCGCCTCGTTGTTCCAGAGCGTGTGTGCGACGCCGCCGGCGGTGTTTCCGTTGAACTTGGGCGGCTGATTCTTGGGCGTGAGGTGCGCTGCGAAACCATCGTGCAAAAACCTGTTCCAAGCCGCGTCGAAATCGCCCGGAGGCGCCGTCTGGCGGAAGGTTTCCTGCACGAGTTGTGGTCCATCCACCTTGGCCTGGCCAAGAAGCATTTGCAATAAATCGAGCTCCGACATTCCACCGAAGAGCGGCAGAATCATTGGCTGAATCGGCACGTAAAAACTGCGCGGAGTGAGGCCATCGCTCCAGGTTTCGAGATAGTGCGCGGCTGGGATGTGCCAGTGGCTCAAAGCCGAAGTCGCATCTTCGTATTGACCCAGCCTAACGACATCGGGCACCTGTTTCTGCAAATCGGGCCAGTCGACCGGCAGCTTCGTTTTGCGATCCAGGGTGATCGAACGCGGCGCGTTATAGACTGGATCGCCACCGAAAATAAAAAGCTGCTGGACGCGGCCGGCGTCGATATCGCTCGCCAGTTGCAGGATGCTGCTCGTGCGTTTGCTCGGTGTGAGCGAGCGGAGGAGCAACGTCGTCCCGAGATTTTTCAGGGCGGCATTCATCGCATAAACCATCAGTTGCACGACAACCGGCTGATGAGGGCCGGCCACGATCAGGCTGGCGCCGGGCTTCGAGATCAGATCCTGAGCCGCTTCGTCCAGCCAGCGCGCATCGTATTTCTGGACCTTGCTCGGCGCCTTCAGGGTAATCAGGACGGAAGAGAGGTCCGAATCCTTGGTCGCGACCGCGATCTTGCTCGCCAGGGCATGGGTAATTGCCGGGATCTGGCTCGCCGGATAACGCAAACGGTGGTCGGCCATCGCGCCCGTCAGCGTAAAATGATTCTCGACGACATAGAGCCGATTCATCGAATCCTTGGCCTCACGCACACGCCGGCGCGAAGTGAAGCCGCGAATCGAAGCGAGGTCGCCCTCGCCACAATTCAGGAAGTCGCTATCGAGCGCGAAAATAACGTCGGCCTTGTCGAATTGCGGAATAAGTCGGGCGTTGTCGCCAAAGCTGATTTGGGTCGAGAAATGTTGCGCCTCGCTCAGGAGCGGATCGAAAACGCACCAGCGCATGCGCGGAAACTGTTTCAGAAGCTCGTTGCGGAGTCGTTCGCGCGTCGGCGAATGCGTTTCCTCGACGAGGAAGGCGAGGCCAGCCCCGCCGTTCGCCGCCATCTTCGGCCGCAGCTCGGCGATATATTTCTCAAACGCCGCGCGATCGGAGAGCTTATTCTTCTGCACGAAGCGCCTCGAGCGCGAAGGATCGTAAAGATCGAGAAGTGACGCCTGGGCGAAGGCATCCGTCGCCCCTTCGCTATCGGGCTGGAGCGGGTTGCCTTCGATCTTTATCGGGCGGCCGTCGACTGTCGAGACGACGAGCGGCATCGCTCCATAACGCCGCGGCATCGCGGTTGCATAATAAAGCGGTTTCCCTGGAATGACCCACTCCGCACTTTTCGTGAAGGGCACTAAATGCAGTTCGGGTTTGCGACAGCTGTTCAAGCCGAAACCGGCAAGTGCCATCGAAGCACCCATCAACTTCAGGAAACTGCGTCGCGATACTTCGTCGCCGCTCAGTTCGGCTGCGCCCGCGGGAAATTCCCGTTCCAGCCAGTTGCGAAATTCCGGCGTGTCGCTCAACTCGCCGAGACTGCGCCAGTATTGTTTCCCGGTTTGAGACGGGGCCGGATGTTGCAAGACTCGTTTCATCGATGGCACCCCTGGCAATTTGTCGGCGGCTTCACATCCCACCGCTGCTTCAACGTCAGACCAATCTCTTCCTGAGTGAGATGCTTCTTTTTCGACCAGTCTTCTTTCACTCCGGTGGGTTTCCCATATTTCGTAACGAATGCCGCGGGATCCACATCCGCCGGCTTCCAATTCAGATTGGTGATTTGATCTTCCGGCCGCAGAAATTTCTCCGGGGCGCGATGGCATTCGAGGCACCACGCCATGCTGAGAGGTTTGGCATCGTAGACCACTGGCATGTGATTAACCTCGCCGTGGCAGCTATAGCAACTGATCCCGCGATTCACATGCGCGGAATGATTGTAATAAACGTAGTCCGGCGTGCGATGGATCCAGACCCACGGCAGCGGCTGGCCGGTCGTCCAACTCGATCGCACCGGCTCGAGTTTCGGATTCTCCTTTTGCACCTGGGTGTGACAGTTCATGCAGACCTGGGTGTCGGGAACGTTGGAGTGCGCCGCGACCTCGACTGCGTTGTGGCAATAGCGGCAATCCATTCCCAACTGCGTGACGTGCAGATCGTGCGGGAAAGGGACGGGCTGGGTCGGCATATATCCAACGCGTGTGTATTTCGGCGTGTCGTAATACCAGGTCGCACCGACCAGCGCCGTCACGATCACGACACCGCAGATCATAATCTTGAGTGGCAGCCAGTTGGTCCAGCGCGGAAAAAAATTCGCCATAACGAATCAGCCGAGACTAAACCGGCAGAGGAGCAGTCGCCAAGCGGTAAACGCGCGAACTGGAATGAAAAGGCGTGGCGGTTTCAGAAATGAAAAACGGGTTTTGATTGGATGGCCTGAAGTGCGCGAGTGGCCAATTCTATGAACCGTCGTTTGCTTGGCAAAAGAATTTTGGCAAAAGAACGCAAAATTTTCCGACGTTGCACATATTCGAGCAGGCCGCGCCCACTGCCGCCCAAATGTTTTCGGGCTATAAACCGCCGGGCAAACCGGTCTGAACCCCGCGCCTGCCGGCCGCGACGAAGGATTCGATCTTTGCCCCATCGAAAATCGGCGCTGAGCAACGCCGTTCGGTGCAGACGAAAGCCGCGGCTTCGTCGAGTACGGGATATTCCACGTCGGGATTAAGCAGTGGTCCCTCTTTCGAATCCGACCATTCGACCCGTTTGTAGGGCGCCGGCTGGCGGAGCGCGGCCGCGAAAAGCGTGCGGGCCTTCGGATCGTGTTTGCCTCCGACGATAGTGAGATGGAGCGGCGGGCGGCCCAATTCCCAATCGGCCAGGAGGATGCCACCGACCAGAAATCCACGACGTTCTGCGCTGCCCGGCGCGGCAAGATAACGCATGGCGTGCTCCGCCCGGGCGTGGTCTTTGGCGTTGCCTGTATAGGTACGACAACCGGTTCGAGAGACGGGCGAAAACTGCGTTTTCATCGATTTGTGGTTTGGGCGGAAGTTTTGCGCCTAACGAAGCGGCGGTCGCGACATAGCCGGCCCCGCTTTCGAAATGATCCGCGGCAAATTTCGCCGTTTCTTCCGCCAGTCGCAGCCACTTTCGGTCGGCGCTGACCTCATAAAGGGTCAGGAAAGCCCGCGCCAAAGAAACGTTGTCGCCAAAAAAAGGACCGGCGGTGTCTTTCGCGTCGTGACTGAAGCCGCTTTCGCCTAACGATCGCTGGGCGATGATCCATTCCGCCGCGCGAGTTGCCTCCGCCAGCGCACCAGCATCGCCGGTCACGCCCGCGAAAGTAGCGAGCGCGTTAATTGCCCAGCCGTTTTCTCGCGCGTAAATATGACGATCGACGGCCGGAATTCCCCGCGCCCGCCGCTTATTGTCATCGAGCGCAAAATAATCGGCGGAATGTTTGCCCACCACAAGATCGGCATCCTGGCTGGTGTAAAACGCGCCGTCTGGGCTGGTCAGGAAGTTGCGCAGAAATCCGCGAATCTTTGTCGCCGCCTGCAGATATTTCGGGTCCTGCCACAGCGCGTAGGCCTCGGCGTAGATGCGGAGGTTTTCTGCTTGAAATCGCATGATCTTCTCGAAGTGCGGGTGCACCCAATCGCCATCGGTTGAGTACTGGTAGACGCCGCCCCAGACCGGATCGATCAACTGTAACTGGGCGTCGAGCGTCTCCCTCGCCATTCGCTCGAATTCGTGATCGCCGGCCAGCGTCCGCTCGATGCAGAACTCGATCACGTCCCAGTCGAGAAACTTCTGAACGGTGCCCCAGCCGCGATTCTTCTGATCGTAATCGTCGCGCAACACCTGTTCCAGTTTCCGGCGCGCGTCTGTCGTCAGGCCGGGTTCACTCCCCGGTTCCGGAGGCGGTTCCGATACGATTGATGGCCCCGGCGAGGGATCGTCGATGATCGCCTGGAGCACCGAAGCCATCAGTTTCGGCGGGAGGTAGCCCTGCCGTTTCACGATCTCGCCTCCATCGCTGTTGAAGACCACCGTCGCCGGCCAGCCGTACTCCTCATAGCGATCGGAAATATCGGGTCGTGAATCCTGGTCGACCTTGACCGCGAGATAATGTGACCCGATGAGGGCAACCACCTGCGGATCGGCGTAGGTCTGCTCATCCATCACGTGGCACCAGTGGCACCAGACCGCCTCCAGATCGAGAAGGACGAATCGGTGCTCACGCTTTGCCTGTTCGAAGATTGAATCCGACCAGGGCTGCCATTGGATCTTCGCCTGCTCAGACGCGGTCGCGCGACCGAGGGACGCGATCACACCTAACGAGAACGCCAGGATGAGTGCACGCCTCACGTTCGAACTTCCAGCGGCTCGGTGCGCACCGTTTCGCGGAAGGAAAGCATCGCGCCAAGAAAATAAAGCATGTTAACCGCCGCAATATCGAACTTGCCCGTGAGACGCGAACCGAAAGAGAGGACGACGAAAACGAAGAGGCTGTAGATGAGTGACAACTTGAGGAAGCGCTTCGATTTGCCCGGCAAAAACTCACCGGTGACCAGGCTAAGGAGCAACCCCAGGACGGCGATTGACTCCAAAACCGCGAGGAAATAATAAACCGCGGGCAAGCCGCCCGGGAAATGGGCGAGCCATGTTGCTCCGAACTGCTGCAGAAAGCCGGGCGTGACGCCCATCCGCCATTTAAGCGTCGCGGCGAGAAAGAAGGTCATCCCGAAAAAAAGCTGGATGGCGAAAATCTTGCCGGCATGCAGGAGCGAATTCATCGGCTCTTTTTTTCCACCGAGCGTTTGAAAAATCTGCCGATGAGCGCGTCGAGTGAAAACGCACCCGGACCAAAAACGAAGACGATCACGACCGCAAAAAGAAAGAGAAATTCATCCGCTGTCACGAACCTGTCCGGATCGCTGAAGATGGCATGAGCGCGATCAATGTCGGCGGTAAGATACGCCACCGTGAGCAAAATGATGAGCGGAACGGAAATCAGCCGCGAGGCCAGACCGATGAGCAGAAGCAATCCGCCTAAACATTCGACGCTCCCGGCCAGGATGGCCTGGGCATGAGGAAAGGGAATGCCGAGGCCCTCGAAAAAGTGCGTGGGTTTCGACAGGTCCGTCAGCTTCCCTTTACCGGTGAGAAAAAATTGCCAACCCCAGAAAAGGCGGATGGCAAGGAGCACGGGCGACTGCAGGGCACTTCCGAATGCGATCAACCCGCGGTAAAATTTTTCCACCAATCCGCTCATTTGTTCGGCCGGCAAAACCAGCCGAGCGCGGACCAGTCGTGAAACCATTCCTGGATTTGCCGGGACCAGTCGATATCGGTTCGGGTCGATTTCGCGAGCGCCAAAACGCAGGCTTTTTCCACCGTTTTCCCTTTCTGCAATCCCTGCAAAATGGCAAAGGCCTCCGGCTCGAGCCGCTTGTAATAGAGCATATTGTCGTAGCGATGGACAACGAGGTGAACCCGCTCTCGTTTCGGCCGGCGGATCGGATGTTTGCGCCTGGTGGTTTGCGGCATCGCCTCGAAAGTGTTGCTCGCTTCGTCACGCAGGACAGCGCCTTCGCGCTTTTTCACCGCGAGGAGAAACCTGTCGACCGCGAAGTTCAATTCGAGGAGTGAAAGATAAGGCTGCAGTCCAAGCCGCAGTTTGGAAGGCCCCGCGTCGAGCAGATCGTCGGTCGTGATTTTCGGATAGGCGGCATCATCAAATGCCACTACCTGCGCCCATTCGAAACGCGCCATGTCAAGCGCCAGGTCTTCATGAGGTGCGACCCATTGCGATTCTTCGCGGAGAAATTTTTCCAATCGCTGTCCGAGATTGCGCAGAGTAAAAGAAGCGGAGGGATATTTCGCCAGATAGGCGGTGGCGAGTTTCAGGAACTTCCGTTCGCCGACGATGGCGCGCAGGCCGGGGTAGTCATCGTAAAGACAATCGAGAACCCGGAACCAGTAAACGCGGTTATAGATCTCGAGGCGCTCGAAGGAGCTGAGGCGATCGTTAGGCTTAATGAATTGCTCGGCGAGCGCGCTCGTCGCACTGCCATCGGTCCAGCGCGCTTGCATCCCGTCGCGCGCATTGAGCGGACGAAAAATGGCCGAGGCCATGATTGTTTGCAGCTTCTTCAACTCCGCCCGCGAACCGACACTGTAGCGGCGCTCGGTGAGCGCCGAGCCCCGTTTGCCTGCGCGCTTCCTTCGGCGGTCATCGACCGCCGCTACAGAATGCTTGCGACCGCTCTTAGGCCGCGGCGGTTTCGAATTGTTTTTTGACAAACTGATTCGCCTTCAGCGCCTCCTGGTGGACTTCGTCGAAGCTCGGGATGCGATCGTCCCATTCAAGCAGGGTCGCCGTCTTCCCAACGCGTTTGATGGCGTGGGCATACATCTCCCAGACCGGGTCGAGGACAGGATGATCGTGCGTGTCGAGAATGTATTTCTCGAACTTTGAGTGCCCCGCGATGTGGATCTGCCCGACGCGATGATGCGGGACGTTGTTCAGATAATCGTAGGGATCGAAATTGTGATTCTGTGACGAGACGTAAATATTGTTTACGTCGAGCAGAATCCCGCAGTCGGCCCGCTCGACCACTTCAGAGAGAAATTCCCATTCCGTCATTTCTGAAGCGTGAAATTCCGCGTAGCTGCTCACATTTTCGACGCAAATCGGCACCTCGAGAAAATCGCTGGCTTCGCGAATGTTGGCCGCGGTGGTTTTGGCAGCGGCGAATGTGTAAGGCATCGGGAGCAGGTCATGCGTGTAGCGCCCGTCCACGCTCCCCCAGCACAGATGATCGCTCAGCCAGGGTGTGTTCGTCCGCCGGACGAGTCGCTTGATCTTCTTCAGGTGTTCGCGACTGAGACGGTCGGCCGAGCCGAAATACATCGCCACACCATGCTGGACGACGCGGTATTGCTCGAGAATCTGGTCGAGTACCTCGAGTGGACGGCCGCCATCGACCATGAAATTTTCTGAGATAATTTCAAACCAATCGACGACCGGCTTCTTTTCGAGAATGTGCCGGTAATGGGGGACGCGCAGGCCGATTCCAATGCCGTAATCGTTAAAATTGTTGAATGGATTGGCAGGCATAATCGTAAGGAAAAGGAGAAGCGGAGGATAGGACTCCGGCTCTCCACCAAGGCGCGCAAATTTGCGCGCGGGCGTTCGCCTTAGTTTGAGGGGCTCTCGGCCGGATGGCTACCGTCGGTCGCGCAGCCGCCATTTCCTTTGCAGGAGTTCTTCCCTTTGCAGCCGTTGTCGCCAGTCTTGCAACCGCCTTTGCCTTTGCAGGAGTTCTGCCCTTTGCAGGAATGAACGTCCTTGGCGTCGTCGTTCATTTGCTTGAGCGAGATGCCGGCTTTGTTGTTTACATTGGCGGCATGCGCCTGGACGGCGAATGATCCGCTCATCAAGCCGGCGATTGCGGCGCCAGCGAGGATTGTCTTCGATTTCATGTTTGTTCTTTCTATTTGTTTTCTTACCCGAACCCGGAGATTCCCCGAATCATTCGAGGCCGGCACGGATAAAGTCGATGAGAGGGGACCGGTTTCTCCTGGTTGATTAAGCGACACGTTGAAATGGGAGAGGGTCATGAGCGAATTATTCCCGGACAGTAAATAACGCGGTCTGATCAGGATGGCTGGCAAATGATTCGTTTACCACGGGGTGGTCGGATTCATTGCGCGCGAAAAATCATCATTCGGGCATGATCGCTTTGCGCACGTTAGCGAGAGGGGCGTCGTCGCGCAGGATGACGGTCTTTCCCTCGGGTTCAATACCGAGTTTGTGCCAAAACTGATCGAGATCCCTCGGGTGCGGCGCGCTTCCCATCTGCGCGTAAAGCTCCTGCAAGACTGACACGCCGGTCGCCTCGTCGCCGACCCGCAAGGCACGCTCCAGATTCCAATCCGAAGAGATGGTCCCGCCCGCCTCGAGAATCGCGCGCAATGCGTCCTGAAGTCCTTTTGCATTGGCAGTCTGCTGATGAATTTTCACATCCGCCAAGAAACAAAAAAGGGCACCGCCCCAGTAGGTCCTTCCCCAAGTGGGAGTGAAATCGAGTCCACGGTCGCCCCTCTCGGGAAGACCTTGGGGGAGATCACGCATTACATCCGACCAAACCTTGGTCGCGGTTAGACTTCCGATCTGCACCCGCGCGATTGGTTCGACGTACGTCGCCAAGCCTTCCTCGATCCAATGATGTTTATCAGCCACACTCGGGAAAGCGAGATGCACCATCTCGTGTGTCATCATCCAGTCGGAATGAAAACTTGCGGCGCTGGTGGAGCGGCCAACCGAAATCGTAATTACGCCTCCCTCGCGCGTCCCGAAGGTTTTGCCGGAACCAATTCGGTCGCCCGCTACTGGGCGAACCCGGATAACCGCATGAGCGACGGGATAGCGGCCATAGTATTTAGTCACGGCGCGGGCTGCGGTAGTGATCCATTCCAAGGCGGGAGCGCGGGGGAAATCAGGATCGTTGGATTCGAAAACGACGTCGATTTTGCCACCGCCGATTTCGATCGGCGTGGCTGGAGATGGCGTGGCAAAGAGCGTGATGAGGACGAGGAGAAACGGCATCAGGAAGCGACCAGGATGGAAGACGGCCGACACGAGTTTCATATCTGGCATCTCTTTGTGAGGCGCGAGCGATTATTTTCTTCGCGGGAATCCAATGCGACTCTCGGGATTGTTCGGCCGGGGACAGCGTCCCCAGCTACAGGACGGCTCGGCCGGGGACAGCGTCCCCAGCTACAGGAGGATCAACGCTGAAGCGTTGTGATTTCGCCGGCGTGCGACCATTCCTCGGCGGAAGCGACGAGCCCGGCGCGAACCGGGTTGTCCCGCACGTAATTCCATTTCTCGTCGTAGCTCTCGTCCGAACGGATCAAATGATCAAAAAAACCTGCCTGCCAGAGAGGTCCTGTAGCTGGGGACGCTGTCCCCGGCCGGCGCAGCGCGTGGATTCGCCGACTCGTCCATCGCTTCCAATTCCCAACGAAATCGGAAAGCGATTTAGCCTCCATTTCCGGTGCGCAAAAGAAATGCACATGATCGGGCATCACGACATAACGTCCGACCGGCCAGCCATGCTTTTCCGCCCCGGAACGCCATTCATCGATTAAGATCTCCGCGACGGAATCCTGCGCCAAAATTCTTCGGCGCTTCTCGGCGCAAGTCGTGATGAAATATATCGACCGCTCCACCCAGACGCGCTCGAGTCTGGGGAGATGTTTGTGCATCGCTCGTTGTTCCACGCGGCCGGGGACGCCGTCCCCGGCTACAGGGCGCTACCGCGAGGGTTCGTAGTCGTCGGGGTGTGACTGCGGGGGCGCCGCTGGTGCGGGCGCTTGCTCGCCTGCCGGAGGCGCTTCATCGTGCCGACGTTCCCGGCGCGGCCCGCGACCGCCCCCGCCAGCGCCACCGCCGCGGCCACCACGACGATCGCCGCGATCACTACGCCCGCCGCGATATTCGCCACGCGGTTCTCCTCCTCCGCCACCTTCGCCATCGCTCACCGGGCCACCCGTTTCAATTTCGCCGCGCTCTTTGAGAGCCGCTTTGCGCGAGAGCTTCACTCGGCCCTTGTCGTCGATCCCGATGCATTTGACCCAGATCATCTCGCCGATTTTCGCGACATCTTCCGTCCGGTTGACCCGGAAATCAGCCAACTCGGAAATGTGCACAAGGCCATCTTTGCCTGGGAAAACCTCGACGAAGGCGCCGAATTCTTTGATCGAAACTACGCGACCATGATACGTCTGGCCGACTTCCATCTCCCTTGTCATGCCGCCGATGATTTCCTTCGCGCGGGCCATGCTCTCGCCGCTCGTCGCATAGATGTGAACCGAGCCGTCGTCTTCGATGTTAATCTCCGCACCGGTCTCAGCTACGATGCCCTTAATCGTTTTGCCGCCCGGTCCGATAAGGGCGCCGATCTTTTCAGGATTAATTTTGATTGTCTCGATGCGCGGCGCGTATTTGCTCAGCGATTCACGCGGCTTGTCGAGCGCTTCCGCCATGATGCCGAGGATCTTTGTCCGCGCATTTTTGGCGCGATGGATCGCTTCACCGAGAATCTTCTGGCTTACACCCGGGAGTTTGAGATCGAGCTGGAAACCGGTGACGCCATCCTTGGTTCCGCAAAGTTTGAAATCCATGTCTCCGAAATGGTCTTCGGAGCCGATAATGTCGGTCAACAGGTTGTAGCGCTTCAAGTTGCCGCTCTCGTCGTTCTCGGTCACGAGACCGACAGAGATGCCGGCGACAGGCGTCTTGATCGGAACGCCCGCGTCCATCAACGCGAGCATGCCGGAGCAAACGCTCGCCATCGAGGTCGAGCCATTTGATTCCATCACCTCGCTCACGATCCTGATCGCGTAGCGGAAATCTTCCTGGTTCGGCACGACCGGCTGGACCGAACGCTCGGCCAACGCACCGTGACCGATTTCGCGCCGGCTGGCACCGCCGAAACGGCCAGTTTCGCCCACGCTGAATGGAGGAAAATTGTAGTGCAAGAGGAAGCTCTTGGAGGTTTCGCCGCCCCCGTAGGCGTCGATGTTCTGCGCTTCTTCGATCGGCGCGAGGGTGACCAGTGCCATCGCCTGGGTTTCGCCGCGCTGGAAGATCGCCGAGCCATGGGCGCGCGGGAGAACGCCGACTTCGCAGGTGATTTTGCGCAGGTCGTCGTAGCCGCGGCCGTCGACCCGCTTTTGCTTATCGAGGATGTTGCTCCGGAAGGATTTCTTTTGGACGTAATCAAACGCCTGGTTGATCGCGAATTTGTCCGCTTCAGGAAATTTTTCGAGCACTGCCGCTTTCACTTCGTCGCGCAAACCGCCAACCGCTTTGCTCCGCGCCACTTTACCTTCGGTATAGAGCGCAGCTTCGATCCGATCGCCTGCCAAACGGTCCGCGATCTCGAGGATTTCCGGTTGCACTTCGAGCAGCGGCATTTCGCGCTTCGGTTTGCCGACCTGAGCCGCGAGCTCCTTTTGAATACGAATCATTTCGCGGGCGTGCCCATGCGCAAACTCAAGCGACTTGATGAACTCATCTTCCGGCAGTTCGTCGGCGGCGCCTTCGATCATGATGACGTCGTTCTCAGTGCCAACATAGACCAGATCGAGGTCGCTCTGCTCCCGCTCGGCATGGGTCGGGTTAGCGATAAACTCGCCGTTGACACGACCGACGCGCACGGCCCCGATCGGGCCTTTGAAAGGAATATCGGAAACGCAAAGCGCGGCCGAGGCGCCATTGATCGCGAGAATATCTGGATCATTTTCGCCATCAGCGCTGAGCAGGATCGAGATGATTTGCGTATCATAAAGATAACCGGCCGGGAAAAGCGGCCGGAGCGGCCGATCGGTCATCCGCGAGGTGAGTGTTTCCTTTTCGCTCGGACGACCCTCGCGTTTGAAATAGCCGCCTGGGAATTTCCCGACCGCGGCTGCTTTTTCCCGATAGTCGACGGTGAGCGGGAACCAGTCCTGGCCCTCCTTCAGTGAGGTGGCCGAAACGGCACTGGTGAGGACAATGGTCTCGCCACAGGAGACAATGACAGAGCCGTCAGCGAGCTTGGCAATTTTGCCGGTTTCGATGTTGATTTGCGTGGACCCGATTTGGGCCGTGACCTTGTGTTGCATACTTCTTTCTGGATGTGCGAAATCCAGGCCGGTCACCCTGATTGTAGGTTTTAAATCCGAAAGGGATCGAAGCTAAAACCTATACTCAAGGTGCACTAACGGCCTGGTCGCCGGTTGTGTTCTTGGTTTAACGAATGGCTCAAGCAGCGCGCGATGAACGCGAGCTACGCCAGGAGATTGACGCGCGGTTATTTCCGCAGGTTCAACTTCTCGATCACACTCTTATAACGGTCGTTTTTCGACCGGCTTAGGTAATCGAGGAGGCTCCGGCGCGTGGCGACCATCTTGAGGAGGCCGCGGCGCGAGGAATGATCTTTGGCGTGACTCTTCAGGTGTTCCGTGAGCTGGGCGATCCGGTGAGTAAGGAGTGCGACCTGCACGTCCGCGCTTCCGGTATCTTTTTCGTGGAGCTGGAACTCCTTCATATCCATCGTGTCACTGCTTTCTGCCATAAACGAACGGCCATTCTAGATGAAGTTCGCCGAATCGCAAGCAGCCATTGCGCTACCCGGCCCTGCGTTCGAGCGAACGCGTCCAGTTCCTGAATCGCCCAGGCCGCCGACGACTTGGCAGAAAGCGGAAAGATTCACCTCCGAATCCTAAAACGTCTGTGTCCCGGGAGCCGAACAAACTCGCGCCGTTAGGCTACTTAGAGATGACCTACATCCGCCCGCGACGCTGATAGAAATGGTAGCGATCGAGGATCGACTCCACGTAATTCTTCGTCCCAGGGAAATCGATATTTTTTTGAAAAGTCTTGGCCGAGATCGGCTCTGTGCCGTCGCCACCAGCCCAGCGTTGGGCACGGCTCGCGCCGGCATTGTATTCGGCGAGCGCGAACGGTGTCGGATCGCGCGCCTCTTGCCAGTGCAACATCGCCCGATGCAGATACCACGCGCCCGCCTCGAGATTGGTTTTCGGATCGAACAATTCTTCGACCCGGAAATTTTCGATCCGATGTCTCCCGCGCCCAATCACGGGCCGCGATTTCGCTCACCTGCATGAGCCCGCGCTCGCCCGCCCCACCGAGCTTTTGCGGATCAAACCGGCTCTCCCGCCAGACGACCGCCTTCACCAGCATCGGGTCGAGTTCATTGGCCGTCGAGACAGCGTGGATCAGCTGATCGTATTGCTGGAAACGGGCCGGGCTCAGCCATTCATAAAGCGTGTAAAATGGATCGCCCGAGCGCCAGGCAAGCAGGCCGATGCCCAGTAGCCGCCGCCAGGAGGAGACAAATGATCAGCTTGAAAAGAAATCGGATCATCGGCCTGACGCAATGTGCAGAAGCGGCCTTGCGTGCCCCGACCTCCTCGCGCGATCGCCGCGCGCCGCCCACTTCAGATACGCGCTGCTGGATATGTTGGCGGCGCACGGAAAGTCACGGCCTGAATCAATTCACGCCCGGCAGGCGTGAGCAATCAAATTTCCACATGTCCACCTTCGTCCGAGTCATCATCGACCGCTCGATCCGACGCGAGCTCGATTACAGCGTGCCCGAAACACTAACCGATAAGGTTGTTGTCGGATCGCGGGTTCGCGTCCCTTTTCGCGACAAATCGCTTCTCGCCACCGTTGTTGCGACTCTCGACGAAAGTCCGGCCGAAGGGATCAAGCCGATCCGGCATTGCTAGGCGAAAAGCCCGTCCTAAGCGCGAGCCTGATCGAACTCGCGCGCTGGATGGCGAACTACTACTGCTGCCCGATCGAAACCGTCATGCGCAGCCTGCTGCCGCAGGTCATCCGGCGCGCGGAGGTCGGCTGGAAGAAACAGCTTTTCGTTGGTCCGGCGCGCGTCGCGACTCCGGAGGAAATTGAGAAACTGCGCAAACGCGCGCCGCGTCAGGCGGAATTGCTGGAAGCGATCGCGACAACTCTCAGCGCCGATGCTGGCAGCCGATCTCCTGCGCCAAACTTCGCTCGACAATTCAACTCTCCGCGCACTCGTCAGGCGCGGCTTCGTCGAGCTGCGCGAGCAAGCCGTGGCACGCGATCCACATGGCGACGAGCAATTCATCGCGGACGCCGAACTGGTGCTGAACGAAGAGCAGACTGTGGCGCTTGAAGCTGATCGAAACCGCGCTCGAAAATCCCGCAACACATCCGCCAATCCTCCTCCACGGCGTCACCGGCAGCGGCAAGACGGAAGTTTATCTGCAGGCGATTCGCGCCACACTCGCGCGTGGCAAGACGCGCGATCGTGCTCGTCCCGGAAATTTCGCTCACGCCGCAAACGGTCGAGCGTTTCAAGAGCCGCTTCGCCGCCGCAGCCGGACACGGTCGCGGTCCTGCACAGCCAGCTCTCGGAAGGCGAACGGCACGACGAATGGCACAAGATTCAATCCGGCCGGGCGCGCATCGTCATCGGCGCCCGCAGCGCCGTCTTCGCGCCGCTCGAAAACCTCGGACTCATCGTCGTCGATGAAGAACACGAGACGTCCTACAAGCAGGAGGAGGCGCCGCGTTATCATGCGCGCGACGTCGCCGTCGTTCGGGCGAAAATCGAGAAATGCGTCGGTCGCTCCTCGGCACCGCCACGCCCTCGCTCGAAAGCTATGCACAACGCGACGCGCGGCAAATACGCGCTCAGCAATCTCACCCTGCGGGTCGACAATGCCAGATGCCGCTCATGCGCATCGTCGATCTGCGGCAGGAACGGCGGAAGGAAAAAGCAGCCGCGATCCTGTCCGAGAAAGTTGCGCACCGCGATCGGCGACTCGGCTGGAGAAAAACGAGCAGACGATCCTCTTTCTCAATCGCCGCGGTTTTTCCACTTCACTTCTTTGCAGCAACTGCGGCAAAGCGCGTGACTGCCCGAACTGCAGCGTCGCCCTCACCTTCCATCGCAGCAACGCGCGCCTGAGTTGCCATCTTTGCGGACACAGCGCGGCGGTGCCGAAGCGATGTCCGGACTGTGGCGAGGACGCGCTCATCTACGCCGGCTTCGGCACGGAAAAAGTGGAGGCCAACGTCACCGCGATTTTCCCGAAAGCAGTCGTTAGGCGAATGGACGCCGACTCGATGACGCGCAAGGACGCCTATCGCGAAACACTCCGCGCCTTTCGCGCCGGCAAGATCGACATCCTCGTCGGCACCCAGATGATCGCGAAAGGTCTGCATTTCCCGAACGTCACCCTCGTCGGAATCATCAACGCCGATCTCGCGCTCCACCTGCCCGATTTCCGCGCGGGCGAGCGCACTTTCCAACTACTCACCCAGGTCGCCGGCCGCGCCGGCCGCGGCGAAGCGCCGGGCGAAGTTTTTGTCCAAACCTTCACGCCATTCAGTCCTTCGATTCAGTTCGCGCGGCATCACGATTTCGCCGGCTATTTCGAGCAGGAACTGGAGTTTCGAGAGCGCTGCGATTTCCCGCCTTTCAAACACGCCGTCCTCATCACCGTCCGTTCCGAGCACGAAGCGCGCGCCAGCTTTTCCGCCGAAACTCTCGCGCGCCGACTGCGCGAAGCGTTGCCGGACGAATTCATCCTCGGCGCGCCCACGCCCGCGCCGCTGGAGAAACTGCAGGGCCAATACCGCTTCCACATCCTCATCCGCGGCGAAGCCATCATGCGCCTCAGTCGCCTGATTCGCGAAACGCTCGACAAGCTGCCCTTCCCCGAAGACGTCCCCGTCGCGGTCGACGTCGATCCCTATCAACTTCTCTAGCAACGGGGCCCTCGGCAGCTAGGAAATGCCGCGCCGATCGAGTGCGGCGTTAAGACGGTCGAAAAACGGGGCTTGCGTCGGTTTAATTTTCGTGCGGGCGAGTTTTTCGGAAAAGAATTCCGCGCAATCAATTTCCGGAAACCTTTGCATCTGACCGGAGCGTGGCGGCCACTCCAACGCGAAAGTGTTAGAACGCTGGACAAAGCCTGGCGGCAGATCGCCTTCCACAGCCCAGGCATGGACGATCTTTCCGCCCTTTTGCTTGATCGTGCCGAGAGGGAGAAACGGGCCCTCCGGCTCCAGGCCAACTTCCTCGCCAAATTCGATCCGGGCGCGGACCAATAGGTCTTCGCCTGCCACAGCTTCGCCCTTGGGGATTGTCCAGTGCCCTTTGTCTTTGTGAACAAAAAGCGGTCCCCCAGGATGGGCGAGGAGAACTTCAATTTTGTCGCCGCGCCGGCGAAACATGAGGAGACCGGCGCTCACCCGCGATCTCATTCAGTATATTTCGCTCTTTCTTTTTCGAGCTCCGCCAGAAGGTCTTTCTCGGAATCTCTGACGGCGCTTTGTTGGATCAGATCTTTGGAAATGGCTATCGCCTTTTCGACCAGCTCGACCGCTTTTTGGTTTTCGCCTTTCTGATGATGAGCCTGCGCCAGAAGCCGATAGGCCATTCCCAGATCTCCAAGGGTCGTGGTCGAGCTGGAGTCAGCTTCCACAATCGGCTGCAAGGTCTGCTGCGCTTCCTCGGCCGCCGCAATCGCCGCATCCGATTGTTCAGGGCGATGTGCGCCCGGGCCTTTTCCGTCTGGTAAATGGCGAGGTTGCGTTTGTAGTCGGCATCGTTAGGCGACTTCGCGCTCAGCTCGGCCATGACCTTCAAGGCTGCATCGGCGTTGCGGATGGTTTCGGGGAAATTTCCAGCCAATCGCTGAGCCCGTGCGAGGTTGAAATACGAGATGGCGAGGTCGTAAGCAACCACGCCGTTCTCGGGTTCTTTCTCCAGCGCCCTCCGCGGAAAATCAATCGTCCCGACCCCGGCTTTCACCGCTCGTTCGCCGTCGCCCTGGTCGACAAACAATTCGCAGATCATTGTCTCGGTCAGCCAAACGGCGCGTTGCGCACGAAAGTCGTCGGGGCGCGCCTGTGCGACTTCCTTGCTCAGGACGAGCGCCTCTTCGAGAGCTTTGAGCCCACCGGCGTAGTCGCCCAGGGCGGCTTTCGGTTTGCTCAACACTCGAAGGAGGCGGGCCCGGGTCTTCTTATAGGCCGGGTCGGTCGGATTCGCTCTTTGCAGGTCGCCCACGATGGCGAGGGCTTCATCAAACAACCGCAGCGCCTTTGCCGATTGGCCATCGAAAGCCGGGATCGCCCCATAATCGATCAGCACAACCGCCAGCTTGTCTTTTAACTCCGCCGAGTCCGGCTCGGCCACGACCAGCTGGCGCTGAAAGCGCCAGCGTTTTTTCAAACGCTTTCTCTGCTTCGTTGGTTTGACTATCCATCCACAAAGTCCGGGCGATGGTGTACTGGTTATTGGCCAGTTTCCTCCTGGCCTCGAGATCGTTCGGCTTGGCCGCCAGAACCGCGGCGCGTAACGCATTGGCTTTGCCGTAAGTCTCGAGGCCGGCTTTCGTTTGACCAAGATTCGAATTGTTCAACGCCCCTTGAACGTCGCCCACTTTCTCGTAGGCGGTCGCCAGTTCGGCTTGTAGTTCCAGGTCGCCACCGGCTTCTTTGGCAAGACTATCGAGATATTTGAGCGCGTTCTGAAGAATAGTCTCGCGCGCCTTGAGCGAGCCTTCCAGGTTTTCAATCTGCGGATAGACGTCGAAGAGATAGGAGTTGGCCAGTTTCCGGACATCGCCGAAGCGCTTCTCCGCTTTGCTTCGTTCGATTTGGGCGAGGTGCGATTGCCAAAGGGTGGCGACCATCCCGGCCAGGATGGTGAAGAAAAGCAAAAGTGCAGCGACGACGCTGGCCTTGTTTCGACGAACAAATTTCGTGGCCCGATATTGAAAGGTGTCTTGGTGCGCCCTGACCGGCAGACCTTCGATATGGCGGCGAATATCCTCGGAAAATCGCTCGACCGAGGCGTAACGACGCTCCGGTTCTTTGCGCAACGCCATCAGGACGATGTTATCGAGATCGCCCTTGAGGAGATGTCCAAACGGCGCAGATCGTCCACATGGCGACTCGTCGCAGTACTCGGTCGTTCCGGCTCCTGTTCCGTGATGGCCCGCGAGATTTCCTGCGGGCGTCCGGCTGTTAGCCGATAGGGCCGTTGCCCGGACAGGAGTTCATAGAGGATCACCCCCAGCGAATAGACGTCGTGCTCGCGGTGATCCGGCCGCCCTTCACCTGCTCGGGACTGGCATATTCCGGCGTCATGAGGCCGCAGGCTCGGAATCGTCTGGGTAAAGCTCCGTACATCGTCGGGGAGAGCAACTTGGCGATGCCGAAATCGAGCAGCTTCGGCTCGCCGTCCGCGGTCACCAGGATGTTGCACGGCTTGAGGTCGCGGTGCATGACCAGATTGCTGGTGCGCGTACTCAACGGCGTCGCAAACCTTGCGGAAGAGCTGCGAGCCGTTGCCGCAGTGCCGAGGCCTTCGCCGATCGCAGTACCCGTTGAGCGGCTCGCCCTCCACAAATTCCATCACGAAGTAGGGCAGGCCGTCGCTCGGTGGCGCCGCCATCCAGCAGGCGCGCGATGTTGGGATGATCGAGATGCGGCCAGGATCTGGCGCTCGGCGCGGAAGCGCGCCGATGGCCTCCGGCTATCCAGTCCACGCCTAACGAGTTTGACGCGACCTGCTTGCTGTAATGAGCGTCGTCGCGCGCACCGCCAGGTAGACGGCGCCCATGCCGCCCCGGCCGATCTCGCGGATGATCCGGTAGGCGCCAAGACTGCCCGGCCAGTTCCTATTGTTCCTCCGGGGAAAAAGTCACGCGGGATCGCAACGACGGGTCCTCGATGAACTGCGGGCCTGCTCGTCGGAGGCGAGGAGGGACTCGACCTCGGCCCGCAACTCGCGGTCCTCGCCGCATGCCTGATCGAGAAATCGCGTCCGGGCCGACTCGGCCAGTTCGACCGCGGCGTCGAAGACTTCGTTTACCTGCTTTTGCCAACGATCATTCGAAGTCGGCATCTGGATCCTTTCTCACTTTAATTCGACATCCTAGGCGAGCGCCAAAAATTCCGGCAAGGACTATCCGCCGCCCGAACTTTTGGCATCTTTCGCCGCGGGTCCCGCCTTGGAACGGGAATCCCACACCCAGGGTTGCCCACGAGTTATTCGAGAGCGGGCTCCGGCTTGTCGCCGACGAACGGGCCTTTCTTGAGTGACCTTCCCATGGCGACTCAGTCGGCGGTTTGGTTCAGTGAATTCGAATACGGTTAACTTGATCTTCAACTGGCCATAACGGCGCGAACGACGACGACGAACGATCGCGGCATTCGACGGCTTGCGACGCTTGCGGGTCGAGCCACCCTTGGCCGGCTTGCCCGTCGGGCTGACCGGATGACGACCACCCTTGGTGCGACCTTCGCCACCGCCGTGCGGATGGTCGATCGGGTTCATGGCGGTGCCGCGAACGTGCGGGCGACGACCCTTCCAGCGATTGCGGCCGGCCTTGCCGAACACGACGTTCATCGTGATCCGAATTGCCGACCGCGCCGATCGTCGCCCGGCAGCTGGCCGGCACGCGGCGAATTTCGCCGCTCGGCAGGTTGATCTGCGCCCAGTCGGCCTCACGAGCCGCCAGCGTCGCGCTCGATGCCGGCCGAGCGGCACAGCACGCCGCCGCGGCCCGGCTGCAATTCGATGTTGTGAATCGTCATGCCCAACGGAATGTTCTTCAGCGGCAGGCAGTTGCCCACCGCGGCGGAGCATCGGGCCCGCTTATCACTTCGTCGCCCGCCTTCAGCCCGTCGGGAGCGAGGATGTAGCGCTTCTCGCCATCGACATAGTGCAACAGAGCGATGCGGGCACTGCGGTTGGGATCGTACTGGATCGAATTCACGCTGGCCGGCACGCCATCTTTGTTGCGGCGAAAGTCGATCAGGCGATACATGCTGCTTGTGGCCGCCGCCACGATGCCGCGCCGTGATCCGGCCCTGGTTATTGCGGCCGCCTTTTTTGCGCTTCGGGACGCAGCAGGCTCTTCTCGGGCTTGGCGCCCTTGGTCAGGTCGGCGAAGTCGCTGACGCTGGCGCCGCGGCGGCCGGCGTGGTCGGTTTGTATCGTCGAATGCCCATGATTGACTCGTCTGCTTGGCGAATGCTCGTGCGGATGCAGCTCGCTATGCGACCGTCACTCGGTCGATCACTAGAAGAAGTCGATCCGATGCTCTGGGTGCAGCGTCACGATCGCCTTCTTCCAATCCTTGGTGCTGCCCTGAGCTGAAACGACGTCCGCCGCGGCTTGCCCTTGCGATTCTGCGTGCGCACCTTCAGCACCTTCACATTGAACAACTCTTCGATGGCCCGCCGCACGTCGTCCTTGGTCGCCAAGCGATTCACCTCAAACGCGTAGGCGTTGTGGCGCGTCGAGCGATGCATTCCCTTTTCGGTCACCAGCGGACGCAGAATCACCTGGTGCGGCTCGCAGCAACTGGCTTCAGCTGGCGTGGTGGTGTCGGTGGCCATGTCCGTGATTCTTCCTGCCTGACTTGCAATTCGCGGCTATCGATTGCTCGCCGCTGACTTCGTCTGTGCCGCGCTCGCCTTGCATGCGCATCCAGCGCGGCCTTGGTCACCAGCAACCGCTGCGGCTGCAACACCGCCAGGGCATTCAACTCAGCGACCGGCGAGACCGTCACCCGGTCGATATTGCGGGCACTCTTGTACACATTCACGTCATGCTCGGCCGTGGCCACCAGCATGCTGTTGCCTCGCAGCTTCAAGCGCCTTGAGGATCGCGGCCATGTCCTTGGTCTTGGGCGCGTCGAACGTCAACTCGTCGATCACGCATCACTTGCTCGTCTCGAATCTTCGAGCCAACCGCCATGCGCGTGGCCAGCTGCACTGCCTTGCGCGGCAGGCGATAGGTCCAGTCGCGCGGCCGCTTGGCAAAGATGTGACCGCCGCCACGACGAATGCCGCTGCGGCGCGAACCGGCACGGGCATTGCCGGTGCCCTTCTGGCGATACATCTTCTTGGTCGAGCCGGCCACTTCGCCGCGACTCTTGGTCTGACCGTGCCCTGCCGCAGGTTCGCCTGGTACATCACCACCACGTCGTGCAGCAATTGCTTGTTGATGCGCGGCGCAAGTCGGTCGGGCTCGATCTCGTAGCTGCCGACCGCTTTGCCGGTGCGATCGTAAACGGGCAAGCTTGCCATCGACTGAATCTTTCCTGATCGACCACGTACTCGAACTGCGAGCCACGCGCGACCGCACTGGGATCTACAACTTGTTCGTTTCCTGGATCACCACATAGCCGCCATTCGGCCAGGCACCGCGCCGCGAATCCAGCAGCAGGTTATTCTCCGCGTCGACTCGCACGACCTTCAGATTGCGCATCGTGCTCTGCTCGTTGCCGTAGCGGCCGGCCATCTGCTTACCCTTGGGCACGCGACCGGGAAACTGACTCTGACCGATCGAGCCGGCGTGACGATGCACCTTCTTCACGCCGTGCGTGGCCCGCTGGCCGGCGAAGTTGTGCCGCTCCATCACGCCGGCGGTACCGCGGCCCTTGGTCATGCCGATGACGTCGACCGCTTGACCTCGGCGAACTGAGTGACGTCGAGCTTCTGGCCGACCGTCGACGCCGTCGACGGAGCCGCGAAATTCGCGAACAAACCGCTGCGGCTCGCAATCGGCCTTGGCGAGAGCCTCGACGCCAGCCTTGCCGCGGGCCTTCGACGCTTGCTGTCGAGCTTGGCAACATGACCACGTTCACTGCGGCTGGCCAGGCGGCGGGGCTTATCGAGAAAGCCCAGCTGCACGGCCTCGTATCCGTCGCGATCCTCGTGCGCACCTGCAAGCACGTGGCGGACCGGCCTGAATGACGGTACCGGAACCGCTTGCCGCCTTCATCAAAAATCTGCGTCATCCCGACCTTGCGGCCGAGCAATCCTATTGCCATCGCAGTGTTTCCTGTGGTCGGTTGCCGTGACAGGAAGTCGAAGCCAATGCGGCCTCGCTTTACCCGCGCAGCTTCCAGTGCATAGGAGGATCCAAAAGGTTGGCGGCCGTCACGAAGACCGCCGTGCGACTGCTACGATTCGCCGCTCCGGCTCCGAACCTGCCTAGTGCCGGCTCGAAGCCTTGATCTTGATATCCACGCCCGCCGGCAGACTCAGCTTGTTCAGCGCTTCGATCGTCTTGGCCGTCGCCTGCACGATGTCGATCAGCCGCTTGTGCGTGCGAATCTCGAACTGCTGCCGGGCCTTCTTGTCGATGTGCGGGCTCGACAGCACGGTGTATCGCTCGATCCGCGTCGGCAGCGGAATCGGCCCGTGAACTTCGGAATTGGTCCGCTTGGCCGTATCCACGATTTCCGCGGCACTTTGATCCAGCACCGAGTGGTCGTAAGCTTCCATCCGAATGCGAATGATTTCTTGCGTATGACCCGCCACAAACTACTCCTGAACTTCTGACTAGCGAACGCTTTAGGTCCGGGCGGCAGCAATTACTTATGTCGTTTCGCCAAATGGGCAAACCGCGGATCCTAAGTGTTTTCAGGCGGCATGTCAACGGGCAACAGAAAACGATTCCGCGACCCGTCCTCGGGGTGCGACCTTCTCCGCGAATCCCTAATTGGTCGCTTGGCGACCAGGCACGCGAGATGGCCGGAAAACGTCCAGGTCCTATCCGCGACCGGAATTTCTTCGGCCAGTGCGATTATGCCGCAACACCCTTTACCATATACCCTTACGAAACCACCGATCGGCTTGGAACGGGAAATGCATCCGTCGCCCAGCCAACAACGAAATGGGCCGTGGGGAAAACCTGAATCGCCAGTGGCCGGTAGTCCACAAGGGCGGGTTTTCGGCCCCGAAAAGGTCGCGATGGGCAATCCATCATGATGGGCGAGCAAGACGAACTGGATCTTCCGTTGGACCTCCGGGTTACCGATTCCGCCGACGCGGAACCAACGCCGCCGTTGCCGTGCGTCGTGGGCATCGGCGCTTCGGCCGGCGGACTGGAAGCGATCGAGCAATTCTTTGCCGGCGTGCCTGCCGACTTGGGCATGGCCTACGTCGTGATTCAGCATTTATCGCCGGATTTTAAGAGCGTGATGAATGAGCTGCTCGCGCGCACACCACCTTGGAAATCCACCGCGTGGAAGACGCGATGGAAGTGCGCCCCAACGCCATCTACCTGATTCCGCCGAAGAAAGAGATGATCATTTCCGGCGGCCGGCTGCTACTGACCGACAAGGATCCCTCGCAAGCGCTTAGCCTGCCGATCGACACCTTCTTTCGTTCGCTGGCGCAGGACTCCGGCGATCGAGCGATCGGCGTCATCCTGTCCGGCACCGGCAGCGACGGCTCGCGCGGTATCTGCGAGATCCATGAAGTCGGCGGACTGGTAATCTCGCAGAGTCCCGAGAGCGCTCATTTCGATGGGATGCCACGCAGCGCGATCGACACCGGCATTGTCGACCTGGTGCTCACACCCCAGGCAATGCCCGAAGCCCTCGCGCACTACAACAATTGCTCGCGAGAACAGTACCACGCTCAGCCCGTCCCCGGTGAGTCCGGCGATCACTTCGACTCGATCTTGCAGCTGCTGCGCCGCGATTTCGGCATCGACTTTTCCCACTACAAGCCGGGCACGGTGCAGCGGCGTGTCGAGCGCCGGGTGGTGATCGGCCAGGCGCAGGATCTGGCCGGATACCTGGCCCGATTGCAACGTGACCCGGCGGAGCTGAACGCCCTGTACCGCGACCTGTTGATCGGCGTGACCCGATTTTTTCGCGATCGCGAGGCCTTTGCGCGTCTGGAACACGAGATTTTGCCGCAGTTGCTGACGCGGCTGGGCCCTGACGACGAGCTGCGCATCTGGATGCCTGGCTGCGCCACCGGCGAAGAGCCATACTCCCTGGCCATGTTGATCCAGGAGTGGATGGACGTGCGGCGACGAACCCTGAACGTTAAGATCTTTGCCACCGACGTGCATCGCGTTTCGTTGGAAACGGCCAGCGCCGGGCTCTATCGGGCGGAGGCTCTGGTGGAACTGGATCCGGGGCGAATTAAGCGATTCTTCCTGGAACAGAGCGACGGATATCGGATCACGCCCGAGCTGCGGCAAACTGATCGTGTTTGCGCCCCACAACGTGCTCAAGGATGCGCCCTTCACGCGTCTGGACCTGATCAGTTGTCGCAACCTGCTGATTTACTTTCAGCCGCATGCCCAGCGCAAGGCGCTGTCGCTGTTTCATTTTGGTCTGCGGCCGGGCGGCATTTTGTTCCTCGGCCCCAGCGAGAGCCCCGGCGAGCTGGCCGACGAGTTCGAATTGCTGGACCACCGCTGGAAGCTGTACCGCAAACAGCGAGATGTCCGCTACCCAGCCGATCTGCGACTACCGTTGACCGCAGGCTGGCAACCGCCGCGCCCCTCCGAGTTGCAAACCCGAGCTTCGCAGGGGCCGTCCGCCGACGCCCGTTTACTCAAGGCCTACGATCTGGTGCTCGACCAGTTCATGCCGCCTAGCGTGCTGATCAACGAGCGGCGCGAAGTGTTGCACCTGTTTGGCGGAGTAGGCCAATTCCTGAAGCTCGGCGACGGCCGGCCCTCGAGCAGTTTACTGGAGTTGGTTCAGCCCGAAATGCGCGTGGCCTTGGCCGGCGCGCTGCACCGGGCCGAGAAGCTGCAAGCCACGGTCAGCTATCGGGGCACGCTGGCCGGCGAACAAAACCTGGGGCAGGAAGTGACGATCGACGTCCAGCCCTTGGGGCGCCGCGAGGGGGAGGCCGGCTACACCCTGGTCCGGTTCGAAGCGCGCCAGCCCGAATCTCACGAGCCGGCCGGCGACTTCGTTCAACCTGGGCGAAGTCTCGAACGATCGATTGGCCGACCTGGAGAACGAACTACGACAAACGCAAGAAAATCTGCAGACCACCATCGAAGAGATGGAGACCAGCAACGAGGAGTTGCAGGCCACCAACGAGGAGCTCGTGGCCTCGAACGAAGAGCTGCAGAGCACCAACGAGGAGTTGCACTCGGTCAACGAGGAACTGTACACGGTCAACGCCGAGTACCAGCAGAAAATCGTCGAACTGACTGAAATGACCGACGACATGGATAATCTGTTGCGCAGCACCGAGGTGGGCATGGTCTTCCTGGATCAGCGACCTGCGCATCCGCAAGTTCACGCCGGCCATCGGCCGGACCTTTCAGATCATGGCCCAGGACGTGGGCCGGCGGATCGACAACTTCACTCACACCATCGATCATCCCACCTTGCTGGTCGACTTGCAGCACGTGCTCGACACCAGCGATCGGGTTGAGCGAGAGGTGCGCGATCTGGACGGCAACTGGTTCTTGTTGCGCATTGTGCCCTATCGAACCAAGAACGCGATCGAAGGCATCGTGCTGACGCTGATCGACATTGATTCGCTCAAACAGGCCGAGGCCGACCTGCGGCTCATGAGCAAGGTGTTTGTCGATGGCGTCGACCCGAAATGGGTCGAGGATCTGGAAGGACGAATCATCAAGGTCAACCAGGAAACTGAACGAGCCTACGGCTGGTCAAGCAGCGAGTTGCTTGGACAGCCCGGCGCTAAGCTGGTCTGGAACCAGGACTGTCAACGGTATCGCGACGCGAGAGAAACCTGTATTCAGGGCGAGACAGTTCGCAACGTCGAATTGTGCCACGTAACTCGTGCCGGCGAGCCGCGGCCGGTGCTGCTGAGCCTGTCGTTGTTGACCGACGA